>NZ_JAZDUF010000002.1:0-913497 GCF_036350415.1 Gordonia sesuvii
ACCACCCACCGAACACCCCGAACAACCCGCGCCGCACGCCACATCGAAACACCGCCCGCGGGCAAATACCCCATGCCCCAACCCGCAAAACACCCCCTTGACAACAAACCTCATAGGCCGCTCAGGGGCCGGGTGGAACGCCCCACTCACTTCGTTCGGCGGGCTCCTCAGGGGGCGGTGGGCCGTCAGGAATCCACGACCTGTGCCACGCGCTCCTCGATTCCCTCGATCCCTGCGAGATCTATGCCGAAACGACTTCCGAGCAGATCGAGAACCTCAGCCGCAGAAGCGAGTTCACGCTTTTCGCGGGTTCCGTCGGCGTGGTACACGGCAAGGTGTCGATTGTTGAGGTTCCACCGCGTGTCGTCGACGATCAGGCAGACCATGAGCGCATTGGGAAATGGTGCACTCGGATTCGTCGAGGCGAACCAACTCCCGACAACGCTGTCGACCGGGGGACGCGCACGATCGGTGAACAGGTACAGCGGTTGCCACCGCCCTCCGACCTTGGACTCCATGACGTGGAAGAGCCCGTCGTCGGAGAGCGTGATCCGGAACGGCTCGAGGTCGGTGGGCTGCTGGGTTCCGACCTCGAAACGCAGTGGAGCCGTGGGTGTCTGGCCCCCGAACCCGACATCGACGAGCCAGCTGCCGTCCTGCCCGGGCACGCGAACCGAGAGGAGTTGATGGGTCTCCGCGGGTAGCGGACCGGGCTCCTTCATCCACACGACACGGCCGGCCAACTGGTCGACGGCAAACCCCAGGTCCAGCAGGACATGGCGGAACAAACCGTTGTGTTCGTAGCAGAAACCGCCGCGCCGCCGGCCGACCAACTTGTCGTGCAGACTCTCTCGATCGAGGTCGGCCACCGGGGTGCCGGTCAGCGGATCGAGGTTCTCGAACGGGATGTGCCGTACGTGTGCGGCAACGAGGCCGGTCAGTGTGTCGAGCGATGGAGTCGTCGGGCCGGTGTATCCGATCCGATCGAAGTATGCGGCGGTCATCGTCGATAGGTCGGCTTCGCTCGAGGTCATGTCCCCATCCTGGCATCGGGTAGTGCCGACGGTCCCACGACGTCGGCGCCGAGATCGGCCACCCGCCGCCGCAACTCGCGATCGGCGGTCACCACGGTCATCTGTCGACCTCGGTGTTCGGACACCAAGTCGACGATGCGATCGTCTCCGGATCGTGGCGCCGGTTCGGTCGACACGGTCGGTGACGGTGCCACGTGTCGCGCCTGCCCTTCGACGACCATGACGACCTCGACCGGGCCCGGGATGCCCGGTAACCCGATTTCGGCGAGTCCCACCAACCGGTCTCGGAGTCGTTCCGTGGCTCCGTGCCGGTCGCGCCACCATCCGTCGGGCTTCGATCCGACGACGTTGGCGGCGTCGACGATGATCAGCGGAGGCCGGGGCGTGGTCACACCGCCAATGTACGCACCACTCGGGTGCCATCGACAAAGCGCCACAGAGGGCCCCGGCCGGGGTGTGCCGGGGCCCTCCCGCAGCGGGGTCGGTCGACCTAGTGGAGCGCGACCCCGTGGCAGAAGCGGTTCTCGGGGTCGAGCGCCGCCTTGATGGCGACGAGTCGCCGGTGGTTGTCTTCGCTGAACGACGTCGCCGACCGCGCGGTCTTCTCGTCGAACTCGACGAAGTTCAGATACGCGGCCCCGGTCACGTAGGGCTCCAGGGCCTTGCGGGTGAGTCGCAAGGCGGACTCCACCGCGAGTCCGACGTGCGGATCGGGCACCATCGATGCCAGCTCGAGCAGGAAGGTGCCTTCGCGCCCGCGATCGTTGGGGGACGTCGCGGCCCCGCGCGCCACCGCACCGCCGGCGTGCCGGATTTCGGCGAACAGCACCAGCGGAAGGGTTCCCGGCTTGGGTCGGACCCGGTCGACCACGATGTCGATCGCGGCGTCGGGCAGCTCGTCGAGCCACTCGGTGGTGACCATCGCCGGTAGCGGATCGGTCGGGTCCATGCTGATCGCGTCGGCCGCTGCGAACGGCATCTCCGCCCACAGATCGACCTCCGGGGTCTTCCACTGCCGCCACTCGTCGATCACCCGGGCACCGTCGGCGACGTCTCCGGACCAGCAGCCGCGGACCAGTGTGAAGGTCTTGCCGCGGAAGGGTTCCGGGACGATGTCGAGCGGTGGGAAGTTCATCACCGTCACCGCCGACGTCAGGTCCTCGGACTGCTGCGGCGCCCACTCGGCGAACCGCCGCAGCACCTCCGGTGCGTCCTCGGCCGAGTAGAACAGATTGCCGGCGTAGACGGTGCTGACGGGGAAGAGGTCGATCACGACATCGGTGATCACGCCGAGACTGCCACTGCCACCGCCGCGCAACGCCCAGAAGATGTCCGGATGACTCGTCGCGCTGACCCGGAGCGGGTTGCCGTCCGGCGTGACGATGTCGAAGGAGCGGACGGCGTCCGACGACAATCCGTACTTGCGTCCCAGCCACCCGAATCCGCCGCCGAGCGTGTATCCGACGACGCCGACGTCGGTGGTGGACCCGAGCAACGGGGCCAGCCCGTGCTCCTGGGCTTGTGCGAGTACCGGCGCCCACTTGGCACCGGCCGCGACGGTGGCGGTGCGGGCTGCCGGGTCGACGCTCACGTCGGTCATCTTCGAGGTGTTGATCAGCAACGCGCCGTCGGCGGCCGAACCCGGACCGTGCCCGGTGGCCTGGATCGCGACACGAAGCCCCTCGTCCGCGGCGAACCGGACCACCTCGATCACGTCGTGGCGGTTCGCGGGAACGGCGATCACGGCGGGACGGTGGTCGGCCAACAGGTTGAAACCGGTGCGGGCCTCGTCATACCCGTGGTCTCCGGGCCCGAGGACGTCGCCGGCGATGCGGTCGGCGAGTTCGGCGAGGACCGAGGTCTGCGGACGGACCTCGAGCCCTTCCGGGGAGTCGGGGTGGGTGGCCGGACGGGTGGTCTGAATGGTCATCGAGTGGTTCCAATCGCTGTGCGCCGAAGTCGTCGGCTGGTCGGGGTCCGGATGTCCCGGATGAGACCAACTCTCGACGGCACCCCTTGAGAGGTACTTGGGACCGATTTGGAGACCCGACCTCAAGTCGATTCGCGCAGGTCAGCGGGCGAGATCTGGATACCCGTGATCGGTCGCGAACGCCTCGATGCGGGCGCGTAGCGCATGAGCCTCCTGCCGTGCGGCCACCCGCCGGGCCTCCCGCAACGTGTCGCGGACAGTGGTGGCGGGATGCTGCGTGGCGTGCTGGAACTCGGCGCAGACGAGAAGGCGATGGGCGTCGGGATAGCGTTGACCCGTTCGTTCGGCGAACACCTGTGCGTGCTCGAGCAGCACCGGGACGTCCTCGAATCGGCCGGCGGCGACCAGGGCCTCGGCGTAAAGCGCCCACCACAGGCCGATTCCGGTGCGCTGCTCTTGGCGTGGGTCGTGCAGACGCTCGATGTGGTCGAGGGCCTCGTCCGGCGAATCCCCGACCGCCCGAGCCCACCAGTACATTCGTTCGCCGCCTGTCCGCAGGTACTCCAGCGCGTTGTGCGCGGACGAACGCACGAGGCGCTCACCGACCTCGCGGGCCCAGTCCACGTCCCCGATGAGAGCGGCGCCGGTGACGGCGAAGATCGCTGTTCCGAGGTATGACATCGGTTCGTCGGGTCCGGTGTCGATCTGCTCGAACAGTTCGCGGCCGACCGCTGGGCCCTCGGACAGGGTTGCTGCGACCGCCCGGAAACCCTGTCCGATCATGAGCTGGTCGAGTTGGAGACCACTGACTGCCCGGTCGATCGGCGCATAGGTCTCGAGCACCCGGAGCGCCTGACCGATGTGACCTCGGTCGAACAGGTCGATCCCGGTTGCCTGCATCCCGAGGTGCTTCACCACGGGGTTGTCGGACAGTCTCGCCCGGGCCGCGAGTTCGTCGGCATGGCGATGCGCGCCACGGATGTCGGCGATCTGTGAATGTGCCGCGAATCTCGCGTAGTCGAGCCGTGCGAGCAGCGCGTCGTCGGCATCGGCCTCGCCGAGTTCCCGTGCCCGGCGGAGTAGCTCCCGATCGGCGGCGAAGTACCCGTTGCGGGCCACATCGCTGGCGATCAACGTGGTGATCGCCTGCAATTCCAGGTCGCGGTCGTCGATACCGCGCGCCAACCGGGCAGCATCGGCGAGCCACCGGGTTGCGGTGTCGAAGCTGTAGCTACGCAGGGCGATTCGGCCGGCTTCCACGAGGGCACGGGCGGTTCGGGCGCGGTCGGCCAGCGGGCCCGCCGAGAAGAGGTGGGTGGCGCGCTGGGTGGTCGCGCCGGCCGTCGGATCGCCTTCCAACTGATCGGCGACGGCGAGATGGAGGCGACAGGCTCGCGAGGTGGAGATGCGCCCGGCGATCGCCTCACGGATCAGGTCGTGGTCGAAGCGGAACGCGAACGGGTCGTCCGGTTCGGCGCCGATCAAACCCGCGGCGTCGGCGGGTTCGAGTGCCTCGAGGGTCTCGTCGATCGGCCGTCCGGCCGCCGCGGCGAGCAAGCTGAGGTCGACCCGGCTGCCGATCAGCGCCGCCAACTCGAGTAGTTCCACCGTCGCCGGCGGCAGCGGACCGAGCCGTTCACGGACGACGTCACGCACCCCGGCCGGAACCGAACGGTCGTCGATGGACCCGCGGTCGGCCAGGATACGGGCCAATTCCCGCACGAAGAACGCGTTGCCGCGCGTGCGGTGGGAGATCGACGCGACCGTGCCGGGGGTCGGCCAGTCCCCGGTCTCGCGGCGGACCATGGCCGAGATGTCGTCGTCGGTGAGGGGGCCGACCTCGATCCTGCGGTGCTCGGGTAGCCGGGACACCGTGGCCAACGCGTTGCCGACCGCCAACCGCCGGGTCCGCGTCCGCAGCGACGCGAAGAACGTCACCCCGGGCGTGCGCCGTGCGGCCATGTGCGCGAACAACTCCAGTGATGCGCTGTCGGCCCATTGCACATCATCGAGGACGATGATCAGCAGATGTCGTTCGGCCACCCCGGCGAGAATGTTCGCGGCCTGATCGTAGAACCGGAAACGTGCTGTCGCATCCGGCATCTCACGGGGTGGTGGAATGACGGTGGTGTCGTGGGTGACCAGGCGCCCGAGGTCGTTGTCGAGGAGGGCGGTCCGGTCCTCCGGGGCCAGATCCGGCAGAACGGTTCCCAGGATCTGCACCCACGGCCACATCGACGGGGCGGCTGCATCCTCGACGCACCGCCCCCACAACACCTTTAGGTCGGCCGCGGCGGCCGCACGGCGGGCGGCTTCCTCGATGAGGGCGCTCTTGCCCGCGCCGGGGTCCCCCTCGACGATGACCACGCCGCCAGGCCCCTGCAGCGACGCGAGGACCGCGCGGTGCAGGACCGACAGCTCGTCGGTTCGTCCGATCAGAGAGCCGATGTCTGCCCCGGCCGCGTCCTCGGGCGATCGGGCATCGGCGGTCGCGGAGCCGGTGATCGTCGTGCGCTCGCCCCCGGGCGCCTGGGCGAGGGCATCCGGGACGGTTGGCGGGGCGGTGACGTGATCGCTCGGACCGACCAGGCGCGGTACCCGTCCGGTGGCGTCGGGCAGCACCAGGTCGGGTGCGTGGTCGAGGATGTCGCGTTCCAGATCCCGAAGGCGCGGACCAGGATCCACGCCGATCTCGTCGGCGAGAATCTTCCGGGCGTCGGCGATCGCCGCAAGCGCATCGGACTGGCGTCCCAGTCGGTATCGCGCGGTGGCGAGGAGCACCCAGAGGCCCTCGTCGAGCGGTGAGCGGCGAACGGCCTGCTCCAGCTCGGGCACGAGGGCCCGATGCTCGCCCAGCGCGAGACGCACCTCGTACGAGAACTCGAGGGCTTCGCCGATCGTGCGGTCCAGCAGGGCCGCGGCCTCGTCGCGAAAGGCCAGGCCCTCGAACTCCGGCAGCAGTGGGCGATATCCGTCCAACGCGGCCCGCAACTGCACAGCGGCTTCGGCGGAGTCGCCGCGGCGGTGTTGCGCGTGGGCGTCGGCGATCACACGAGTGAGCCTGCGCGCGTCCACCTGATCGTCGTCGGCGACCAGTGCGTACCCGGCGCCCCGGGTGACGAGTACGGATGACGGGGCTCGTGGTTTGCGGCCGGGTTCCAGAGCTTTGCGCAGGCCCGAGATGTACGCCTGCACCGAGACCTCGGCGCGGTCGGGTGCACTCGCTCCCCAGATGCCTTCGATCAGGCGATCGACGCTGACTTGGGCGCCGGCCGCGAGGATCAGCTGAGCGAGCACCGCACGCTGCTTGCGCGTGCCGAGTTCGGCGGGCTCGGAATCGATCTGCGCGCCGAGTCCGCCCAGGACCGTGTATGCGAGCCGAGCCACCAGCGAGAGTTTAGACCTGATCGGCGTGGGTCGCCCGCGGATGTCCATTTGTTCGGACTACGCTGGCGCCGTGTCCGATTCCGTGAACCGGGACGCCGGTCGAGCAGTTCGTGAGAGAGGTGACGGGCGTGCGGCGTGAACAACTGCTGGAGTATCGCGGTGTCGAGGTCCCCGATCTCATCGGCGACGATTGTCGATTGCTGTTCGTCGGCATCAACCCCGGCCTGTGGACCGCCGCGGTCGGCGCTCATTTCGCACGCCCCGGCAACCGGTTCTATCCCGCGCTGCATCGGGCAGGCATCGTCGAGCGATTGATCGACGCCTCCGCGGGGATGTCCGACGACGATCGTGACATGTTGTGTCGCAGCGGTGTCGGCATCACCAACGTCGTCGCGCGGGCGACGGCGACGGCCGCAGAGCTGTCGGCTGACGAGCTTCGTGCCGGTGGTACGCAACTGCGTGCGCGTGTCGCCGATATCGGCCCACGGGTGGTCGCCGTCGCCGGGATCACCGCGTACCGGTCGGCGTTCGAGATACCGCGGGCCGTCGTCGGTCGTCAGGAGGAGCGGTGGGACGGCGCCGAGGTGTGGGTGGTCCCCAACCCGAGCGGACTCAACGCGCACGAGACCGTCGATTCCCTGGCGGTGGCCTACGGCGACGCGGCCCGTGCGGCGGGCATCCTCGAGTTCGACTAGAAGTCCGACGACGAGAACACGCGTCGCCGCACCGCCAGGAGCTCGACCTCGGGGCGTCCGCCCGCGAACCGTTCGACCGCGTCGAGCACGTCGACGACATGCGAGCGGTCGGCGGCGACGACGCTGACACCGATGACGGTGCGGCGGTGGGCGTCGAGGTGTCCGACCTCGGCCGTGGACACCGAGAATCGGCGTCGGATCTCCGCGATGATCGGTCGGACGATCGATCGCTTGTGTTTGAGTGAGTGGACGTCGCCGAGCAGATAGTCCAGTTCGGCGAATCCGATCCACATCGTCGAGTCGGTCACGGGTGTCGGGGATTCAAATCAGCGGGGATACAACTCATCGGGGATACAACTCATCGGCCAGTGCCCGCTTGGTGGACACGGCACGTCGTCGGGCTGCCCCGTCGAAACCGCCGGCGCGTGGACGTTCCGGGATCACCTCGGGGTCGTCGACCACCGTCCACCGGGATCCGCTGGCGGTGAGCGACCCGTGTTTGGTGGCGTAGTAGTCGGGCCGCGGGATCACGGCGACGCCGGAGTCGCCGGCTGCGGCCGCGACGAGATGCGGATGGAATCGGGTGCTGATCCAGGTGTCGCCGAAGCCGACCGGCAGGCCGTTGCGCCACACCCCGAGGAAGGGGATCGTCCGTGCTCCTTTGAGTCGTTCCCCGAGTCTCAGTGGCACTTCGCGGTCGCGGCCCGGAATTCCCTCGATGACGGTGATCGCATCCCCCGGCACCTCCCAGGCGTCGAGGGTGGCCCGGATGAACTCGGTGAGTGCATCGAGTCCGGTCTGGCCCCGCGCGCTGAACTCGTCGGCGAGATCGCCTTGGACGCACAAGGTCACACCTGCCGCGGTCCCGCCGGAGCTCAATCGCCCCGGTGTCTGCTCGAGCTCGGGTCTGCGGACGACTTCGGGATCGTCGAGGCCCAGCCAGGCGTCGTCGCCGGTGTGTCGACCCGACCCGGCGCCGGCCAGCGCCGCGGCGGACGCGGCGTCGCGACAGTCGAAGACCGCGAAGTCCTCGATGCCCTTGCGCAGGACCGACCACGCGGGTTCGCCCACCAGCGGAAGCAGCCCCTGCCCGGTGGCGTAGGCCGGGACCCCGGTGGCACGGGTGAGTTCGGCGACCGCGGCCACCAGCGAGACATGCTGAGGCCAGACGGCGTTGAGGTATCCGCCGCCGAGGATGTGCACCGAGGTCGCCCGTCGGAACACGTCGACGCCCTCGGCGAGCCGCGGCGCCGGTCCGAAACGCGTGGCGGCGTCGGCGACCCAGGTCCATGGCGTGTCGGGATCGGGGCCGTCGGTGCGTTCCCGGTCAGACGCGTAGTGGGTCAGTTGCCAGAGGGTGTCGACGAACACTGCGCGTGGGTGCAGGTCACGCAACAGGAGACCGGCCTGGCCGGGGCTGTGACAGTCGAGGACGACCATCGCCCGCGGACGACGGACAGCCAGCTCACGCAGCCATGCGCGGGCGATCAGTTCGTCGCCGTAGTTGGGGAATCCGGCCGGGGAGATGAGGTAGATGATCTCGTCGTCGCCGCGCCGGTTGCGAAATCGGTCACGGAGAGCGGTGGGGACACCGGGCACTGGCACTCATGGGATGTTACCCACCGTCGGCGCGCCGCATGCACGCTCTGTCAGTGATCACCGCCGAGGAGGTCGGCGACGTGGTCGGGGACGTACTTCGACAGCGACCGCGGCGGTCGCCGGTAATTGCCGGAGTCGATCGGTTTCTTCGGCAGATCGACCTTGGGCCGCGGCACGTCCTCGTAGTCGATGGTCGACAGCAGGTGGGAGATCATGTTGAGGCGGGCATGCTTCTTGACGTCGGACTCCACCACGTACCACGGGCTCAGCGCGGTGTCGGTGTGCACCATCATCTCGTCCTTGGCCCGGGAGTAGTCCTCCCATCGGTAGACGGCCTCGAGATCCATCGGGCTGAGCTTCCACTGCCGCACCGGGTCGTCGAGCCGGGAGCGGAAACGTTTGAGCTGCTCGTCGTCGGACACGGAGAACCAGTACTTGCGCAACAGGATTCCGTCGTCGATCAGCATCTGCTCGAAGATCGGTGTCTGGCGCAGGAACCGGGTGTGCTCCTCCGGCGTGCAGAATCCCATGACCTTCTCGACACCGGCGCGGTTGTACCAGGAACGGTCGAAGAGGACGATCTCGCCGGGCGCCGGGAGATGGGCGACGTAGCGCTGGTAGTACCACTGACCCCGTTCGCGGTCCGTCGGCGCCGGCAACGCCGCGATGCGTGTGACGCGTGGGCTGAGGTATTCGCTGATCCGTTTGATGGTGCCGCCCTTGCCGGCGGCGTCGCGGCCCTCGAAGATGACGACGACCCGAGAACCGGTGGCCCGGACCCACTCCTGCAGTTTCACCAGTTCCGTCTGTAGTCGAAAGAGTTCGGCCTCGTAGACGTTGTTCGGGATCTTCTTCGCAGCCTTGCCATCTGTCGACTTCTTCGCCATGGGGAGAGGATACGGCGCCGGAGCGCACGCCGGACCGAAGACCCGAGAGCGACACCCCATTCGGCCTCAGGCCGGCAACAGATCCCCGACCGCGGCGATCTCACCCGCCAGTTCGGCCACCGACGCGTCGATACGGGCTCGCGAGAAGTCGTTGATGTCGAGACCCTCGACTATCTCCCACCGCCCGGCCACCGCACGCACCGGGAACGAGCACACCAGACCTTCCGGCACACCGTAGACACCGGGTGACGGCAGAGCCGCCGACGTCCAGTCGTCGGCAGGTGTGCCCAGGACCCAGTCGTGCACGTGGTCGATGGTGGCGCTGGCAGCCGACGCGGCCGATGACGCGCCACGGGTCTCGATGATCGCGGTGCCGCGTTTCGCGACGGTGGGGATGAAGTCGTCCTCGAGCCACGTGCGGTCCGTGGCCAGTTCGGCTCCGGACCGACCCGCGACCCGGGCATGGAAGATGTCCGGGTATTGGGTGGGAGAGTGGTTGCCCCACACCGTGACCCGGCTGATCTCCCGCGCCACACACCCGGCGCGGTGCGCCAGCTGCGCGATCGCCCGATTGTGGTCGAGGCGGGTGAGTGCGGTGAACCGCTCCGCCGGGATGTCCGGTGCGTGCGCCGACGCGATGGCCGCGTTGGTGTTCGCGGGATTGCCCACCACGATCACGCGGAGGTCCTCTGCGGCAACGTCGTTGAGGATCGCACCCTGCTCTGCGAAGATCGCGGCGTTGGCCTGCAGCAGATCCGCGCGTTCCATCCCCTTGCTGCGCGGCCGGGACCCGATCAGCAGGGCGAAGTCGGTGCCGTCAAAGGCCGCGCGTGGGTCGTCGTAGATGTCCACCGACAGCAATTGCTCGAACGCGCCGTCGTCGAGTTCCATCGCCGTTCCGGCGGCCGCGGACACGGCATGTGGCAGTTCCAGGAGGCGCAGGTGGACGGGGCGCTCGTGACCGAGCATCGCGCCGGCGGCGATCCGGAACAGGGCCGCGTAGCCGATGTGGCCGGCGGCACCGGTCACGGTCACCACGGCAGGGTGCGACGATGACATCGAGGCCTCTCGTGGTCAGCGGGTCGACGGCTGCTGTTCGACGAGAACGACCGTCTGTACGGGACTGGACAGCGCCAGGACGGGACCCAGCACACGCCAGGTCAACGGCACCGACGTGAATCGTGTCAGCCACCCATCGGCCTCGGACCGCGGCGCCGGACACGCCATCATCGTCGACGCCAGGCGGTCGATGCGGAGTTGGTCGCCTTTCACCGTCACGGTGCCGGCGTGTTGGTTGCATCCGGCGTCGAGGCCGACGCGACGTTCACCTCGGGCGAAGTCCACGGTGAGCGGGCCTCCGCCGGGGATGGCGCCGCCGATCACGCCGACCGACGAATAGGAATGACCGGCGAGCAGCGTGTAGGGGTCGTCGGGCAATATCGGCGGGACCGGAGCAGGGCGGAGCGGCGCGGGCGGCACCGGCACCGGTGCGGCCGTCGCGGCACCCGTGCCGACCACGGGGGCGACGAGGGCGAGGAACGCCACCGCCAGCAGAACCGATCGGAGCGAACCGAGTCCTTTCGGCGCCGTGACTTGTCGATTTCCGCGCTCTGCGGCGCGATGCGATAAGTGACGATCATCCTGTGTCGCCACCGTCTGCGCACCAGTGCAAGGCATGAGCCAACGGTACCCAACCGCACGGTTCGCCGTGCGGCCTTCTACGGCTGATCGCGGTACGGCTGATCGCGCCCGTCGGGAGATCGAGACGGTCGCGTCAGCCGATCGAACGGGCGGGGACGAGGTGCCTTCGACGGTGCCCCGGTGCACGGCGCGTACCGTGGACGGCGACCTCGGGGCGCCCGTGGTGGTTCGTCGTGGCGTCACCCCATTGTCGCAGCGGCGCCGTGGCGGTGGTCCACGCCCGACAGGCACGAGTCAGGAGAAGTGTTTTCGGTGGGAAAACTGAGCAACAGGATGTGGCGCCTTCTGGGTTCCCAGTCGTCGCGCAATCAGTCCAAATCCGTCGCCCTGATCAAGGACGCGGACGCCCACACGACCTGGGCCGCGGAACTCGAGGACGACGCCTTTGCCTCTGAGGCGCAGAAGCTGGACATCGGGACGGACCGCGATGATCGCGCCAAGTTCCTCGCCCTGGTCCGTGAGGCCGCCGACCGCACGCTGGACATGCGGCCGTTCGACGTCCAGTTGCAGGGCGCGTTGCGGTTACTCGAGAACGACGTCGTCGAGATGGCCACCGGTGAGGGTAAGACCCTGGCCGGGGCGATCGCGGCCATCGGCCACGTGCTCGAGGGACACCGGGTGCACGTGATCTCGGTCAACGACTACCTCGCGACCCGCGACGCGGAGTGGATGGCGCCGTTGTTCGCCGCCTTCGGTCTGGTCGCACGGGCCGTGTCGGAGAACTCCGATCACGACGAGCGGAAGGCGGCATACGCCGCCGACATCACCTACGGGTCCGTCAACGAGATCGGCTTCGACGTCCTGCGTGATCAGCTCGCGCTGTCACCGGTCGACCTGGTCTCGCCGAAGCCCGACGTCGCGATCATCGACGAAGCGGACTCCGTGTTGGTGGACGAGGCGCTGGTGCCCTTGGTGCTCGCCGGATCCACCGAGGCCGAGGTGCCGGATCAGGCCATCCACGACGTGGTGGCGCGGATGAAGAACAAGCACTACGACGTCGACGCCGAAGGCCGCAACGTCACCCTCACCGACGAAGGGGCCGCGTTCGTCGAGGAAGAACTCGGCGGCATCAACCTCTACGACGAGGAACACGTCGGTACCACGCTGGTGCACGTCAACATCGCGATGCACGCGCACTACCTGCTCGAACGCGACATCCATTACATCGTCCGGGACGGCGGGGTGCACCTCATCAATGCGTCGCGCGGACGAGTCGCGCAGCTGCAGCGCTGGCCCGACGGCGTGCAGGCGGCCGTGGAGATCAAGGAAGGTCTCAGCCAGACCGACTCGGGCGAGGTGATCGACACCATCACGGTCCAGGCGCTGATCAGTCGCTACCCGACGGTGTGCGGAATGACCGGCACCGCGCTGGCCGCGGGCGAACAGTTCCGGCAGTTCTACGAGCTGCTGGTCTCGCAGATCCCGCCCAACACGGAGAACATTCGTGTCGATGAGCCGGACCGCGTCTACGACACGAAGGCGAACAAGGTCGAGGCGATCGTCGGATATGTGCAGGAGGTGCACGAGACCGGACAACCGATCCTGATCGGCACCCACGACGTCGCCGAGTCGGAGGAGCTGGCCTACTTCCTCGACAAGGCCGGGGTCTCGACCGTGGTCCTCAACGCCAAGAACGACGCCGAGGAGGCGAAGATCATCGCGGAGGCCGGCGCGCGCGGCGCGGTGACGGTTTCCACGCAGATGGCCGGCCGCGGCACCGACATCCGGTTGGGCGGCTCCGCCGACGACGAGGAGGCGCGGGCAGAAGTCGTCGAGCTCGGCGGACTCTGCGTGATCGGTACCGGCCGGCACGACACCCAGCGCCTCGACAGCCAGCTGCGTGGCCGCGCCGGACGGCAGGGCGACCCCGGTCGGTCGGTGTTCTTCTCCAGCCTCGAAGATCCGGTCGTCACCAAGAACCTGGCGTTCAAGCGTGATCCCGTGTCGCAGTCCGACGACGGGTCCATGGGGGCCAAGGGCATCGACCTGATCGAGCAGGCCCAGCGGGTCGCCGAGGGTGTGATGCTCGAGCTGCATGCCAACACCTGGCGCTACAACACACTGGTCAACCAGCAGCGCGACATCGTCGTCTCGCGCCGGATGGAGGTCCTGACCACCGACATCGCGCTCGACGAACTCGCCGAGAAGGAGCCGCAGCGATACGCGCAGCTCATCGGCGAAACCGAGTCACTTGCCGGCGAATCGACCGACGCGGACGAGACCGAGGCAGACCCCGGTGAGGGCGCATCGGAACGCGAGTCGGTCGAGGGTGCCCCGGCAGTCGACTCGAGTCCGGCCGCACCGGTCGAACCCGTCGACCGAGTCGTGCTGGCGCAGGCCGCGCGGGAGATCATGCTGTATCACCTCGACCGCGCCTGGGCGGATCACCTCGCATTCGTGTCCGATGCCCGGGCCAGTATCCATCTCCGGTCGCTCGGCAAGGAGAGCCCACTCGACGAGTTCCACAAGCTGATCCTCGACGAGTTCGCGACCCTGCCCACCGACGCGGTCGAGAACGCGCGCACCACCTTCCGGGAGGCGACGATCACCGCCGACGGGGTGGACCTCGGTACGGCGGATCTGCACCGTTCGACGACGACGTGGACCTACATGGTCCACGACAACCTCTTCGCGTCGGGCGGCGCGAAGACCCTGCAGGGCATCATCGGTATCTTCCGGTGACCGCCGGCGGGCCGGGTGGTCCGAGCGAGGACGTGGGTCACGACGAGTCGGTGACCGCCGAGAGCGATCGGTGGCTGACCGTGCCGAACGCGCTGAGCATGCTTCGGTTGGCGCTCATCCCGGTCTTCCTGTGGTTACTGCTGGTCGAAGAAGCCGACGGGTGGGCGTTCGCCATCCTGATGTTCTCGGGTTTCTCCGACTGGGCCGACGGCAAGATCGCCCGATGGCTCGATCAGTCGTCGCGGATCGGTGCGCTGCTGGATCCGGCGGCCGACCGGCTCTACATCGTCATCATCCCGATCGCCTTCGGCATCCGAGAGTTTGTGCCCTGGTGGCTGATCGCGGTGATCATCGGGCGCGATCTGGCTCTGTTCGCCACAGCGCCGCTGCTGCGGTCACGGGGACTGATGGCGCTGCCGGTGCTCTACATCGGCAAGGCCGCCACCTTCGCGTTGATGAGTGCGTTCCCGTGGCTCCTTGCCGGACAGTTGGATTCGATCATCGGCACCATCTGCTACCCGATCGGCTGGGCGTTCATGATCTGGGGCGTCGGACTCTACCTGTGGTCCTTCGTGCTGTACGCCTACCAGACCGTTCTCGTGCTGCGGCAGATGCCGCCGCAACGACGTCCCGGCAACGTACCCTGAACTCCCGGATACGTCGCCGATCCCGCATTCTCGACCGACCCAGCGCTCCACCGACACCGCAGAGCAGACGGTGCAACAGACCAGAAAGGTTCGACCGTGACCGAAACCAATGTTCCCGCAGGCCTGCGCTATACCCCCGAACACGAATGGGTGGAACGGACCGGGCCGACCAGCGTGCGGGTGGGAATCACCGACTTCGCCCAGGACGCGCTCGGCGACGTGGTGTTCGTCCAGCTGCCGACCGTGGACGACGCGGTGGAGAACGGTGAGTCCTTCGCCGAGGTCGAGTCGACCAAGAGCGTCTCGGACATCTACGGGCCGCTCGAGGGCACCGTCGCCGAGGTCAACGGGGATCTCGAGACGACGCCGGAACTGGTGAACTCCGACCCGTACGGTGCCGGGTGGCTGGTCGTGATCAACGTCGCCGACGAGGCGGCGCTCGACGCGGCGCTGGCGGAGACGCTCGACGCCGACGGCTACCGTGCGGTGATCGACGGCTGATCGCCGACGTCAGTGCCGGGCACTGTGTCCGGCACGGATCGAGCGCGGAGACACTGCGACTAAGATCATCGGTGTCCCGATCGACTCGATCACCCGTGTGGAGGCCGCGACACGGTACGGTTACTCACAGCAGATCCGGTCGGTCACGCGATGCGACAGACGGACCGGCTCCCCGAGCCAGTGGACGACGATCGGCATCGGCGGCGAGTGGGGCGCATGACCTGCGCGCTCGCCCGGGTCGACAGGGTGTTGGTGGTGTCGAGACTCTCGGCGTCACCGAAACAGACGAAGGAGAAGTGGTGAGCGAAAACGACAAGGATCTCGAGGCACCGGTGGAGACGACATCGGTTTTCCGGGAGGAGTTCATCTCAGAACTCGACTCCGGAGCGAGCACCTCGAGTGAGCCCGCCGACACCGGGGTCGAGAGGCTCTCGCCCGGCACGGCGTTGCTTGTCGTCAAGCGCGGTCCCAACGCCGGGTCACGATTCCTGCTCGACCAGCCGACGACATCGGCCGGTCGGCACCCCGACAGCGACATCTTCCTCGACGACGTGACGGTCAGCCGTCGGCATGCCGAATTCCGCCTCGGTGACAACGAGTTCCAGGTGGTCGACGTGGGCAGCCTGAACGGCACCTACGTCAACCGCGAGCCCGTGGACACCGCGCAGCTGAGCAACGGCGACGAGGTCCAGATCGGCAAGTTCCGCCTGGTGTTCCTCAGCGGACCGCGCGACGGCCAAACCGGCTCCTGACCCGTGACGGCGTCGTCGGCAGGTCAGCGCGGCGAGGGGTCGATGTCCATCGGCTCGGTGCTCGCCCTTCTGCGCGAGGATTTCCCGGATGTGACGATCTCCAAGATCCGGTTCCTCGAGTCCGAGGGTCTGATCACTCCCGAGCGCGCGCCATCCGGATACCGTAGGTTCAGTTCGACCGACGTAGATCGGTTGCGTTTCGTGCTGACCGCACAGCGTGATCGGTACCTGCCGCTCAAGGTCATCAAGGAGCAGCTCGAGGCCATCGACAGTGGTGAGGGCGGCTCCGGCGCCGGCGGCACGCGGTTGATCTCGTCTGCCCGCGGCGCCGTTGCCCCGGCCACCGATTTCGGATCTCGCGGCGGTCGCGTCTCACGGGAGACGCTCATCGAGAGGACCGGTGTCGACGCCGCGTTCGTCACCGAACTGCAGCGTGCCGGACTCCTGGCCACCGGCCCCGGTGGCTTCTTCGACGAGGATGCCGTCCGGCTGGTCGAGGCGGCTGCGGCGTTGGCGAACTACGGCGTGGAGACGCGGCATCTGCGGGCGTTCAAGGTTTCTGCGGACCGCGAGGCGGGTCTCGTGGCGCAGATCGCCAGTCCGATTGCCAAGGGCAAGGGGACCGGAGCGCGGGACCGCGCCGAGGAACTCGTCCGCGAGATCGCCGCCCTGTCGGTCACGTTGCACACCCAGCTCGTCAAGGCTGCGGTCCGCGACGTGCTCGACTGATCGACGTTCACCGCCCGCCGCCCCACCTCATTGCGGTGTAGCGTCGTGTTCAGTGATCGGAGCGTCTCGAGGTGCCCCTCGAGTGGGCCGAGGAGTCAATCGTCCGGCGATCATGAGGAAGCGGGTGCGAGATGGGCGAGATGCGAGTCGTGGGCATTCGGGTCGAGCCGCCCCAGAGCCAGCCGGTACTGCTGCTGCGCGAAGTCGAGGGCGAGCGGTATCTGCCCATTTGGATCGGACAGAGCGAGGCGGCGTCGATTGCGTTGCAACAGAAGGGCATCGAACCGCCGCGGCCGCTCACGCATGATCTGATCGTCAATCTGATCACCGACTTCGGCAAGACGCTGCGCGAGGTGCGGATCGTCGACATGCAGGAGGGCACCTTCTACGCGGAGATGATCTTCGCCGACGACCTGCGCGTGTCCGCGCGCCCGTCGGATTCGATCGCCGTGGCCATGCGCGCCGGGGTGCCGATCATCGCCGACGAGGATGTCCTCACCGAGGCGGGCCTGTTGATCCCCGATGAGGATTCCGACGACGGCGCGTCGCCGGAGACCAAAGAGGATGAGGTCGAGAAGTTCAAGGAGTTCCTCGACAACGTGTCCCCCGACGACTTCAAGGCCAGCGGCGGCGCCTGAGACGGTCGAGCAGTCAGTGGACGATCGACCCAGATCACGGAACGGCCACCGACTGGTCACCATTCGCTCGATCTCAAGTTGAGGTTGAGGTTTGTCGGGCGCGTCGCGTTGATTCGGTGCTCGCGCCCCGCATACCGTCGACACGTCGCCCGATTTGAGCGGGGACAGAGGATGATCGTCTTTCAGGCGCGTACTGTTGAAGCAGTCCTCGAGGCCAGGCCTCGAGGTGTGATGTCTGTCGAGTCGATCCTGGCGTTGCGAGGGAGTCTGCAGTGGGCGATCAGCCGTTCGACGACGAAGTGACGTCACCCGACGGTGATGGGCACGCCGACGGTGTGACCGCGCCGCCGACCGGCACCGCGACCCAGGGCAGCCTTGACGACATCGCGCCGGGTCTGTTCCCGAACGACACCGTGCCTGACGAGTTGGTCGGCTACCGGGTGCCGAGTGCCTGCCAGATCGCCGGGATCACCTACCGGCAGCTCGACTACTGGGCCCGGACGTCACTGGTGGTGCCCTCCATCCGTAGCGCCGCCGGTTCGGGCAGTCAGCGGCTGTACTCGTTCAAGGACATCCTCGTCCTCAAGATCGTGAAGCGGCTGCTGGACACCGGGATCTCGCTGCAGAACATCCGCGTGGCAGTCGATCACCTGCGCCAGCGTGGTGTCGAGGATCTTGCGCGCATCACCCTGTTCTCCGACGGCACCACGGTGTACGAGTGCACCTCCGCCGAGGAAGTCGTCGACCTGCTGCAGGGTGGACAGGGCGTCTTCGGTATCGCGGTGAGCGGTGCGATGCGCGAACTCACAGGCACCATCGCCGATTTCCCCGGGGAGCGCGCCGACGGCGGCGTCACCGAAGCCGCGCCTGAAGATGAGCTGGCGGCGCGGCGCAAGAGCCGGACCCGTCGCACCGGCTAGCAACCCCAGCGCTCCGCGCGTGGCCTGAACTGCGCTCTCGCCTCCTCGACGTATACTGGACCGGCGTCGCTGCGTCGCGGGAGAGAGCCACTGATCGCGAGTGGCCGCCGAAGGAGCAACACCTCCTCGTCAAACTCTCAGGCACCCAGGACCGTGATGTTGACGGCGTCTCTGGAAAGAGAATCGGGCGAGCCCGGTTCCGCCCACGGTGAAAGGTCAGCCCACCCGGGATGGCCGAATCTCTCAGGCGTCCACGAGTCCGTACTCGGATTCCGGACATGACAGAGGGGGAGGGCCGCAGACCGCCGAGAGGTTGACCTGTCCATGCCCGCCACTCCCGCATCCGATCCGGCAGCCTTCGTCGACCGACATGTCGGGCCCGACGTCGACGAGACCGAACGCATCCTGGCCGCGATCGGAGTCTCGTCCCTCGATGAACTCGCCGAACGGGTCGTCCCGGCGGTCATCGCCGACGACGCCGATGCCAACGGGCTCGATGCGCTGCCCCCCGCGCTCGACGAACACCTCGTCCATGAGCGTCTGGCAGAACTCGCGGCACGCAACGAGGTCGCGACATCGATGATCGGCCTCGGCTATTACGACACGTACACACCGCCGGTGATCCTGCGCAACGTGCTGGAGAACCCGGCCTGGTACACCGCATACACCCCGTATCAGCCGGAGATCAGCCAGGGACGCCTCGAAGCGCTGCTGAACTTCCAGACCATGGTCGCGGACCTGACCGCGATGGAGGTGGCCAACGCTTCGATGCTCGACGAGGCGACCGCCGCCGCCGAATCCATGACGCTCATGCGTCGCGCCGGTAAGTCACGCTCACCCCGGCTCGTCGTCGACGCCGATCTCTTCCCGCAGACCCGTGCAGTACTCGACACCCGCGCCGAACCGCTCGGCATCGAGATCGTCGAGGCGTCACTGCATCCCGGGATGCCGGGATGCGGACTGCCCGACGGCGACTTCTACGGGGTGATCATGCAGACCCCTGGCGCGTCCGGGAGGATTCTCGACGTCGGCCCCGTCATCGACGCCGCCCACGAGCGCGGCGCCCTGGTCGCTGTGGGCGCCGACCTGCTGGCGTTGACATTGATCACGCCACCCGGTGAGCTCGGCGCCGACGTGTGCTTCGGCACCACTCAACGATTCGGTGTGCCGATGGGCTTCGGCGGCCCGCACGCCGGCTACCTGTCGGTCCATTCGGCGCACGCGCGCCAGCTCCCGGGCCGCCTCGTCGGTGTGTCCAAAGATGTGGACGGCAACCTGGCCTATCGACTTGCCCTCCAGACCCGCGAACAGCACATCCGCCGGGAGAAGGCCACCAGCAACATCTGTACCGCCCAGGTCCTGCTCGCGGTGGTGGCCGCGATGTACGCCTCCTATCACGGCGCGGACGGATTGCGGGCCATTGCTCGACGCGTGCACGAACGTGCCGCGCACCTCGCGGACAGTCTGACCGTGGCCGGGTTCCAGATCGCGTACTCGTCGTTCTTCGACACGATCGTGGTGCGCGCCCCCGGTCAGGCCGACACCGTGATCTCGCACGCCAAACGCGAGAACGTCAACCTCCGGCGCATCGACGCGGACACCATCGGTATCGCGTGCGACGAGACCACAACACCCGCGGACATCGACGCGGTGCTCCGTGCGTTCAGCGCGGAAGGCGTTCGGCAGCATGCGTTCTCGCAGCCGATCGAGACCCGGCGCAGCGAGTTTCTCACGCACCCGGCGTTCAACAGGTATCGCACCGAGACCGCGATGCTGCGGTACCTGCGCAGCCTCTCCGACAAGGACATCGCTCTCGACCGCAGCATGATCCCCCTCGGGTCGTGCACCATGAAGCTGAACGCGACCGCGGAGATGGAGCCCATCACGTGGCCCGGTTTCGCGCGACTGCATCCGTTCGCGCCGTCCGCCGACACGGTCGGGATTCGCGAGTTGATCTCCACTCTGGAGGACTGGCTGGTCGCGATCACCGGCTACGACCGGGTGAGTGTGCAACCGAACGCCGGGTCCCAGGGCGAGTTCGCCGGACTGCTGGCCATTCGTCGATATCACCTCGGCCGGGGCGACGAGGCCCGTGACGTGTGCCTGATCCCGTCGAGCGCGCACGGCACGAACGCGGCCTCCGCGGTCATGGCGGGCATGCGGGTGGTGGTCGTCGGTTGCCGCGAGAACGGTGACGTCGACGTCGACGACCTGCGCGCCAAGATCGACAAGCATCGGGACGCGTTGGCGGCCATCATGATCACCTATCCGTCCACGCACGGTGTCTTCGAGCACGACATCGAGGAGATCTGTGCGGCCGTGCACGACGCCGGGGGACAGGTGTACGTCGACGGCGCCAACCTCAACGCTCTGGTCGGGGTCGCACGTCCCGGCCGTTTCGGTGGGGACGTGAGCCACCTGAACCTGCACAAGACCTTCTGCATACCGCATGGTGGTGGCGGGCCGGGTGTTGGTCCGGTGGCGGTGCGTGCCCATCTCGCGAAATATCTACCCGGGCATCCGCTCGATGCCGACATGTCGGACGAGGCTACGATCTCCGCGGCGCCCTACGGATCGGCGTCGATCCTGCCGATCACCTACGCCTACATCGCGATGATGGGGGCCGCCGGACTGCGGCGCGCGACGCTGACCGCCATCGCGTCGGCCAACTACATCGCCCGCCGTCTCGAAGACAGCTACCCGGTGCTCTACGCCGGAGAGAACGGTTTGGTCGCCCACGAGTGCATCCTCGATCTGCGGCCGCTGACCAAGGCCACCGGTGTGACCGTGGACGATGTGGCAAAGCGGCTGGCAGACTACGGTTTTCACGCCCCGACGATGAGCTTCCCGGTCGCGGGAACCCTGATGGTGGAGCCCACCGAGAGCGAGAACCTCGACGAACTCGACGCCTTCTGCGATGCGATGATCGCCATCCGCGGTGAGATCGATCGCGTCGGAGCAGGGGAGTGGCCCGCCGACGACAACCCGTTGCGAGGGGCGCCGCACACCGCCGAGGCGTTGGTCGGTGAGTGGGAGCATCCGTACTCGCGCGAGGTGGCGGTCTATCCGCTGGGTCTGCCGTCTGCGGGTGGTCGGGCGAAGATCTGGCCGGCGGTGCGCCGCATCGATCAGGCGTTCGGCGATCGGAACCTGATGTGCAGCTGCCCGCCGATCGAGGCGTTCAGCAGCTGACGCGGTCGTCAGCCCGCCGAGGGCGGGCCGCTGTCGGGCCCGTAGACGAGGCGGTTGATCGTGACCGTCGCGGCCGTCTCCGGTTGGGGCATCGGGTCCTCGGTGGTGGGGAATCCCACCGTCTCGGTCGGCTCCGGCAGCGGCGCGTCGCCTCGGAACCCGAGCGCGGTCAGACCGGCGAGGTGCTCGGGCTGACGGACGAACTCGAAGAAGTCCGCGACCGCGTCGGTCTGTTCGACGGCGACGTCGTCGCCGGTGAGTCGGATGATCGGATAGTCGGCGATCGGTGTCGGGCCGCCGGGGATCACCTCGGCGAGCCGCGGGGTGGTGTCGGTCCGGGTGAGCTGATAGAGCGCCTGCTCGGTGATGGCGACCGCATGGATCGGTGATTCCGCCGGATCGGCGGCGTCGGCGATGGTACGCGCAGCGCCCACGGGCGTACCGTCGGGCGATTGCGGAGCGCCGGACTGCATCGCCTCGATGCTGGAGGAGACGCGCGGTGAGTCGGCGTCCTGTTCGGTGAGCGGCCCCATCGTGCGGGTGACCTGCATGGCGACTGCCTGGGCTGCCAGCGCTGTGGCGTCGGATTGTGCGCCGACCGGCATCGCGAGACGGATCGAGCCCCAGCTGCCCAGGCCGAAGGCGCCGAGCGCGGCGTCCCGTTGCTGCAGTGTGGGAAGTTGCTGCCACTCGAGATCATCGTCGAATGCCTCGGCCAATCGCGGCGCGGTCGCCAACACCACCGGCGAGCTGACCAGCGACGGAGGTTGGCCGTCGACGACGTCGGGACGGGCGGACACGAGGTCGGCGGCCCAGATCGACGATTGTGGAACCCAGGCGGCCGGCCGGGCACCGAGCGCCGCGGGATCCCAGGTACCGGCGAGCCCGTCGAGGGTCACCTTGGCGTCACCGGGTCGCACTTCGACGACCACACAGTGGTCGCGCACGACGGGCCCGGTCTCGGCATAGGCCTCGGCAATGGTTCCCAGCGCGTCGGCGATGTCGGGGTCGGCGACGATGGGGACGGTCGCCGTGCCCTCCACACAGTTCGCCGCGGCCTGCTCACCCTGACGATCGATTCGATCACCGAGCTGCACCCACACCACGACGACCGCTGCGACGAGAACGATCGCCAGGAGGGAACCGACCAGACCTCGACTGACGCCGCGACCACGCACCGACCCGCGGCCGTCGGTACTCCGATGGTGTGCCAACCCCCCGCCTTCCCGCTCTTGCGTCGTTCAACGTCTGGCACCCCGGTCCGGATGACCGTGTATGTGACCGGGGCGACAGATGATGACGATAGCCGACATCGGTCGTGCCGACAGCGGGGTGGCGGTGGGCCGGACGATCCGAGTGCGTTTCTCCGCCGAGGTTTCAGGCGTTGGCGGCCTTGAACTCGCGACGCTTGCGGTGCAGGATCGGCTCGGTGTAGCCGCTGGGCTGGGTGGTGCCCTCCAGGATCAACGCCTTGGCGGCCTGGAACGCGATGTTGCCGTCGAAGTCGGGTGCCATCGGCCGGTAGGTCGGGTCATCGGCGTTCTGCCGGTCCACCACCGGAGCCATCCGCTCCAGGGCGGCGACCACGTCGTCGGCGCTGACGATCCCGTGGTGGATCCAGTTGGCGAGCAGCTGACTGGAGATGCGCAGGGTGGCGCGGTCCTCCATCAGCGCGACGTCGTGGATGTCGGGCACCTTGGAGCAGCCGACGCCGTGATCGATCCAGCGCACCACGTAGCCGAGGATGGACTGGCAGTTGTTGTCGAGTTCCTGCTGCTTCTCCTCGTCGGACCAGTCGGTCTTCGGTGCGAGCGGGATGGTCAGGATGTCGTCGACGTTCGCGGGGTCCCGCTTGGCGATCTCGTTCTGGCGCTCGAACACGTCGACCAGGTGATAGTGCATCGCGTGCAGGGTGGCGGCGGTGGGCGACGGGACCCACGCGGTGGTGGCCCCGGCCTTCGGCTGTCCGATCTTCTGCTCGACCATGTCGGCCATCAGATCCGTCATCGCCCACATACCCTTGCCGATCTGTGCCTTGTGCTGCAGACCGGCGGCCAGTCCGGTGTCGACGTTGAAGTCCTCGTAGGCGGCGATCCACTTCTGCTGCTTCATCTCGCCCTTGCGGATCATCGCGCCGGCTTCCATGGAGGTGTGGATCTCGTCGCCGGTGCGGTCGAGGAAGCCGGTGTTGATGAACACCACGCGGTTCTCGGCGGCCTTGATGCAGGCCTTCAGGTTCACCGTGGTGCGGCGTTCCTCGTCCATGATGCCGACCTTCAGGGTGTTCTCGGGCAGCCCGAGCACCTTCTCGACGCGACCGAAGAGTTCGACGGTGAACGCGACCTCGTCCGGGCCGTGCATCTTGGGCTTGACGATGTAGATCGAGCCGGTCCGCGAGTTCTGCACCCCGCCCTCGGTGGACAGACCGTGGATGGCGGCGAGGGAGGTGAACAGTGCATCGAGGATGCCCTCGGGCACCTCGTTGCCGTCGGCGTCGAGGACGGCCGGGTTGGTCATCAGGTGACCGACGTTGCGGACGAACAGCAGCGAGCGACCGTGCAGGTCGAAACCGGAACCGTCGGGTGCGGTGTAGTCGCGGTTGTCGTTGAGGGTGCGGGTGAAGCTCTTGCCGCCCTTGCTGACCTCTTCGGCGAGGTCACCCTTGTTGAGGCCCAGCCAGTTCCGGTAGCCGAGCACCTTGTCGTCGGCGTCGACCGCGGCAACCGAATCCTCGAAGTCCATGATGGTGGTGATCGCGGACTCCATCACGACGTCCTTGATGCCTGCCGGGTCGGTCTTGCCGATCGGCGACTCCGGGTCGATCTCGATGTCGAGGTAGAGGCCGTTGTGGCGCAACAGGATCGACGTCGGAGCGGACGGTTCACCGCGGTAGCCGGCGAACGCGGACGGGTCGGCCAGAGTCGAGGTCTTGCCGTCGGCGAGGGTGACCTGCAACGCCGCATCCACCACCGCGAACGCGGTGACGTCGGTGTAGCTGCACTGTTCGAGCGGGACGGCCCGATCGAGGAAGTCCTTGGCGTAGGCGACGACCTTGTCGCCGCGGACGGTGTTGTACGAGGAGCCCTTCTCGGCGCCGTCGGTCTCCGGGATGACGTCGGTTCCGTACAGCGCGTCGTACAGCGACCCCCAGCGGGCATTGGACGCGTTCAGCGCGAACCGGGCGTTGAGGACCGGCACGACGAGCTGCGGTCCGGCGGTTTCGGCGATCTCACGGTCGACGTTGTCGGTGGCGATCTGGAAATCGGCCGGCGGCTCGACGAGGTATCCGATGTCGCCGAGGAACTTCTTGTACGCGGCGAAGTCGAATTCCGGGTTGTCCTTGTGCCACTGATCGATCGTGGCCTGCAGCTCGTCGCGGACCCCGAGCAGTTCACGGTTGCGCGGCGAGAGGTCGGCGATCACCGAGGCGGCACCCGCCCAGAAGCTGTCCTGGTCTACACCGGTGCCGGGCAGCGCCTCGTTGTTGATGAAGTCGTACAGGACGGTAGCGACCTGCAGCCCGTTGACGGTGGTCCGGTCAGACATGACAGCCTCTCTCCAGGGTGAATCGACGCATCCATGCTACTCGCCGGTAATCGGCTGTTCGCGGGCATCCCGGCGAACCTGTTCCAGTAGTTGCGTGCACCTCTCGGCGACGGCGGACCGCAATGATTCGCCGTCGGCGGCGATGGCCGATTGCTCGCGGACGTACTGTGCACGACCGGCGGCCGTCTCGATCGGTACCGGCTCGTAGCCGAGAGACCGCAGATCGTAGGGGCTCGCGCGCATGTCGAGCTCACGGGCGCGAAGCGCGAGCTCGAAACAGTCCAGGGTGAGGTCCGACTCGATCAGCGGCGCGAGAGTGAAGCACGCCCGGTACAGATCCATCGTGGCGTGCAGGCAGCCCGGCTGTTCGTCGGAGCGTTGCCGCTCGCGGCTCAGTTCGGTCTCGTTGCGCGGCCGCGCGGCCGGTGTGAAGAACCGGAAAGCATCGAAATGGGTACAGCGCAACGGCATCTCGTCGACGACGGCGTCGGTGCCCGCGGATCCGAGGCGCAGCGGGAGGTCGTGGCGGATGTCGCTGGTCCGGTAGACCATCGCCCACTCGTGCAGACCGAAACACCCGAGCCGGGCGGTGCGTGAGGCGGTGGCCCGCAGCAGGGCTTCGGTGGCGGCAAGTGCCCCCACCCGGGTTGCGACGTAGGCGGGATCCACCCGCACACCGTCGGCGACCCGCTGATACCCGCGGAGCCGGAGATAGTCCTCGCCCTCCTCGAGCACGACGCCGGGGCCGGGGTGCCAGCGGAGCACGTGCGCCGGGCGTGAGGCGTAGTAGGTGAAGAGGAAGTCGATGACCGGGTGCTTTCGCCCGCGTCGACGTTCCTTCAGGTACGGGCCGATCAGATCGTCCACCCGGGCACGGTGCCGGTCGCGCCGATGTTGCCACTCGGTGCGCTGCAGGACCATGTCGGTGATGGCGGGCACGGTCACGTCACACCCGATGGGTCTCGTCGCGCACGTTGCCGACGAACTCCTCCACCAGGTCCGCCAACGCGACGACGCCGATCGTGCGGCCACTGTCGTCGACCACCGCACCGAGATGAGCGCTCGTGCGGCGCAACGCCGCCGTGGCCTCGTCGAGTGGTGTGGCCGACGCGATGACCGGCAACGGGCGGATCTTGTCGATCCCGATGACCGTGCCGGGTCCGGCCGTCTCGTCGAGGATCTCGTCGAGGACATCCTTCAGGTGGAGGTACCCGGTGAATGTGCCGTCGGGGCCGCGGACCGGGAAGCGGGAGAACCCGGTGTCGCTGACCGCCCGTTCGACCGACCCCAACGTCGGGCCGGTGCGTCCGGTGGTCTCGTCGACGTCGACCGAAACGCTGCGCAACGTGTCGAGGGGGATCATCACCTCGCGAACCGTCCGGGTGACCGACTGCAGCGCGCGGGTGAGACGCTCGTGCTCCTCCGCGTCGATGAGGCCTTCCTGCTTCGACTCCACGATCATCTGCGCGAGCTCTCCGGGCGAAACGCTCGACGCGAGCTCGTCCTTCGGCTCCACGCGCATCAGCCGCAAGGCGAAGTTGGCCAACCAGTTGTAGAACGCGATGAGCGGACGAACGAGCCGGATGAACATCAGGTGAGCGGGGACCAGGAGCATCGCCATGGTCTCCGGCCCGGCCAGCGCGATGTTCTTCGGGACCATCTCGCCGATCAGGATGTGCAGGACGACGACCAGCGACAGGGCGATGGTGAACGAGATCGGATGCAGCAGCGCATCGGGCACGTGCGCCAGGTGCAGGGGGTGTTCGATCAGGTGGGCCACCGCCGGTTCGCCTACCCGTCCCAGCAGAATCGAGCAGATCGTGATGCCCAGCTGGGCGCCGGCCAGCATCAGCGACAGCTGTTCGCTCGCGCGGATCACCGTCCGGGCACGGGTCTTGCCCAATTCCTCCAGCGCTTCGAGACGATCGCGGCGCGCGGAGATGAGGGAGAACTCGGCGCCGACGAAGAACGCGTTGCCGCCGAGAAGTACGACGGTGAGGAGCACCGCCCAGACGTCACCCATCGGTCCGGCAACTCCGAACTGGGTCCGACCGGGAGTCGGTCACGGTGGGCACGGTCTTCTCCTCTGTCACTCGTCGGTGTCGTGGATGGGATGGAGCGCGACGACATCGATACGACGCCCGTCCATCTGTGTCACGGTCGCGCGCCAGGATCTGTCGCTGCCGGGCAGGGATTCGTCCTCGTCCTCGTCGTCGGACTCGGTGACAGGGGTACGGATCGGCAGGTCGACGACGTCGCCGACCTCCGGAATGCGCCCCAAAGAGAACATCACGAGTCCGCCGAGAGTGTCATAGGAACCTTCGGGCGCGCGGTACCCGGTCGCGTCGGCGACCTCGTCGATCCGCAACAACCCCGAGCACAGGAAGCCGTCGCCGTCCGCCGCGACGTCGGCGCGCTCCTGGTCGTGCTCGTCGGTGACGTCACCGAGGATCTCCTCGATCAGATCTTCGGTGGTGACGATTCCGGCGGCACCGCCGTACTCGTCGATGACCACGCACAGTTCCATCCCGTCGGCGCGGATGCGTTCCATCAGGGCATCGCCGTCCAGGCTCGCGGGCACACGCGGCACACCCCGGGCGATGGAGGACACCGTTGTCTGCGCGGCATGCTCGGGGGCGATGGTGAAGGCCTGTTTGATGTGGACCACGCCGACCAGGTCGTCGAGGTCGCCGTCGATCACGACCGGGAACCGCGAGTGGCCGGTGCGCGATGACGCCATCACGAGGTCGCGGATGGAGTCGTCGAGGTCGAGACATTCGACCGTTACCCGCGGCGTCATCAGATCCTCGGCGGTCAGTTCACCGAACTTCAGCGACCGGTCGACCAGCGCCGCCGTACCCGCGTCGAGCGATCCCTGCCGTGCCGAGTTGCGCACCAGCGACACCAGTTCCTGAGGGGAGCGAGCCGACCGCAGCTCCTCGGCCGGTTCGATCCCCAGTCGTCGCACCACCCAGTTGGCCGATCCGTTGAGGCCGTCGATCGCCCAGCGGAACATCGCGGAGAACAGTGTCATCGGGCCGGCGGTGGCGCGCGCGACGGCCAGCGGCTTGGCGATGGCGAGGTTCTTCGGGATCAGCTCGCCGAGGACCATCGACAATGACGTGGCGATGATCAGGGCGAGTGCCAATGACACACCTCCGGCCACCGAATCGCTCACCCCGAGACCGGTCAGCGCCGGCGTGAAGATCCGGGCCAGCACGGGTTCGGCGATGTAGCCGGTGATCAGGGTGGTGATCGTGATGCCCAGCTGCGCGCCGGACAGTTGGAACGACAGTGTGCTGTGCGCACGCTGTACCAGCCGTGACCGACGATCGTCGCGGGTCTCGACGTCGTCGGAGATCGTCGAGCGCTCGAGGGCGGTCAGCGAGAACTCCGCCGCGACGAACAACGCCGTGCCCAGGGTCAATGCGACGAAGCCGACGAGACTGGCGACGAAGAGGAGGATCTCCAATCGTCACCACCCGCCCGGGAGCGGACGCCCTTCGGCGAAACCGGCCGCCGACTGCACCCCCAGCACAACCTTCTCGTGCATCTCCCGCAGCGAGCGGGCGCCAGTGTAGGTGGCGGTGCTGCGAACCCCCGAACAGATGTGGTCGATGAGATCCTCCACGGATGGGCGCTCCGGGTCGAGCCGGATCCGTGAGGTCGAGATCCCTTCCTCGAACAGCGATTTGCGGGCGCGGTCGTAGGCGCCGTCGGTCGCCGACCGGGCGGCGACGGCGCGTTTGGACGCCATCCCGAAGCTCACCTTGTACAGGCCACCCGCGTCTTGCTGCAGGTCACCCGGGGACTCGTAGGTTCCGGCGAACCACGACCCGATCATCACGTTGGATGCGCCCGCGGCAATGGCCAGCGCGACATCGCGTGGGTGCCGGACACCGCCGTCGGCCCACACATGGGCACCGCGGGTCCGCGCGACCTCGGCGCACTCGGCGACGGCCGAGAACTGGGGACGCCCGACGCCGGTCATCATGCGGGTGGTGCACATGGCACCGGGCCCGACCCCCACCTTCACGATGGAGGCACCGGCGTCGATCAGGTCGGCCGCACCCTGGGCGGAGACCACGTTCCCCGCCGCGATCGGCACGCCCGGGTCGGCTGCGGCGACCGCCTCCAACGCGGTGAGCATCTTCTCCTGGTGGCCATGGGCGGTGTCGATGACGAGCAGGTCGGCACCCGCCGCGGCCAGCGCCTTGGCCTTGCCGACCACATCGCCGTTGATCCCGACCGCCGCGGCGATGCGCAGACGCCCCGCGTCGTCGACGTTGGGCCGGTAGATCCCGTGGCGCAGGGCGCCCAGCCGGGTCAGGACGCCGGCCAGTCGCCCATCGGTGTCGACGAGCACCGCCAGCCCGAGGTGCATGTCCCCGAGCGCGTCGAAGACCTCGCGCGGGGCCGTCTCGACGGGCAGGGTGACGATGTCCGGGTCGAGCACGTCACGGACGCGCGCGAATCGGTCGACGTCGTGGCAGCGTTTCTCGGTGACCACGCCGATCGGCCGCCCGTCCTCGATGACGACGGCCGCGCCGTGGGCCCGTTTCGGGATCAATGCCAGCGCGTCGGAGACCGAACTCTCGGGAGTCAGGGTCACCGGCGTGTCGGCCACCAGGTGGCGGGACTTGACGTGGTCGATCGACGCCGCAACCGCCGGGATCGGCAGGTCCTGCGGCAACACGACGAGCCCGCCGCGGCGAGCCACCGTCTCGGCCATGCGTTTTCCGGCGACGGCGGTCATGTTGGCCGCCACGATCGGGATCGTGGTGCCACTGCCGTCGTCGGTCGACATGTCCACGTCGAACCGGGACGCCACATCCGATCGGTTCGGGACGATGAACAGATCGTCGTAGGTCAGGTCGTGATCGGGCGCATGGCCTTCCAGGAATCGCACGGTGTAGCCGGAGCTCCTCTCAGGCCGTCACTTCGGACCGGTCGCCGCTCCACAGGGTGTGGAAGGTGCCGGGCTTGTCGACGCGCTGATAGGTGTGCGCGCCGAAGAAGTCACGCAGACCCTGCGTGAGGGCGGCCGGCAGACGCTCGCTGCGCAGCGCGTCGTAGTAGGCGAGCGACGACGCGAACGCCGGGACCGGGATGCCCATCGTGGTGGCGGTGGCGACCACGCGCCGCCAGCTGTCCACCGCGTCCTCGACGGCCTTACGGAAGTAGGGCGCGAGGAGCAGACTGGGCAGCTCGGGGTTCTCGGCATAGGCATCGCGGATGCGGTTGAGGAACTTGGCCCGGATGATGCAGCCGCCGCGCCAGATGGTCGCGAGATCACCGGGTGCGACATCCCAGCCGTACTCCGCGCTGCCTGCGGCGATCTGGTCGAACCCCTGCGCATAGGCGACGACCTTCGAGGCGTACAGCGCCTTGTTGATGTCGTCGACGAAGGTCTTGGTGTCCGTCGGCGCGGCGGCGAGGGTACCCGACTCCAGACCCTGGGCCTGCTTTCGCTGATCGGTCGCACTCGACAGGGCGCGCGCGAACACCGCCTCGGCGATGCCCGTCGTCGGGATGCCAAGGTCGAGCGCCGATTTCACCGTCCATCGGCCCGTACCCTTCTGGCCTGCGGCGTCGACGATCACGTCGACCAGCGGCTTGCCGGTCTCCGCGTCGACCTGGGAGAGGACCTCGGCGGTGATCTCCACCAGATAGCTGTCGAGGTCGCCGGAGTTCCACTCCCGGAAGACATCTGCGATCTCGGCGACCGGGAGGTCGAGCGCCTTGCGCATGAGGTCATAGGCCTCGCCGATCAACTGCATGTCGGCGTACTCGATGCCGTTGTGCACCATTTTCACGAAATGCCCCGAGCCGTCGGGCCCGATGTGGGTGCAGCACGGTTCACCGTCGACATGTGCCGAGATGGACTCGAGCATCGGCCCGAGCGACTTGTACGACTCGGCCGGTCCGCCCGGCATGATGGACGGTCCGTTGAGTGCACCCTCCTCGCCGCCGGAGATGCCCGCACCGACGAAATGCAGACCGCGCTCCGCGAGTGCGGACTCACGCCGGATCGTGTCGGTGTAGAGGGCGTTCCCGCCGTCGATGATGATGTCGCCGGGCTCCATCGCCGACGCCAGTTCCTCGATCACGGCATCCGTGGCAGCGCCGGCCTTGACCATGATGAGCACCCGCCGCGGGCGCTCGAGCGCCGCGACGAACTCCGCGACCGTCTCGGTGCGGATGAAGGTTCCCTCGGTCCCGTGTTGCTCGATCAGCGCGTCCGTCTTCGCGATGCTCCGGTTGTGCAGAGCCACCGTGTAGCCCTTGTGCGCGAAGTTGCGGGCGATGTTCGAGCCCATGACGGCGAGCCCGGTGACGCCGATCTGGGCCTTGGTCGAGTCGGTGGATTCAGTGCCGGTGGAGGCGGCGGAAGTCGTCATGGCACCAAGCCTATTGCGTCCACCTCAATGTCACGACTGGGAGGGGCCACGACCGGGAGGGGCCACGACCGGAGCTGGGGCGGAGACTGCCTCCGGCCCCGGCGGGTCATGCCGCGGAGATCAGGCGGCTGAGTTCGGTCAGCCACGGGATCGCGACGGCGAGCGTCGGCACCACCAGAATGGTCGCGGCCGCCGCGTAGGCGACCGTGGCGAGCAGCAGGGTCGGCCGTTCATCACGGAGTCGACGTACCCGGGTCAGCGTCGTCGGGCCGCCGACGGCCATCGCGCCGCGAGGGGCGACCGCATCTGCGCAGGCGACGAGCGCACGGCCGAGGGTGGTCGGCGCGGTCGCGCGGACCGCCTGGTCGTCGGCGAGGGATTCCACCAGGAGCTCGACTGCGCCGAGGGCGGAACGGCTGCGCACAACCCGCGGGAATGCCTCATGCAAGGCGATGAAGGCCTCGAGGACGAGGTCGTGCCGGGCGCGCAGATGAGCGCGTTCGTGGGCGAGCACCGCGGTGAGCTCCTCGCGGGAGAGCCGTGCCACGACCCCTTCGCTGACGACGACGCGTTGGCGCAGCCCGGGCAGGCAGTACGCGAGGGGTTGTTGGACGTCGATCATCCGGACGTCGCGGCCGAACAGGGGGTTCGAGGCGTCGCTGTGATCGCACCGATCGAGGATGTCGATGAGCTGGCGATGAGCGTGTCGTCGGGCGCGGGTGCGGACGCCGACCCGGATCACCGTGTACATCAACCGGGCCCCGACCATGAGGGTCAGCGCGAACACGCCGACGAGGGTGAGCCACAGCGGAAATCCGAGGCGGTCGATCTCGTGCACGGGATTGGTGGTCGGCGCGCCGTCGGGGCCGGGAGCGAGCAGGTTCGCCGCGATCGCCAGTCCGCAACTGAACGCAGACAGGACGCCGGCGAGCGCGATGGCCTGCCACAACGTCATCGCGGCCCGGGGGGCTCGGACCGGCCAGGATGCGCGGGACAGTGCCTCCGCGGCGGGGCCGACCAGCACCAGGGTCAGGATGCCGAAGAAGAGCGCGGTCATCGAAAACGTCCTCGGGTGGGCTGTGTGCGTGGGCTAGAGCGAATCGATGTGGTGGTGGGGCGAATCTAACCTGCCTCGCCCGCTCCGCGGGCGGCTTCGAGCTCGTCGAGTGCGTGACGCAACGCCGCGGCCTCGTCGGCGCCGACTCGGCCGACGAACGATACGAGCGCTGCGTGTCGCGACCCGGGGGCCTCGGCTTCGCTGAGGGCATCGACCATCAGGCTCGCGACGAGGTCCTCGCGGGGGTGGGTGGGTACGTACTTGTGGGCGCGGTCGTCGCGGATCTGGGTCACCAGGTTCTTCTTCGCCAGCCGCTGAAGCACCGTCATGACCGTTGTGTACGCCAAGGACCGGTCCTGGGACAAGGTCTCGTGGACCTGACGCACCGTCTGGGGGGTCGAGCTCTCCCACAGGGTGTCCATGACTGCTCGTTCGAGGTCGCCCAGCCCATTCATTCTTCGCATTTTACTTCCGCTTCCCCTGCACGTGTATGTCGGCCATCGGCCTGCCGTGAATCAATTCCGAACCACCCTTGACAACATTGGTAAGGCTACCCTACATTCAAAGACACGTCGGACCGCGCGAGAGTCCTGAGGGCTGCAGAGACCCCCGGTCCACGTCGCGACAGGCCCCACGTTGCAAACGCAACGTGGGGCCTGTCGGTTCCCCGGGGTCGGTCGGCCGCGTTCGCATCGTGGTCGTCGCTGTACCTCGCTTCACGCATCGCCTGCGTGCGTGCCACTCTCTTCGGTATGAGCGTGGACAACGAAGAGCTGATCAAGGACACCTTCGGACGTGGCTTCGACGCCGCACTTGGGCTGGAACTGACCGACGTCACGGCCGATCTCGTGGCCGGCACGGTGGACATGTCCGCCAAGCATCACCAGCCGTTCGGCATCGTCCACGGCGGCGTGTACTGCGCCCTGGCCGAAGGGACCGCCAGCATCGGTGGATTCACCTGGTTGCAGGCCAGCGGGATCGGTGGCACCGCAGTCGGGGTCAACAACAACACGGACTTCCTCCGGTCGATCAGTACCGGCACCGTCGCCGTCGAGGCGACGCCCGTCCATCGTGGACGCCGACAGCAACTGTGGCGGGTGTCCATGACGGACGCCGACGGTCGGCTGGTCGCGACGTCGCAGGTACGGCTGCAGAACATCGAGTTGCCGGAGGGTGTCGAGCCACCCGTTCCCGCCACCGGCGCATGACCGGTAGCGCGTCGCCGGCGGGAAAGTGGGCGCAGGTCGACGAGATCCTGCGACCCGTGGACGCCGAGCTCGAGGCGAACTATCCCGGTGAGCGGGCGCAGCCGCAGCCCGTGCACACCGCATATGTCAGTGCCGCCGAGGTGGCGGTCGACACCCCGGCGTCCTGGGGTGGGCAGGCTGCGGAGCTCGCGGACGACACGACGGATCTGCTCGTCGAACTCACCGGCGGCGACGAAGTGGTGGTCGATCTCGCGCGGCGGCGGCTTCGCCACAATCCGATCGAGGATCTGCGGATCGATCTCGAAGACGGGTACGGGTGGCGTCCGGACGACGTCGAGGATCGCCATGCGCGCCGTGCGGGGGAGATCCTGGCGGCCTGGACGGACATGCGTCCGCATGCACCGCGCAGTGCCGGGGTCCGGGCGAAAGGGCTCGGTGCGGCCGAACGAGCACGAGGTCTGCGCACGCTGGAGCTCGTCCTCGACGGCGCCGGCGGTGTGCCCGACGGTTTCGTGTTCACCGTCCCGAAACTGCGCGATGTGCGTCAGGTCGACGCGATCAATGTCGTCTGTGCGGAGTTCGAGCGCGCACACGGATTGCCCGATCACGCCGTGCGGTACGAACTGCAGGTGGAGATCCCGCAGGCGGTGATGAGCGCCGACGGTCGGGCCACGGTCGCCGAGGCGATTCACCGGGGGAGGCCCAGGCTGTCGGGATTGCATTACGGCACTTACGACTACAGCGCAGCATGTGGGATCGTCTCGGCGCACCAGTCGCTCGCGCATCCCGTCGCCGACCACGCCAAGGCGGTCATGCAGAGCGCGGCCGCACAGACCGGTGTGTGGATCAGCGACGGTTCCACCCAGGTCGTACCCGTCGGCGGGCCCGACAAGGTCGAAGCCGCGATCCGTCGCCATCACGCGCTTGTGCTGCGTTCGCTCGAACGCGGCTTCTATCAGGGTTGGGACATGCACCCGGGGCATCTGGTCACGCGGTGGGTCGCGGTGATCGGGTTCTTCCGGTCGGCGATGCCGACCGCCGCGCAGCGCCTGCAGGCCTACTTCGACCGCACGTCGGGCGACGTCGTCGACGAACCCGCCACCGCGATGTCGTTGGCGGCAGTCCTCCACCGCGGTCTGGCCGCCGGCGCGTTCACCGCCGACGAGATCGTCCGGATCGCGCCACTGTGCAGCCCAGAACGGTTGGACGCCTTGCGTGCCGGAGGGGGCGGCCTGCCCGCCTGACCGGCCACGTCGCATTCCCGGCTCGCCGGACGGGCTCGGCTCGGCGAGCCGGGAAGCCTCGACTCGTGGCAGGATGACCTGTACGCATCGCCGGGTCTCACGGCATGCGCGCCCCCGGGTGACTTCGGTCTGTAGAGGCCGGGTCCGTGTCGCGAGGAGAGGAACTGGTGCGTCTGTCGCCGCATGAGCAGGAACGTCTGCTCATTTCCTATGCTGCAGAACTGGCTCGGCGTCGGCAGTCGCGCGGACTGCGCCTCAATCATCCGGAAGCCGTCGCGGTGATCACCGACCACGTGCTCGAGGGCGCACGCGACGGCCGGACGGTCGCCGAACTCATGACCTCGGGCCGCGAGGTCCTCGGTCGCGCCGACGTGATGGACGGCGTGCCGGAGATGCTGCACGACGTGCAGGTCGAGGCCACCTTCCCCGACGGGACCAAGCTCGTCACCGTGCATGACCCGATCGATTGACCGCGAAGGGCTGACATGTCGCGAACACAGCCGTCGGTGATCCCCGGCGAGATCCTGCCCGCCGAGGGAACCATCGAACTCAACGAGGGCTCCGAGGCCATCACCCTCACGGTGGTCAACACCGGTGATCGACCGGTGCAGGTGGGGAGTCATGTGCATTTTCCACAGGCCAACGCCGCGTTGGACTTCGAGCGCGCCGCGGCCCGCGGCAAGCGGCTCGACATCCCCGCGGGTACCGCGGTGCGCTTCGAGCCGGGGATCGAGATGACCGTGTCCCTGGTGGATCTCGGCGGCTCGCGCGAGGTCCACGGCATCTCTCTCGACCCACCAGGAAGGATCGACTGATGGCGACACTCGGCCGGGACCGCTACGCCCAGCTGTTCGGACCCACGGTCGGCGACCGGATTCGCCTCGCCGACACCGGCTTGCTGATCGAAGTCACCGAAGACCGCTGCGGCGGGCCGGGTCTCGCCGGTGACGAGGCGGTGTTCGGCGGCGGCAAAGTCATCCGCGAGTCGATGGGTCAGAGTCGCGCCACCCGCGCCGACGGTGCGCCGGACACCGTGATCACCGGTGTCGTCATCCTCGACCACTGGGGAATCATCAAGGCCGACATCGGGATTCGCGACGGTCGTATCGTCGCGATGGGCAAGGCGGGCAACCCGGACACGATGGACGGGATCCATCCCGACCTGGTGATCGGGCCATCGACCGAGATCATCGCGGGCAACGGCAAGATTCTCACCGCCGGCGGGATCGACTGCCACGTCCACTTCATCTGTCCGCAGATCATGGACGAGGCGCTGGGCAACGGGATCACCACATTGATCGGTGGCGGGACCGGGCCCGCCGAAGGTAGCAAGGCCACCACGGTCACGCCGGGGGCATGGCACCTCGCCTCGATCCTCGCGGCCACCGACCACTGGCCGATGAACATCGCGTTGCTCGGCAAGGGCAACACGGTCTCGGCCGAGGCGATGCACGAGCAGATCCGTGCGGGCGCATCGGGTTTCAAACTGCACGAGGACTGGGGGAGTACGCCTGCGGCCATCGACGCCTGCCTGCGGGTGGCCGACGAGACCGGCGTGCAGGTGGCGCTGCACTCGGACACGCTCAACGAGGCCGGGTTCGTCGAACAGACGATCGGCGCCATCGCCGGCCGATCCATCCACGCGTATCACACCGAGGGTGCCGGCGGCGGCCACGCACCGGACATCATGACCGTCGCGTCGCACCCGAACGTGTTGCCGAGCTCGACCAATCCGACGCGTCCGCACACCGTCAACACCCTCGACGAGCACCTCGACATGCTGATGGTGTGCCACCACCTCAATCCGACCGTGCCGGAGGATCTCGCGTTCGCGGAGAGCAGGATCCGGCCGTCGACGATCGCTGCGGAGGATCTGCTGCACGATCTCGGCGCGATCTCGATGATCGGCTCGGATTCGCAGGCGATGGGCCGGATCGGCGAGGTGGTGTTGCGGACCTGGCAGACCGCACACGTCATGAAGGCCAAACGCGGCGCACTGCCGGGCGATGACGCGGCCGACAACAACCGGGCGCGGCGCTACATCGCCAAGTACACGATCTGTCCGGCGATCGCGCACGGTTTCGACTCCGAGATCGGATCGGTCGAGAACGGCAAACTGGCCGACCTGGTGCTGTGGGATCCGGCGTTCTTCGGCGTGCGACCCGACCTCGTCATCAAGGGTGGCGCGATCGCGTGGGCGTCGATGGGCGATGCGAATGCCAGCATCCCGACACCGCAGCCGACCCTTCCGCGTCCGATGTTCGGTGCCGCACCGAAAGCCGCCGCCGCCACGTCGGTGAGCTTCGTGGCACAGGGCGGTCTGGACGCCGGACTCGAAGAGTCCCTCGGGCTGGACCGCAGGCTCGTCGCGGTGACCGACACGCGCCGGGTCGGCAAGGCCGACATGGTCAACAATTCGGCCACCCCGGAGATCTTGATCGAGCCGGATACGTTCACCGTGCGGGTCGACGGCGAGGTGTGGGACAGCGAACCGGTCGCCGAACTGCCGATGGCGCAGCGGTATTTCCTGTTCTGAGCCCGAAGGTTTCGACACCGATGAGACAGCGAACATGATCCCCGCATCTCCCGAGACGCATTCGCAGTTGGCGATGATGTTGACGCTCGCCGATTCCCGCCTGCCGGTCGGTGGGCACGTGCACTCCGGCGGTGTCGAACAGGCCATCGCCGACCGCGTGGTCGTCGACGCCGCGAGTCTCAAGACGTTCGTGCACCGCAGGATCGCCACCAGTGGACTCGTCGCCGCGTCCGTCGCGGCCGCCGTCGCGGACGGAACCATCGAGGTGGCCGACGCCCAGCAGGAGACCGACGCACGCACTCCGTCGGCGGCGGCACGCCGAGCGTCGTACGCCCAGGGCCGCGGGATGCTCCGCCTGGCCCGCCGGTTGTGGCCCGGCCACGACTGGAGCCCCCACGCTCCGCAGACCCACCTGCCGGTGATCTCCGGGTCTGTCGGGCGGGTCAGCCGGCTGTCCGGTTTCCACACCGCCCTGGTCCTCGTGTACACGACGATGAGCGGCGCCGCGACAGCAGGTCAGCGCCTCCTGGCACTCGACCCCGCCGACGTCGCAGTGGTCATCGCCGACCTCGGTGGCGAATGCGAACGCATCGCCGCCGCCGCGGCGGTGGAACTCGCCGATCTATCGGACCCGACCCTCGACGTCTTCGCCGAACGGCACGAACGGCGCGACATGCCACTCTTCGTCTCCTGATCGGCCGAGCCGATGTGAGACCGAATCCGACAGCACGGCAACCGCATTCACGGAAGCCGCCGACCCCACCCAAACGACACGAGAGGACGACGACATGCCCCCGCATCTCATCGACGGAGAGCCCCACGGCCACGATCACTCCCGGCCACGGCGCCATCGCGAACCCGGCGAGGCCCTGCGCATCGGGATCGGGGGGCCGGTGGGCTCCGGCAAGACCGCACTGGTCGCCGCACTCTGCCGTCAGTTGCGCGACGAACTCTCGGTCGCGGTGCTGACGAACGACATCTACACCACCGAGGACGCGGACTTCCTGCGGCGCAACGCAGTCCTACCCGACGAGCGCATCACGGCCGTGCAGACGGGAGGGTGTCCGCACACCGCGATCCGTGACGACATCACCGCCAACCTCGACGCCATCGACGATCTGGTGGCGGCCAATCCGCCGCTGGATCTGATCCTCGTGGAATCCGGCGGCGACAACCTCACCGCGACCTTCTCGACCGGGCTGATCGACGTGCAGATCTTCGTCATCGACGTCGCCGGTGGCGACAAGGTGCCCCGAAAGGGCGGACCGGGCGTCACCTACTCGGATCTCTTGGTCATCAACAAGACCGACCTGGCCCAGCAGGTGCGGGCCGATCTGGGGGTCATGGGTTCGGATGCGGAGCGGGTCCGCGAGGGCCGCCCGACCGCGATGATCTCGCTCACCGAGGATCCCGCCGCCACCGACGTCCTCGCCTGGGTGCGCGCGCAGCTCGCCGAGGTCGCGGTCACCGGCTGACGTGCACACCGAGATCGACATCGTGGCCCGGTCGGGCCGTTCACCGCGGGTGCACGCGGTCGGCGGTCTGGCCGTGCGACAGACCGCAGCCCACACCGTGCACCTGATCAGTACCGCAGCCACACCGCTCGGCGGGGACTCGATCATGGTTCGGGTCCGGGTGGAGGACGGCGCCGTCCTCCATCTCAAGACCGTGGCCGCGACTCTCGCACTGCCGGCGCTCGACCGGCTCGATTCCCGGATGGACTGGGTGATCGAGGTGGGCGCGGGTGCGCGGCTGCATCTCGACCCGCAGCCCACCGTCGTGGCGGGTGGGGCCGAGCATCACACGTTCACGCGGGTGTCAGCCGATCCCGAATCGACGCTGACCATCGCCGAGCACGCTCAGCTCGGTCGTTCCGTCGAACGTGAGGAACACCGCGCTCGAGCGCGATGGCAGGGTGCGTTGCACGTCGACATCGGGACGTCGAGAGTATTGCGGCATCGGCTCGTTCTCGGCGGGCCGGCCACGTCCGGACACCGGGCGGTGAGCAGTGTGCTGCGCTACCCGGACGCGCGACCGGCGGCAGTGTCCGCCGACGCCTACGCGGGACGTCTCGAGCTGGCCCGTCCGGCCGGTGTGGGACCCGCGACGCTCACCACCGCGCTCGGAGCCTCGGCCCACCAGACCAGCACACTGACCGACGACCTCGATGTCGAGTTCCTGATCAGCAGGTGATCTCCGGACGCCGGAGATCGTGTCCTCAGCCGGCTTCCGCCTCGGCCTTAGCCTCGGATTCCGAGGAGGGCGCGGACCCCGGCGCTCGTGTCGACGGGATCGCGTCGGTCGCCTCGGTGATCGCCTCCTCAGGCGTCTTACCCTCCAGCGCAGACAGGGCGCCGAGCGCGGTGCGCGCGTACACCTGCTGTTCGGTGACCGCGAGCTGGGTGCGACCACGCGTGCTGAAGGCGAAGAACCAGTTGATCAACGTGTTCAGCCGGTTGCGGAATCCCACCAGATACACCAGGTGCAGTGCCAGCCAGCCGAGCCACGCGAAGTAGCCCTCCGTCTCGAACTTCTTCTTCATGCCGGGAACCGGCACCTGCATGACCGCGCTGAACCGTGAGATCGTCGCCATCGAGCCCTTGTCGAAGTAGCTGAACGGTTTCCGCTGCTCCTGGGTCTGGCCGTGCAAGCCGGCCTTGATCGCGTCGGCCGCATACCGGCCGCCCTGGATGGCCCCCTGGGCGACACCGGGCACACCGTCGACGGCCATCATGTCGCCGACGACGAACACATACGGGTTATCCGGGATGGTGAGGTCGGGGAGCACCTTGACCCGTCCGGCCCGGTCCAGCTCGACGCCCGACTGTTCGGCGAGCTGCTGTCCCAATGGGCTGGCCTGCACGCCGGCCGACCACACCTTGCACTGGGATTCGATCCGGCGCGTGCTGCCGTCCTTCTCCTTGACGACCAGGCCGTCGTAGTCGACGTCGACGACCATGGCGTTGAGCTGGATCTCGACGCCCATCTTCTCGAGCCGGTCGGCCGCCTTGCGGCCCAGCTTCTCGCCGAATGGCGGGAGGACGGCAGGCGCGGCGTCGAGCAGGATCACTCGGGCCTCGGTCGGGTCGATGTTGCGGAAGGTGCCCTTGAGGGTCTTGTCGCTCATCTCGGCGATCTGTCCGGCGAGCTCCACACCGGTGGGGCCGGCGCCGACGACGACGAAGGTGAGCAGCTTGGCCCGTTCCTCGGGATCGTCGGACAGCTCGGCTTGCTCGAACGCCCCGAGGATGCGGCCGCGCAGCTCGAGCGCGTGGTCGATCGTCTTCATGCCGGGTGCGTACTCGGCGAAATGATCGTTGCCGAAGTAGGACTGGTCGGCGCCCGCGGCGACGATGAGGCTGTCGTACGGCGTCACGGTGACGCGTTCGAGCAGTCGCGAGGTCACCGACTTGCCCTTCAGGTCGATCTCGTACACATCACCCAGCAGGACCTTGATGTTCTTCTGCTTGCGCAGGATGACCCGGGTCGCCGGCGCGATCTCGCCTTCGGCGATGATGCCGGTCGCGACCTGGTACAGCATCGGCTGGAACAGGTGATGAGTGGTCTTCGCGATCAGCGTGACGTCGACATCGGTCTTGGCCAGGCGTTGGGCTGCGAAGAGACCGCCGAATCCGGACCCGACGATGACGACATGGGGGCGCGTGTTGGTCGGAGTGGGGCTGCTCATCAGAAGAACATCTCCTGTCGGTCGGGCTGTGGGCTGCTGCCGCGCACCTCTAACGGTAGTCAATGATCGCCAAAAGGTTTGGACGAGGACCCAAGCCGCGCGCGTGCGCGCCCGATCTGTCCGAATGGGCGGTCCGACGGGGAGTGTGGTCGGTCAGGCGGTGAGGCCGGCGACCGCGTGACGTGGGCCCTGCGGGGGCGGGTTCGGTGGCAGGCCGCGCGCACGCTGTCCTGACGACCAACTCATCGTCGTCGTCTCCCAATGACTGCGCAGCAGTTCGTATTCCACCTCGCCGGCACCCGATCCGAAGACGACGTCGTCGTCGCAGAGGTGGATGGCCGACAACCGCATGCCGATCTTCTCCATCACCCGTCGGGACGCGGTGTTGGCCGCCATGGTGCCGGCGAAGACACGCTCGGCGCCGAGTTCGCGGAACGACATCGTCAGCAGGGCGTGCGCTGCCTCGGTGGCCAGGCCGCGGCCCCAATGCTCCCGTTGCAGCCGGTAGCTGAGTTCGACCTCGGGCCGGTGGCTGTGGCGAGGCGTGCGCAACGCGAACCAGCCGCGGAAATGGTCCGTCCGGCGGTCGGTGGCCGCCCACATCCCCGTCCGGTGGGCTCGACGCTCGGCTTCGGCCCGGGGCAGCACCCATCCCTCGATCACCTCACGGGGTGTGGGTGCGCCGCCGCTGACGAAGCGCATGACCTGCGGGTCGTTGTCGAGGGCGACGAGGGCGTCGACATCGGACACGGTGACCGGGCGTAGCCGAAGCCGGACGGTCTCCAAGATCACGATGTCCCCCTCGCGTCAGTGCTTGCGCAGAGTCTACGGTTCCGCCGGCCCACTCCGGGTGCATCCCGCCACGTGTGTCGGGATGTGCCGAACGGCGGCAGCCCCTGCGGGTCTGCACACCGTCGGAGTCGGCGGATAGGGTTTGCGATCGTGGCCGACGAACATCTGGACCTGTCGATTCAGCTCCGCTGGGGTGACATGGACATCAACAACCACGTCAACAACGTGCAGTTCGCGAGGATCTTCGAGGAGGCCCGAGTGCGCTCGTTCGCCTCGTGGTTCCCCGATCGTCCCGAGGGCTTCTCGATGCTGGTCGCCCGGCAGGAGATCGTGTTCACCGCCGTCCTGGACTACTCGCTGGCCCCGGTGACCGTCCGGACCTGTGTCAGTCGCATCGGCACCACGTCGCTGAACCTCTCGCTGACCTTGATCGACCCGAACGGGACCACGTGCGCGGTCGCAGAGACCACGATGGTGTCGGTGAACGCGCACACCGGCCGCCCCACGCCTCCGCCGGACCAGGTGCGCGCCGTTTTGGAGTCCCACCTCGTGGCCGACGCCGGGTTGCCGGTGCGTTCCTGACGCCGGTCCGACCCAACCGCCGAGATGTAGCCAGCCGAGGACCAGACAGCCGAGGAACCTGAGAGCACATGTTCCACCTTCATCGGGCCGAGCGGACCGACGCGCTGGCCGTCGCACTCGCGGATCTCCTTGTCCCCCCTCTGCCCGATCCGATGACCACCGAGGTCGTCGCGGTACCGGCGCCCGGGGTCGAGCGCTGGCTGCAGCAGTGGCTGGCCACTCGCCTGGGCACATCCGGCGCACGCGACGGAGTCGCCGCCAACCTGGATTTCGTGTCCCCGGCATCGCTGACGGACCGCGTACTCGATGACGCGCTCGCCGTGATCGATGGTGACGGTCGTATCGATGGCCACAATCGACAGCGGGACGGTGACGTGCCTGCCGCGCAGCGGTGGCGGCCGAGCGCGATGACCTGGCCCGTGCTCCGGGTCCTCGACGACATGGTCGACGACCCGCGCCTTGCCGTCCTCGCGCGCCACGTGGGCTCCGGGGGAGCAGCCGATGACCACCGTCGCGGCCGCCGGTACGCCACTGCCCGCCAGATCGCGGGCCTCTTCGATTCGTACGGCCGGCAGCGGCCGACGATGTTGGCCGACTGGGCGTCCGGCGAGGACACCGACGGTGCCGGATCGTCAGTGCCCGCGGACCTCGCGTGGCAGCCCGACTTCTGGCGCGCGGTGCGCACCGAGATCGGGCGCGCCCACCCCGCCGAGACACTCGCCGAATGCTGCGCCACGCTCCGCGAGGGACCAGAGATGACCGACCTTCCCGAACGGCTGTCGGTCTTCGGTCCCACCCGAATCACCGAGACCCTCCGCCAGGTACTCGCCGCGGTGTCGGTCCACCGAGACGTCCATCTGTTCGCGCCACACCCCAGCCCCGCGTTGTGGGCAACCGTCGACGCCATCGGCCCGTCCGGAAGCCCCCGCCGCGCCGACAACCCGGCCCCGCGGCTGTTGCACCCGGTCCTGGCCGGCCTGTCCCGGGACGTCCAGGAGCTGCAACGCCGCGTTTCCCCGGTCGCCGATCGCGTCGAGCATCATCCGCCGGTGTCGCCGGGTGCGCGGCAGTCGGTGCTGACGACATTGCAGACCGGTCTGGCCGACGATCTCCCGCCGCAGACGAGCCGACCGCCGGACTCCTCGGTCGAGGTGCATTCCTGCCACGGTGCCGAACGGCAGGTCGAGGTTCTCCGTGACCGACTCCTGCACCTGTTCGCCGCGGATCCGACACTGCAACCACGCGATGTGCTGGTGATGTGCCCCGACGTGGAGTCCTTCGCCCCGGTGATCCGCGGGGCGTTCGGTCAGCCGGGTCTCGGCCATCCGGCTTTCGAACTACGGGTCCGGCTCGCCGATCGCGGGCTTCGGCACACCAACACCGTGCTCGACGTGATCGCCGCCGTCGTCGAACTCGCGGCCGGGCGGGTGACGGCGGGCGCGGTGCTTGACCTGCTCGGGCGGGCTCCGGTGCGACGTCGGTTCGACTTCACCGACGATGACCTGGAGATCATCCGGGAATGGTTGGAGGGCAGCAACATCCGCTGGGCCATCGACGACTCGCAACGGGCCCGATACGGGTTGGCCGGCTTCGGTCAGGGCACCTTCGAGTCAGGTCTCGACCGGGTGATCCTGGGTGCGGTCGCCGAAGAGGCAGACGGCGAATGGCTCGACACCGCACTTCCCCTCGCGGGGGTCGAGAGCACCGAGATCGACCTCGCCGGTCGGTTCGCCGAGTTCATCGACCGTCTGTCCGCCACGCTGACCACTCTGTCCGGAACCCATCCGTCCTCCACCTGGGTGGACACTCTCGCCCGCATCGCCGACACGCTGGTGCGCACCGACGCCGACGACGAATGGCAACGCGCGCAGGCGCTTCGGGCCATCGCAACCGTGTTCGAGGAAGCATCGGCAGACGGTGTGCACGGAAGTGGTGCGGTGGAGCTGCGCCTCGGGGACATCCGTGATCTCGTCGCAGGTCTCGTCTCGGCCGCCCCGACGCGCGCCAACTTCCGGACCGGGGAGCTCACGGTCTGTTCGATGGTGCCGATGCGATCGGTCCCGCATCGGGTGATCGTGCTCCTCGGCGTGGACGGCGACGCATTCCCGCGCGCCGTGCGTCAAGACGGTGACGACATCCTCGGCCGCGCCCCCCTGCTCGGCGAGCGCAACCCGCGAGACGAGGACCGGCAACTGTTCCTCGACGCGATCTGCGCCGCCGAAGAACACCTGCTCATCTTCTACAGCGGCGCCGATCCGGTTTCTGGACAACGCATCCCACCAGCCGTCGTCGTGAGCGAACTCATCGATGCCGTGTCCGCGATCACCGGGCAGGCCGACAGCTGCCTCCGTCGGCACACACTGCACGCATTCGACACGCAGAACTTCCGACCCGGTGCCGTGACCGGGGTCGACGGTCCCTTCTCGTTCGACACCGGATTGTTCGCCGGCGCTCGCGCGTCGTCGACGACACGGGAGAGTGCGCCCCGGATCGCCGACCTCCGTCTCGATCCGGCTGCGGCCGACGACATCGACCTCACGTCGCTGGTGGCGTTCCTGACCAACCCGATCGAGGGTTTCGTCCGGCAACGGCTCGGTGCCCGCATCCCCGATGAGGAGCGGCCGCACGCCGACCAGCTCGACGTCGCGCTCGGACCGCTCGACCGGTGGGCGATCGGTGACCGCTTCCTCGCCAGGATGCTCGCGGGCACCGACCTCGCAGCTTGTCAGGCCGCCGAGTTGCGTCGAGGGACGTTGCCGCCGTTCGCATTCGGAACGCGTGAACTGTCCGACATCTCGACCGACGTCGAAGCCGTCTTCGGCGCGGCGACCTCCGCGCGCGTCGGCTCCCCGTCGACGGTCGACCTCGTGGTGCCTCTGCCCGACGGGCGGCGACTCTACGGCACCGTCGGTGACATCTACGACGGCACGGTCGTGACCGCGACATACTCGAAACTCCGGGCCAAACAACGGCTCACCGCATGGATCCGGCTGCTCGCCGTGGCCGCCGCGCGAACCGCGACCGACGACGGTGTCCGGGCCGCCGTGGTCGTCGCTCGACGCCCGGCCCGGTCCGGTGGTGTGGCGCGATCGTTGCTGGCCGTTCCGGACGACCCGATCGGGGTCCTCACATCGCTGATCGCGCTGCGCGACATCGGCCTGTCGCGGGTGCTGCCGCTGCCGCTCGATCCGGCCGCGGAGTTCGCAGACCACCATCGGCGGTCCGGTCGGGAGGACCGCGCCCTGCCGGCCGCGCACCGCGCCTTCGGCGGCGACTTCGGGGCCGGCACCGACCGGTACCTGCGTCTGGCGTTCGGTGGCGACATCACCGTCCCGGTCGATTTCGATGCACTGCTGCGCGACACGATCCCGCCCACAGGTTCCTGGGCGGCGGGCATCGACCTGTCGGGTGAGCCGGGGGAGTCGGTGTTCGGTGCACTCGCCCGACTGGTGTGGCAACCGCTGATGGATCACGAGACGGTGACCTGACATGACCCGTTCCGACGCAGGCCGGCCGGCGGGCGCGCCGACGGCATTCGACATCACCGCTCCGTTGCCGGACGGGACGACCGTTCTGGAGGCCAGCGCCGGCACCGGCAAGACCTACGCGATCGTCGGACTCGGCGCGAGACTCATCGCCGAGGGCGTGCCGATCGACAAACTCCTGCTGGTCACGTTCAGTCGCGCGGCCACGGCCGAACTCCGTGAAAGAATGCGTGAGCGGGTGTCCGAACTCGTTGCCGCACTGTCTGATCCGGTTGTCTGTCGGGACCATGCCGATCCGCTGGTCCGTCATCTGGCAGAGGGTGACGCGGCGACGGTGAACCACCGCCGGGAACTGTTGGTGCGCGCGTTGTCGGACTTCGACGCCTCCACGATCGCCACGACGCACACCTTCTGCAACCGCATGCTCGATGCTCTCGGGTTCCTCGGGGAGCGCGAGCTGATCTACGAGATCGTCGAAGACGTGGACGATCTCGTCAACGAAGCCGCCCTCGACCTCTATCTGCGGGGCTTCGCGGGCGCAGACGCTCCCGACTTCTCACTGGCCGACGCGACCGAGATCGCGCGTGACGCGGTACGGCAACCGGCCACGATCCTGGCGCCGGACACCGCCGACCTCGACGGGCCCGGCGACGCCGGGAACGATGACGCCGCCGCGGCTCTGCGTCGCGTCCGGTTCGCCGCCCGCATCCGCGAGATCGTCGAAGGACGCAAACGGACATCCCGGCTCCGGACCTACGACGATCTGCAGATGATCCTCTACCGCATCGTCACCGACCCGGTCGTCGGCGATTCGGCGTGCGAACGCATCCGGGCGATGTTCGAGGCCGTGCTGGTCGACGAATTCCAGGACACCGATCCGCAACAGTGGGAGATCGTCCGCCGATGCTTCCACGGACACCGCACCCTTGTACTGGTCGGTGATCCCAAGCAATCGATCTACGGGTTCCGTGGCGCCGAGGTGCTCAGCTATCTCCAGGCCGTCGGTTCGGCCGACTCGCTGCGTGCCCTCGACGTCAACCGACGATCCGACGGCGCGTTGGTCGCAGCGCTCGCCCGCCTCCACGGAGGTGCCGAGCTCGGACATGGGGACATCGTGGTGCACGACGTCAGCGCTTCCCGGTCGGGCACCCGAATCCCGGGTCTGCCGCCGGTTCGGTTGCGCGCCTTCCCTCGACGGAGCTTCACGGTCGTCAACCGCAGCGGATTTCCCACCGTGGGGACCGTTCGCGACCGGGTGATTGCCGACGTCGCGGCGGACATCGCGGGCCTGTTGGCCTCGAGGACGATGATCGAGGCGGACGGCGAGACCCGGCCGGTGGAGCCCGGCGACATCGCGATCCTGGTGACCCTCAACAAGACGATCGTCCCACTGCAGGAGCACCTCAAGTCCCATGGGGTCTCGGCGGTGATCGGTTCCGGGACAAGTGTGTTCCACACGGCAGCGGCACGTCAGTGGCTGGCGGTGATCCGGGCGATCGAACAGCCCGCACGCACCGACCTCGTCCGGCTCGCCGCCATCGGCCCACTCATCGGGAGACCGCCGGGAGAGGTCGCCGACGACGACGGGAGCGGCATCGCCGACCTGGCGACGACCCTGCAGGGTCTCGGCCGCGTGTTCGCCGAAGCCGGCTTCGCAGCCATGGCGCAACGCCTGATGAGCACGATGGGTGTGGCCGAGCGAGTGCTTGCCGGAGCAGATGGGGAACGCGGCCTGACCGATCTGATCCAGGTGTCGTCGTTGTGCAACATCGAGGTGATGCAATCCGAATGCGGGCTGAGCGGGCTGGCGGAATGGCTCGCCGATCGGATCGCCGACACCACGCGTTGGCAACGACACCAGGATCAGACGCGGCGTCTGGATCGCGACACCCAAGCAGTGCAGATCATGACCGTGCACCGCAGCAAGGGGCTGCAGTTCCCGATCGTCTACGTGCCGTTCGCCTGGGACGGCACCCGCAACTCCAACAAGGCGACCTTCACGTTTCACAACCCGGACGGTGACCGCGTCCTGGACGTCGGCGGCGCATCGGCGCCCGGCCAGAAGAACCGCTGGCAACAGCACGAGACCGAAGCGGCCGGGGAAGAACTCAGGCTTCTCTATGTCGCATTGACCCGCGCGCAATCACAGGTCGTCGCTTGGTGGGCGCCGTCGTATCACACGCGGTACTCGGCCCTCCATCGTCTGTTGTTCGGTCGCACGCCGGGTACGTCGGCGGTACCGGACACCTGTGACGTTCCCGACGACGACACGTGCGGTCGCGTTCTCATGGGGTACCGCGCCGCCGGCGCGATCGCCGTGGAAGTCGCGGGTCGCGACGGCGACGACCATCTCGAACCGTCGCCGGAGCAACGCGATCCGGTCGACATGGATGTCGCGAGGTTCACCCGGAAGATTGACCAGAGCTGGCGTCGCACATCGTATTCGGCGATCGTCGCGGCGAGCGGTCATGGACACGGCGCCGTCTTGGGGTCCGGAAGTGAGACCGAGGACGACCGGCTCGCGGACGAGCCGCCGCCGGTCGACGACGAGACCATGGCACCGGTTGAGGTTTCGACCGGGACACCATCGTTGATGAACGGTATGCCGTTCGGCGCAGCCTTCGGCACGCTCGTCCACGAGGTGCTCGAGTACGTCGACACCGACGCGCCGGACATGGCCGCTCACGTCACCGACCTGTGTCGGACCGCGGTGGAACGGCGCATGCTCGACGTCGACGTCGAGCGACTGGCCGACGCACTGACGGGGGTACTGACCACGCCGATCGGCTTCGGTGATCTCTGGTCGATCGGTCCACGGGATCGCCTGGCGGAGATGGAGTTCGAGTTCCCGCTGACCGACGCGGGCGATGGTGCGCCGGCGGATGCGGGGGTGACGATGTCCGCCATCGCCGATCTGATGGACCGGCGGCTCGATTCCGACGACCCGTTGGTCGGGTACAGCGCGCGTCTGCGCGAGTTGCCGCCGCAGCGGCTCCGCGGATTCCTCACCGGAAGCATCGACTCGGTGCTCCGAACGCCCGACGGACGTTTCGTCATCGTGGACTACAAGACCAATCGGCTGCACCCGGGTGAACTCTCCGCGCAGGACTTCGATCGCACGGCGATGGCCGCCGAGATGGTCGCTGCGAACTACCCCCTCCAGGCCTTGCTGTATTCCGTCGCACTGCATCGGTATCTGCGATGGCGACTACCCGGGTACCAGGCCGCCGACCACCTCGGTCCGGTGCAGTATCACTTCGTACGGGGCATGGTGGGCCCCGAGACACCCGACGGCTGTGGTGTCTTCGAATGGCGGATTCCCGCCGCGCTGATCGAAGACCTGTCCGACCTACTGGCCGGGGGAGGCCGATGACGACACCCGAGCATCCCGGCATGACCACCACGGGCTCCGTCCGCACACCCCACGACGCACGCTCCTCGCCCTCGGCGACCGGACGGCTCGCCGAACTGAACCGCGCCGGCGTTCTCGACGCGGCCGACGTGCACGTCACCCTGCGACTCGCCCGTCTCTGCGGGGAACCGGTGGACGAGATCGCGCAGGTCGGTGCCGCACTGGCTCTCCGCGCAGTGCGGTTCGGGTCGACGTGTCTTGCGCTCTCGCGCGTCGCGGAGATCGTCGGTCCCACAACCGACGAAGCCGGCGACGAGGTCGACGGGGGTGCGGACGTCGTCCTGCCGTCGCCCGACGAACTGACTGGGGCGCTCACGGACAGCGTGCTTGTCCGCGGCGGCGTCACCGGGCCCCTGCGACCGCTGGTGCTGGCCTCTTCCGATGACGGACCGTTGCTGTACCTGCGCAAGTACTTTCGCCAGGAGCAGCTGATCCGGGAAGTGTTGTCGGCTCGTGAGCGGTCCCGCCCCGATGTGGACGTGATGGCGCTGAGTGCCGCGCTCGCGGATGTGTTCGGTCCCGCCGGGTCGGGTGGAGTCGATCGACAGCGGCTGGCGGCGCAGATGGCGGCCGTCAGTTGGAACCTCGTCGTCGCCGGTGGGCCGGGCACCGGTAAGACCTACACGGTCGCACGGATTCTGGCCGTGCTCGATCGACTCTCGGGCGGGTCCGCCCGGATCGGGCTGTGCGCGCCGACCGGTCGGGCCGCAGCGCAACTGCAGGCGGCGGTCTCGGCAGATGAGGCCGCACCGTCATCGGTCCGCGCGGTCACCGTGCACGCACTGCTGGGCTGGCGACCCGGCTCCGCGCCTCGCCACGGACGTGGCAACAAGCTGCCCTACGACGTCGTCGTGGTCGACGAGACCTCCATGCTCTCGATGACGGCGATGAGCAAGCTCCTCGACGCGGTGCGCCCGGATACCAGGGTGATTCTGGTCGGCGATCCTCATCAGCTCGCCTCGGTGGAGGCTGGTGCCGTCCTCGCCGATCTCGTCGACCGGGAGATCGGTACGCAGCCTGCCCGACTTCCTGACGGCGCGGTGGCCGGGGACATGCTCGCCGGTCTGGCCGACCGCGACCGGATCGAGCGCGGCGTCGTCACCCTGCAGCGTGGTCACCGGTTCGGCGGCGGTATCGCCGAGGTCGCCTCGGCGATCAACCGGGGTGATCCCGATGCGGTACTCGACCTGGTGACCGGTGGCGAACTGACGGACGTCACCTTGGTGTCGCCGGATGACCTCGACGATGTGCGAGCCGACGTGGTGGCCTGGGGGGCCGAGATGACCGCCGCGGCCGAGGACGGGGACGCGGTCCGCGCACTCGACGCGCTCGACTCCCACCGCGTGCTGTGTGCTCATCGCGACGGCAGTTGGGGTGTTCAGGGGTGGTCGCGACGGGTCGTCGACTGGCTGGCCGAGAGTCCTGGCGCGCCACCGGATCCGATGTCCAGCCATCCGGGGGAGCCGTTGCTGGTGACCGCCAACGACCGGCAGACGGAGACGTTCAACGGGGACAGCGGCGTGGTCATCCGTTCGTCCGGGGGTTTGGAGGTGGCGTTGCGGCGCGGCTCCCGGATCCGCCGACTGCATCCGACCCGCCTCGCGGACGTGGTCCCCCTGTACGCGATGACTATTCACCGTAGTCAGGGCAGTCAATTCGACGGTGTCACCGTGGTCCTCCCGCCCGCGGGTTCGGAACTGTTGACCCGGGAGTTGCTCTACACGGCGGTCACCCGGGCACGTCGGACGGTGCGCATCGTCGGCTCACCAGAGGTGCTGGCCGCGGCGGTGCGCCGGCGTGTGCAACGTGCGAGCGGCCTGCGTTCCCCGATCACCGTCGTCGACACCGGTCGGGCCTGAGCAGTCTGACGGATGATCGAGTAGCCGCGAGCCGCTTGCCCCTCCGTGTGGTTCGCGCTTGCCCTCTCCGTGTAGCCGCGGCTTCCCCCTCCGTGTAGCCACCCGCTTGCCCCTTCCGTTGATCGACTGGCCGCGAGCCGCTTGCCCCTTCCGTTGATCGACTAGCCGCGAGCCGCTTGCCCCTTCCGTTGATCGAGTAGCCGCGAGCCGCTTGCCCCTTCCGTTGATCGAGTAGCCGCGAGCCGCTAGGCGAGCGGTGTATCGAGATCACTTCTGCCGCAGGGGATCTCGATACGCGACTCGCCTAGCGGCTCGTCGCTACTCGATCAGCGGGAAGGGAGCGAGTGACGAAGGAGCGAGCGTCACGAAGGCCCCGGCCGCTCAGTCCACCCGACAGAGATCCACGCCGCCCGCCACCAGATCGCGCCGGATGAAGTTCTCGGAGCTGAGCAGACGAGTGCGGCGGTCGGTCGGCAGCGCCATCAGGGCCTGGATCGTACGGCTGCGCTTGAACTCCGTGCGGTGGGCCGCGATGGCCGCGGACTTGCGGTCGCACCACGGGCCGACGTCGAGGGACAGATCGATGTCGGATGCAGGTGTCCCGGGCAGCAGATCGCGAGGGACCGCTGCGAACACATCGTCGCTGACGTCGTCGGCCATCCAGTCGGGGATGGTCACGAAATAGATGGACCGGGTCTGCCATGCCGGGCCGGCCGAGCGATACAGGCGCGGGCTGGCCGCGGCGTCCGCGGCCGCGGACGCCAACCGGTGCGCGTGCACGTGGTCCGGATGTCCGTAGATACCGATCGCGTCGTAGGTGACGATCGCGTCGGGTCGGAGCCTGCGGATGTGGGTGGCCATCGTGCGGACCAGGGAGTCGAACCGGGCGGCGCAGAATGGTTCGGCGTCCGGCGCCGACTCCGGCACCCGGTCGTCGGCATATCCGAGCATGATGGGCGGACGCGGCAGACCCAACTCGCGGACGGAGTCGAGGAGTTCCCGGTGACGCGGGGTCCCGACCGCCCAGGTGCACATCACCAGGTCGGCATCACCTCCGCCCGCCGTGTGGCGCGCGAGCAGGCCGCCCGTCCACAGTGCTTCGTCGTCGGGGTGCGCGTGCACGAACAGCAGACGAGGAGCTGGCATTCACCTGACTTCCGATGGTTCGGTCGCGGTGGGTGTCGCCCCGCCCGCCGCGTGTCACACGCCGCGTCTGGGGAACGACCCACTTCAGGGTAGCCAATCCGGGCATCGGTAATATGCGGCTCCGTCAGTGGCGCTCGAACGGAGGTCGTTCATGACTGGTCAGACAGAGGTTCACGAGTTTCAGGCGGAGACCCGGCAGTTGCTGGATCTCATGGTGCACTCGGTGTACTCCAACAAGGACAGCTTCCTACGGGAGCTGATATCGAACTCGTCGGACGCCCTGGACAAGATGCGACTGGAGGCGTTGCAGGACAATGACCTCGCGGCGGACGCGAGCGACCTGCACATCTCGCTCGACACCGATCCCGAGGCGCGGACCCTCACCGTCCGCGACAACGGGATCGGCATGTCCCGCGAGGACGTCATCGGGCTGATCGGGACCCTCGCCCGGTCGGGGACCGCCGAGCTCCGTCGGAAGCTCGCGGAGGTCAAGGATGCGGCCGCGAGCGAAGAACTGATCGGTCAGTTCGGCATCGGGTTCTACTCGACGTTCATGGTGGCCGACCGCGTCTCGCTCGTGACGCGACGTGCGGGGGAGGACACCGGCACCCGGTGGTCGTCCACCGGCGACGGCACGTACACGATCGAGGATGTCGCCGACGCGCCTGCGGGCACCGCCGTGACCCTCGAGCTCAAGCCGGTGGACACCGAGGACCACCTCTACGACTACACCGATCAGACCAAGCTGCGGCAGTTGGTGAAGCGGTACTCCGACTTCATCGCGTGGCCCATCCGGATGGAGGTGGAGAAGCCCGTCGCGACATCGGACGACGAATCCGACACGTCAGACGAGACCCCGACCACCGAGATCGTCACCGAGACGATCAACTCGCAGAAGGCCCTGTGGGCAAAATCCGCCGACGAGGTATCCGAGCAGGAGTACCAGGACTTCTATCGGCATGTCAGCCACGCATGGGACGAACCGCTCGAAGTCATCACGCTCAGGGCGGAGGGCACTTTCGAGTACCAGGCGCTGCTGTTCATCCCGACCCAGGCGCCTTTCGACCTGTTCATGCGCGAACGGACGTCGGGCATCCAGCTGTACGTCAAACGCGTGTTCATCATGGACGACTGCGAGGAACTCGTCCCCGAGTACCTTCGATTCGTCAAGGGCGTCGTCGACGCCGCCGACCTGTCGCTCAACGTCTCCCGCGAGATCCTGCAGCAGGACCGGCAGATCAGGGCAATCCGCCGCCGCCTCACCAAACGGGTGATCTCGACCGTCGCCGACCTGCGTGACTCCCGGCCCGACGATTACCGCACGTTCTGGCAGAACTTCGGCCGCGTGTGGAAGGAAGGGCTGGTCAACGACTTCGACAACCGTGACGCCCTGCTGAAGACGTCGTCGTTCGAATCGACCGATTCCGAGGACGCCGTCACCACCCTCGCCGACTATGTCGGCCGGATGCGCAGCGGCCAGGACACGATCTATTACATGACCGGCGAATCCCGCCAGCAGATCGAGAACTCTCCGCACATCGAGGCTTTCCGCGCCAAGGGCGTCGAGGTCCTCCTGCTGACCGATCCCGTCGACGAGATGTGGGTGACGGCCGGCCTCGAGTTCGAGGGCAAGTCCTTCACCTCGATCGCCAAGGGCGCCGTCGACCTCGATGACCTCGACGACACCGACGATTCGGACACCGAGAAGGCCAAGGCGGACAAGGAGAAGCGGGCCGAGGATTACGCCGGGTTGCTCACCTGGCTGGCGGAGTCGCTGTCCGACGACGTCAACGAGGCACGACTGTCATCGCGACTCACCGACTCCGCTGCCTGCCTGGTGGGCGACACGTTCTCGATGTCGCCGCAACTCGAGAAGCTCTACCGGGCGTCCGGTCAGGAGCTGCCGAAGAGTAAGCGCGCTCTCGAGGTGAACGCCGACCACCCGCTGATCGTCGGGCTGAACAAGGCGTTCGCCGCGTCCGACGATCACACCGATCTGGTGCCGACCGCGAAGCTGCTCTACGGCATGGCCGTGATCGCCGAGGGCGGCGAGCTGGGCGATCCGGCCGAGTTCGCACGGCTGCTGGCGGGCACGCTCACCGAGTCACTGGACACCGCGTCCTGAGAGCGGTCGGTCACGCGCGGTGCACGTGATCGGCCAGCGGGTGCCCTGCCGGCAGGTCGAGCAGTAGGGCGACACCGTCCAGGGGTGCACCGTGTGGTGCTGCCACGGTCGCACTCGGGCAGTGGCGTGTGATGTTGTCGACGAACCGGTTCCGGATGCGGTCGTTGTGGGTGAGCACGTCGCCCATCCAACTGACCCGTGTCGGTGTGTCCGGCCGGTTCCCGCTGCGTCGGAGTGCAGTGCGCACCGATGTCGCGAGTTCGTCGGCCGCACGGTCGATGATGTCGCCGGCGACGACATCGTCTGCGCGTGCGATCTCGTCCACGGTGGTGGCGAACGCCGCGATTCGCGACACGCGGTCCGGGTCGGCCTGCAGATGCATGTACAGCTCGGGGAGTGGCCCGAACGCGTGGACCGCCGCCGTCTCCAGATCGGTTGTGGCGCCGCGTCCGTCATAGGAGCGCAGGGCCGCGTCCAGCCCGGCTCGGCCGATCCAGTAGCCACTGCCCGCATCGCCGACGAGGTGTCCCCACCCGTCGACGCGTGCAGTGCCCGCCGGCCCGACGCCCAGGGTGACGACACCCGTTCCGACGGCGGTCACCGCTCCTGGTTCGAATCCGTTCGCGGCCAGGTAGGCCGACACCGAATCGTGGGCGAGTGCGACTGAGCCGATCCCCAGATCGCTGACCGCAGAAAGCAGTTCGTCGGGTCGGGTGGCGTCCGGGGTGAGTCCGGATACGCCCGCCGCCAGCTCGCCGATAGGCGCACCTGTGGCGGCGACGACTTCACGTGCCGCCGCGGCGAGTTGCGGGATCACCGGCCGGTCGGTGTGGATGGGGCCCGCGGCATGATCGCCGGTCGATGCGCCGGTGGTGACGCGGAGCCGCGTGCCGGTCTGACCGCCGTCGATCAAGATGCGTGGGGCGTCCATCCGATCCTTCCGTCGGTGTCCGGCCGGCGCGGTGGCCGACGACCTCGACCGTCAAGCTACCCCCAGCGGGCGGTTGGACCAACGGCCTCGGTCACGCCGCCGCGTCGAGCGCGGTCGTCAACGTGACCAGGTGGACGTCGTTGGCGCGGTGGATCGGCTGGATCGGCAGTCCGTTGCGGCGAGCGGCCTCGATCAGCACACTCGCCCAGGCCTGGTCCGCATCGGTGACGCCGTCTCGCCCGGGGCGGGAGATCAGGAATGCCACCGAGGTCACCGGTAGTTGGTCGACGGCTGTGGCCAGTCCGCCGGTGAGCATGTCCACGAGGTGTGCGTCGGGCTCCGGCGGCAGGGGCAGCCAGTCCAGGATCTTGACGAGTCGTCGGTCGGTGCCGACGAAGGCGAACCAGATCCGGCCGGCGGAGAATCCCAGTTCTCCCATGAGGGCCCGCCATCGCTGTCGCAGGTCCTCCGTGCCGCGGATCGGATCGTGGGCTGTCGTGATATCGGGGATGGAGGTGTCATCGGATGTCATGAACCGATCATCACCATCGTGCCGGGTTCGGCGGGTTCGGCGATCCACAGGGCAGGTCGGGTGTGGATGCCCGCCTTGCCAAGCGGGACGTTCCGTGCCTACGGGCTGTCACACTGTGCACATGGGAATGCTCACGCCCCTGGCGGTCAAGATCGGTTCGATCAGTTGGTTGCCCCGCTATCTTCCTCAGATCGTGCGGGTCGACGGCGCCCTGCAGAAACTCACCGGACAGCGAGTCGCTCTGCTCGATGTCGCCGGGCTGCCCAACATCACGGTGCGGGTCGCGGGTCGCAAGAGCGGCGTGGTCCGTTCCACTCGGCTGCTGGCGGTACCCACCCGCGGAGATGCCTGGTTGATCGCCGGATCGTACTTCGGTGGCCCGGAGATGCCGCAGTGGGTGTACAACGTCCGCGCCGCGGCGACGGTGGACGTGGTGCGTCACGGCACCGGCGCTACGATGCGCCCGCGCGAACTCGACGGCGCCGAACGGGACGATGCATGGCGCGAAATGGTCGACGTGTGGCCGAACTTCACCCTCTACGAAACACGCACCGATCGGCGCATCCCGGTCTTCCGCCTGGAGCCGGTGGGGTGAGCCCCCCAACCGATGCCTCTTTTCAACCGATGCCTGAGGGCGAGTGCTTTTTCGACCGGTGCCTGAGGAGCGAGCGACGAAGGAGTGAGCGTCACGAAGGCCCCCAACCGGTGCCTGAGGGCGAGCGACGGGGGAGTGTCTTACAACCGATGCCTGAGGAGCGAGCGACGGAGGAGTGAGCGTCACGAAGGCCGCCCCTTCGTGACGCTCGGCTGGCGCCTCGCTCCTCAAGGCCGGGACGCTCCCGTCGGTGTCTCGCTCCCAGGTGTCAGGTTGGGTCCTGTTGTCGCTCAGGCTCCGCGGAACTCCGGCCGGCGCTTCTCGAATACCGCGGTCACCGCTTCGGTGAGGTCATCACTCGGGAGGAACGCCGAGTTCCACGCCGCCACGTAGCGCAGGCTGTCGTCGACGTCGGCACGACGGCTGTGGTCGAGGACGGCTTTCACCCCGTGGACGACGAGCGGGGGATTGGCCGCGATCTCGGCGGCGGTGGCACGCGCGGCGGCCAACGCCGCCTCTCGATCGGCCAACACATCGTTGACCAGACCGATCCGGGCGGCATGTTCGGCGTCGATGTCCTTGCCCGTCAAGGCGAGTTCGCGGAGGTGACCATCGCCGATGATCGCGGGCAGGCGGGCGAAGCTGCCCACATCGGCGACCATCGCGACCCGCACCTCACGGACGCTGAACTTGGCGTCGGCGCTGGCATAGCGGATGTCGACCGCGCTGATGAGGTCGACGCCACCGCCGATGCACCAGCCGGACACGGCCGCGATCACCGGCTTACGGCAGTCGGCGACCGACGAGATGGCCGCCTGTAGTCCGCGCAGGTTGTCGTGGAAACCGGTGCGCGCGCGAGCTTTCGCGCCTTCGGCGAGAACCGGAGCGAGGTCGCCGCCCATCGCGACGAGGTCGAGGCCGTAGCAGAAGTGATCCCCGGATCCGGTCAGGACGACGGCCCGGACGTCGTCGTCGCGATCGAGCTGGGCGAAGATCTCCGGCAGCTCGCGCCAGAAGTCGGGCCCCATCGCGTTTCCCTTGCCGGGGCCGGTGAGGACGACCTCGGCGATGTGTTCCGAGACCGACACCTCGAATGCTTTCCATTGATCGCTCATCTGGCACAGGCTACCCGGCGCACCGTCCATCGAAGTCGCCACCGGGCACGGCGTCGGGGAGCGCCGCTGAGGCCGCACGTCAGCTCCGACGACCCCGGCTGGGTTTGGCCAGCCGACGCAACGGCTGTGACGCGAGCATCCGGTAGGTGCGCTCGAGTATCGGTGGCCGCGCCGACGACTCGGGGTCGACGAGATCGTTCTCCGCCAGCGCACTGGCCTCGTCGTCGACGGTTTCCCGGTCGAACTCGCGCAGCGTCTTGCCGTCACCGGCGAGTGCGCCGATGGTGGCGACGAGCGAGCCGCGCGCATCGAACTCCGCACCGAAACGCTCCACCTCGATGTCGAGGTGCTCGGCGACCAGCCGGTCGCGCACACCACGGATGGCTTCGCGGTGGTCGGCGCCGGTCGCGTCGTCGGTGGCCTCGACCGCGAGATCGCACTCACTGTCGAGGCCGATCGAGCGGTTGTTCAGGTTCGACGACCCGACCCGGAGCAGCATGTCGTCGGCGATCAGGATCTTCGCGTGGACATAGATGGGTTGTCCCGACACGGTGACCGGGTACAGGGCGCGGAAACGGCCGTGGTGATCGGCGCGCCACAGGAGGTGGAGGAGCCGCTCGCGGGCACCGTCCATGGCCTGTTGCTCCAGCCAGCCGTCGGCGTGACGCGGCAACACCACCACGATTTCCGGGCCGTCGGGTTCCTCGAGTCGGGCAGCCATCGCCTCGACGAGTGAGCGCGCCGCGAGGTACTGGCTCTCGATGTACAGATAGTGTCGCGCGCTGCGAATCGCGGTGAGGTACAGCTGCTCGATCTCGCGGATCTCTGCCCGGTCGTCGAGCTGCGGAAGCGTGCGCGACACCGCGACGTCGACCGACCGCATGGTCGGCTCGAGATCCGTGGGCCACCGATCACCGGACAGGGTGGGGACTGGATCGAGAGCCTGTCCTGTGGCGCTCTGCCAACGGCTGCGGGCGATGGCGCCGACGGCACGTGCCGCGGCGCCGTCGACCGCGGTGGTCGCATCGTGCCACGGACCGTAGGACGTGCCGGTGGGGGTGACCCGGTGGGTGTCCCGATCGGCATGCCCGGATCGATCCCACCGGTCCACGGTCATGTCGATGCCGCCGCAGAACGCGATGGCATCGTCGATGACGACGATCTTCTGATGGTGGGCTCCCCGCAGCGGATGGCGGGTGTCGATCTGGAGGTGCACGCGTGGATGGTTCAGCCAGTTCAGGACGAAGATCGGCGCCATGCCACGGGTGAGTGCGGTGACCGCTCCGACACTCCATTTCAGCAGGTAGATCTCGAGATCGGGTCGGTTCTTGGGCAACCAGTTCAGGAAGTCGCCCAACTTGTTGGGGCCGTCGAGCGTCGGACCATCGGGTTCGAGTTCGATGCGGGTGTCGAAGTCCCAGCCGATCAGCATGATGCGTCGTCGAGCACCCAGCATCGCGGACTTCGCGATCCGAAAATAGTCGGCGGCGTCGATGACGCAGGCCAGTCGGTCCGCGTGCGCTATCTCGCAACAGTTGACGCCGGGAACGAACAGGGAATCCGCTCTGAGCTGCTGATCTTCGTGTTCCACACCGACGTCCTGTCTTCTGTACCACGACCACCCACCACGGCGGTCTCGCCCCGAGCAGCCTAATGGTGCGTCCGGTGTCCCGCGCCCGGCCATACACTGTCCCTGTGAATGACACCGTCTTGCGCCTCGGCGATGCCGACGGTTCCGTCACCATCCGTACCGACGTGGCCGGGCGCGCCGCACGCACCGGACACCGGTTGACCATCGGGATGCAGCGATGGTCGGCCACCGTCAACTGGCGTCATGATCAACCGGTCAGGCTGGAGGCGACACTGGCCACGGAAGCACTGCAGGTCCGTGCCGGCGAGGGCGGTCTCACACCGATGACCGGGGCCGAGAAGGTGCTGGCCCGAACCAACGCACTGAAGTCCCTGCACTCCGGCGAGTTTCCCGGGATCGCCTACGAATCAACGACTCTGGCACCCGTCGCCGACGGCTACCGCGTGGACGGCACCCTGACGATCCTTGGCCACCGCCGCGCCCACCCGCTCGACCTCCGTGTGGTCGACACCGCGGACGGACATGAGGTCGCCACCGAGACAACCATCAGGCAAACCGATTTCGGCATCAAGCCGTTCTCGCTGATGATGGGAACGCTCAAGGTCGTCGACGAGGTGGTCGTCGCCATCACGGTGCGTGTTCCGCGCTAGAGGTGACGCCCGCTCGGCGAGATCGCCGGCCCAGCTGACTATCGTGGGCCGAGGGTGAGTTCGACGATGGCCTTGTCTGATCCGGCCGGCGCATCGATCCAGAGTCGGCCGTCGGTGGTGAGCGCGGCAGAGATTCGCCGCAGGGCATCGTGGAAGATCTCGGGATGGCGTCCGTCGAGGGCGCCGACACGGACTGCCACCGCGAGGTCGAACGGAGGTTCGTCCGCCGAGAGCGCGAAATCCTCGATCGCCGCGCAACGGAAGTCGAGAACGCCCGAGCCGATCAGCTCTGCCGACCCCGCGATGGCGATGTCGATCGCTGTCGCGGAGCGGTCGATGCCGAGCACTGTGCCGCCCGGTGCCACGCGTGACGCCATCTCGCGGGCGGCACTGCCAGGCCCACAACCGATTTCCAGGACCCGGAGTCCGGGGCGGAGCGGCACAGCATCCACGACACGCTCGAGCCGAGGGGAGAGCCGCGCGGTCGTGCTCACCCGACGCCTCCGGATCGGTGTCGGTGCCACATGATGGGGTCGGGATCGGCGGCTGTGGTGTCGACACCGGCATCGGCGAGCATCCACCGGGCGACCAGCCGACGATGGGCGGAAAAAGTCAGCACGTGCGCCCAGATCTGGGACAGGAGAAAAGATTCCGGCGGGTCGCAGATCGCGTCGACGATGCTGTCCGACCAGGCGGCCCGTCGTTCCACGTCGCGGGTCAGTGCCAGCCAGCGCGGCGCGATCTCGGCATGCAGGTCGGCGAGGGTGGCCACATCGGCGACGTCGGGGACATCCGGCTCGTCGTCTCCCTCGATACTGGCCAGCCACGGTAGCTTGCCGACCACGAGCTGGGTGAGGACTGCTGCGATGGACTCCTCGGGTCCGCTCCATGTGATCGGCCGGTGACCGGGCAGGCGAGAGGTCTGGTAGTCGCTGTCGTCGACCCCTTTGGCGATCTCGATCAGTGCGGCGATGTCGTCGAGATCGTGACGCACCATCAGTGCGACCACGTCGCCTGCCGATTCCTCGGATGGTGCGTCGTTGTCGATGTAGAGCACGGTCGGTGAGTGGAAGTGGATTCCGTTGGGCGACGGCAGCCAATGCCCGCGCACGGCGCGTGACCCGAGTCGGCTGGGGGCGTGCCCGAATGCCCGCGCGAATGCCCTGGCGAATCCCTCGACCGAGTCATAACCGGCGGCGAAGGCCGCGTCGGTGACCGACGACCCGCGTTGCAGTTGCCAGGCGGCGCGCTCCAGCATCACCCGGCGACGCAGTGCGACCGGGGACTCGCCGACATGCTTGGTGAACTGTCGGGTGAAATGAAAAGCCGAGACGTGCGCACCGGCGGCCATGTCGTCGAGCGTGCGGTGATCGGCGGCCAGCACGGCATCGAGCAGTTCGCGTATCCGGTCACGCCCGGTCTCCTCGCCCATGGGACTCAGTATCCGCCGCGAGCGGACGAATGCGCCCGACCGTTCTTGCTGACTCCGCATCACTATCGATGCCGGCGACGGCGAGTGGGTCGAGTGTACAGATTTGAAAAAATGTCTACCGTTTCGTTGACACTGATGGCGACCCGTGTCTCTAATGATCGAGTGACCTACGACACAATCATTCGGGACGGGCTGTGGTTCGACGGGACGGGCACGCCGCCGGCGATCCGCTCCATCGGGATCCGGGACGGTGCGGTGGCGGTGGTCTCCGCAGATCCGCTGGACGAGAGCGGATGTGGCGATGTCATCGACGCCTCGGGGACGTGGGTCATGCCCGGGATGATCGACATCCACACCCACTACGACGTCGAGGTGCTGGCCCAACCCGCGCTCGCGGAGTCGTTACGCCACGGGGTGACAACAGTTCTCGTGGGGTCATGTTCGCTGTCCACGATCCACGTCGACGGCACCGAGGCGGGGGATCTGTTCGGAAGGGTCGAGGCCATACCGCGTGAGCACGTGATCGACACCGTGGAACGCCACAAGACGTGGTCGGCGCCGGCCGCCTACATCGACGCCCTCGACGCCCGCCCGCTCGGCCCGAACATCGCCGGGTTCATCGGACATTCCGACATGCGCACCGCGGCCATGGGCCTCGACCGGGCAACCCGGCCGAATGTCCGTCCCACGGCATCCGAACAGGCCCAGATGGAACGGTGGCTGGCGGAGGCGCTGGACTGTGGGTTCGTCGGGATGTCGTCACAGCAACTCCTGTTCGACAAGCTCGATGGCGACACCTGTCGGTCGCGCACCCTTCCATCGACCTACGCCAAACCCCGTGAACTCCGTCGCCTCAAGTCGTTGCTCCGCAAGACCGGACGGATTCTGCAGGCCGGACCCGACATCTCCAATCCGGCGAACGTCGGCTCGCAGGCGTTCACCTCGCTCGGTATCGGACGTCGCACGCTCAAGACCAGCCTGCTCTCCGCCGCCGACATCAAGGCCAATCCGCATGCGATCAAGATCATGGGTCCGCTTGCGGGCCTGGTGAACCGACTCGGCGGGGACTTCCGCTGGCAGCACCTCCCGGTTCCCTTCGAGGTGTATGCCGACGGCATCGATCTGGTCATCTTCGAGGAGTTCGGTTCCGGTGCCGCGGCACTGCATCTGCAGGAGCAGCTCGCCCGCGACGAACTGCTGCGCGACGAGGCGTACCGGCGCCGCTTCCGCAAAGACTACGAATCGAAGTTCGGCACCCGGGTCTGGCATCGAGACTTCTTCGACGCCGAGATCGTCGCCTGCCCCGACCAGTCGGTGATCGGGAAATCGTTCGGACAGGTCGGACTCGACCGGGGCGGTGTGCATCCGGTCGATGCGTTCCTCGATCTCGTGCTCGAACACGGGACCGACATCCGCTGGCGAACCACCATCTCCAATCACCGACCCGAGGTCCTGAGGCAGATGGCACGCGAACCCGGAATCCAGCTCGGCTTCTCCGATGCCGGGGCACACCTGCGCAACATGGCGTTCTACAACTGCGGACTACGGCTGCTCAAGCATGTGCACCTCGCCGAACAGAGCGGGGACCCGTTCATGACCGTCGCCGAGGCGGTACACCGGATGACCGGTGAGCTCGCTGATTGGTACGACATCGACGCCGGGCATCTGCGTCCCGGCGACCGTGCCGACCTGATGATCGTCGATCCGGAGCATCTCGATGACTCGCTCGAGAAGTACGCCGAGGCAACCGTTCCCGCGTTCGGCGGTATGTCACGCATGGTGAATCGCAACGACGACACGGTCGTGGCCGTGTACGTCAGCGGTCGTCGCGTGGTTGACCGTGGGGTGCCGACCGAGATGGTGGGAGTGCAGCGGACCGGACAGTTCCTACGGGCCGGACGCCGTGGCGCGCCGGTGGCCGCGGAAGCGGCAGGTTCCGCCGGCCAGGTGACGGGTAGACCTGTCCTCGCCGAAGTGGGGGTGACCGAATGACGAACTCCGCAGCGACTGTCGTCCTCGGACTCTGGCGCGCGCTCTCCGACCGCGACTGGGATGCGGTGGCGGGTTTCGTGACCGAGGACTGCGTGTATGTGGACGTGCCGTTCGGTCCGGCGCTGGCCGCTCGTGGTCCGGCAGACATCGTCAAGAGACTCAAGGTGGGGCTCGAACCCCTGGCGGAGTACTCGAACCACGACGGATTGATCGTCGCAGACGGTGACGACGTCATCTACGAGCATTCCGAGACATGGAAGTGGCGCACCGGCGAAGTGGCGGTGCTGCCGTTCGTGACGGTGCATCGACTCCGTGACGGCAAGGTGACCTTGTGGAAAGACTACTGGGACTCGGCCACGCTCATCAACAACGGCCCGCCGACCTGGATGGACGACCTGACCGCCGCCGACACCAGTTGGATCTACGACGCCACCGGCCAGATCTGAGGTCAGTCCCGGTGCAGCCGCGGCAGTAGCGCCACGGTCTTCGCGTCCGTCCACCCCGGCGGCTGCAGGATCTGGGCCCACGCATACGGTATCGACGACTTGTAGTCGTGCCCATGCCCGTCCGGCACGTTCACGGCCACCGCCGTGTCGGCGGAGACCTGCAGGAACGTCACGAACGGAATCCACCGCGTCGACGGCAGCACGTCGCGTCCCCGGGGCTCGTCGAGCCAGTCCGGTTCATTGAGGATCAGTCGCGGGCTCCACCACGTGATGGGATCACTCGAGTGTTGGAGGTAGACGAGCCGCGACTGTTCCCAGGGGGAGTCCGGGCGCGACAGATCGGTCTCGTCGGCGATGAAGCGGACGTGCGTGCCGTCGTCGTACACGGGCAACACCTGCGGTGACCCCGGGTCGCGATTGCTGACCGTGTCGTTCCACAGGGTGTTGTTGAACGTCGGGCCGCTGAACAGTGCGCCGTCGGTGCGTGCGGCCAACGCCGGGATGGTGCCGAACGCCGCTTCTCCCGCAAACGAACCCAGACTCTCCCCGAACACGATGAGCTTCGGCCGCTCGGCCTCGGGAATCGCGCGGACCCGCTCGGACACCGCCTCGAACAGGGCGCGGCCGGCCTGCCGGGCGCGTTCCTTGTCCACCAGGAACGACAACCAACTCGGCAGGTAGGAGTACTGCATGCTGACGGTGGCGACGTCGCCGTTGTACATGTACTCCAGGGAGTCGACCGTCGCCTTGTTCACCCAGCCGCTTCCGGTGGTGGACGCGACGGCCACCACCTCCCGTTCCAGCCCGCCGGTGCGGACGAGTTCCTCGGTGGCCAGTTCCGCTTCCTCCCGGAGACTGTCGGCGGACTCCAGTCCCGCATAGACCCGGATGGGTTCCTGTGCAGGCGAACCGTTGAACAGTGACAGGGCACCGACATCGGGACCCTTGGAGACGAACACCCTGCCTTCACGGCCGAGCGAATCCCAGGTGACGAGCGATCCCGGGCCGCCTGAGCGCAGGGACGAGGTCGGCGGGGAGGTCTCGGCCTTCGTTTCCTCGTTCGCCGCGGCGAAGCTCGCGTTGAGCCACTGCATCGAGTACTTCGCGACCACGCCGTTGAGGATGAAGATCGTCAGGGCGACCACCACGATCGCACCGACCGCGGCCGAGACCCGGGGCGGTGCAATGCGATTGAGGTGACGAACCGACCACCTCACGGCGAAGGCGAACAGTCGGCCGAAGGTCACGAGGAGCAGGAACACGATGACGGCGGTGATCGCGATGAGCGGATAGGAGGTCCAGGGCAGGCCGTCCACATCCATGATCGTGCGAATTTCGGTCTGCCAGTTCGCGAACCACAGCAACATGAGGACGGTCCCGACGAGAGCCACGATGCCCAGGACGATCCACAACCGGCGCGAGGCCGGGCGCCAAGGTTCGTCCCGCGACATCATGAACCTGATGAACCAGCTGACGAACACCCCGAGGCAGTAGCCGACGGCGGCCGATGCGCCGCTGACGACGCCCTGGAAGAATGCGCCACGAGGAAGCAGCGACGGAGTCATGGCCAGCCAGACGAAGGCGACTGCGACGGCCGTGGGCGCGAAGGGATACCGGGTCAGGTGCCGGCGCCACCACGGCGCGGCCGTATCCGTCGACTCCGGTGACCCCGTATCCGCGTCTGCGACAGCGACAGCTGACGCGTCGGCAGGGTCCGCGCCGGTCCCGGGATCGTCATCGGTGGGGGATGGGCCGCTCTCGGATGTCACCGGTGCTCCTCCGCTGTGGTTGGCGCAACAACCGTATCAGCGGGTGTGGAAGATCCGGCGGATTGCCGGTGCTGCCGGCCGACGAGCGTCAGCCGCCCAGGCGGTCGCCGCTCGCCGGGTCGAACAGGTGCACCGCGCGATCGATCTGGTGTAGCCGCACCGAATCTCCCGCCTTGGCCGGCGACCGGTGCGCCGAGCGCGCGACCAATGTCACCGGATCCCCGTCCAGCGTCTCGATCGACGGGTCGTCGACACGTGCGTAGATGTAGCTTTCACTACCGAGTTCCTCGAGCAGTGCGACGTCGGCGTCGATGCCCCGCTCGGCCCCGATCTCGAGGTGCTCCGGCCGGATACCGACGATGACTTTGTCGAGCCCGGAACCGCGTAGCAGCGCCTGCGCCTCGTCGTCGAGATCGACAGAGGACCCGGCGATCTCGATCGAGGAGTTCTTGACCGGCGCGACGAACAGGTTCATCGCGGGGGAGCCGATGAATCCGGCGACGAAGGCGTTGACGGGGCTGTCGTAGAGGTCGGCCGGGGTGGAGAACTGCTGCAGGACACCGTTGCGGAGCACGGCGACGCGGTCGCCCATGGTCATGGCTTCCACCTGGTCATGGGTGACGTAGACGGTGGTGGTGCCGAGCCGGCGCTGTAGTGCGGCGATCTGGGTGCGGGTCTGCACGCGTAGTTTCGCGTCGAGGTTGGACAGCGGCTCGTCCATGCAGAACACCTGGGGCTCACGCACGATCGCACGCCCCATGGCGACGCGTTGGCGTTGGCCGCCCGACAGTTTGGCGGGTTTGCGGTCGAGGAAGTCGGTGAGGTCGAGCAGGCGGGCGGCCTCGGCCACCTTGGCCTTGCGTTCCTCGGCGGGGATGCCGCGCATCTTGAGGGCGAAGCCCATGTTCTCCCCGACGGTCTTGTTGGGATAGAGGGCGTAGTTCTGGAAGACCATCGCGATGTCGCGGTCCTTGGGGGCCACGCCGACCATGTTCTGTCCGCCGATGCGGATCTGGCCGGAGTCGATCTCCTCGAGTCCGGCGAGCATGCGCAGCGCAGTGGATTTCCCGGAGCCCGACGGGCCGACGAGGACGACGAACTCTCCGTCGGAGATGTCGAGGTTGAGGCGGTCGACGGCGAGTTTGTCGGCGCCGGGGTAGACGCAGCATGCGCCGTCGTAGGTGATGGAAGCCATGGTGGTTCTCCTGTGATCGAAGAGGAAGGGGGGGACTACTTGATGGCGCCGCGAGCGGAACCGGTGTCGCGTTGCATGACCGGCCGCGCTACTTGATGGCGCCGAACGAGAGGCCGCGGACGAGTTTGTTCTGGGCGATCCAACCGCAGATGACGACCGGGAGTGCGGCCAGCACGGAGGCGGCGGACAGCTGGGCCCAGTACAGGCCCTGACCGGACATGAACCCGGTGAGGAACACCGGCATGGTCTGGGCGTTGACCGCGGTCATGTTGACGGCGAAGAAGAACTCGTTCCACGAGAAGATCACGCAGATCAGTGCGGTGGCCGCGATGCCCGGTGACACCAGCGGCAGGATGACTTCGCGGACCGAGGTCCACAGGCTGGCGCCGTCGATGCTGGCGGCTTCCAACAGTTCTGCGGGTACCTCCAGGAAGAACGACCGCATCATCCACACGGCGATGGGGAGATTCATCGCGGTGTAGAGGATGACCAGGGTCCAGATGTTGTCGAGCATGCCGATGCGTCCGACGATCACGTAGAGCGGGATGATCGCGGCCACGATCGGCAACATCTTGGTGCTGATGAAGAAGAACAGTGCGTCCTGGGTCTTGCGGACCGGACGCAGCGACAGTGCGAACGCGGCCGGAACTCCCAGTGCGAGGACCAGAATCGTGGAGACGATGGTGGCGAACAACGAGTTCAGCAGCGGTGTTGCGATACCGGCGTCGAAGACCTCGCGGAACTGATCCAGCGTCGGGGCGAAGATGAACGTCGGTGGATCGGTCGCCGCCTCGCTCTCCTGCTTGAACGCGGTGAGCACCATCCACAGCACCGGGAAGAAGAAGCCCAGGGCCAGGATCCAGGTCAGCACCGTGAGCAGGGCGCCGCGGGTGTCTCTGCGCCGGGTGATCTCGACGCCGCCGACGGTATCGGTCGAGCGGTGGGTGGGGGTCGTGGTGGTCATCAGGCCGCCTCCTCGTTTCCGGTGAAGCTCTTGAAGATCAGACGTAGGGCGAGTGAGGCGACGACGATCGTGCCGATCACCGTGACCACGCCCATCGCGGCGGCCTGACCGATGTCGAAGCCGAGGAAGGCGCGTTGGTAGATGTAGAACGGCAGGTTGGCGCTGGAGACGCCGGGTCCGCCGGAGGTCATCATGTAGACCGCGTCGAAGGTGTTGACCAGGTAGATCGCGCCGAGGACAGCGCCGAGTTCGATGAACCGACGCAGATGGGGCAGGGTCAGCTCACGGAAGAGTCGGAAACTGGTGGCGCCGTCGACGCGTGCTGCTTCCTGGATGTCCTGAGGCATCGACTGCAGGCCGGCCAGGATGAGGAGCATCATGAACGGCGTCCATTGCCACACGAGTTCGGCGATGACACTCATCAGTGGGAACTGGCTGAGCCAGTCCGTCTCCACGCCGAAGGGTCCCAACATCCAGTTGACCAAGCCGTTCGTCGGCGAGAGCAGGCTGGTCTTCCACAGCAGCGCGGCGGCTACCGGGGTCACCAGGAACGGCGTGATCAACAGGGTGCGAACGATACCGCGGCCCAGGAACTTCCGGTCCAGGAGCAGGGCGAAGATCAGTCCGAGGATCACCGACGCGAGAACGGTGCCGGCGATCAGGACGATGGTGTTGAACGTGACGCGCCAGAACTGCGCGTCGGTGAACACCGCCAGATAGTTGTCGATCCCGACGAAACTCCGCGATCCGGGTCGGACCAGGTTCCAGGACTGCGTCGAGTAGAACAGCGTGAACACGAACGGAACCTGCGTCACCACGAGCATGAAGATCAGCGCGGGCAGCAGCGGACCGCGGCGTCGCCAGCCTTCGGCACGCGAGATGTGGTCGCGCCGCGAACTCGGCGCCGACGGTTGTGGCTGGGGTTCGGCCCCCGGTTGGGCGAGTGTGGTGGCCACGGCTCACCTCTCCTTCTGGTAGGTCTTGCCGACCGTCTCGGCGTACTCCTGGCTCTGTTCGAGCGCTCGATCGACACTGATCTGTCCGGCGATGGCCGCCGAGATCTGTTGGCTCACCCGGGTCCCGAGATCCTGGAACTCCGGGATGGCGAGGAACTGCACACCGGTGTACGGAACAGGCAGCAGGGTCGGATCCTGCTGGTCGGCGGTGGTCATCGCCGACACCGTGGCATCCGCGAACGGCGCCGAGATCTCCTGATACTCGGGCAACTCATAGGTCGACATCCGGCTGCCGGGCGGGATGTTCGCCGGTCCCAGGGTCTCGGACACGTACTCGATGTAGTCGCGATTGGTCATCCAGTCGATGAACTTCCAGGCGTCGTCGGGCTTCTCGCTGCTGGTGGGGATGCCGAGTGACCAGGTGTAGAGCCATCCATTGTCGGACTTGGCCATTCGTGGGGCCGGCAGATACCCGACGTCACCGGCGATGGTGGATGTCTCCGGGCTCTCCAGCACCGAGACCGCCGAGGTCGCGTCGTACCACATCGCCGTCTGGCCCTGGGAGAGCAGGTTTCCGCACTCCTGGAAGCCCGACGACGCGGCGCCCGGCTGACCGTGGTTGCGGACCGTGTCGACGTAGAACTGCACGGCGGCCTTGACCTCCGGACTTGTCAGTTGCGCGTTCCAGTTCTCGTCGTACCATCGTCCGCCGAAGGCGTTGATCACCGTGTTCAGCGGCGCGAGCAACTCGCCCCAGCCCGGCTTGCCGCGTAGGCAGATCCCGGACACGTCGCCCCGGTCGAGGGCTGCGGCCGCATCGGCGACCTCCGGCCACGTCGGGTTCGGCGGCAACGAGACGCCCGCGTCGGCAAACATCCGCTTGTTGTACATGAGGAACGACGACTCGCCGTAGAACGGCGCCGAGTACATCGAACCGTCGTACGACAGAGCGGATTTGAGAGTGGGGATGAAGTCGTCTGCGTCGTAGTCGGGATCGGCGGCCATGTACGGGCCGAGGTCGACCAGCCAGCCGTTCTCGGCCCACATCGGCGTCTCGTAGTTGCTGATCATGACAACGTCGAACTCGCCGCCGCCGGTGGCGACGGACGCCGTGATCTTGGCCCGGGCCTCGTTCTCCGACAGGGTGACGAACTCCAGATTGATCCCGGGATTCTCGGCTTCGAATTGGCCGGACAATGCGACCGCATCCTGCATCTGGGAGTTGGAGACCATGGCCACGGTGACGGCGTCACCGCCGCCGCCGGTCAATTCACCCGCGCCGGAACAGCCGGCCAGGGTGAGCGCGGCCACCGACGCGATGGCGGTGGCGCCGATCTTCGGGCCACGCGGGATGCGGCGGCGACGGCGGCCGCGTTTCGGGACGTGCGCCATCAGAGGTCACCTTTCTGTTGCGCGACAAGCCATTCTGCGGTGGGAAGATCGGTGACGAGGATCGTCGCGTACCCGCCACGGATGGCGCCGAGGATGGAGTCCCGGCGGTGCTCTCCACCGGAGACGAGAATCGTGGTCGGACAGGCCCGCACACTGTCGAGCGGCACCGACACCGTGCGATCGACGAGTGTCGAGTCCACGGCACGGCCGTGGTCGTCGTAGAACCGTCCGCCGATCTCGCCGACCGCCTCGAGCTCGGCGAGTTCATCGAGAACGATCGCGTCGATGAAGGCGCCTTCGAAGAGGGTGGTCGAGGTGGAGACCGAGCCGACACCGAACAGCATCACGTTGGCCGACCTCGCCGCGGACAGCGACTGGGAGAGGATCGAATCCCGTTGCAGGGCCGCGACGGTCTCGGGGTCGGCATACAGCGGTGCGACCAGTCGGATCGGGCGTGCGTGCAGCCGATCGGACAGTCGGGCGAGGGCGTGGTCGACGCCGGTGTGGTACTCGACCGATGTCATCGAGCCGTCCATCTGAACAACCTGGCGGCACGAGGAGGTGGCCGCCATCGCGTCGGCGACCGCGACCTGCTCGGGACCCCAGGTGAACCCGAGCACATCGGTCGGCTGGATTCGGCGCATCAGGACGGACGCACCGGCGCGCCCGAGGGCGGCGTTGGCCGATGCGGTGCCGTCGGCGATCTCGTCGATGATGAGGACCTCGTCGAGTCCGAACGTCTCCTCGACGGACCGCTCGACGTCGGTGTGGATGGACGAGCTGAGGTGACTGGGCGCGCTCACCGTCACCTGTACGAGTCCCTGGGCGCGTGCACGGGCGACGAGCCGGCCGGCAGTCGGACGGGACACGCCGAGACGCGTGGCGATCTCGGCCTGGGTCAGGCCCTCGAGGTGGTACATCGTCGCGGCGCGGACCAGGAGTCGCAGGTCATGTCCGGTGTCCGCGGTGGTTCTCGAAGGAGTGGTCAACTTCGCCGCCTCAAAATCTGGGTGAGCATTTGCTCACTAGCCGGGAATATGCTCAATACGCTAACATTGCGAATGTGATGCACGCAACAGTGAGTCCAGTGAGTGATCTGGCGATCACGAGCATGCGAGCGAGTGTGCTGTACCCGGATGGTCGGCTTCTCGTGGAAGAGCGGCCCATACCCCGCCCCGGGCCCGGTGAAGTCCTCATCCGGGTACTCGCCGTCGGTGTATGTGGTTCCGACACCCACTATCTGCGCCACGGTCGTATCGGAACGCATGTGGTCGAGCATCCGATCGTGCTCGGCCACGAGGCCGCCGGGGTCATCGTCGGAGTCGGGGACGATGTTCCGGAATCCCGCGTGGGACAGCGGGTGTCGATCGAGCCACAACAGCCTGATCCGTCGAGCGAGCCGTCCCGTCAGGGTCGCTACAACTTGTGCCCGCACATGCGCTTCTATGCGACCCCTCCGGTCGACGGTGCGCTGTGCGAGTACGTCACGATCGGTGCTGCGTTCGCGCATGCCGTGCCCGACTCGGTCGGCGACGACGCCGCGGCGCTGTGTGAACCCCTCTCCGTCGGAATCGCCGCCATCCGGAAAGCCGAGGTGACGATGGGCGACTCGGTGCTCATCGCGGGCGCCGGACCCATCGGCCTCATGTGTGCGCAGGTCGCGCGTGCGGCAGGCGCGGATCGGATCGTGGTGAGCGAACCGGACGCGACGCGACAGGCGATGGCACCGCGGTTCGGTGCGACCGAGGTCGTCGAGCCCGGTGCCGAGATCGCCGATGTCTCGGCATTCATCGATGCCAGCGGAGTCCCGGCTGCGGTCGCCGCCGGTGTACACGCACTTCGCCCGGCCGGGCGAGCGGTACTGGTGGGCATGGGTGCCGACGAGATGTCGCTGCCCACCAGCGTGATCCAGAACCGTGAGATCGTCCTGACCGGGGTGTTCCGCTATGCCAACACCTGGCCGGCGGCGTTGTCCCTCATCACCTCGGGGCGTGTCGATCTCGACGCGATGATCACCGGGCGTTTCGGGCTCGACGACGTCCGAGCAGCTCTCGAGAGCGACCGCACACCCGGCAGCATCAAGGCGATCGTCTATCCCGGCGGGAACCCGCCGGCCCCACTCATCCAATCGCCGGAATCGGCGGAATCCGACACAGTAGAGGACGTGCACCCGTGACCGACACACATGAGCTACGTCAAGCGGAGCTCGCGGAGATCCGCAGCGTCTCGACCCCCGAATACGAGCGTTCGCAGAGAGAATGCGGCATCGTCCACTTCGGGGTCGGTGGATTTCACCGGTCCCACGAGGCCATGTATCTGGACCGACTGTTCGCCGCGGACGCGGAGGCCGCGTCGGACTGGGGAATTTGCGGTGTCGGGGTGCGGCCGGCCGACGCCGCGATGCGTGATGCGTTGGTGCCGCAGGACGGTCTCTACACGCTGACCCTTCGTCATCCCGACGGTGCGGTGGAAACCACGATCGTGGGATCGATCATCAAATACCTCTATGCGCCGGATGATCCCGAAGGCGTCGTCGAACAGCTGGCCGCACCGGCGACGCGCATCGTCTCACTCACCGTGACCGAGGGGGGATACAACTTCTCGCCGTCCACCGGCGAGTTCGACCTCACGAACCCCGACATCGTCGCCGACCTCACCGAGGGTGCGGTGCCCCGCACTGTTTTCGGTCTGGTCACCGAGGCGCTGCGTCGTCGTCGGTCACGCGGTATCGAGTCATTCACCGTCATGTCGTGTGACAACATCGCGGGCAACGGGCATGTCGCCGAGTCGACCTTCCTCGCGTTCGCCCGCCACAAGGACCCCGAACTGGCCGACTGGATCGCCGACCACACCCGCTTCCCCAACTCGATGGTCGACCGCATCACCCCCGCCACCCCCGCGGAACTCCGCGCCGAGGTCCGCGACCGGACAGGCATCGACGACCGCTGGCCAGTGGTCGCCGAACCGTTCACCCAATGGGTGCTCGAGGACGCCTTCTCGATGGGGCGTCCCGCCCTCGAGGAGGTGGGCGTGCAGGTCGTCGACGATGTGACGCCCTACGAACTGATGAAGTTGCGGCTGCTCAACGCCGGCCATCAGGCGCTGTGCTACTTCGGATACCTGATGGGGTACCGGTACGTCCATGACGCGACTGCCGACCCGCTGATCGCGGAGCTGTTGCGCCGCTACATGTCCCAGGAGGGCCGCCCGACCTTGCAGCCGGTGCCCGGAGTCGACCTGGACTCCTACACCGAGACGCTGATCGCCCGGTTCGGCAACTCCGCGATCGCCGACACGATCGCGAGGCTGTGCCAGGACTCCTCGGACCGAATCCCCAAGTGGCTGGTACCCGTCATCCGAGACCGCCTCGACAGCGGGGGAGATGTCACCCTTTCCGCCGCGGTGGTCGCGTCGTGGACCCGGTACGCCGAGGGCGTCGACGAGGACGGTGCGGAGATCGCGGTGGTGGACCCGCTCTCGGAGCGAATGGTCTCGGCAGCGGTGAGATCGCGATCGGAACCGCTGGCATTCGTGTCCGACGCGAGCCTGTTCGGAAATCTCGCCGACGATGAACGGTTCACCAAGCCGTATCTGGCCGCCCTGGAATCCCTACGGAGCAACGGCGCGCGGGCGACCCTCGAGGGGTTGCTGGCATGACCCTGGTCGCAGGTGTCGACTCCTCGACGCAATCGTGCAAGGTCCTGATCTGTGATGCGGCCACCGGTGAGGTCGTTCGGAGCGGGTCGGCGCCGCACCCGCCGGGTACCGAGGTGCATCCGGACCACTGGTGGGACGCGCTGCAGAGTGCCGTCGAGTCCGCAGGCGGTCTGGGCGACGTGGCCGCCGTCTCGGTCGCCGGTCAACAGCACGGCCTGATCTGTCTCGACCGCGACGGGCAGGTGGTGCGGGATGCGTTGTTGTGGAACGACACCCGGTCGGCAGGCAGTGCCTCGACGCTGATCGACGAGCTCGGGGGCGCAGCGGAGTGGGCAGATCGGGTCGGTGTGGTCCCGGTCGCCTCCATCACCGCGACCAAACTGCGCTGGCTGGCCGACAACGAACCCGACCACGCCGATGCGACGGCGGCGGTGTGTCTGCCGCACGATTGGCTCACCTGGCGACTGCGCGGCGAGACGGACATCCACGAACTGACCACCGATCGTAGTGACGCATCGGGGACCGGCTACTACTCGGCGGCATCGGACAGCTATCGCGACGACGTGTTCGACATCGCCTTCGGCGGCCGTCGGCCTGTACTCCCGAGGGTTCTCGGTCCGGCCGACACCGCCGGCACCATGTCCGGGGGCATCGTGATCGGGGTGGGGGCCGGTGACAACGCCGCTGCTGCACTGGGATTGGCGGTGGGGCCGGGCGACTGTGTGGTCTCGCTGGGGACCTCGGGTGTGGTCAGTGCGGTCTCCGGGTCTCCTCCGCGCGACGCCGACGGCGTCGTTGCCGGTTTCGCGGATGCCACCGGCCGACACCTCCCGCTGGTGTGCACCCTCAACGGTGCACCGGTTCTGGCTGCGACCGCACGGATGCTCGGCGTCGATCTCGACGACTTCGGCACCCTCGCACTCTCCGCACAGCAGGGAGCGGGCGGGCTGGCGTTCGTGCCCTACCTCGCAGGCGAACGCACGCCGAACCTGCCGGACGCGACCGGGTCGCTGGTCGGCGTCACCGCCGACAACTGGACCCCCGAAAACGTGGCCCGCGCTGCCGTCGAGGGCCTGCTGTGCTCACTGCAGTACTGCCTGGACTTGGTTCGAGGGCAGGGTGTGGACCTCGACCGTGTCCTGATGATCGGTGGTGGGGTGCGGTCGGCGGCGGTGCGGGACATCGCACCCGAACTCTTCGGTCGCACTGTGCACATCCCTGAGGCGGGCGAGTACGTCGCGCTCGGCGCCGCCCGGCAGGCGGCGTGGGCCGCGACCGGCGAGCTCCCGGATTGGCAGGTGCCGGCTGAGGAGCGGACCGGCGTGGCGGCTGGTCCGCATGTCTACGCGCGCTACCGTGAGGCCGCGGATCTGGTGCTCCGGGGCTGACTCGGGCGGGGGCCCCTTCGTGACATCCCTTCGCAGGCTCCGGGATTCCTCAGGGGGCGGGTGGGAGCATCACGTTTCGGTCCCTGAGGAGCGAGGCGGGTGGGAGCGTCTCATTTCGATCCCTGAGGAGCGAGGCGGGTGGGTGCGTCACGTTTCGGTGCCTGAGGAGCGAGGCGATTGGGAGCGTCACGTCCCGATCCCTGAGGAGCGAGGCGCTAGCCGAGCGTCACGAAGGGGCACCGACGAACGTGCCTGCGCCCGTGACCAATGGCAGGTCGAGGGTGGTGCGGATTCCCGACGGGCCGTCGACGACGGTCGGGATGGCGTTCACGATCCGGCCGGCCGCCGCGACGATCGCCGCGTGGTTGTGGTCGCCGCGCTCGCTGGACGGACAGATGTCGACGCGGTAGGCGGGTTCTCCGACGATCTCGACCCGATAGCAGCCGCCGGGCTGGGCCGGTTGCGGCCACTGTGCACCGAGATCTCCGCGGAGACGGGTGACATGTTCGACGACGATCGCGGGTCGGCCTTCGACCATGCCGATGATCTCGAATCGGACGGCCGCGCGGGTTCCCTTCTCGACACGACCCGTGGCGACGTCGAAGGCCTCGGGCGCCGCCTCCTCTTCGTAGTGCTCGACGATCTCGTCCACGGTGACGCCGAGGCCGGCGGCGAGCTGACGAATCGTTGTGCCCCAAGCCATTCCCAGAATCCCCGGAAGGAATAGCATCGGTGTCTCGTCCATCGGCTTGCCGAAACCCATGACGTCGAACATCACGGTCGCGCCGTCGTAGGTGGCGTAGTCGGCGATCTCCATACAGCGGATCTGTTCGACCTGCTGACAGGTCCCGGCGAGGGCGAACGGGATGAGGTCGTTGGCGAAGCCCGGATCCACGCCCGTGATGAAGATGCTCGCCTCGTTGTCGGTGGCCGTCGACTCGAGTTTCTTGATGACTTTGTCCGGCATCACGCCCCAGGGGTATTGCAGGGTGTTCGGTGCCGACCCGACGACATCGATTCCCGCGGCGAGGAGGCGGATGCAGTCGTCGAAGGCCTCGACGGGGCGGGTGTCGCCCATGGCGCAGTAGACGACGCAATCCGGTTCGGTCGCGATGAGGGCGTCGAGATCGGCGGTCGCGGTGACGCCGGTCGGCCCGGCGTCGAGCTCGGCGAGCTCTACGGCGTCTTTGCCGACCTTCTCCGGGTTCGACACGCACACACCGACGAGGTCGAACCGTGCGTCGCCGATCAGTTGACGCAGCGCCAGCCGGCCGACGTTCCCGGTTCCGACGTGACCTACTCGGATGGCCATCGATCACTCCTTGCCTGGTCAGGTGAACAATTGTCCGGACTAGTGTCCACCTAGTAGATCACGACGGGCGGTGGATTGATAGAACCTGTTCTCATTCATCCCTTGACCAGGTAACCTTCCTCGCCATGGGACGTGTAGACGGCAAGGTTGCGTTGATCAGCGGTGGTTCTCGGGGGATGGGTGCGGCGCACGCACGCATGCTCGTCGGCGAGGGGGCGAAGGTGGTGATCGGCGACATCCTCGACGACGAGGGCAAGGCGCTCGCCGACGACCTCGGCGCGGCAGCGCGGTATGTCCACCTCGACGTGACCTCTCCGGATGACTGGACGAGCGCGGTGTCGGCCGCCGTCGACGACTTCGGCGCACTCAACGTTCTGGTGAACAATGCCGGGATCGTGAACGGTGCCGAGCTGCGCAAGTTCCGGCTCGACAAATGGAAGCAGATCCTCGACGTCAACCTCACCGGCACATTCCTCGGGATGCAGGCGGCGGTGGATCCGATGATCGCCGCCGGTGGCGGTTCGATCATCAACGTGTCATCGGTCGAAGGTCTGCGGGGCAGCCCGTGGGCCCACGGCTACGTGGCCACCAAGTGGGGTGTCCGTGGTCTGGCGAAATCGGCTGCGTTGGAACTGGCCTCGCACAACATCAGGGTCAACTCCATTCATCCCGGCCTGATCCGGACGCCGATGACCGAAGGGCTACCCGAGGATCTCGTCAAGATTCCGCTGGGTAGGCCGGCGGAGTCCGACGAGGTCGCGACGTTCGTTGTCTTCCTCGCCAGCGACGAGTCCTCCTACGCGACCGGGACCGAGTTCGTCATGGACGGCGGACTGACGGCCGACGTGCCGCACAAGTGACCACCGCGCGACTCATCGGGTGATCCTCGGGATGATCGCCACTAAAGCGACCATCCCGAGGACCTCGACGACGGTCTGGGTCACGACCACCGCGCCGGCAACCTCGAATCCCGCGGGCAGCGCGAGGGCGAGGGGCAACACGACCAGTGAGTTGCGGGTGGCTCCCGAGAACGCGATCGCGCGGCGCGCGGGCAGATCCAGGCCGGCGCGCCGAGCGATCAGTAACCCGAGTCCGGCCATCACCGCCAGGAACACCACGTAGACGGGGATCAACTCGACGATGTCGCGGGCGTGATCGCCCAGCGTGGCCATCTGGGATGCGACCACCACGACCAGGACCAGAACGACGAGCGGCACCATGAGAGTGCTCACCCCGGCCCGGAACCGGTCCATCTGCGGGATGGACCGGGCTGCGGCCTGTGTCGACCACGCGGCGGCGAGCGGCACCGCGATGAGAACGATGAACGCAACCACGAACGGTTCGGGTTCCACGATGTCGGCGATCTCCGTCCCCATGAAGATCGTGAGATAGACGGGCAGGAGTGCCATCTGCGCGAGCAACAGGATCGGCGTCGCCGCCAATAGCCGATGTCCGGCACCGCCGGCCAATCCGCTGAACACGATCACATAGTCGACACAGGGACACAGCAGCACAAGCAGGACGCCGATCCGGATGGCCGGCTCGTCCGGCAGCAGGGTGAACAGCACTCCGACCACGATCGGCACCACCACGAAGTTGACTGCCAGCAGTACCGCCATGAAACGGCTGTCCCGCAAGGACTTCCCGAGCGTCGCCGTGGGTACCTGCAGGAACGTCACGTACAGCAATCCAGCGATCGCGGGGTTGATCGCGAGTTCCAGCGATGACTGCCAGCTCGGCATCGACAGTCCCAGTCCCGCCCCGGCCGCCACGGCAGCCAGGTAGATCGCGACCTGGTGTCGTTCCATGGTCTCGGGAAGGGCGGCAGGTCGACGCACAAGGCCCATTCTGTCCGATGGCGCCCATCCTTCGCCGACCGCCAGATCGTCGCCGACCGTGTCGCGACAGGATGAATTTATTCAACAAGCGTTGACCACCGCATTCCGCAGTCGTACGCTCCGATCATGCGCGCCATGATTCTCAAGGAATTTCGCGAACTCCGGCGGGACCCCCGCACCCTGGCCATGCTGATCGTTCTGCCGCTGCTGCTCTTGGTGATCTTCGGATACGCAGCCAACTTCTACGTGTCGTCGGTCCAGACCGCGGTGGTCGGTCCCGCCGCGGCGCAAGTCGAGAACAGTCTGCCGTCGTACTTCGAGGTCACCGAGACGAATGAGGCCGATGGAACTGCGCAGGCCCAGGAGATGTTGCGGGAGAACAAGGTCGACGTGGCCATCGTGACGGGCGGTCCGGGCGAGCAACCGGTGGCGTATGTGGACGGATCGAACCTGTTCGCCGCGCAGTCGACGGTCTCGGTGCTGAACCGGCTGGGGGATCAGATCCGGACCGACATCTTGTTCAACCCGGACCTCAAGACGTCGTGGGTCATGGTGCCGGCGATCATCGGACTGATCCTCACGTTCATCGGCACCATCATCACCAGCATCGGTCTGGTTCGCGAACGTGAGGCGGGGACACTGGAACAGCTTGCCGTCATGCCGATACGGCCCAGTCAGGTGATCCTCGGGAAGATCGTGCCGTATTTCATCCTCGCCGCCATCGACATGGTGGTGGTCACGGTTCTCGGCATGGTTCTCTTCGGTGTCCCCTTCAACGGCAACGTCTTCGTGTTCGCGCTCGGCGCCGGGATCTTCCTGTTCGTCGTCCTCGGTCTCGGCGTGCTGATATCCACCATCTCGCAGACCACCGGGCAGGCCATCCAGACCGCTTTCCTGTTCCTGCTTCCGCAGATCTTGTTGTCCGGCATGATCTTCCCGCTGGATGCGATGGCGGCGGGCGTCCGGTGGATCGGGTACCTGCTTCCGCTGACCTACTTCACGATGATCTCCCAGGGAGTGATGCTGCGCGATGCCCCGATCGACTCGCTGTGGCTGCCGCTGGTCGTGCTCGCGGTGATGGCGGTGGTGGTGTTCACCGGGGCCACCCTGCGATTCCGCCGAGATCTGGCCCCCGATGTGAAGAAGTCGCCGCCGCCGGCCTCACCGACATCCACCGAGGCGACCGACGCGGACGTCGCATGACCGCCCCGACCGCCATCGCCACAGCCCGATCGGTGTCGGTGAGCTTCGGTGACCGAACGGCTCTCGACGACGTCACCGTCGAGGTTCCGGCCGGGCAGGTCGTCGCGCTCGTCGGTGGTGACGGTGCGGGTAAGTCGACGCTGCTGAGGGCGTTCGTCGGCGAGGTGGGCCCGGACAGCGGATCGATCTCGGCGCCGACCAAGCACGAGATCGGGTTCCTGTCCGCCGGGCCCGGCAGCTGGGCTGCGCTGACGGTCCGGCAGAACCTGGACCTCGTCGGTGGGATCTACGGGCTTACGGGTGACGAACTGGTCGATCGACGCGAAGGCGCCATCGATCGGGCAGGTCTACGGGTGGCCGCCGATCGCCTCGCATCGGCGCTCTCGGGCGGGATGCGGCGCAAGCTGGGTGCGGCGATGGCGATGCTTCATCGACCGCGTCTGCTGGTGCTCGACGAACCGAGCACAGGTGTCGATCCGGTGAGTCGAATCGACCTGTGGCGCATGATCTCCGAGGCCGCGGCCGACGGGGCGGCGGTGGTGATGTCGACGACCTACCTCGACGAGGCCGAACGGGCGGGGAACCTGGTCGTGCTCGACGGTGGACGGATCCTCACCCAGGGGTCCTACGACGAGGTACGCACGGCATTCACCGGGGTCATCACCGCCGCCGACGTGCCCGTCCGGCCGGAGTGGTCGTGGCGGCGGGGGAGACGACGCCACGAGTACTGGGCGCAGGGGAGTCCCGACACCGATGCGCAGACGGTGACACCAGACCTCGAGGACATCGTCATCGCCTTGTCGATGTCGCGACGACACGAGGAGCCGGCATCATGAGCGGCGAGGTGTTGCGTGCCGACTCGGTTACCCGTCGGTTCGGTGACTTCACCGCCGTCGACTCGGTGTCGATGACCGTGCGGCCGGGCGAGGTGGTCGGCCTGCTCGGCGCCAACGGTGCCGGGAAGACGACGTTGATCCGCATGCTGTTGGGGTTGCTGGCGACCAGCGAAGGCGCGGTCGAACTGCTCGGCGGTCCGCCCGACCGAACGCACCGGGCCCGGATGGGCTACGTGCCGCAGAACCTGGGGCTCTACCGAGACCTCACGGTGGTCGAGAACCTGTCATTCAGCGCCGCCGCATACGACGCCGCCATCCCCGAACTACCCGCCGCACTGGCAGATGTCCGGAACACGCTCGTCGGCGACCTCGCCCTCGGCGCCCAACGGCAGACGGCGTTCGTCGTGGCCCTGGCACACCATCCCGAGGTGCTGGTGCTCGACGAGCCGACCTCCGGCGTCGACGCGCTGTCCCGAGCCGAGCTGTGGGACACGATCAGGGCACAGGCCGACGGCGGGGCCGGTGTCCTGGTCACCACCCACTACATGGAAGAGGCGCAGCAATGTGACCGACTGCTGCTGATGGCCGGTGGCCGGCTTGTGGGGTCGGGGAGTGAAGACGACATCATCGGGGATACCCGCGCCGTCGCGGTGCACACGTCGGACTGGGCGCGGACCTTCGCGATCCTCAACGCCGCAGACATACCGGTGATCCTGGACGGCCGAGCGATTCGGGTGCCCGACACCGACCCGGCGACCATCGACGAGGCGTTGTCGGCGGCCGGGGTGGAGGCCGAGATCAGACCGGTGCGCGCCACCATCGAGGAGCGCATGCTGGTTCTTGCTCGAGAGCGATGACAGCGGCACGGGGCCGCGGTCGGCCCAGACTGGACGACACCGGCGACGACAAGCGCGGACAGATCCTCGACGCCGCTCGAGAAATGTTTGCGGAAAAGGGATTCGAACGAACGACGATGCGCGCGATCGGCACCCGCGCAGGCGTCGATCCGGCGCTCATCCATCACTACTTCGGCACCAAGAACGACCTCCTCGTCGCGGCCCTGCGACCCGAGATCGATCCCACCACGCTGTTCGCCGGCATCGCCGACCGCGGTACCGGCGTGGGACGCGAATTCGTGGAACGTGTCGTCGGCTTCTGGGAGGACAATCCACAACAGCGGTCGCGTGCGGTCGCACTGCTCAGGATCGCGGTGACCCACGAGCAGGTCGCCGATCGGCTGCGTGAGTTCTTCATCGACGTCGCGACCACAGTGTTGGGCGACGTCGCCCGCGCCGATGATCGGGAACGGCGGATCGCGCTCGTGGTCTCGCAGATGTTTGGATTGGTGCTGGCGCGCTATGTCATGAAGGTCGGCGAGATCGAGACCGCGACGGCGGCCGAACTCGGGCGGAGTGTGGGCGCCACCATCGACAACTATCTGTTGGGAGACCTGTAAGGCGGTCTCGGTCTGACCATCAACAGCGGGCCACCCCGGAAGACCATGGGGCACAATGGTCCCAACGTCGCCAGGAAGGATGCGATGATCCGCCCCGACAACGCCACGCGCGTGCGCTCGATGGTTCTGCTCGCCGCCGTTGTCGCAGCTCTGGTCGCGATCAACCTCACCGCCCACCTCGCCGGGAGCCCGGTCGCCGTCCTCGCCGTGCCCCTCGGGGCGGTCATCGTCGTCGGCGTGGCCCGGCTTGTGGGTCTGCAGTGGCGCGAGATGGGATTGAGCCGCGCAGAGCTTCGATCCGGCGTCCCCTACGCGTTGGCGGCGGTGGTCGCCGTGTTCGGGATCGTGACGGTGGCCGTCGCCATCCCGGCGACGCGTCAGTTCTTCTTGTCGGATCGTTTCGACAGTGCGACCGCAGCCCTGTTCGCCGCGCTGGTGACCATCCCCTTGCAGACGGTACTGCCGGAAGAATTGTTGTTCCGTGGTGTTCTGCAGGGGTCGCTGGGCCGGCTGTTCGGTGTCCGCACCACGCTGAGTCTCGGTGCGGCAGCGTTCGGGCTGTGGCACGTCGGGTCCTCGATGGGACTCACCGAGGGCAACGAAGGTCTGCGCTCGGTGCTGGGTTCCGGAGCGATCGGCCAGGTGCTGGGCATCGCCGGTGCCGTCGCCGCGACAACCGCGGCGGGGTTCGTGTTCGGTTGGCTGCGACATCGCACGACGAGTCTGTTGGCGCCCATCGCTCTGCACTGGGCGCTGAATGCCACCGGCGCGGTGGGAGCCGCCGTGGCGTGGCACCTGCCGTCCTGACAGTAAGGACGGACGTGAGGCACTACGTGGTGCCGAAGATCCGGTCCCCGGCGTCCCCGATCCCGGGCACGATGTAGCCGTTCTCGTCGAGCTCCCGATCGACCGCGGCCGTGAAGATCGGGACATCGGGATGAGCAGACCGCATCATGTCGATGCCTTGCGGACACGCCAATAGGCACACGAACTTGATCGAGAGGGGGGAGTACTCCTTGATGCGGTCGACGGCGGCCACCGCGGAATGTCCCGTCGCCAGCATCGGATCGACCACGACCACGTCACGTTCGGCGAGATCGCCGGGCATCTTGAAGTAGTACTCGACGGCAATCCTGGTCTTCGGGTCTCGGTAGAGCCCGATATGGCCTACCCGCGCACCCGGAACCACCGTCAGCATGCCGTCGACGATGCCGGTGCCCGCCCGCAGAATCGAAGCGAACACCAGCTTCTTGCCGTCGATGACGTTGGCGGTGGTCGTCTCGAACGGGGTCTCGATGGTCACCGGGTGCATCGGGATGTCGTGCAGCACGTCGTACGCCATGAGGGTGGAAATCTCGGTGAGGAGGCGTCGAAAATCGTTGGTGGACGTGTCCTTTCGCCGCATGAGCGTCAACTTGTGCTGTACCAGCGGATGGTCGATGAGAACCACGTCGTCCATGTCGGGATCCTTCGGGTCAGAAAACGGTGCCGTCACTGGCGATGTCGAGGGGAGGCAGACCTGCCCGCCGGGCCCGGGCGCATTCGCGCCCGGCCGCCCAGGTGCCCCCTTCCAGCACACAGGCCAACGGGAGTCGGTCGGCGTCGACCGCTAACTCGCGGCGTACGTCCTGCGCGATCTCGTCGATCAGCGTGACGGTCAGCGCCCGCCATTCCACGACGAGCTCATCGCCTGCGGCCCAGCGGTGTTGCGCGACATCAGGATCGCGGAGCCGCAGGACGCCGGTATCGAGCAGTAGACCGCCGTTGCGGTACTCCGGCAGTGCGGTCAGGGAATCGAGGCCGTCGACTCGATGGCCGGCCCACACGAACGGCTCGAGAAGGGAATACGTCAACCATTGCGAGAGTTTGTGGAACGGCATCCATCCGTCGGACAACCCGTCGCCACGGACGGCGTCGTGTCGCCAGCAGTCGCCCAGTGGGACACCACCGAGGGCGTTGCCGGACAGCCAGATCCCCGACGTGGTCGCCAATAGCAGGTCGAGGATGGCGTGGGCGTCGACCACGCCGGTGTCGGCACCTGCCAGCGTGTCGTAGAGGTGACCGGGCCGCAGATCGTCGCCGAAGACGTCGGTATGCCGGCCCATGGCGGACCCGAGCCGCCGCAGCAACTCCACGCGTCCGTCGAGCCCGACGAGCGGGTTGTGGTCGTCGACCTGGAATGCAGTGCCGAGATCGGCGACGGTCAGCCGGCGCAGACCGGCGGCATCGACCTGCATCGGCCGGTCGGGGTCGGTGGAGAACAGGCCATCGACGAAGGCATGCCAGCAGGCGACCGCGAGACCTTCGGACCGCCCGATCTGCAGGCCGGTGTCCGCTTCGACGTACGACCAGTCGGGACCTGCACCGGCGTCGAGGAGAACACTGACGACCGCCAGGTCGATGAGCGCCCTCGCCTGGGCTGCCCGATCGCCGGGCAGGAGTTGACGGATCCGGGCCGTGCGATCCGTACCGCCGGCCTCGAAATGTCGCCAGCGACTGTGAAATGGGATGTCGAGCTCGGGATATCGGCGTCGCGTCACGGTCACGACCTCGGCCGCGGCGGCCGGTAGCGCGTCGTCGTCGACGATGAACCACGCTGAATCGCCGGCACGGGCGCGCTCGGTCAGGCTGCCGGCCCGCTGCCGGATGGTCGTGGTGGACCGGAGAGTCTCGGCGGCGCGCAGCGCGCGGGTGACCTCCGGGAGGTCGACCGTCACGTGTTCAGACCTCTGCCCTTGGCCTTGCCCAGTTCCGCTGCGTCCGGCACCTGACCCGGGGTGAAATAGCCCGCGGCCATCTTTGCGTCGATCTCGACCTGGGCATCGGCGGGGATGAGTTCATCGGGAATGTTGACCCGCTCGCCGACCTCGATGCCCGAACCCGTGATGGCGTCGTACTTCATGTTGCTCATCGACACCAGGCGGTGGATCCTGCGGATTCCGAGCCAGTGCAGCACATCCGGCATCAACTCCTGAAACCGCATGTCCTGCACGCCCGCAACGCATTCGGTCCGTGCGAAGTACTGCTCTGCGGTGTCTCCGCCGACCTGCCGCTTCCGGGCGTTGTAGACGAGGAACTTGGTGACCTCGCCGAGAGCGCGTCCTTCTTTGCGTGAATAGGCGACCAGCCCGACACCTCCACGCTGTGCACCGAGGATGCATTCCTCGATCGCATGTGTCAGATACGGGCGGCACGTGCAGATGTCGGAACCGAAGACGTCCGATCCGTTGCACTCGTCGTGGACGCGTGCGGTGAGCTCGACCTCCGGATTCGCGAGATCGGTTGCACTACCGAAGATGTAGACGGTCTGACCACCGATCGGCGGGAGGAAGACCTCGAGGTCGGACCGGGTGACGAGCTCTGGGTACATCCCTCCGGTCTCCTCGAACAGCACGCGCCGGAGCGCGGCCTCGGTACAGCCGAATCGCTGCGCGACCCCGGGGAGGTACCACACCGGTTCGACGGCGGCCTTGGTGACGAGCGCGGCGCCGGAGTCGAGAAGGAAACGGCCGTCGGGCCGGAGTCGTCCCTGTGCGATGGCGTCGGCGATCTCGGGAAGGATCACGTGGGCCTTCGTGATCGCGATCGTCGGACGGATGTCGTGTCCGGCGGCCAATCGGTCGGCGAACACATCGGAGGTGACTGCCCCCCACGGATCGAGGCTGACGATGCGGTCGGAGTCCGACCATTGCGGGTGCGGGCCGACGACATCGGTGGGTGCGGTGTCGGTGAGGTCGGCGCGGTGTTCCCGGGACAGCGCGCCCGCGGCGACGGCCAGCGCGCGATAGACGCTGTACGAGCCGCTGTGGGTTCCGATGACGTTTCGGTGCGAACGGCGCGAGGTGGTGCCGACGACGGGGCCGCGTTCGGCCGGGGTCGGTGCGCCCCATCGGATCGGGAGTGCGTCGAGCCCGCCGCTGTGAGAGGTCAGTCGGATGTGGCCGGATGACGCGGGCGGCAGCGCATCCGGACTCAGATCTGAGGTCATCGTCGCTCCTGTCCGTGCAGCCCATCGGCGCCAGTGGAAGCGCCAGCATAGCGACTGCAGGGAACAGATGCTGGGCGAGGAGATAACAGATCTTCGACGATCGGCCGGTACGACGACCTCGGATACCGAACTCGCCGATCAGCGACGACTGTGCACCGATACCGCGTAGTCGTGGCCGTCGAACGGATCGCGATCCCACGTCGACCACCTGTCGACCAGGTCGAAGCCGGATCGCTCGGCGAGATGGTCGTAGTCCGCGAGGGATAGCCGATCCTCGCGCAGCGAGAACCCGGCGACCAGCAGACCGCCGGGCTCGATCCGCTGAGACAACTGGTCGAGGACGCGCCCCTCGGTGCCCGGCTCGAGGAAGATCATCACGTTGCCGGCGAGTACCGCGAGATCGAAGACCCCTTCGACGTTGGTGTCCAGTTCGGCGAGGTCGGCGAGCACCCAGGCGACGTCGGGTCCATTGCGTCTGGCGGTGGCCAGCATGTGGTCGTCGGCGTCGACGCCGACCACGGCGAATCCCCGGCGGCGGAGTTCGATCGCGACCCGGCCGGTTCCGCAGCCGGCATCGAGGATCCGCTGATCGGTTCTGTCGCCGATGAGCGATTGCACCAGGTCCGCCTCGCCATGGATGTTCTGCCCGCTCGCCGCCAGGTGCTGCCAGCGTTTGTCGTAGTCGTCGCCCTTCGGGGCCCTCGCGTCGTCCCATCGCGTCGCCATCGGCCCATCGTGCCATCGTTCGCGGTGCGAAGTCGGGTGTGTCGGGACTGTCCGTCGGACCCCGTGCGTCGTCGGTTGAACGGCTCGGGAAGTGTGTCAGGGATGGACATCTACGAGGCGATCTCGAGCCGGCGCGACGTACGCAACGAGTTCAGCGGGGACGTCGTCGACGAGGCCCGGTTGTGGCGGGTGCTGTCGGCCGCGCATGCGGCGCCGAGTGTCGGCAACACCCAGCCGTGGGACTTCGTGGTGATCCAGGACCCGGCGCACCTGGCCGCGTTCGCCGAACATGTCGCGGGTTGTCGTGCCGATTTCGCGCGATCGCTGCCCGCCGACCGCGCGCAGACCTTCGACCCGATCGTCGTCGAAGGCATTGAGCAGTCCGGCACCGGCATCGTGGTCACCTACGACGCCGACAGGGGAGGGCCCCACGTGCTCGGTCGTCACACGGTCGAGGAGACCGGGCGGTTGTCGGTCGGGTTGGCGATCCAGAACCTGTGGCTCGCCGCGACCGCCGAAGGACTCGGCGTGGGATGGGTGTCGTTCTATCGGCCCGATGCCGTGCGCCGGCTGATCGACCTGCCGAGAGGTCTCGACGTCGTCGCGTGGCTGTGTATCGGACCGGTCACGCAACTGCAGACCGTGCCCGATCTCGAACGTTTCGGTTGGCGGTCACGCCGTCCGCTCGCCGACGCGGTGCACCGGGAGACATTCACGACGCAGAGCGCGAGTGCCTCCCACGGCGACGGTGCGGTCCACCCGGGATACGTTCCGACAGAGTCTGATTGAGCAGACCGACGCGCGGGCATGCGGATACGACAGTGCCCTCCGGCGGTGGCCGGAGGGCACTGTCGTCGATCAGCAGATGATCAGACGTCGAACCGGTCGAGGTTCATGACCTTGTCCCATGCCGCGACGAAGTCCTTCACGAACTTCTCCTTGGCATCGTCCTCGGCGTAGACCTCGGCCAGGGCCCGCAGTTGCGAGTTGGAACCGAAGACCAGGTCGGCACGCGTGCCGGTCCACTTCGTCGTTCCGCTCTCGCGATCCTTACCGACATAGGAGCCGTCGTCGGCGGGCGACGGGGTCCACTCGGTGGCCATGTCCAGCACGTTGACGAAGAAGTCGTTCGTCAACTGGCCCGGCGTCTCGGTGAGCACGCCGTGCGACGAACCCTTGTAGTTCGCGCCCAGAACCCGCAGCCCGCCGACGAGCACCGTCATCTCCGGTGCCGACAGCGTGAGCAGGTTGGCCTTGTCCAGCAGGCGGTACTCGGCGGGAAGCTCGCTGGCCTTGCCCGCGTAGTTCCGGAAGCCGTCGGCCTTGGGCTCCATGTGCGCGAAGGAGTCCTCGTCCGTCATCTCCTGGGTGGCATCGGTACGGCCCGGGGTGAACGGGACGGAGACGTCGACGCCGGCGTCCTTGGCCGCCTTCTCGACGCCGGCCACACCGCCGAGCACCACGAGATCGGCGAAGGAAACCTTGGCTCCCGCCTCACCGTTGAAGCTCTCCTGGATGCGCTCGAGGGTGCTGATGACCTGTGCGAGCTCGTCAGGCTCGTTGACCTCCCAGCCGACCTGCGGCTGCAGGCGGATGCGCCCACCGTTGGCGCCGCCGCGGAAGTCGCTGCCGCGGAACGACGATGCGGCCTTCCACGCGGTGGAGACGAGCTGTGCGACGCTCAGGCCGGAGTCGAGCAGCTGCGCCTTGAGCGAGTCGACATCGGCGTCCGACAGTGTCGGCCCCTCCTGCGCGGGCACGTTGTCCTGCCAGATGTAGGTCTCCGACGGCACCAGGGGTCCGCGGTAGCGGATCGCCGGACCCATGTCGCGGTGCAGCAGCTTGAACCATGCCTTGGCGAACTCGTCGGCGAGCTCCTCGGGATGGTCGAGCCACCGCCGGGTGATCTTCTCGAAGCCCGGATCCAATCGCATCGACAGGTCCGTGGTGAGCATCGACGGATGGGTCTTGCCCTCGCCGAACGCGTTCGGGACGGTGCCGTCGCCTCCGGCATCCTTCGGCTTCCACTGGTTGGCGCCGGCCGGGCTCTGGAAGAGCTCCCACTCGTAGCCGTAGAGGATCTCCAGGAAGCTGTTGTCCCACTTGGTCGGCGTGTTGGTCCAGATGACCTCGAGGCCGCTGGTGATGGCGTCGGCGCCGACACCGGTGCCCTGCGGGTTCACCCAGCCCAGACCCATCTGCTCGATGGGCGCGGCCTCCGGCTCCGGGCCGACGAGCTCGGCGTCACCGTTGCCGTGGGTCTTACCGAAGGTGTGGCCGCCCACGATGAGCGCGGCGGTCTCGACGTCGTTCATCGCCATCCGGCCGAAGGTCTCGCGGATGTCGACGGCTGCCGCCAGCGGATCCGAATTGCCATTGGGGCCTTCGGGGTTGACGTAGATCAGGCCCATCTGCACTGCGGCGAGCGGGTTCTCGAGGTCACGCTCACCGCTGTAGCGGCTGTCGCCGAGCCATTCGGCCTCGGGGCCCCAGTAGACCTCTTCGGGCTCCCACTGATCGGGGCGTCCGAAGGCGAAGCCGGCGGTCTTGAAGCCCATGGACTCCAGTGCCACGTTGCCCGCGAGGACCAGCAGGTCGGCCCACGAGATCGCCTTGCCGTACTTCTTCTTGACCGGCCACAGGAGACGACGGGCCTTGTCCAGGCTGGCATTGTCCGGCCAGCTGTTGAGCGGCGCGAAGCGCTGCATCCCCGAACCGGCGCCGCCGCGGCCGTCCTCGACGCGGTAGGTGCCGGCCGCATGCCACGACATCCGGATGAACAGAGGACCGTAGTGGCCGAAGTCGGCCGGCCACCACGACTGCGAGGTCGTCATGACCTCGACGAGATCGGCCTTGAGCGCGTCGACGTCGAGCGTCTGCAGCGCGGCGTCGTAGTCGTAGGACTCGTCGAGCGGGTTCACCACGTCCGGGTTGTGTGCCAGGAGCTTGAGATTGAGCTGATTGGGCCACCAGTCACGGTTGCCGCCACCCTCGACGGGCGGCTTGATCCGCATCGGGCATCCCTTGTCGGCTGCCTCGGTGTTGGCCTCGGCGATAGGAGGGTGCTCGGTGGCGTGGGCGGGGTTTTGCTCGGTCACGACAAACCTTTCCGGGAGTGAGTGATTCGGGCTGTGATCACGGATGTGATCCCGAAGGGAGGGAGTCCGCGCAGTCGGCGCAGAAACCCCAATAGATGACCTCGGCCTCGTCGAGGACGAAGCCGTGGTGCTCCGACGGGGTGAGGCATGGTGCAGCCCCGACGGCACAGTCGACGTCACCGATGGCCCCGCAGGACCGGCAGATGACGTGGTGGTGGTTGTCGCCGACGCGCGACTCGTAGCGGGCCACGTGGCCGGACGGCTGGATTCGCCGTACGAGCCCGGCGGTCGTCAACGCGCGGAGCACGTCGTAGATCGCTTGCTTGGACACGTCAGGAAGTCCGGCCCGGACGGCCCCGACGATGGTGTCGGTGTCGGCATGGGGATGTGCCCACACGGCGTCCAGAACGGCGAGACGCGGACGGGTGACCCGCAGATCCGCGTCACGCAAACGCTTTACGTGATCAGTGGGAGACGGCACGCAGACAATGATGCCGGTTTTCTGGACTCAGTCAAGTCTTGACGGAAAGCTGCTGGTCGGCGGCAGTCAGTCCAGTGCACCGTTGGACTCGACCCGGAAGCCCACCTTGAGGGTGACCTGGGTGTGGGCGACCTTGCCGTCCACGATGTGGCCGCGCGTGCTGACCACCTCGAACCACTCGACATTGCGAGTCGTCTCCGAGACCCGGGCGATGGCGTTGGCGATGGCCTGATCGATGCCCTCCGGTGAGGACCCGACAACCTCGATGACGCGATAGGTGTGATCACTCATGAGCCGATGGTCCCATGCGGTGCCCCGGCGCGGGTGCGAACGCGCGACTTGCCCTCCCGCGCTCGCGGTGCAGTGTGCGTACGGGGAGAGGGTGCGCGTCGGCCGTTACTCGGGGGAGGGCACTCAGATGCGGACGTATCCGCTGTCGGTGCGGTCCACCTGCTCGAGATCGATCAGGCGCTCGAGATGGAGTTCCGCGGTTCGGCGCTCGACGGCGTCGACGAACGGCAGCTGCACATGGGGTCGGTACACCAGACGGTGGGCGACGATGTCGCCGAGCGTTCGCGGTCTGTCCAGGAAATCCAGCAGCCGGTCATCGCGGCGAGCGATGACCGCTGCGTAGTCGGTGAGGCGGCGGCGGAATTCGGTGGCGCCTTCGACGACACCCTTCTGGTGAAAGGTGCCGTACCACCGTGCCTCGATGTCGCGGACCGCGTCGATGGAGCGGAGGTAGGCCTCGACACTGCTCCCGACATCGCCGTACATCGGCCCGAACGAGGTGAGGTCGATGTCGGCCACGTACAGGAACCCGGTCGGCTCGACGAGCACCCCGCAGTGGCCTGCGGTGTGCCCCGGCAGGTGGATCACGGTGGCGGTCACATCGCCGAGATCGAACACATGCCCGTCGTCGACTCCGGTGGTTGCCGGGAACCCGGCGGGCAGATCGAACTGACCGTGAATGTCCTCGGCAACGTCGATCTTCTCCTGGGAGGTCAGACCGTAGCCGTCGAGCAGGACGTCGAGGGATCGGACCGCTTCGACATCCGAATGGTGCGAGTACGTGGGGGCCGAGAAATGCTTGAGGCCCGCGATGTGGTCCTCGTGGGCGTGGCTGACCATCACGGCGTCGACGCCGACCGGGTCGTGATCGACCTCGAGCGACGGGTCGATCGCCAGACTTCCGGCCGACCCGTTGACGATCACCGAGTTGCCGTACGGGTATGCGCCCCCGTGAGCCGAAGCCAGCACCGAGACCGCACCGAACGGTGTCGCACGAAACGACGACGCTGCCATCATGACCGTTTCGTACCGCTGGTGATCGCCCCTGTCAATGTCACCGTCCATGTCGCCGTCAGCGTCGCTGTCGACGATGTCGTCGTGGTTTCGACGGGTGAACACCGGGTACATGTCCCGGTGTGTCGACGGAGCGAACAGATGCAGGTGTGGCCGGTGTGTCGTACGGTACGGCTGTGACCTCAGACACAGTCACTTCGCAGCGTCCTGGCGTCAAGGACGTGCCCTCGAGCGGTGTCAGTCGTCGTCGACTGCTGGGAACGGCCGGTCTGGCCACGGTCGTGGCCGCGATATCCCGTGGACCGATGGCGGCGGCCGCGCCGCCCGACGGATACGAGGACATGCCGCCGGTCGCGCGGCAGATTCTCGCCGGCCTGCGGGTGTCGTCGCGCGACGCGCTGCGGGGAGTCGCGGTGATGGTGATGCCGGGCGACGACCCCTACTCGGTTCGTCAGGGGGTGACGGGCCGCGGCCCGGGTGCGATGAGCGACGGCGCCGCCGACGAGTTCATCGGCCTCGTCGACAGGTTCCTCCCGCAGGGCGACGCGCTCGTGCGACCGGTCGCCGTGGCGTTGTCGGTGACCCTGACCGACCTGTCAGTTCCGGCCCCGCCGCTGCCGGACGATCAGGTCGCGCGAGCGGTCGATCGTGCGTTGGGGGTCGCCGACACCGACCGCACCTTCCCGCTGTCGCTTCTCGCAGGCCTGGTCGTCGACGTCGCCGCGGTCCTTGCCGGCGCCCCGCTCGCCGGGCCCTTCGCCTCGCCCTTCGCCAACGCCGACTACCGCACCAAGTGTCGTGCGTTCGAGCTCATCGAGCTCCCCGTCGCCGATTTGGTCGCAGTCTTTGATTCCGCGTTACCCCAACCACTTCGGGGATCCGGCGCCGGGCTGCTGCGATTCGTCGGTGGCATTCTGCTCGACGGCTCGGCCTTCACGGTCTGGAGTGAGCATCGGCTCTACGACCACAACACTCGGCGGCTGGCGCGCCGACCGGTCGCCTGGGACATCACCCGCTACCGGACGCAAGGGTTGGTGGATGGCCATGACGACTTCATCGGCTACTACCGGGGATTCGAGGAGTTCTGATCTGTGCGTGACGTGATCGTGATCGGTGCCGGCGGAGGTGGGCCGGTCGTGGCCGCCGAACTGGCCGGGCAGGGACTCGATGTGTTGATTCTCGAAGGTGGTCCACGGCAGGCGAATCCGTCTCGCCAGTGGTCGCATCTGGAGTTCGACGCCAACGATCCTACGGCCGGGTTCCTACGATTCGGTCCGGGTGATCGGGACAAGGCCGGCTGGTTCCGGGAATGGGCGCAGAACAGTTTTGTATGGGAACTGGGCGGCGTCGGAGGTACCACGCAACACTTTTTCGGCAACAGCCCCCGTCCGTATCCGGGTGTATTCGCGGGGTACCGCGGCCGCGATGCCGCACTGTACGACACCGCCCACCGGTTCCCCTTCACATACCGCGAACTCGTGCCGTACCTGGAATGGGTCGAGGAGACCCTGCCGGTGAAGCCGGCCCCGATGGGTACCAAGGAAGCGATCTTCTTCCGCGGCTGTGAAGGACTCGGTCTACCGCTCCAGAGATCCAGGGACACGACACGTGCTTCGTTTCGGCCACAACCGAATTGCATCCTCCATCCTGGCGGGACGGCCGGGCGGACCTCCGACGCCGATCTCCTTGTTCACCCGCAGGCACGTGGCTGTACATTCTGCGGGCACTGTTTCCAAGGGTGTTACCAACCCGCGCAGGCGCCACGAAACCTGTTCGCCCGGCGCTCCACCGACAACAGCTATGTCCCTCTCGGCCTCGCCGCCGACGGCGTCCGGCCAGGTGGGAAGGCGATCGAACTGCGCACGGATTGCTTTGTGCAGCAGATCCATACACAGGGTTCGGGCGGCGATACTCGGGCGACGGGCGTGACCTGGCGCGACAACGTGACCGGTGAGCGGATGCGTGAAGATGCACGTGTGGTGGTACTGGCCGCAGGAGCCACCGAGAGCCCGCGGCTCTGGTTCAACAGTGGCCTGCCGAATCCCAATGGCTGGGTCGGGCGCGGTCACACCGACCACTGGTTCGACTGGGTGGTCGGGCTGTTCGACGAGGACACGGGCAACACCCGTGGCGCGAACTCGTGTTCGCGGGTGGAGCTGCCGGGCTATGGCTGCCTGGAGAACTCGGGGGTGACACCGGCGATCCAGGCCTTCACGATGACGTTGTCGAACAGCGGTATCCGGGGCCAGTACACCAACGCACGTGGGATGCGAGGCGCCTGGGACGGTCCGACCGGTCGTCTCGCCGGTGAGGAACTCCGCGACTTCATGGCGCACGGTATCGACCGGATGCTGAACATCCTCTGCATCACCGACGATCACGTCGAACCGGAATGTCGCATCGCTCCGTCGGCCTTTCCGGCCGACTCCAACGGCGCGGTCGCGAAGATCGACATCGACATCCGCAAACGCTCCGCACCGACGCGCCGCAATCGTGAGTATGTGGCCACCAAGGCCGCACAGCTCCTCCGGAAGGCGGGTGCGCGCACGGTGTATCGCCTCGACTGGGCGCCGTTGCTGCTGCACGTCCACTCATCGATGCGGATGGGGGAGTCGTCACAGAACTCGGTTGCACGCCCGTCCGGGGAGGCGCGGTTCGTCGACCGGTTGTTCATCGCGGACAACTCGGTGCTGGCCAACTCGCTCGGCGGTCCCAACCCGACACTGACCACACAGGCGCTGGCCACACGGACCGCCGAGAACATCATGACCACCTACTTCGGCGGTGATCGGTGGGTGGCCTCCGGCTCGCCGGTGGTCAGCACCGACGACCGGATCACGCGTCGGATGGTCGAGCTCGGGCTCTGAGCATCGCCCCGCCCGCGACCGCCGCCAGCACCGCGATGGTCACGGCGCAGACGATCACGACCGACGTCGTGACGCCGGCCGCCGTCACGATGATGCCGACGAGCGCCCAGATCACGGTCAGTGGATACCCGACCAGCACACCGCCGAACAGCCACGTGACGACGGACGCGAAAACCGCCGCCCCGATCAGAATGACCAACTGCCACCACAACTCGCCCGGATCAGCGCCGCTGTCCGCGATATCCGAGGCCCAGTTCTGGAACACGGCGGCCGTCGCCCAGCCTGCGTAGATGCCGACCGTGACCCGACTGAGCGCGGTCCGCCACCCCGGGGTGTCCGCGTCGCGCGCACCGGCGGCGATCCGAGCGGCATCGAGCAGCGCCACGGTCATGACGGTCAACACGATCGATGTGACCCACCGCCATTCGGCGGCCGAGAAGAGGATCCAGATCGCCGCGCCGAAGAAGGCGATCGAGAGGTCGACGACCAGGCGGGGCGCCGTGCGGGTGCCGGTTGACCTCGTCAGCAGCACGGTCGCCGCGAGGACGAGCGACAGCAGGTAGATGACACTCCAGATGGAGAACGTGTAGCCCGCCGGAGTGATCAACAAGTCGACCGTGGACTCGTTCGGTGACGCCCCGATACCCGCGAACGGCACGATTGGGGCCACCACCTGCGCAATCGCGCCGACGACCATGATGATGGCGAGAGGACTGCTGACCCGCGTCGAGACATCCATGACGCCAGGGTAGGCACAACTGTGCCGCAACTCGCCGATGTGGTCGTCCGACGCAGGTTCACCGTCGGGCGAGGATGCGGTACTGATTGGGTGTGCGTGCGAGCGAGGCGGATCGGATGATGTGGGCGTCGGATGCCGTGTTGGACGAGTCCGCGGCGTGGCGATCGTCGTGGCATCCTGCCGGGTCGGACTACTTCGTGGTCGACGGATACGAGTTCTACCAGCAGGACGGCGAGGCGACGCTCCTCAATTACCGCGGTCCGCGGATCCCCGCGGCGGAGATCATCGAGAACGCGCTGGCGATCGCGTCCGCACATGGCGCGCACGCCGCGCTGGTGACCGTCGGCCCGGGACCCCTGGGCGAGGTGAGCACGGACGTACTCGACGGTCACGGCGCCGAGACTGTGGCAGTCGTCGACGTGGTCGCGATGGAGATCGGCGGGCCGACGCCCGAGGGTCTCGCGGCCACCGATGACCTGGACTGCCGGAAGGTCGGCGTGGACTGCCACATCGACGAGTTCGAGGACGTGTCCCGGCGCGCATGGGGTTTCGTCCCGCCGGTGCTGTCGGATCCGTCCGCCGCGCACGACGATGATCGCTCACCGGGGCTGTTCGTCGCCCGCTGCGCGGGCGTGACGGCCGGCGCGGGAGGCTATTCGCTGGCCGCTCAGGTGGCCAGGATGTGGGGTGCCGCCGTGCTCCCGGAGTTCCGTCGACGGGGCGTCTACCGCGCTCTCATCGGCGCCCGGGTCCGAGATGCACGTGATCGTGGCGCTACCTTGGCGCTCGTCCACGCCGAGCAGACGTCGTCACCGATCCTGCAGGCCCTGGGATTCCGGAAGTTCGGCGAGCGTCGACGCGTGCGGATGAGCGTCGGGAACTGATCACCGATGAACATCGATGAGGTGACCGACGAGCTGTACGGCTTGGCGCCGTCGGACTTCGTCGGGCGACGCAACCGACTCGCCACAGCCGCCAAGGGGGACGGCAACCGTGATCTGGCGCGCCAGATCGCCGCTCTCCGACGTCCGACTCAGGTCGGGTGGGCGATCAACCAGTGGGTACGAACAGATCCCGATGGGGTGGCGGCTCTGCTCGACCTCGCGGCGGAACTACTGGCCGCACAGCGGAGATCATCGGCAGATCGACTGCGCGCCCTGGCCGCGCAGCGGCAGGAGCTCGTCGCCGACTGTGTCGAGTCGGTCCGTCGGACCGCCGACGCCAACGGTGTCGGATTGTCGGACAACGCAATCCGCGACGTCGGCCAAACCCTGCGGGCCGCGGTCGCCGACGACGAGATAGCCGATGTCCTCCGTCGTGGCCGACTCGTGACCGCGGCCGAGTACAGCGGATTCGGGCCGGCCGGGGTCTTCCTGGTCCCGGAACCCGCCGGTGACGACCAGGCCGAGGGGGAGCCTGACGCGGAACCAGAGGACTCCTCCGCGTCGTCGACGGGCATCGTGGACTCCGAGCGATTGGATCGCGCCCGGGCCGCACTCGCCGACGCCGAGGCCGCCGAACGAGACGCCGAGGGCACGGTCCGGAAGCGCGACGGCGACGTCGTCGATGCGCGACAACGCGCCGATGAGCTGACCGAGGACCTCGAGCGTCTACGGGCCGAACTCGAGCAGCGTGACGCCGAGGTACGCTTCGCCCGCCGACAGGTCGAGACCGCCGAGGAGCAACGACGCGGCGCGGCCGACGACCTGGATGACGCTCGTCGTCGCGTGGATCGTGCGCGTACCGCATTGACGCGCCTCGAGCGCCAGAACTGAGCGACCGACGTCGTGAAGAAGGTCAGCCGTCGGCGGACAGGATCTCGATGACGAACACCAAGGTGTCGTCCGGCTCGATGCCGGCGGCCGGGTTGCCGCTCGGATAACCGTCGGCCGACGTCATCGCCACCGCCACCGTGGCGCCGACGTTCTGACCCGAGATCGCCTTCTGGAACCCGGGCACCACACCGTCGAGCGGGAACTCCGCAGGCATACCCCGCTCATAGCTGCTGTCGAACACCGATCCGTCGCGGCCGTTGACGCCGAGGTAACACACCGACACGGTGGCGGTGTCACCCACGACCGCGCCGTCGGCCGGTTCCAGGGTTTCGACCGTGGTTTCGTTCACCGAGAACGGTGTCGTGACGTCCACCTGCGGGGCAGCGGCGTCGGTCGGAGGCGTGACCGCGATGCTCCCGGTCGCACCGTCGTAATCCCAGGCCGGCTCTGCCGAGTCCGACGCGGCGCCCGACGGGCAACTCGTCGCGGCGGCCGAGGTCGTCGGGGAGTCGTCGCCGGCCGAATCCGACGTGCCGTCGTCGGACGAGCAGGCGCTCAGCGCCATGGTCAGCATCAGAGCGGAGGCTACGGCCCCGCGGCGCACCGTGAACATGCGCGTAACGCTACAGATCGGACAAACCGAACGAGCACACCGCCTCGCCGTGTCGCAGAGGTCAGCTCTTGTCGGTGAAAATAGGACAGTGTCTGTCCGGATCCTGGAGGACAGTGGTGTCCAGCGGGTCCGGCAGACCGTCGGACCCGATCACATCGGGTTCGCAGCCGGGAAAGAGGAGTCATGTCTCGCGAGATCCAGGTGACCATCGACAGCGCCGATCCGGGCGCACTGGCCGAGTTCTGGGCCGACGTCCTCGGCTACCAGGTGCAGAGTCCGCCTCCCGGGTTCGACTCCTGGGACGCGGCGCTCGACGCCTTCGGCGTGCCACCGGAGCGGCGCAACGACGCCTCGGGAATCGTCGATCCCGACGGCCACGGCCCGAGGATCTTCTTCCAGCGGGTGCCTGAAGAGAAAAAGGGCAAGAATCGACTGCATCTCGACGTGCGTGCCGCACCCGACCTGGCGGGGGAGGAGCGGATGACCGCACTGGAAACCGAGTGCGATCGGCTCGTGGCGTTGGGCGCCGGCCGGGTCACGCGCTTCGAGCCGCAGCCGCCGCTGCAGGGCGGGCACATTGTGCTCACCGATCCCGAGGGCAACGAGTTCTGCCTGGACTGAGCTCACCACCCCGAGGGGATGGACGATCAGCGCAGGGCGAGGGAATCGTCGCGGTGCAGCACGAAGAAGTACGGGCGATCCGACCCCTTGAGATCCATCGCACCGAGCACCGTCTCATCCGAGAGACGGCGGAACACGTCATTGACCGGCAATTGGTCATATATCATCGTCGCGCTGTCCACACCGCGATATCGGGTGGTGCGCAAGCGTGCCTTCGGCTTTCGGGCCTGGGAGAGCAGTCGCGTCGCAGCGATTGGGGTCGCGAACGACAGTGACTTGACCGCCGGGACAAGGTTACCGAGAGGCACGCCGCTGAACGCGATTGCGGGATTCATCGGCCACAGCGCCGTTCCGTCGCGGGTCGGGAACAGCAGTGGGTGCACGGTCTCGGCATCGACGAACTGTTTGCCCCACCATCCGCTCGCGGCGAGCAACCCGTCCATCGGATGGTCGGTGGGGAGCTCCGCCCCACGCCACGTCCCGAGCATGAATTCCGCCTCGACCGCAGGCAATGAGTCGAAGAGGGCGAGCGCATCGGTGGCGGTGGACGGGACGGTGTCCATCAACTCGGTCAGCTGCATAGACCGATCGTACGCACCAAGAGACAGAGCGTTCAATGTGTTCCATCGCGCGTTCGCTCGCCGGCGCCCCTGTCGTTGGTCGAGTAGCCGGTGAGCTTGCGAGCCGGCGCCCCTTCCGCTGGTCGAGTAGCCGGTGAGCTTGCGAGCCGGCGTATCGAGACCCCCTCACCGGCAAACGGCACCCTCGGAGGCCGAGGTGACCAGCTTCGAGTACTTCGCCAGCACCCCGCGCGTGTACCGCGGCGGCAGCGGGGTGAAGTCGTTCGCGCGCCCGGCGAGTTCGTCGTCGTCGACGAGAAGGTCGAGCGTGCCGTTCCCGACGTCGAGGCGGATACGGTCCCCGTCACGGACCAGTGCTATCGGTCCACCGTCGACGGCCTCGGGCGCGACGTGACCGACGCACAGGCCGGTGGTGCCGCCGGAGAACCGGCCGTCGGTCATCAGCAGCACGTCCTTGCCGAGGCCGGCGCCCTTGATGGCACCGGTGATCGCGAGCATCTCGCGCATGCCGGGCCCACCTTTGGGGCCTTCGTAGCGGATGACGACTACATCGCCCGAGGTGATCGTGCCGTCCTCGAGCGCATCCATCGCCGCTCGTTCACGGTCGAAAACCCTTGCCACACCTTCGAACACATCCGAGTCGAAACCGGCCGACTTGACCACGGCACCCTCCGGGGCGAGTGACCCCTTCAGAATGGTGATGCCCCCGGTCGGGTGGATCGGCGAGCCGATGGCCCGCAGCACCAGTCCATCGGGGTCGGGCGGGGCGATGCCGGACAGGTTCTCGGCGACGGTTTTGCCGGTGACGGTGAGGCACTCACCGTGCAGCAGCCCGGCGTCCAGGAGCGCCTTCATGATGACGGGCACCCCGCCGATCCTGTCGACATCGGTCATCACGTGACGGCCGAAGGGTTTGACGTCGGCGAGATGCGGGACCCGCGAGCCGATGCGCGCGAAATCGTCGAGAGACAGCGGGACCTCCGCCTCGTTGGCGATCGCCAGCAGATGCAGTACGGCGTTGGTCGACCCGCCGAACGCCATCACCACCGCGATCGCGTTCTCGAACGCCTCACGGGTCATGATGTCGCGGGCGGTGATCCCGCGGCGCAGCATCTCGACGACCGCCTCACCGCTTTGCCGGGCGAAGCTGTCGCGCCGCCGATCCGGTGCCGGAGGCGCCGCGCTGCCGGGTAGCGACATGCCCAACGCCTCGGCGGCGCTGGCCATGGTGTTGGCCGTGTACATTCCGCCGCAGGCGCCTTCTCCAGGACAGATCGCCCGTTCGATGGTGTCCACGTCCTCGCGGCTCATCAGGCCGCGTGAACACGCGCCGACCGCCTCGAAGGCGTCGATGATGGTGACCTGCCGCTCGGCCCCGTCCGAGAGCGTGGCGTATCCCGGCAGGGTGGACCCGGCGTACAGGAAGACGTTGGAGAGGTCGAGACGTGCGGCGGCCATCAGCATGCCCGGCAGGGACTTGTCGCATCCGGCGAGGAGCACCGAGCCGTCGAGCCTCTCGGCGTTCATGACCGTCTCCACGCTGTCGGCGATCACCTCGCGAGACACCAAGGAGAAGTGCATGCCCTCGTGGCCCATCGAGATCCCGTCGGAGACCGAGATGGTCCCGAACTCCAGCGGATACCCACCGGCCTCGTGCACACCCTCCTTGACCGCCTTCGCCAGACGATCGAGCGACAGGTTGCACGGGGTGATCTCGTTCCACGACGATCCGACGCCGATCTGGGGTTTGACCCAGTCGTCGTCGCCCATGCCCACCGCGCGCAGCATCCCGCGGGCGGCGGTCTTCTCGAGGCCGTCGGTGACGTCGCGACTACGGGGCTTGATGTCGATGTCGGTACCGGACTCTGACTTGCTCATATCGGCCACCCTAGATCCGTCGGCGCCGTGGCGGTTGCCTTGGTCGTCGATTTCGCCGAATCGAAACCGCCCTCGAGGCCCGGCTCCTCGATCACCGGGTGAAAAGGCGCGCGGCGTCTGCCACGATGTCACGCCCGCGGGCGCCGTCGGCGAACCGGAGCCTTTGACGGGACGCACCGTTCCCGTTCTCCGACAACCGCCTCATGTAGTCGGTGACCAGCGAGCGATCACCGAGCACGTCGAGCGCAGGCGCAATGTCGTCGACGAGGTCTGACATCATCTGCCGAGCCGGGACGAGCTGCTGAGACACCACATCGATGGCATCCCCGTCGACGCCGTCGTGCGCGGCCTTCCACATCGCGGCCGCCAGTACCGCCGAATCCACCTCCGGTGCTGGTACTCCCGCAGAGATTGCACGTGTCGCCGTCATCACCAGGGCCCGGACGACGGTCGCCAGCGCGACGGTGTCGGCGGGCTGCTGCTGCACGTCGCCGACGCGGATCTCGATGGTGGGCAAATGATCCGACGGTCGGATGTCCCAATACACCATGTGGTCGTCGACGATGGCGCCGGAAGAGACGAACATCGTCACCAGCTGTTCGAAATGATCGCGCGAGTGGAGATGTGGTGGCGGACCGGAGGCCGGCCAACGGTTCCATAGGATCGACCGCCAGCTCGCGTGTCCGGTGTCGGCGTCGCGGTAGATCGCCGAGTTCGCCGACATCGCCAGCAGAATCGGTAACCGTCGCCGCAGGTGATTGCTGACTTCGACGGCGATGTCCCGATCGTCGACGCCGACATGAACATGGCAGCCAGAGATCCCCTGTTCATGGGCGAGCATCCCGAACTGTTCGCCGATCCGCCGATACCGCTCGGTGTCGGTCACCGGGAACGCGTCCGGGATGGTAGGTGGTACGCCAGTGCCGATCACGTCGACCCCGACGTCGTCGGCCGCGTCGGACACGACCAACCGCAGCCGACGAAGTTCGTCGAGGACTTGTCCACTCGTTGCGCACGTCGAGGTGGCGATCTCGACCTGACAGGTGGTGAGTTCCAGATCCAGATCCACCCCACGGCGGGAGGCGGCGTCGGCCACCTCTCGATTGCGGCCCACTGGATGCCCGGATGCACGGTCGACCAGGATGAACTCCTCTTCCACACCGATGGTCGGCCGTGACGGGTCGAGACCGTCGGCGCGCACCAGGTCGGCAGAATTCACGATCTCATCGTACGGTCGGGGAGAACGCGCGGAGATCCGCTCAGCCGAGGATGGGAGTGTGCGGTGGCAGGTGTCGATGTCGGTATTCGATCGGACATGACGCCGGACGCGGCGTGGAAACTGGCCTCCGACCTCGGACGGTTCTCGGAATGGATGACGATCTTCGGCGGATGGAAGAGTGAGGTTCCCGATGAGATCCACGAGGGCACCGAGGTCTCGTCCCTGATCAAGGTCAAGGGATTCCGCAACATCATCCACTGGACCGTCACCGACTACGAGGAGCCGGAGAAGATCTCGTTGTCCGGAAAGGGCCGGGGCGGTGTGCGCATTGACCTCACCATGCGTGTGAGCGAGGACGGCGCAGGTTCACATTTCGACCTGAACGCGACCCTGAGCGGCGGACTGCTCAACGGGCCGGTCGGCCGGCTGGTCGCGCGTGTCATCGAGTCCGACGTCCGTCAGTCGATCGAGAACCTGGCCGAGTTGGGTGGTTCGGCGCAGGGTCGGTGATCACGAAGGTGCCTGTGCCCGACGGGTGACATCGCGCACGGTGAGCCATCGAGAGGTGTCGGTGTCGGGCGAGGTGGGTATTCATCGAGTCGTTCGCCGGCCGCTACCTGCTGAGGAGACTCGATGAGTGACACCGTTGCCGACGTGGTCCTGTCCCGACTTCGCGAATGGGGGACGAGACAGGTCTTCGGATATCCGGGCGACGGCATCAACGGGCTGCTGGCCGCCTGGGCGGACGCCGACGATGATCCGCAATTCGTGCAGTCGCGGCACGAGGAGATGAGCGCGTTCGAGGCGGTCGGCTTCGCCAAGTTCTCCGGACAGGTCGGTGTGTGCGCGGCAACCAGCGGACCTGGTGGAATCCACCTGCTCAACGGGCTCTACGACGCCAAACTCGACCACGTGCCGGTGGTGGCCATCGTCGGGCAGACCGAACGCTCGGCGATGGGCGGGGCATACCAGCAAGAGATCGACATGCTCTCGCTCTTCAAAGATGTGTGCAGCGACTTCGTGCAGATGTGCACCGTGCCGGAACAGATCCCCAACCTGATCGACCGGGCTTTCCGGGTGGCGATGACCGAGCGTGCACCGACGGCTCTGATCTTCCCGTCGGATGTCTTCGAACTGGAGTACTCGCCTCCGCAACATGAGTTCAAACATGTCCCGTCCAGCCTCGGAATAGCGACCGCCACACCCGATCCCGCCCCTGATGCCGTCGCACGTGCGGCCGCTGTGCTCAACGAGGGGAACAAGGTCGCGATGCTGGTCGGCCAAGGCGCGCGTGACTGTACCGACGAACTCACCGAGGTCGCGGACCGGCTCGGCGCCGGTTGTGCCAAGGCCCTGCTCGGTCGAGACGTCCTGCCGGACACGCTGCCCTGGGTGACCGGATCGATCGGTCTGCTCGGCACCACGGCCAGCTATCACCTCATGCGCGACTGCGACACGTTGCTCATCATCGGCTCCAACTTTCCGTACTCGCAGTTCCTTCCGGAGTTCGGCCAGGCGCAGGGAGTGCAGATCGACCGATCCGGCAAGTTGATCGGAATGCGTTATCCCAACGAGGTCAATCTCGTGGGTGACGCCAAACGCACTCTGCAGCAACTTATTCCACAATTGGAGCGCAAACCGGATCGATCGTGGAGAGAGAAGGTCGAAACGCAGGTCGAGCGGTGGCACACCACAGCGCAGCGGCAGGCGATGACGGACGCTGATCCGATCAATCCGATGCGGATCTTCCACGAGTTCTCGCTCCGTGCACCCTCTGACGCGATCGTCGCTGCCGACTCGGGTAGTGCGGCCAACTGGTATGCCCGTCACATCACGTTCCGTGACGCCATGCGTGGCTCACTGTCCGGGACCCTCGCGACGATGGGGCCCGCCGTCCCATACGTGATCGGTGCGAAGTGGGCTCACCCCGGACGGCCAGGGATCGCTTTCGAGGGCGACGGGGCGATGCAGATGAACGGACTGGCCGAGATGCTCACCGTCGCTCACTACTGGCGGCAATGGACCGATCCGAGGCTGATCGTGGTCGTCCTGCACAACAACGATCTCAACCAGGTCACCTGGGAACAGCGGGCGATGGCCGCCTCGCCGAAGTTCGAGGCCTCCCAGACACTGCCCGACGTCGACTACGCGGCCTTCGCCCGGGGGATCGGATTGGGTGGCATCAACGTCGATGATCCGGCAGACCTCGGTCACGCATGGGACCGGGCTTTGTCGGCGGACCGGCCGACGCTGTTGGACGTCCGATGCGATCCCAGCGTGCCTCCCATTCCACCGCATGCGACGCTGGACCAGGCGAGGTCGCTCAGCACCGCGCTGATCAAGGGCGATGAGGACTCCTGGGACATCGTCAAGCAAGGCGCCAAGCAGAAAGTGCAACAGTATCTTCCGGGCACCAAGAGCGAGTAGGGAAGATCGAGGTCAGGCGACAGAACCCCCGTTCGGCCGGACCTTTCGGAAGTACGACCTGAGCCCGACCGCCGACCCGGCGGCACTCACCGCTGCGACGGCCAGACACGCCGGATCGCGGAGTCGCGACCGGCCTGTGTAGACCAACAAAGCCGCCACTGTGGCGTTCATCGACGCCCACACGATGTTCGACGCCGGCGACGAGTCGCCGACACCCGGCGGGTCGGCGAACGGCGTGGGAAAGGGTTTGCCGCTGATGCCGTGCGCGAGGTGCGGTACCACGTTCGTGGCGATGGCGGCGGCCGCGCCCGCGGTGGCGACGTCCGAGATCCTGACAGTCATTGCGCTCCTTGGGGTGTCCAGACTCTCCCGTCGAGCGTAATGGGTCAGTGCCCCGGTGGCGGGCCGCCGGGGCGGTCGTCGTCGGTGTCGTCCGTGCGATCCGATCGGTCGGTGATGAGGTGGTCGAGTATCTCCGTCGTCGCTTCGGCGGCCAACGAGAACGGTTCGAGGACGATGTCGGCACCCGCGGCTCGCAGCGCCTCGGCGTCGTGCGGGTGGTGGGCGGTCATGACCACATGGCCCGCGTAGTCGTGGTGGGCAAGCGCATGGAGCAGAGCGAAGTTCGCGTCCATTGTCGGGATGGTCGAGATGATGAACCGTGCCCGCGTCAGCGGAAGAGTCTCGAGGAAATGGAGATCCGCGGCACTGCCGTAGATCGTCGTGACGCCCGGGCGGGTGTTGGCGGCGAGCCGATGAGGGTCGAAATCGACCGCGAGCAACCGATGGCCGGCGGCACTGAACTCGTCGGCGATGTGGCGACCGAATCGACCGAGTCCATAGAGGATGGCGTCGACCTCCAGTTCGGGATCGCCGGACGTCTCGCGCCTGCTCGAGGAGCGGTCGAAGACGCTCAGCCAGGGTTCGAGACGTCGATACAACTGATGTGAGAACAGGATGAGATAGGTGGAGCCGGCGATGGTGATCAGGGCGACCACCGTGATGACGCTGGAGGTCGTGTCGCTGATGTGGCCGAGTCCCAGTCCGAGGGCGGCCAGGATCAGGGAGAACTCGGAGATCTGTCCCAGCGGTAGACCGGTCATGAAGTTGACCTGTTGGGGATAGCGCTGCAGCGCCATGAGGGCGATGATGATCACCGGTTTGCCGACGAGCACGAATAGTGAGAAGACCACGACCTCGGCGATGTGGCCGGAGGCATCGGCGAAGTCGAGGCCGGCGCCGAGGTCGAGGAAGAAGAACAACAGCAGGAAATCACGAAGGCTCACCAGCCGCGCGCCCAGCGCGTCCCGATACGGTGTCGCCGCGAGGGAGACCCCGGCCAGGAACGCGCCCACTTCCGAACTGAATCCGAGTTCCGCGGTGACAGCCGCGAGTGCGATCGCGTACGCGACCCCGAACAGCACCAGCAGTTCCTGTGACCGCGCGACCTGGTGTAGCAGCCAGGGCAGGACGAAGCGCATCACCAGCGCGATGCCGGCGAGGAGTCCGACACCTTTCACCAACACCAGGGCGATGCTGACAGCCATGGCGTCGTCGGTGTCCTGACCGAAGGCGTTGATTGCGATCATCACGACGACCACGACGAGGTCTTGCACGATGAGCAACCCCACGGCGATCCGGCCGTGAAGCTGCTCGATCTCGCGGGTGTCGGAGAGCAGTTTGACGATGATGATCGTGGACGAGAACGTCAGGGCCAACGCGATGTAGAACGCCGCCACGGCACTCATACCGAACGCGAGGGCCAGCAGATAGCTGATCGCGCCGGTGAGCACCACTTGTCCGATGCCGGTGATCAGGGCGACCGGGCCGGTGGTGCGGATGAGGTTCATGTCCAGGCGCAACCCGACCAGGAACAGCAGGATCGCGATGCCGAGCCGGGCGAGCAGCTCGATCGTCTCGTTGGTGGTCACCCAACCGGTTCCGGTGGGACCCACCAGGATGCCGACTCCGATGAACGCGACGATCATCGGCTGCCGGAGCTTGGTCGCCAGGAGACCCGCGACCGAGGCGATGGCCAGGATGGCCGCGATCAGAACGAAGTCGTGTGGCTCCACCACGCTGCAACTCTTCCGTCGGACATTCTGCCCATCAAACCTAACGTGCGTGGGCGCGTTGAGGGGTGAGGCCGTGATGTCCGAGGCCGATGATCACGACACGATCTGCGACCGCCCCGGTCGACTCCCGGCGAGAGACGACGCGATGTCGTGTGCCCAACCGTCGATCTCCACGAAGTCGCGGTCGTCGACGTCGGGCGCGCGCAGCACGGCCGCGACGAGACGCTCGGACCGCCGCAGCGTCGAGCGATCGAGTTTGCCGGGGAACGTTCGGTGCTCACGCGCCCACGGTGCGGTCATCGCAGAACCGGTGGCCGGCGTGTTGTCTCCGACCGGACCGCTCGAGAACAACCAGACCGGAAGCTGGTGCAGGTTGTGCTGCTCGCGATCGATCAAGTCGCGGGCTGGACGTAGCCAGCGGCCGAAGTAGACAGCGCTGCCGATGATCGCGGCGTCGTAGAACGCGATGTCTTCGACGTCCACCACGTCGATCACGTCGATCTCGGCCTCGATCATCTGCCGCTCCAGATCGACGGCGAGCGTCGCCGCCAGGCGTTCACCGACCTCGCGCGTTGAGCCGTACCGACTCGCCGTGGCAACCAGAATGCGCATCGTGAACCTCCCGTACTCGATGCCTTGCTGTCTCCAGTCAACGCGTGTCGTCGCACGTCCACCAGGGACCATCGATGCCGAGAACCGGGGCGAAGGTCCCACGCTTCGGTAACCCGGCCCTGAGATTTCGGCCGCCACCGATGATGTCGAGGTGTCAGGCAGGTCAGCATCACTGAGTGCCGGTTCCAGAGGCCGGCACGCCCCGGCCGACAGGAGACGCTCATGGTCATCGTTGCCGGACACATCACCGTCGAACCCGGGCGCCGGCCGGCGTACCTCGCCGGATGCGAGCAGGTGGTGCAGCTCGCTCGTCGAGCGCCCGGGTGCCTCGACTTCGCGATCACCGCGGACCTGCTCGACGCCGACCGCGTCAACATCTACGAGAGATGGGAGACCCAGTCCGCCGTCGAGGCTTTTCGCGCGTCCGGCCCCGACGACGACCAGCAGACATCGATCCTCGCGGGCGTGGTTGAGGAGTATGACGTGAGCGGGTCGCGAACGCTGATGGGGTGATACCCGGGCGGGTCCGCGGAATGGGCCGGCGTCATCCGCAGTTGGCATGGTCATGACACCACCGGACTTCGACCCTCGGTCACTCATCAGCGACGCACGACTCGGAATCCTCGCCACCACCAAGCAGAGTGGTCTGCCTCAGCTCTCACCGGTCACCTGCGTCTACGACCGCGATGCCGACACGATCTACGTCTCGATGACCGAGGGCAGGGCGAAGACCGCCAACCTGCGCCGCGATCCCCGCGCCGCGATCGAGTTCACGAGTCCCGACGGGTACACCTGGGCGACCGCCGAGGGTGAGGCGACGCTGATCGGTCCCGGCGACGACCCAGACAGTGCCGAGGTGGACGCCCTCGTCGAGTACTACCGGCGCGGCGCCGGTGAACACCCGGACTGGGACGAGTACCGGCAGGTGATGGTCTCTGACCGTCGAGTTCTGCTGGTCCTCAATGTGTCCCACGTCTACGGCGCCAAACTGCGCTGATCGCCGAGTGGTCGCCGTGGGCGGTCGATGTCCCGACCGCGGCTGAATCGCTGCAGCCGTCGCCGCCGGGAGGTTAGAGTCACAGGCGTCAGGACGCGACCTGCCCGACTCAGGAGACCCGATGCAGTGGTTCGTGGACAGTCCGTTGCTCACCCTCTTCTTCTGTCTCGGCGTCGGCGCTCTGGTCGGCCGAATTCCACTCGGCCCCGTGTCATTCGGCCCGGCCGGCGCGTTGTTCGTCGCGCTCGCGCTGTCGGCCATCGAGCCCGACGTCGAACTTCCGGCAATCGTCACGAATCTGTCGCTGTGCGTGTTCTGCTACATGGTGGGGATCGCCGCCGGACCGTCGTTCATCAGCGCGATCCGCACCGGCTGGAAACCGGTGCTCGTGTCGGTGGTCGCCATTTTCGCGATGGCCGGTGCCGCGCTGGGTCTGGGGAAGGCGCTGGGCTTCGACATCGGCACGATCGCCGGAGCCTTCGCCGGAGCGGGGACCGCCACCGCCGCCCTCGGCGCTGTACAGCAGCAACTGGCGGGTGACGGCGAGATACCACCGGAGCCCGCGATCGGTTACGCCGTCGCGTACCCGATCACCGTGTTGTTGACGATTCTCGCGTGCGCCTACCTGATCGGCGTCGGCCGCCGCCGGCCCACCGCCGAGGACCGGGAGAAGGTCGCGCCGATCGTGATCCGCACCCTGGAGGTGGTGGGGGAGCCGAACCTGACCGTGCACGCGCTCGCTGAGCGCTACGACGCGGTCGTCTCCCGATTGACTCGCGACGGCCGAACGGTCGTCGCGCACGACGCCGAACCGCTGGCCGCAGGCGATCTGCTCACGGTGACTGCCCGGGAGGACGTCGTCGATCACCTGGTGTCCGACCTCGGCCGGCAGACCGCCGACGAGGCCTGGCTCGACCGCTCGGCCATCGATTTTCGCCGGATCATCCTGTCCAACCGATCGCACGTCGGGCGGCCGTTGCATCAGCTGCGGCTCGAGGAGCGCTTCGACGCGGTGGTCAGCCGAGTGCGACGTGGCGATGTCGATCTCATCGCGACGCCGGATCTGGTGCTGCAGAGCGGTGATCGGTTGCGGGTGACCGCCCCGCGCGACCGGCTGGCCGACGTGGCCACCGACCTCGGAGACTCCGAACGCACGGCCGGCGACATCAATCCGATCGGGCTCGGCCTCGGCCTCACCATCGGGTTGCTGCTGGCGTTCGTGGAGATCCCGATGCCCGGTGGCGGAACACTCGTTCTCGGCACGGCGACCGCACCACTGATCGCCGGGGTGGTGCTCGGGGCCCTCGGGCGAACGGGGCCGATCGTGTGGACCCTGCCGGGCAACGTCACGAACACGTTGAATCAGTTCACCCTCATGGTGTTTCTGGTCGCGGTCGGGACCGGGGCGGGTGACGGACTGGTGACCGCGCTCGGCGACGACGGACTCGAGCTCGTCCTGCTGGGCCTGGCGATCTCGGCCGCGCACGCACTCGTATGCGTCTTCGCCCTGCGCACCCTGCTGCAGTTCGGTACCGCCCGCGCACTGGGCGGTCTCACCGGCTCGCAGTTGAATCCGGCGCCGTACGCCTATGCGATGGGGAAGGTGCCTGATCAGCGCGTCGCCCTCGGCTATGCGGTGCTGTTCCCGGTCAGCATGATCATCAAGGTCTTCCTTGCGCAGATCATGGTCGTCTACTTCTGATTGCGCGGCTAAGAATACGTCGACGTCGCGGTGGGGGACACGTCGGAACCGCTGTGACCGGTGAGAGCGATGTCGGCCACGACGGTCAGCTGCTCGTCATCTCGCGGCTGCTCGAAGACAGCCTGCGCTTCAGCGCCCGCTATCTCGAGTCTGGCGATCGTGTTGCCGAACAGCGGCCCGGTGGTTTTGGTCCACGACATCGGACGGTCCGGGGCACCACGTCGCCGCGCCCACCGGTCGGTGAGGCGGCCGAGTAGAGGTGACCATCCCGCGATGAACGCCGGCTTGATGAATGGTGGCACGTGGTTGTGGACCGGCGAGCACACCAGTTGGTACACATCGGACTTCGCCGGAGTCGCGAAGTCGACCCGCGCCGTGTAGCTGTGGTGCACGTCGCCCGACAACACGCTGACGGTCGACGGCGCCGATGGATGGGATGCGACGTCGCGGATGAGCGCGCTGAGCCGGGTGAACGAATCCTCAAAGGCCGCCCAGTGTTCGAGGTCGAGGGCCTGACGGAGCTTTTCTGCCAGTCGACCGCGGCGTCCGGTCTGTTGTGCGGCGATCTCGTTGACAGTTTCGGCGTTGCCGAGCACGGGTGGCAGCAGCCACGGCAGCGACGAACCGAGCAGCAGATGGTCGACACCGTCGAGTGCATCGTGCATCTGCTCGTCCAACCAGTCGAACTCCTTGTCGCTGAGCATCTTGCGAGCTCCGTCACCGAACACCCGTCCGTTGCGGGAATCGATCATGATCAGCCGGCTGCGTCCGAGGTCCCAGCGGAAACTGAAACGCAAACCTTTGCGGCCGTCGACTTCGGAGTCGGCGCGGTCGGCGAGCTCGACCAGCTGAGGCCAGCAGTCGCCGTCGGCCGCCACCGCCTGCTGAAAGTCCGGGTCGGCTTCGAGCGCCGTAGGACTGAGATTGCCGAGGTGCTGGTAGACCCAGTAGGACACCAGGCCGGCGCGGATCCGCTCACGCCACCACGGTTCGGTGTTGATCGCCTCGCGCCATGCCGCCGAGGTGTTCCAGTCGTCGCGGATGTCGTGGTCGTCGAAGATCATCGCCGTGGGGATGGTGGAGAGAATCCAGCGGATCTCGGGATCGCCCCAGGCGTGTCGGTACAAACTCTCGTACTCGTCGAAGCTCACGACCTCGTCCTCGGGATGCTCGGCGGACCGCCGCCGGCCGGCGAGGTTCCGGCGTGCGTGCGGTGTGAGTTCGTCTGCGTACACCTGATCGCCGAGCAGTAGTAGCGCATCGGGCCACTCGTCGTCCGGTTGCTGTGCGAGGCGCACCGCATAGGAATCGAGAGCATCGACGCCGAGCTTGGCGTCCAGCGCGGGGTCGTTGGAACGGGGAAAGCGACAGGAGCCGAACACGACGCGGTGCCGATCGGCGCGACTCGGGCCGCGTGTGCGGATCACGCTCGGGGGAAAGGACGAGTCGGGGAGCGGCCACACCCGCGACCCATCGACGCTGACTTCGTATGGCGTGGTCGAGTCTGGCGTCAGCCCGGTCACCACCACGACCGCATAGTGGCAGCCGTGCACCTCGAAGGTCCGTGTAGTGCACCCGAGCACCTCCACCTCGGCGGCGTTCGTGGTCTGCACCCAGATCAGCGCCGTCGTGTCGTCGACGTGGCGCAGGACCGGTCCGAGAACAAGTGACATCGGACCAGCCTAGAGGGTTTTCCTGTGAAGTTCCGGTCGGTCGGGTGTGGTGTGGTAGTCACAAAATTGCCTGTGAACAGCAGTTATGCGACGGTTGGGGATAGCTGAGGGCTTTGTCTGGGAGTCGGTGCAGATAGGTGACAGCGATGACGCTTGAGCATCCTTGTGATCATGTGTGGTCTGTGTGGACGCCGAGCGACGTCTTCTGATGCAGGCGCGACGCAGTGAATCCGACCGGCTCCGGCGGTACGGCGCCGAGGTTACGGAGAGTTCTCCGATATCGGCGCGGATCGCGGATGCGTTGAGTGAGTCCGACGAGGCGCTTCGGGTGATCCGGTCGGTGCCCGCCGGTCATCGCGACCCGGCGCTGGTACTCGCCGTCCTGCATCACCTGGCATTGACCGGGCGCGCGGCGGACCTGGCCGCGGCCATCGATATCGGCGACCCGGACGCGGCCGCCGCAGCGGCTGTCCGGATCGTGATTCGGCAGGCCGATGCAGTCGTCGCCACCGCTGCGCACCGGGCCCTCCTGACAATGCGAACCGCCGTATGCGCGGTGCTGTACCCCGTCCTCGCCGAGGCGGCGCACCGGATGGGGGCAGACGACATCGGGGTGATCGATGTGAACCCGGGCGTCGGCCTCAACCTGCACACCGACCGCGTCGCCATCACCTACAGCACCGGAGAGTCGCTGGGTAACAGTGCATCTCGTGTGAGGATTGACTGTCGGGTGGTGGGCCAAAACGCCCTTCCGACCCGCACCCTCCCGCGAGTCGTCGCTCGCGTCGGGATCGGTAAGGACATCGTCGACATGGCCGACCCGGACGAGGTGCTGTGGCTACGGGCCTGCGTTCCTCCCGACCAAGACGAGCCGGCAGACCAGCTGGACGCCGCTGTTGCGGTGGCCGCCGCTGAGCCGCCGGTTGTGCTCAGAGGTGACGTCCTCGATGTCGTCGATGATGCGATCGACGAGGTCCCCGTTGCTGCGCTGCCAATTGTCACCACCACGTGGGCGCTGTCGGACCTGGCACTCGAGAGTCGCCTCCGCTGGCTGCAACGCCTCACCGATATCGCCGCGCGGCGGCCGATCGCGTGGGTATCGGTCGAGGGCGTCGGCGTCGCTCCCTCGATTCCGACCATGGGCGATCGCCGAGCCTCAGGACACAGCATTATCGGTCTGACCATGCTCGGTTCGTCCGATCTGCGTTCGCAAGCCGTCGGACGGTGCTGGACGAGGGGCCGCGTCATGTCCTGGCTGGGCTGAACGCATCGCCTGAATCGGGCAGATAGCTGACGTAACGTTAGCTGCGTAATGCAGTAGACGCAGCTATTATGACTGCATGAGTGTGGTGATCACAGTTCGCGACGTTCCGGACGCAGTGCGAGATGAGCTCGCAGGGCGGGCTGCGCGGGCGGGTAAGTCGTTGCAGGAGTATTTGCGCGGCATGCTGATCGAGTCGACGTCACGTCCGCCGGTCGACGATGTGATTGCGCGGGCGCGGGCGCGGGTCGGCGCAACCAAAGTTCGGGTCGATGCCGCGGCGATTCTCGACGCGCGAGATGCCGACCGACGATGACCATCGACGCCGTGTGTGATTCGTCGGTCCTCATTGCGCTGTTGCTCGACGACGGTCCGGACGGTCGCTGGGCGGTCGAGCAGTTGTCCGGTACTCGCTTGCTCGCACCGCAACTGGTGATGTTCGAGGCAGACAACATCATTCGCAGACAAGAACTGGCCGGAGTCGTCAGTTCCGACCAGGCGGTACAGGCCCATGCCGATCTCCTCGACCTGTCAATTGAGCAGTGGCCGTACGAGCTTCTCGGTTCGCGGGTGTGGGAATTGCGCACCAATCTGTCCGGATACGATGCCAGCTATGTCGCTGTTGCCGAACTGGCAGACGCTCCACTCATCACACTCGACCGACGCATTGGTCGGGCGCCAGGTCTCCGTTGTCAGGTGAAGGTTCCGTGACGTCGTTTAGGAGCTCTCGCCAATCCCGTCGGTCCTGACGCTTCAATGGTGCAGCACCACGCAAAATGACTTCGGGATCGCATCCTGGCGACTCCCGTAGCGTTATATCTCAGGTGTAGCTAACAGTGATGGACGGGGTCGGTGTGCAACCTTCGATGATGCCCTGGCCGAGGAGGCCGCGAAGCGCGGCGTGTCGGCGGCCCAAGGGTGAGTGCGTAACCCGTTGGGTAACAGGGCAATACCTTGAGGCTACTGGTAACCCTGCATATTCGATTGCTGCAAAAACCCCAGGCCTCGATGCGCGTACATCGAGTGTCTTACAATGTGTACTACACTTGGTTGATGGCTGACACCGTCACATTCCGACCCGACGAGGACACTTCTCGGGCGTTGTCGATCCTGACTGAAGACGGAACGCCCGTATCTGCTGCGGTTCGCGCTGCGCTGATCGACGCAGCAAGACATAAGACTGCCAAGTCGCTCCGCGAGGAAGCGGAAGCGCTGGCAGGTGACCCGATTGATCGAGCTGAGGCCGCTCAGGTGCTTCGGGACATGGAGGCGCTACGTGCGAGGTGAGGTCTACCGGCTTCGCGCTCCGAAGGATGTCCGGGGTCACGAACAGTCGGGCGCCCGCTACGCGGTGGTCGTGCAATCCGACCAGTTACCGCTTTCGACCTGGTTGGTCGCGCCGACATCAACCTCGGCGCGCGCGGCAACATTTCGGCCTGAAGTTGAGGTCGCGGGTCGAACGACGCGGGTTCTGGCTGAGCAGGTTGCGGCTGTTGATCCTGGGCGACTCGGAGACAGTATGGGTTACCTGACCTATGAAGAGTTGCGCCGCGTCGACGCTGCACTCCGGGTGGTTCTCGAGTTGTAGTGCGCACTATCACTTATATGCGCTGCATCCAACAGGGACAGTTCGGTCGACGAGTCCCAATAGTGGTGCGGCGCGCCACAATACGCGGTCAGTTACTGGTAACCCTGTATATTCGATTGCTGCATATTCTCCGACGGCGTGTGTGTATCACCGGTGATACACTAGTAGCATGACCGACCTGGTGAGTGTCAGAGACCTTCGTAACAACGGTGGCGAGGTGCTGCGCAGGGTCGCGCGTGGCGAGCGTGTCGTCGTCACGCGCGACGGCGAGCCAGTGGCCGAACTCAGGTCTCTGCCCAGAAAGAGTGTGAGCGCGGCCGAGCTGATTCGGCGGCGCGCCCATCTTCCGCAGATCGACCCGGACGCCCTGCGGTCTGACATCGATAGCGTGTTGGATTCGTCCCTGTGACGGGGCCGGTCGATACAACGCGGGGGATGCTTGACACCTCAACGGTGATTTTGCTCGGCAGACTGGCGGATCCCGGCGAGCTGCCCCAGGAGTCGGTGATAAGTGCGATTACCCTTGCGGAGCTTTCGGTTGGCCCGCACGTCGCGCGAACCCACCGCGAGCGAAGTGCTCGGCAACAGCACGTACAGCAGGCGGAAGCGGATTTCGAGGTGCTGGCATTCACTGCCGAGAGCGCGCGAGCTTTCGGCGGCGTCGCGGCGGCACTACGCTCATCGGGGCGAAAGCCCAGTGCGCGGGCATATGACGCATTAATCGCGGCCTGCGCCATCGCGAACGGCATTCCGCTGTACACCTGCAACCCAAGTGATTTTCTTGGCATACCCCAACTAGAGCTACGTTCGGTGACGCATCCAGATGCTGGAGCCTGAGGGCTGCGTTTCCTTCATTTCTGACGCGCGAGGTCATGGGCACCCGTGACGCGGCACTTGACCGCCGGGTGAATACCGTTGTACTGCAGGCAATATGCAGCCTTTACTTGACATAATGTATCTTATCGGCGCGTACGAGGATGAGTTGAAACTAGACGAGAGAACTCCTTGTCGATGATCGCCCAGATTGGCGAAATTTCATCGAGTTGGCGCATTCGATGTCTGCTTTTGTCGGCGTTTGACTACACAGCGGGCCGAGTGTCTTCCGTTGGCCAAGTAGGCAACGCAGTCGACGCTGCTAGAAGTTTTTGCCGACCTGCATGTTTCCTCAATTCTCCTGCCTGTGACCCGCTCGTAGTTTCCGCCAATGCCCAACTGAAACGTCACAGTGACGAATATCGAGCTTGCCCGCCCCGCCCATTCACATTCGCGGGCCAGTGCTTGGACCCCTTCACTACGTCACGGTGACGATTCGATCGTTCGGCGGACCGATTCGCTCTGCCGGATCGGTGTCGATGAGGTCGTGGACCCTTCAATGACCTTCAGATTCAACTTTTTGAGATTCCCGATAGCTCGCGCTCGATCTTTTTCTGAACTTCCCCGACCGACTTCGCCGCTCCGTGGAAGGTATGCTTGCTATCTGCGCCAAACTCTAATGGAGAGAGCGGATAACCAGCCCACGATAGTGAGTGATCGTCACGATTCGGAGTGTCCAATCCCAAACTGCGGTAATAGAAGCCCAGTTTTCCATAGTCGTCGATCTTGCGTAGGAACGCGTGAAGGATCGGCAATTGGATGTCATCGGGAGCAGCCCCGGCTACTAGAAATTGCGGTCCCCGAAGTTCCCATTCGTCAACCAGGGCCTCAACGTAGTCGCGCATGGGATATAGGTCAGCCTGCAAAGCCTCCGAGTCCTCGAACATCGGATCAACGGTGAGTGATCGGTCGATTTGCTCAAGGGTCAGATCGACATCGCTCAGAACCAGCATGCCGCTACGCAGATCGGCAATCTGAGTCTTGGTCAATGAGTTCAAGCGGCCCGACTCGATCGCGTCCAATATTCCGATCATCCGGAGATTTCGACGAACAGTCTTGAACTGGTGATAAGCCGTGACAATCTCGGCAAACACTTCGTATTGGCGCGCTCTAGTGATCTTTTCCTGATCCCGCTGCTCTTTGATCAACTCCGTGCGATGCTCTCGTTGATCCCTGAAGTACTGAATCATTGCCGAGACCATGGCGCCAATGAATCCGACGACAACAAGCTGCGTCAGCGACTTGAACAGTTCTTTCCGTAGATCAATTTGTGCCTCGCCATTCATTGTTTCGAATAATATGAATGCAAATGTGATCACAAGCGCGAAAATTGCGCCCCCGGCAATCCCGCAAGCGAGCACCGCCCGCGTGGGTCGGTGACTCATTGAAGGCTGGCCCGGGCTATGGTTGTCTACGGTCGCAATCTTGCCCTGTTCCATATGCCCATCTCCTCGCGCCGACGATGCAGTCATCTTGCTGGCGCTTGGAAGGTCAGCGCACGAGTAGTGCGCTACTCGATGCGCGAAGTGGGGCTCCCCTGAAAAAGTGGACACGGTTAGCTTGATTGCTGACTTGTCAGTGATGTGATCTCGAAGTCGATAGGCGAGAACATCCCCAGCGAGCTGTGCCTCCTGTCATGATTGTAGAATCTGATGTAATTGTCAAGTCCTGCAGTAAGATTCGCGTACGTGGTGAACGCGTGTCGCTTGTAGTACTCGTGCTTGACGGTCGACCACAGCGATTCGGCGCCGGCGTTGTCCCAGCAGATCCCTGTCGCGCCCATCGAGCGCCGCAAGCCATGCTTGCCGCATGCGGCGGCCATGTCGTGGCTGGTGTACTGACTGCCCCTGTCGCTGTGCAGGATGGTGCCGGCCACCGACCCGCCTCGGGTGAACACCGCGGCGTCCACGGCGGCCTCGACCAGCTCGGTACGCATGTGGTCGGCCAGCGACCAGCCCAGCACCCGACGTGAGTGCTCGTCACGGATCGCACACAGGTATGCGTCTCCTTCGCCGCAGGTCAGGTAGGTGATGTCAGACGTCCAGATCAGGTCGATGCCGCCCTGGTCGAACACTCGCCCGACCCGGTCGGGCGGGAACGCTGCCGTCGGATCGACCTCGGTGGTCTTGACCTTGAATGTGCGTGGGCTGATGCCCTCGATACCCATCTCGGCCATGATCTTGGCGACGGTGTTCTCCGAGACCGCGACACCCTCGGCTGCAGATCGGCCGTAATCCTCGGTGAACCGTAGGTACGCGCCGATGCCTGCCAATGGGCGAGGATCTTCACCTCCAGATCCCGGCGGCGCTGCTGGCGCGGTGTCAGCTCCGCACGTCGTTGCCGATCCACCCACGCGTAGAATCCGGATCGTGAAACACCCAGCAGTTCAGTGAGTTTCGTGATGTCATGGTTGGCGCACTCCGCAGCAATGAGCTCAAACTTGCTCACCGATGTTGCTGCGCCGCAAAGTGCGCCGATACTTTTTTCAGGAACGCCAGATCACGATCCTTCTCGGCCAGCTCCGCGCGTAACCGAGTCAACTCCGCGCGCTCACCAGCCGACAAGTCCCGATCCGGTGGGGCGTTGCGCACCTCGTCGGCGACACCATCGCGCATCCGCTCAGCGCGCACCCATCTGCCCAACAAGTTCTCATGCACGTTGAGTTCACGCGCAACCTCGGTGACCGGCCGGCCCCCATCGATCACCCGACGAGCAGCCTCCGCCTTGAACTCAGGCGTAAACGACCGACGCGTCCTGGACATGTAGACATCCTCCCAGCAGGACCCTTCGCCCCGCTATCTCAGGTGTCCACTCAAACTGGGGAGGTTCAAAGTGACTGCTTCTGTCTGTCGTTGGTGCGTAGCAGACGTTCCCAGCTTCGAGAAGATTCTTGCTAGGTTGGAGGCCCGTGAGCGGGCGTTGGATGGGCTATGTCCCTGGCCAGCTTGTCAAGCCAACTCACTGCTCGAGCCGGAGTTCAAGGAGGTTCTTGGCATTCCGCGCCGGGTGAAGACGTTTGCGATCGTTCCGATCCGGTGGCCGCAAGGTAGGTTCGGTTCGGTACGCAGGCATGAACCGGAAACGGTCATCCATCGCGATCTGTGGTAGCCAGGTGTGGCCGCATATGGTGTGGGAACCATTGTCCGCGTGAGTGATTGACGATCATTGCGATGGAATTGCCCCACGTGCGGGCTCCGTGTGACGAGAATGATTTCGATCTGGCATTGATCGGCAAAAGCCAGCCTTTCGAGTACAGTTGGCCGACGAAACACCTGTTCAGCGGTCGCCGACAGTACGGGTGGTCGCGACCGCAGAGTGAGTCCGCAGTCAGCCATCCGGCGGAAGGACGCGTATCTCCACCCGCCGTTCGGACTCGGTCTCTCCGACTGCTGTGGCATCGTATCGGCCGCGTCCCGAGATAACGATCTTCGCCGCCTCGCCCGTGTAGATCTCCAGGATCTTCTTTGCGGTCATGGCGCGGTCGTAGGACAGCCTGCTGTTGTGCTTGTCGCCTGCAGTCGTGCTTGCGAATCCGTCGATGGTCATCTTGCGTGCGCCCGACCTGACGGCGGCCTGCACCTCGGTCGGCAAACTCTTGAACCACGTGACCAGTGCCCTCTCGTCGGCTATCGCGGCGGAGTTCACCATGAATTTCGGATCGGGTTCCATCTGGTACGGCTTGACGTCCTTCACGACATTGACGTTGACCTTCCAGGTACGGACCACGAGATCGGCCGAGGTGTACGTAATCGAACTGGAGGGGCCGAACCCGGCCGGGGCGGCGCTCAAGCCGTGCGTAACCGTGTCACCGGTCGAGACGGCTGCCGTGATCTGCACAAATCCTTTCAACATCCCGTCGGAGGTCGTGGGTGACATGGTCACTGTGGCGCCCCCGCCCGCTCCGGTCTGCTCCGGCGTCGGTTGGCTGAAGTGGATGATTCCCTTGTCGTCGACGGTGTAGTCGAAGGCCGCGGAATACCGGTTGTCCCCCGACTCGTTCAGCGCAGCGGTGTCGATGTATCTATTGGCCCTGAGCCAGTTCGTGAACACCGCCAGCCTTACCCGGCCTGTGGCGCCGGGCTTCGTGCTGAAAGTGCTCACTCCACCGGCCTCGGCGAACTTGATCGTGACCGTCGCGGATGGGGCGTTTCCAGCCATCAGGTCCGCCACCGACGTGTTGTCCAATCTGGACTGGTCGGTGATGGACGAACTTGCCTGGAACTCAACGAAGGAACTGCCGGTGCCCCACTGGATCTTGCGTTGGATCGTGGGTACCCAGGGCGTCGCCGCGGACGCATTCGGTCGGGCAGGCCGCACTCGGGCCGGTCCCAGACTCTGCACCACACCCTCGACGCCATGATTGCCGACACTGCGCTGGAGCTGCGCAATCAACCCCGCCCGGGTCGCTCCGTCACCCCCGGACAGCGCGCCACTGAGGCCGGGCGACCGACCCTCGCCCGTCGGTTCCCGAGCACCCACCTTGCTCACCGGCCGGATCGGTTGGTTGATCAGGCCCGATAACGAGCTGGACGAGCTCTCAGCCTCGAACTCGTTCGCCGGATGCGCGACGACCGGGGCTCGCTTCGGATGCTCCAGATGATCGAACTCGGGGGCGTCCATCCCAATCTCGGCTTCCGTCTCGTGGTCGGTAGGGCTGGACGCCGGAGCGGGCGGGCGATCGGCCGGCGGCCACGCTCCAGCATCCCCGCCTCCGACGCGGGTTCCAAGCCCGAAAGTCCTTTCGATCGGGCACGACTGATGCCTGTTCGGGCAATTGCGTGGCCGTACAGAGACTTCGGCTGGCCGCGGCAACAAGTTCCTCGAGGCTGGCCGGGAACGTGCGCGTGACGTCATTGCCGAATTGGCGTGGCGAGGCGCGTAGCTGCTTCGATCACAGCGTTTCTGCGGCGGGCCAGTTCCCCGGCACCGGGGGTCCCGGTGCCCGTGATCATTCGAGTGACCTGAGGCAGCAGCATCCAGTAGCCGACGATCCCGAGGATGAGGACGTTGAGCACGTCGGGCTCGAAGTCGTCGGCGAGTGCCCCGGCTTTCTGGCCGGCGCCGAGCTCGCGGGTCCGGTTGGCGTACATGGATGTCCGCTCGGCTTCATCGGGTGCGTCGCCGTCGATGGTAAGCGCCTCCCACTGCAGCAGGCGCATCAGCTGGGGATGCTCGATGAGATAGTCGAAAAGGTCCCCGGCGTACGCGCCGACCTCCCGGGCACTGTTCGAGGGAACCGGAACGGACGTGGACGCGGACGCGACATGTTCGCGAAGTACCCGTTCGAACAGCGCGTCCTTACCGCCGAAGTAGTTGTATATCCGTTCCTTGTTGACCCCAGCCGCCCGGGCGATCTTCTCGATTGTTGTGCCGTGAGGACCGTGCGCGACGAATTGGTCGGTGGCCGCATCCAGAATCTTGCGTCTGGTTCGCTCGGTGTCCCAAGCCATGTCTCTCCAATCTCCAACGTTCTCGTTGCAATTGTGCCATGGGAGCGCTAACGTTGAAACCAACGTCTACGTTGGAGATGAAGGAGAGTGAGTGATATGAAGATCGCGGTCATCGGCACAGGGATGGTGGGGCGTGTCCTCGCCGGCCGGTTGGCGGGCCTGGGTCACGATGTGGTGATCGGTACACGGGATGTCCAGGAGACATTGGCCAGGACGGAGACCGATGCGCTTGGCACTGTGCCGTACGCGCAATGGCAGGCCGAGCATGACGACGTTCAGCTGATGGTGTTCGAGGAGGCCGGCCGTTTCGCCGAGCTGGTCGTGAACGCGAGTAACGGGTCGAACTCGATCGCCGCGCTGCGGGCCGTCGGTGCGGAGAATCTGAGAAGAAAGGTCCTCGTCGACGTGGCCTTGCCGCTGGACATGTCCCAGGGCATGCCCCCCACCTTGTCAGTGGCGAACACCGACAGCCTCGGCGAGCAGATTCAGCGCGAGTTCCCTGAGGCGCGGGTCGTGAAAACCCTCAATACCGTCTTCTGTCAGGTCATGGTCGATCCGGATCGCGTTCCCGGTGACCACACCTTGTTTATCGCCGGGAACGACGAGGATGCCAAGAATACCGCCGGACAGATCCTCACAGAGTTCGGATGGCCTGCCGATCGCGTCATCGACCTCGGCGACATCACCGGAGCCCGCGGAACCGAGATGTACATGCGGCTGTACTTTCAACTCGCTGGGCTGTTCAACACGTTCGAGCTCAACATCCAACTACAGATTGCGGAGAACGCAGCGCAGCACTGATACGGCGCGGGCTGAAACCTACACTCCTGGCCCAGTTTGATAGAACCCATACACCTTCACACGTCTTGCGTGAGGCCGTGCACGGTCGCTGTGGATGGACGGAACGCCTGTGGATTCGAACCCGGGTCCCGGCGCCCAATGCCCCTACTGTTGCCCGCATGTCGAGGTCGAGGAAACACCGCACACCGGGACCGGGCCGACGAGGCCGCACGCACGGCAGGCGCGAGGTTGGTCCCTCGCGTCCCTGGTTGTCCGGCGGTCTGCCGCGAATACACCGGGAGCTCGCCCAGGCATATCGCGATCTGTCTGTCGAGTGGGCGGCATACCTGGACATGGTTGGTGCGCGCGACATCGAATACGAAGCTGTGCTGGACGCACTTGTCGACGCCGGCCGCGGTCCAGGTGATGCCGAGTTCGATGAGGTCGTAGCACAGCAACTGGACAACGACTCCCTCTATCGCATGCTCAGCGGGAACCTGCTGCACTCGACCACGGCGGTTGAGGTGCTGCAGAACCTGGCGCCGGTCTGGGTTCCCGAAGCGGTCAATGATGCGCTCGCATCGATCGAGGTTGCGCCGGGAGACGCCCGAAGTCTGACGGGCATAGGCGGTTCCGGATTGGTCGTCTTCGGCAAGTCCCCGATCCGGGCTCGCGAGAGCCTTCCCGGCGGGCAGACGATGCCTGAGGTCGACGTCGACGGCGTGCTGTGGTGGACCAAGACACTTGAGCGCGGTGGTGCGTCCCGTGCGGTCACTGCGGACGGTCCGCGCCGACTGATGCTGGCTCCACTCACGCGCAGTCGTGATCTGCAATGGCTGCGCGGTGACGGATGGCGGTCGTCCACTCTCACCGAGGTGACATGCTTCGACGTCAGCACGGTCCGTGGTGTCGATGTGCCAGGCGCGCTCTGGCCCTGTGTCGAGCTGCTGGCGAGAGTTGGAACCGCACTGCAGCGCAACAGTCTTCGCTACACCGACGGATCGATTGCCACGCTCGACGCGGCCTGAGTGACGGTTGGGCTCATGCGTGGTCGGTGGGGTCGATTACCCTGGCCCACCCGCAGCGTACCTGGCGACGACGGTGCGGACCGCCTCGTCGACCACCTCGGCGACGCGCTCGGCGCTCACCTCCCAGCCCGGAACGAGGAGGGTCGGCCAGAAGACGTAGTTGGAGATCATGCCCAGGAACTGCGTAGCTGCGAGTTCCAGATCGTCGACCCGTACGGTTCCCGCCTCATGCTCGGCCAGGAGGTAGTTCCGCACGGACTCGAAGTAGGGCATCTTCCCTTGCGAGAACTGCGCATTGGCGAGTTCGGGAAATCGCGGCAGCTCGGCGATGACGATGCGGAACAGGTCGGTCATCTGGGGTCGGCTCAACAACTCCGCGTAGCGGTGGCCGAGGGAACTGAGACCGTCGACGACGTTGCCCGCCGTCGGCGGATCCTCCTCGTCGGCGGTCGTCCAGGACTCGATCACCATCGCATCGAAAAGGGTGGCCTTGGTCGGAAACTGCTTGAACAAGGTGGCTCGCGAAACGCCCGAACGCTCGGCGATCCGTGCCAACGACGTCCGGTCGTAACCCAGCTCCAGGAACAGAGCCGTCGCGGCCGTCACGATCAGCTTGCGCTTCTCCTGGGCGACGCGTTGGTGGTATGTCGGTACATCCTTACTCATGCCCAAAGTCTACGAGGTGAGTGGCTTGACTCTCCATCCCAACCGGCCTAGTGTCGGTTTTATGGCGAGTCAACTAACTCACCACTGTTGTCGCCAATCAACGTCCAAGGCAGGAACCCGCGAAGCGAAGGAAATCTGATGCGCCGCTTCACCAACCAGACCGTGCTCGTCACCGGCGGGACCGGTGGCCAGGGAACGAGCCACGTCCGAGCGCTCCACGCGGAGGGAGCCAATGTCGTGATCGGCGCCATCAACGCAGACCGTGGCGCCGCTCTCGCCGATGAGCTCGGAGACCGAGCCTTCTACACCCACCTCGACGTCACCGACGAGGACTCGTGGTCGGCCGCGGTCCGCGCGACCGAGAGCACCTTCGGCGCCCTGCATGTGCTCGTCAACAACGCGGGCGTTCAGAACCCGCCGGCCCCGATCGAAGAAACCGATCAGACGACGTGGTCGCGCATCCTCGACGTCAACCTCACGGGAACGTTTCTCGGCATCAAGGCAGCCGCGCCCGCTCTGCGTCGCGCCACCGGCGGAGCCATCGTCAACATCGCCTCGACGATGGGCATGGGAGGTACTGCGCACTACGCGCCGTACGTCGCCAGTAAGTGGGCCGTGCGAGGTCTCACCCAGACGGCAGCGCTCGAGCTCGGCCGGGACCGCATCCGCGTGAACACCATTCACCCCGGCGTGATCGCGACTCCCTTCATCCACGAGCCGGCCGCCGGCGCCACCGCGGCGATCGCCGACTTCTACTCCCCCGAGCCGTTCGCTGTCCCCCGCCTCGGAGAGCCGATCGATGTCACCCGATTGCTCCTGTTCCTCGCTTCATCGGAGGCGTCGTTCATCACCGGGTCGGAGTATGTCATCGACGGAGGACTCCTCCTCGGTCCCGCTCTCCAAGCCGCATGAGCAGGACAAGCACGACCGGATCAGATGGCTCGGCGCGAGATACGTCGTTGTCGCACCTGGCCGATCACATCCGGCAAGCCATCGAGATCACGCCCGCCGCGGGCACGCGTGAGCGGCTCATCGACATCACGACCACGGGGCGGCGCACCGGCAAGCGGCGCCGCATCGAGATCTTCTTCTACCGCGCCGCAGGTAACACGTACCTGTGTAGCGGCGCCGACGGCGCCGCTACCGACTGGCATGCGAACCTGCTCGCCCACCCCGACTTCACCTTCCATCTCAAGACCGGGGTCCGTGCCGATCTGCCTGCCCATGCCACGCCCGTCACCGACCCGACCGAACGTCAAGACGTCCTGACAGAGATCATCGCGGATCTCAACCAGCCCCACGACCCGGGCACCATCCGGCCTACTCGAATCGACGACTGGGCCGCCAGCCGGCTGATGCGGATCAGCTTTCGCGATCAGGCCTGATCGCACACTCTCGACGGACGAGTTCACGATCCCGTCGTAGAGTCCGAATCCCGGCGGCATGCACGGAAAAGAGTCACTTCCGCAGAATGTTCGGCTGGTGAAAGGCATTTGGCGGACATACATCACACCAGGCGGCGGCCAGTTGCACTGTTAGCAGTGCTCACCGGCATGTACAGGTACCGGGGCCGAGCGCATACTGGCACGATCTGACAATCCCCGCCCAAGGAGTCCGATCATGCCCGCACTGCGCATTCGGCAACCAGTTGCGAATCTGGAGTCATTGGCCGGCAAGGTCGCCCTGATCACTGGCGCGGCGCGAGGAATCGGGCGGGCCACAGCCCTTTTGCTGGCACGTCATGGAGTGGATCTGATCCTGCTCGACATCGACGAGATGCCGCTACGTGAACTCGCGGACGAGCTCGGCTCGGATCACGCCGTGGCCTACCCTGTCGATGTCACCGACTTCGACGCGGTGCGGCACGCTGCCGAATCGGCTGTCGCGCGGTTCGGCGGGATCGATCTCGTCTTGGCCAATGCCGGCATCGCATCGTATGGCTCGCTGCAGCAGGTGGATCCGGCGGTGTTCGCGCGGGTCGTCGACGTCAATGTGACGGGAGTGTTCAACACTTTCCGCGCGGCGATGCCGTCGGTGATCGAGCGAAAGGGGTACATCCTGATGGTCTCGTCTGCGGCAGCGTTTCTTCCGCTGATGGGCCAGTCGCCCTACAACGCGACCAAGGCGGCAATCGATCACCTCGCCACATCGCTACGCGCCGAGATCGGGCATCGTGATGTCGCCGTGGGCTCCGCCCACATGCTGGTCATCGACACCCCGCTGGCCCAGGATGTCGCGGAAGACCTGCCCTCCTTCTTCGGCGCACTCGAAGAATTGCCCTCGGCGATGCGTGGCATCATCCCCGTTGAGGATTGCGCGGTCGCGATGGTGAATGGGATGGCGCATCGCAGTAGACGGGTCTATGTTCCGCGGTGGATTGCGGCGACCGCATGGCTCAAACCTCTACTGGCGTCGCGCATCATGGACAAGCAGTACGGCGACATCGCTGCTCGACACCTCGGCCGCGTCGATTCGGAGGTCGCCGGTCTGCGACGCTCGACGAGTGCGCGCAACATGGCGAACGTTCACCTATCGACGGCCGCCGCGCCGGCAATCGACGGCTGAAAGGACGGGGTTCGCATTCCGGCGCACCCGGCATACGCCGGCACGATGCTGTGGCGCTACGAACTCATCGCCGAGAACGGCGGTACCCGGATCCCCGCAGCGGCGAGGCGAGGCGATCGTCAACGATCCGGCCGCGCAGAGCGTTTGGCTCGGCGCGGCCAAGTACGTGAAGGGGCCTAACTGCTGCCGGCGCTTCCGGTGGACAGGAGAGCAAGCAGTAAGTCATAGGCGCCGACGTGAAGGGTTTTGATCGCCTCGACGATTTCGATGATCATGGGGTGCCTTTCTAAGTGATGAACGATCGCGGCAGTGCTGGCACCGGCAGCTTGCAAGCTCTAAAAAGGTTGCGGTGCAACATCGCTGAGAAACCAAACACCGCGGTGGAGATGTACTTGCGCAATCTAGAGCAGAAACCCCCGACTTCTCATGATTACCATAGTGAACTGGTCGGCACTGCAGATTGAATCATTCCATCCATCGCTGGCCTCTCATTCGCCGCGAACCGTCTGGCCTCAGCTCGTTCGGTATGGGCTCGCCAGCAACTCGTTGATGCAGAACGGTATCTGGTACTCGACAGCTGCGGCGCGTAGACTTCCTGACTGGTGGCCCTTTTGGTAAGTGGTCAATCTCGACCCGAAACGTGATGGCACCCTTCTGTGTTGCATGCGACGGCCGCCATACACTCGCACCGGCCGTTCGGCCGTGTCTATGGAGACCCAGAAACACATTCTCGCACCATGTGCGGCGACCTTTAACTCTCGCCAGGAAAGCAAAGGAGCACGATGACCTCGATCACTGTCGGTGACGAACGAACGATTCTCACCAGTATGCTCGACCGCGACCGCGAAGCCTTGATCACTGCGGTACGCGGTCTGTCGGAGACGGACGCTCGCCGCCGCATGGTGGCTTCCTTGACCACCCCGATCGCGCTGGTCAAACATGCCGCGGCCGCAGAACGAATCTGGTTTCAACGATTCTGGGCAGGTTTGGACGAAGAGGACTGCGATGGGTACTCCCGTCGCGACGTAGGCACCTTCGACGTAGGGGACGACGAAACTCTGGAGAGCGTCATCGACGAGTTCCGGCGCGCCAGCAAGCGATCGCGCGACATCGCCGCGCGGTTCGACCTGGATGACACCAAGACACAGCCACTCGAAGGGGTCGTCAGCATGCGCTGGACCCTCCTCGCGATGATCGAGGAATTCGCCCGCCACGCGGGGCATGCGGATATCCTTCGTGAACAACTCGACGACGCGGATCCACACTGAGTATCGCTCCAAGCCTCGCTATGTCTGCCGGGCTGATTCAGTGGTCGCCGAGCATGTCTGACCCGCCTGCGACTGCGTCCGTCAGAGCGCCTGAGAGTCCCCACCCACCGCGACAAGCACCCGCCGGAACGCGGCATAGTCGTCGGTGCCGACCAGTCCGGACCACTCGTTCTCGATCTCCGCGAGCCTCTTGTGGCCCCGTGCGAGCATCGTCGACCCCTGCCGGGTGAGCCGAAGCCTGCGGGTCCGTCGATCGCCCGCGTCGTCGGAAACTGCGACGTATCCGAGGTCGGTCAGGGTCGATATATGCTGTCCTGCACCCTGTTTGGTCATGCCCAGGACTCGTGCGACGTCGACTGTTCGGTCTGCACCACGGTCGATCGCCTCGAGGATTCGGAATTGTGAGGGTCGCAGGCCCTTCCACACCTCGTCCGCGAACGTATCCGCGATTCGTTCGATCGCACGACCCATCAGTGTCGCGATGTGCTCGTGGCCGACGTCGGCATTGACAAACTTGGTCAAGTAACTTACCTTTCTTGGTAAAGCTGCTTGTCTAAGGATAGCTCATGAACACCACGACCTCGTTCGGCCAACTCCACATGGACACCCGCGAGGTCGCCCAACTGCTGGGACTGCCCGAGATCACGGCCGTCGAGGTGGCAGAACTGGAGTATGACCTGCCCGCCTTGACCACCGGTTCACGCTGGCGCGTCGACGTGACGACGCCCGCCGGCTCGCTGGCCCTCGTCGTCAAGATCGCGCGAGACGTCCGGCATTCGCCGATCTTCGATCTCATCCCGGCCGATCTGGCCGAGGCCGCCGCTCGGGGATTGCCCTGGGAGATCGAGCCCGACGTATACAGATCGGAACTCGGCGACGTTGTACCGCCGGGGATGTCGCTCCCCCGCTGTTACGCGGTACAGGCGATCGACGAGCATTCCGCAGCCATCTGGATCCAACGCGTGGACCATGACACGGCGTGGACGACGCAGACCTACGCTGATGCTGCACGAGCCCTCGGCCGATTCGCCGCGTCGTCGGAGGTCGGTCGGATCGCCGACCGCGTCGGGCACCCATCGGGCCCGCACCAGGCACGAACCTACTTCGACGGCCGACTGCGCCCCCAGTTCGTGGACCTGTATCGCGCCGGTGAGATCTGGTCTCATCCGATCGTCGCGCGCCACGTCACACCGGCGCTCCGCGCGAGATTGTTCGCACTCATCGATCTGATGCCCCAACTGATCGACGAAATCGAGGCACTCCCCTTGCTGAGCGCCCACGGCGACGCCTGTCCGAACAACCTGCTCAACATCGGCGAACACGAGTTCGTGGTGATCGACTGGGCCTTCTTCGGGCGCTCCCGAGTCGGATTCGACCTGACCCAGCTGACGAACAGCGCCATCGACTTGGGCCGGATGCCTGCCGACCGGCTACCCGAACTGCAGGACGTATGCCTGCGGCACTATCGACTGGGACTCGCCGACAGCGGCTTCGAGCTCGACCTCGACGCCTTGACCCGCGCCCACCACATCCAACTCGCCGCCTTCAGCGCGGTGTCGGCCATTCCGCTCGAGCAGTTGCCGGCCGAGGACGCCGGCGACCCCGCCCTCGACGCGCTCATGCACGAACGGATGGGCGCGCTCGACCACATGCTCGGCTCCGTCGGACTCTGACACCTACTACGACACAAGGAGAATCATCATGACCACCCCGATCATCACCACCCGGGTCGAATCCGGGACCTGGACGATCGACCCCACGCACTGGACGATCGGTTTCTCGGTTCGCCAGATGGGACTCGCCACCGTACGGGGTCATTTCACACAGTTCACCGGAACCCTCACGATCAACGACGATGGCACCACGTCGGTGCTCGTCGACATCGACATCGCCTCGATCGCGACGGGAAACGATCGACGCGACAGACACCTGCGGTCGTCGGCCTTCTTCGACGCCGCCGCCTATCCGACGGCGACGTTTGCCGTGCGCGGATCGGCGGGTCCCGTCGGATCAACCCACCAACCCGCGGGCGAGGAGCTCACCGGCGACCTGACCATCAAAGGTGTGACCACGCCGGCGTTCCTCCGCATCACACCGCTCGCCCACAACCGCGCCGGCGCGATCCTCGACGACATCGACCTCTGCGCACGGACCACGGTGCGGCGCAGTGATTTCGGAGTTGGCTCCGGTGGCGTCGTCATCGGCGACTCGGTCGCCGTCGATGTGACATTCCGTCCGGTCCCCAGCTGAGCAGACGGCCGCGCCTACGGTGTGAGGGAGCAGAATCGCAACAGCTGCACCACACCTCGCAGGGAAGAGCGGAGCGCGATGAAGTACACCGTGTCGATCCATATTGATCTGCCACTGGAGACGGTGGTCCAGTCGCTCGCCGACCCGAGCAACCGACCGAAATGGTTGCGCGGACTGGTGCTTCACGAGCCGCTGAACGGCGTCGACGGGCAGGTCGGTACCGAGTCGCGAGTGGTGATGAAGGCGGGCAAGCAGGAGTTCGAAGGCATCGAGACCATCACACGACGGGAACCCGCAGACCTGTCCGAGATCCCGAAAGGCACCGTGGTCCACTTCGACCGCGAGATCGCAGGCAACGGGATGTGGAGCGCAGTGCGCGACCGGCTGATCGAAGCCGACCCCGATACCACCCTCTGGGAGAGTGAGAGCGAGTACCGATTCGACAGCGTGTTGATGCGGCTCGTCGCACGTCTGATGCCCGGCACCTTCCGCAAGCAGTCGCAACAACCCATGGATGATTTCAAGGCATTCGTCGAGCAGGGCCGCGACGTCCGGAAAGAAGGGCGCTGACCTGCACTCAGGGCATCTCGACGGTCTGTGCGCGACGAATCTCCGCCACCGCACGATCCAGATACGGCCGGTGATCGACGGCAATGCCCTTCGTAAGGTCGGTCATTACCAGGATCGCGGCGCCGGTGAGTTCGGCCGGTTGCGTGTTCGTCGTCGGTGCACGGTCGGCGTCGTCGGCGTGCTCCGCAACGCCCAGAGCGCCGGTGAGTACCACCACCACGGCGGAAGGGTCGACCGGCGCCTGCCAGTCGGCGGACCCACCGAGGGTGCGGGTCAGGACCTCCGAGACATCGTCGCCGCTCAACCCGTCCTGATAGGTGGTCTCGAGTAGTTCGCGCACCATGTGCGCATGCACCTCGCGCGCCTCGGGATGGTCTTTCAGCTGTTCGACGGCGTCGGTGAATCCGTTGACGTCCTGTGCGCGGGCCGACCGTATACCCAGATCCGTTGCCTCTGCGATCTCGCGTACCTTGTTGGGCCACTCAGCCGGTGGTCGGTATTCGGTCACGACACTTCTCCTGTCTCCACGGCGATGAGGCCGAATTTTATCGGCGTCCGACGCACTGCCCTGTGGTCAGCGATCCGGCGCCGGACCGTCGAGCTGCGCCAGCGTCGCCCGGGCCGCTGCCAGCTCGTGACTGAGCTCGTCGACGCGCTTCTGAGCTGCCGTCCGCGCCGACTCGATCACGCCTTCAACCGCTGCGACTGCGGCCTCGTCGCCGAGCGCGTGCATCGCGCGGGCGACACGATCGGACGAGACTTCCGTGGCCTTGCCCTGCTTCCTGCTGCCGTGCAGAACCGACACCGTCCACGTGCCCTCCCCTGCCGCGGTCACCGTCACACTGACGGCGGCGGCCGAGGTCTTCGCCCGTCGCTGCGTCCTCGCTGCCGGGGGCTTGGGTGTGGTCGTCTGCGCAGTCGCTTCCGCCGGAACCGGACGTGAGGAACCAAGTGCTGTGGGCTTTTCCGATGGTCTGCCCCGAACTGATCGCGCCGGCGCCGGCGCCGGTGCGGACTGTCGACGTGCGGGTGCAGCAGAACCGGTGGCCGGCCGGGTCTTGTGGAGCTCGTCGGCCTCGAACGGCAACTGGTCGTCGACACCCTTCGGGCTCACCGTCACGGTGGATCCGTCGATGGACACAACCCGCGCCGATGTCCCGGCGTCCAGCTCGAGCGCTGGGATCGGATCACGAAGGTAGACAGTGACCCGCTTACCCGCCGCTAGGCCCGCGGCCACTGCAGTCAGGTCGTCAGCCGATAAACCGGTCCTTTTGCGCGCACTCACCACAACATGGTCGCACATATGTGCGAAAGCGTCACCCAGGGTTCGTCGGTTGTCGGGTCGCCGAGACTCGTTAGATCGCCTAACATTCACACGACCCGTCGATCGCGCTTGTCAGTGCCACCGACTCCCGGGTCGAACAGTATGGGCGGAGCGGTCCGCGGGAGGGAATACAGTGACGAGAGACATCAGTCGACGCGGATTCTTCGGGGTGGCGGGCGTATCGGTTGCCGGAGCATTGGGCTTCGCGGCAACCGGTCCCACCTCGGCGGCTCCCCGACCCGGAAATGTCTCTCCCGCAGTCGATCCCACAGTGTGGCGAGAGTACGGCAACCCGCTGGTGCCTGCTTCTGGCCACGGCCTCCTCGAAGGCAGGACGGTCGCCGTGAAAGACCTCTTCTCGATCAGTGGTCATCGGGTCGGCGCCGGTAACGAGGAGTGGCTGAGACAGTCTCGGCCCGCCACGACCACGGCACCGTCGGTCGCGGCACTGCTGGCGGCCGGCGCCTCGATCGCCGGCATAAGTCGCACAGACGAATTCGCCTACAGCCTGGCGGGAACGAACGGTCATTACGGGACGCCTCCGAACCCCAAGGCCCCGGATCGGATACCCGGTGGGTCATCCTCGGGATCGGCCAGCGCGGTGTCGCTGAGCCAGGCGGCCATCGGCCTGGGAACCGACACCGGTGGATCGATACGTATCCCGTCCTCGTACCAGGGTCTCTACGGAATCCGGACGACGCACGGCGCCATCTCCCGAGACGGCCTGATACCGCTCGCCCCATCATTCGACACCGTCGGCTGGATGACTCGGTCCCGTGCCGACCTGGTCGCTACCACGGCGGTGCTGGCCCCCGGTCTGCCGTCGACCATCGATGTCCCACTGGTCTACGCCGAGGAGATCATCGATCTCGCGAGTCCCGATGTGGCTGAGTCGGTGCGCGCCGGAATCAAACGGCTTGAATCGCGAATGCCGGTGCGCCCGCTCGCATTCGACACCGCAGTCTTGCCCACCTGGGTCAAGGCGTTCCAGACCCGTCAGGGGTGGGAGGCGTGGCGTGCGCACGGAGACTGGATCTCGCGGCATTGGGACTCGCTGAATCCGGATGTTCGATCCAGGTTCGAGACCGCGTCCGAGGTGACCCGATCAGATCTCGCGGCGGCGGACTCCGTACTCGCGACGGCGCGAAACCGCATCAACACCGCGCTCGGAGATTCGATCCTGCTCCTCCCGTCGGCATCGTCCACCGCTCCCACCCGTGCCGACGCGGCGCTCGGCGGCCCGGTCATCGAGGAAACTCGCGCCAGTACCTTCCAGCTGACATGTCTTGCCGGGATAACCGGCCGGCCTGCCGTGAGTAACCCACTGCCCGTGGCCGGCCCGCCGGTGGGTCTGTGCGCGGTCGGGCCGCGCGGGTCGGACCTCGCATTGGCGGCGCTTCCGGTCGTCTGACAGACGGGAGGGTCAGCGAATCCACGAGTTCGTGACGACACCGATCCCGATGTAGCTGCCCTCGCCGCAGTTCACGGCTGCGAATCCGGTCCGGTCGGCCGGCGCGCTGGTTCGGCGATAGAAGACCCGTACTCCCCCGGTCTCGCCGGTGCTCCGACCGATGCCGAAGCAATCGATCTCCACGACGTAGCGCTTGCCAGGTGGGCACGACGCCGACACCCCGTGGCGATAGTCGTAGATCGAGCATCCCCGTGGGGCCGCGTCTGCTTGCCCCGCGATGACTGTTGCCGTACCCAACATCATGCCGAGCGCGCACATGCCGGCCGCGACCCTTGCGCCGATTCTCATGATCGATCCCCTTCGCCGGAGGTGGTGGCGTCGTCAGTTCTATCGGCACGGCGTCGGCCCGTATTACTGTCATGGCCCTCGACGGCGGGCGGCCTACACGACTGATACCTGATCCCCCGTATACGACAACCTCTGCTGCTTGCCCCGCCTGCGACAGGCGAGGAGCATTGTGCGTGGAAGTGGCCGACCCCGGGCCATCTGCAGCGAATGACGACGGTCATGACAGTGCCGGTGGAACCCGTCGAAGCCAACCGCTCCTGGATCGCGACAACGCAGTCGGACAAGGAGGAAGCAATGCACGCCCAACCCGGTGATTGGCTGGAAGTAGAGCAACCGGTGGTCGGCAGGAAACCCGATCTCGGTGAGATCCTCGAGGTCCGATCGGCCGACGGTTCTCCGCCCTATCTGGTCCGTTGGTCGGAGTCTGGTCACACCGCGCTGGTCTACCCCGGCGCCGACTCGATCGTGCGCAGCGCCGACGACGTCGCCGCCCATCAGGCCACGCACGGGCCGACGTAGCCGACGCATCGCCGAGGTCTCCCCTATCTCGGTGTCGGCTCACGCTCACCAGAGGCGATGCGGCAATCCCCACGCCGCCAATTCGTCGCCCAGCAGGCCTCGGATGGTCTGGTCGTCGACGAAGCTCGTCTCATCGAAACCCGACACCGTGAACGTGACATCAGTGTCGGTCCGGGTCAGCCACGCCTGCACCCCCTCTCCGTACCGATGACGGCCGGCGGGATCGACGCCCTGTGCTGTACCCCGCACGGTGACTGCGGTCGCTCGAACACCACCGATGACCAAGAGTTCCGGGGGTAGCTGACCGACGTTGGATGCCACCGCGTCCGGATAGGCAGCGCCGGCGCCCGCCATACCGGCCAGGCGGCGCGGCGGAACGAGCCACGCCAACGACCTCAGGTGTGCCGTAGCCGGTCGCCGGCCACTCGCCAACCGGTTGAATGCGGTTCGGCACTCGTCCCGTACCGATGTCAGGTCGGTCGTCGGTGTCGGGACCGGTGCGAGATACACCGTGACCCCGGCGACCGCGTTGCCACGCTCGTCGTCGTCACCTGTGCGATCGGTGACGGGTAGGCCGACCTTGACCGGATTCTCCGGCGCGGTGTACCCGCCGGCCTGCAGCAGTCCGCAGACCACCGCGATGAACAGCGAATTGGCGGTACCGCCGTGACGTCGTGCCATGTCATCCCACCGATCGGCGGGAACCGTCGCCGTCGCCCACACCGGTGTGGCCGTGGGCGCGCGCTCGGCGAGTTCGGAGCGAACCGGTCGTGGGTCCACCGGCTGGTCGTCGGTGTCTCGACGAATCGTCTGGCCCAGGACACGCAGCACACCGAGACCTGCCGCGCCGGTCTGACGGACCGCGTCGACCACATCAGCTCGCCGCGGTGTCTCCATGACCGGTTGATTCACACCGTTCGTCCGGTCGTCGTCAGAGCTGGACGCCAGAGCGTCCACGACAGCCTTGATGCGCGCCGCTCCGTCGGCCACGAGATGGAGGGTGCACAACGACAGAACGGTCTGCCCCGAGGTCGTCATGGCGGCACGTAGCCGCCAACAGCGACCCTCGTCGGGGTTCAGATCGACGTGACGCAGTTCCTCCACGGCCCAGCCCTCGACGTGCTCGTCATCGATGGGTTCGTCGTCGAGGGCCAGTGGGATGGGTTCGGTCGCGGGCACCCAGTACGGTCGTGCCCCCGGCACTCGTGCGTCCACCAGTCGACGATGCAGTCGGCCGCGGGCCAGGGCGTCATTGAATTGCCGCAGGCTGTCCTCGTCCAATTCCTGCGGAAATGTCCACAGCATCTGCTGGACCACCGACCAGCCCAGTGCTCGATGCAGGAGCCAGAAGGGTGCGTCCTCAACGGTGAGCCGGACGATCGGCGGAACGGACGTTGACGGCGAAGACTGATTCTCGAGGTCGCGTTGCACGTGTTGCATTATTCCCATGCGCCGAGCGTGGTCGCCGACAGTGTTCATCGCCGGAATCGTCGTCGGTCGTCGAAGACCGGCAATAGGCTCGCGGCATGACCGATGCATCCGCCCTGCGGTCCCCCGCTGAGCTCGCAGCGGCCCTCGAATCCACCGGATACCTCGCCGACGGCGGCCTGGCGATGGCGGCGTTCCTCGCCCTTCGAATGGGCCGGCCGTTGTTCTGCGAGGGCGAACCCGGCACCGGCAAGACATCGCTCGCGGTCGGGCTGTCGCAGGCGTTGGCGCTACCGCTGATCCGGCTGCAATGTCACGAGGGCATCGATGCCTCTCAGGCGCTCTACGACTGGGACTTTCCTCGGCAATTGCTGCACTTGCGCACTCTCGAAGCTGCCAGCGAGGGTCGACTCGACGCCGACGAAGCCGAATCGTCCCTCTACACCGAACGCTTTCTGCTCGCGCGACCACTGCTGCAGGCCCTCACCGAAGCGCCGTGTGTCCTCCTCATCGACGAGATCGACCGGGCCGACGACGAATTCGAGGCTTTCCTGCTGCAGCTGTTGGACGAGAACGCTGTCACGATCCCTGAACTCGGCCACATCCGGGCGGAAACCCCACCGCTGGCAGTACTCACGTCCAACCGCACCCGCGAGGTGCATGACGCGCTCAAACGTCGATGCCTGTATCACTGGCTCGAACACCCGGGCATGGCCCGCGAGATCGCGATCCTGCAACGGCGCGTGCCCGGCATCGGTGACGACCTCGCCGCGCAGGTCGCGCACGCGGTACAGGAACTACGAAAGCTGGAGTTGCTCAAGCCGCCTGGCGTGGCCGAAACCCTCGACTGGGCCGTCGCTCTGCGCGAACTCGATCGCGACGTGCTCGACGCCGAGATCGCCGCGGCCACGCTCGGTGTCGTGCTGAAGTATCGCGAGGACCTCGACCGTGTCACACGCACCGACATCGGCCGCCTGCTCGCATGAGCGGCGAACTGGCCGGGATCGCAGGATTCGCGCGGACTCTGACACACGCGGGGCTGCCGGTGGCGACCGACTCCGTGGAGACGTTCATTCGCGCGTTGCGCGAGATCGACATCGCCGATATCGAGCAGGTGTATTGGGCGGGTCTCGCCACCCTGTGCCGAGACCCGGACGACCAGGTGCGCTTCGACCTCGCCTTCCATGCCTGGTTCGGAGATCGGATGCCGCGCCGCACCCGCCGTCCTGCGAAACCGGCGCACAGCCGGATCGCCGCGCTACGCACCACCGCTGACCAGACAGCCACCGGGCCGGGACCACACCTGGCGGTGGCCGCCGACGACACCGAGGTGCTGCGGCACCGCGACATCGCGACGCTGTCTGCTGCCGAACGTGCCCACCTGGCCGAGCTGCTGGCCACGCTGACTCCGCAGCCGCCGCAACGTGCCGCGCTGCGGCGCGCTCCGGCCAGGCGCGGTTCGGTGGATCCGGGTCGAACGGTTCGCGCAATGCTCGCCGCCGGCGGCGAACCGGTGAAACCGAGCCGACACCGACCGGCAAGCCGGCCACGCCGAGTCGTGCTGTTGCTGGACGTCTCCGGGTCGATGAGCCCCTACGCCGACGCCCTCCTGCGCTTCGCGCACGTGGTCGCCCGGGCAAATCCGGCCGGAACCGAGGTGTTCTCCCTCGGGACCAGGCTGACCCGGCTGTCCCGGGCTCTGCGCGCGGCCGATGCGGAACAGGCGCTCGCCGCGGCCGGACGTGCCGTTCCCGACTGGGCCGGCGGGACCAGACTCGGCGAGACGATGCAGGCGTTCCTGGATCGGTGGGGTCGGCGCGGGGTGGCCCGAGGTGCCGTGGTGGTGGTCTTCTCCGACGGGTGGGAGCGTGGCGACACGGCCCTGCTGGCGCAGCAGATGGCGCAGCTGCACCGCCTGGCCCGGGCGGTGTTCTGGGTCAACCCGCACGCGGGCGCGCCGGGCTACGAGCCGGTGCAGGGTGGCATCGTGGCGGCACTACCCCATCTCGACGGTCTGCTCGCCGGCCACTCGGTGGCCACCCTCGAGGAGCTCCTCGCGGCCATACGCGACGCCTGAAGCGCGCGTGCGAGATCCGCGAATTCGGGTGTGTGACGTGTACGAGAGGCGCACAGTGATTCGGGAGGACCTCACCCGGCACTCAGCCCACCCTGGTCGAACGCATCGGAGGCCACATGCGCGTCACAATCACCGTCGACGGGACGACCTACGAGGACGAGGTGGAACCACGCACCTTGCTCGTCCATCACCTACGCAACCAACTCGGCAAGGTAGGCACCGTGATCGGCTGCGACACAAGCAATTGTGGTGCGTGCACGGTGATGATGAACGGACACAGCGTCAAATCGTGCTCGGTGCTGGCCGTGCAGGCCGACGGCGCCGACGTCACCACCGTGGAAGGTCTCGCCCGCGACGGTGAGCTACATCCCGTCCAGGAGGCGTTCCGCGACAATCACGGACTCCAGTGCGGGTACTGCACTCCCGGCATGATCATGTCGACGATTGATCTTCTCGCGCAGAACCCCAAGCCCGATGAGCATGCGGTGCGCGAAGGCCTGGAAGGCAATCTGTGCCGCTGCACGGGCTACCAGAACATCGTTCGTGCGGCGCTGGACGCTGCGCAGCGGTTGCAGGCCGATGAATCACCGCGGTTGGAACGCACCGAATCACCGCAGACCCGAACAGACAGTTCGCAGACGATGCAGGAGACGGGAGGCGCACGATGACCGCGACCGTCGAACCGAGCGCCGCCGAACACGAGGTCGGCAAAGCCCGGATCCGCAAGGAAGACGATCACCTCATCACCGGACGCACCAAGTGGACGGACAACCTCGTGCTGCCCGGGATGTTGCACATCGGGATTCTGCGTAGCCCGATGGCGCATGCGCGGATCGCCGGCATCGACGCCGAGACCGCGAGGTCGATGCCGGGTGTCGTCGCCGTCTACACCGGTGCCGACCTCGCCGAGGAGCAAGGCAGCCTCCCGAACGCCTGGGCGATCACCGAGGACATGAAGGCCCCCCAGGCGCCGTCGCTCGCCGTGGACACCGTCCGGTTCGCCGGCGACGCGGTCGCGATGGTCGTCGCCCGCACCGCCGCCGAAGCGCAGGACGCCACCGACGCGATAGACGTCGACTACGAGGACCTGCCGGTGGTGCTCGACCTCGCAGACGCAGCCTCGGATGGTTCGGACCTCGTACATCCGGACCTGGGCACCAATGTGAGCGCAGTGTGGACGTTCGACTCCGCGGAAGCGGGTACCGGCACCGACGTCGAGGACGAGATCCGCAACGCCGAGGTCGTCATCGAACGCACCTTCCGGCAGCAACGCCTCATCCCGGCGTTCATGGAACCCCGCTCGGTCGTCGTCGACCCGACCGGCACACAGATCACCATGTGGTCGGCCACGCAGGTCCCGCACATCCTCAAACTCATGCTCGCGATGACACTCGGAATCCCGGAGCACAAACTCCGTGTGATCGCCCCCGACGTCGGCGGTGGCTTCGGCGGCAAACTCCAGGTCTGTCCCGAAGAGGTCCTCGCGCTCCTGGCCGCCCGCCGGCTGGGAAAGCCGGTGAAGTACACCGAAACGCGCAGCGAGTCGATGCAAGCGGCGCACCACGGCCGCGACCAGATCCAGAAGCTGACCCTGGCCGCGCGCCGCGACGGCACGGTCACCGGCCTGAAGGTGGAATTGCTCGCCGACATGGGGGCCTACCTCCGCCTGGTGACGTCGGGAATCCCGATCCTCGGCGCGTTCATGTTCAACGGCATCTACAAGTTCCCCGCCTACCATTTCGCCTGCACCAACGTGTTCACCAACAAGGCGCCCACCGACGCCTATCGCGGCGCGGGCCGCCCCGAGGCCACCTTCGCGATCGAGCGGATCATGGACGAACTCGCCACCGAGCTCGACATGGATCCACTCGAGGTGCGCGCAAAGAACTGGATCGCCCACGAGGAGTTCCCGTTCGACACCGTGGCCGGATTGACCTACGACTCCGGCAACTACGAAGCGGCGACCGCCAAGGCCAAGGAATTGTTCGACTACGACGGGCTCCGCCGTGAGCAGGCCGAGCGCCGCGAACGTGGCGACACAGTGCAACTCGGGATCGGGGTGTCCACCTTCACCGAGATGTGTGGGCTCGCGCCGTCCCGAGTGCTGGGCTCCTTGTCCTACGGTGCGGGTGGTTGGGAGCACGCCTCGGTGCGGATGCTCCCGACCGGGAAAGTCGAGGTGGTCACCGGCAGTTCGGCACACGGCCAGGGGCACGAGACCGCGTTCAGCCAGATCGTCGCCGACCGGCTCGGCGTGCCATTCGAGGACGTGGAGGTGCTGCACGGCGACACGCAGACCTCCCCGCGCGGCCTCGACACCTACGGATCGCGGTCACTGTCGGTCGGCGGTATGGCGATCGTGAAGGCAGCCGACCGCGTGATCGACAAGGCCCGACCGCTCGCCGCGCACCTGATGGAGGCGTCTGAGGACGACCTGGAGTTCACCGGCGGCCAGTTCACCGTGAAGGGCACCGGGGCGTCGGTCGGTATCGCCGATGTGGCGCTCGCGGTGTTCGCGGCGCACAACCTACCCGACGGTGCCGAACCGAACCTCGATTCGGAGGCGACCTACGACCCCGACAACTTCTCGTTCCCGCACGGAACGCATCTGTGCGCGGTCGAAGTCGACACCGAGACCGGATTCGTGACGGTGCGAAAGTATGTGTGCGTCGATGACATCGGCACGGTGGTCAACCCGCTGATCGTCGAAGGCCAGGTCCACGGCGGACTTGCCCAGGGCATCGCCCAGGCGCTCTACGAGGACGCCATCTACGACGAGTCCGGGACTCTGCTCACCGGTTCGTTTGCCGAGTACCTCGTCCCCGGAGCACCGGACCTGCCGCACTTCACCACCGACCGCACCGAGACACCTGCCACCGGAAACGCGCTCGGCGTGAAAGGCGTCGGTGAGGCGGGAACCATCGCGTCCACCCCGGCCGTCGTCAACTCCGTCATCGACGCGGTCCGTCACCTGGGTGTGCGCGACGTCGAGATGCCATGCAGTCCGATGCGGGTCTGGAAAGCCATCCAGGCCGGCCAGCCCACATCCACACAGGGAGATGTCCGATGATCCCGTCCGGATTCGACTACGTCGCCCCCACCACTCTCGACGACGCGGTGGCAGCACTCGCCGATGCCGGCGAGGATGCCAAAGTGATCGCCGGTGGGCAGAGCCTGATGCCGGTGCTGCGGTTGCGGCTGAACTCGCCGAGCACGCTCGTCGACCTCGGCCGGATCGCCGAACTACGCGGAGTGCGTGAGGACGGCGACGCCATCGTCGTCGGGGCAATGACCACCCACCACGACGTCATCACCGATCCGCTCGTCGGTCGACATGCCACACTGCTGACCGACGCCACGCAGACCGTGGCCGACCCCCAGATCCGGCACCGCGGTACGTTCGGCGGTTCGCTCGCCCACGCCGACCCGGCCGGCGATCTGAGTGCCGTCGCCGTCGCGCTCGACGCGACGCTCACCCTCGTCGGACCGAACGGCCGCCGCGACATCGGTGCCGAGGACTTCTTCACCGACTTCTTCACCACCGCACTCGAACCCGACGAGATCCTGGCGTCCGTGCGCATCCCCAAACACACCGGATGGGCAGCCCACTACGAGAAGTTCCATCGGGTGGCGCAGAGCTGGTCGATGGTCGCCGTCGCAGCGACCGTCGACGTCGACGACGGCGGCGTGATCCGCGAGGCCGCCGTCGGCCTGACCAACATGGCGGCGGTGCCGGTTCGGGCGAGAGCCGTGGAGCAGGCACTCGTCGGACAGGCGGCAGACGTCGAGGTGATCCGCGCCGCAGCCGAACACGCCGCGGAGGGCACCGACCCGATGACCGATCCGAACGCCGACGCCGAATACCGCACTCATCTGGCCAAGGTGCTCACCCGTCGGGCCGTCGTCGCGGCGGCAGGTGTCTGACCATGCAACTCGAACACAATTTCACCGTCGACGCCCCGATCGACAGTGTCTGGAAAGCGCTCATCGACCCGGAGAGGGTGGCGGGCTGCATGCCCGGAGCCACGCTGACCGAGGTGGACGGCGACAAATTCACCGGGCAGATCAAGGTGAAGATCGGACCGGTCGCCCTCGTGTACAAGGGCGTCGGCACCTTCATCGAGAAGGACGAAGGCGCCCACCGCGCCGTGATCGAGGGCAACGCGAAGGAGTCCCGCGGCCAGGGAACGGCCAAGGCGACCGTGTCGATGTCGCTGAAGGACGAGGGCGACACGACCACCGCCACCGTGCTCACCGATCTGGCGATCACCGGCAAGCCGGCCCAGTTCGGTCGGGGCATGCTCTCCGACGTGGGCGGCAAGATCATCGATCAGTTCGCGACATGTCTGTCGAAGAAGCTCGCCGAACCGGAGCAGGCGGCCGGTGCCGATGCAGAAGCCGCCGTCGCGGCAACGGAGGCTGCCTCGGCAGCAGATGCGACACCGACAACGGCGGTCACCGGTGCGCCGACTCAACCCGACGCGTCACCTCGGACTGGTGTCGTGGCGCAGCCGCAGGAAGAGGCCGAAGCGCTCGATCTGATGGCTTACGCCGGAGGGTCGGTCCTCAAGCGCGTTGCTCCGATCGTGGGCGCGGTCGTGGTGGGTGCGATCGTGTTCGTTCTGGTGCGTCGATTGCGTCACTGATCTGTCAGCGGGTTCTGCTCAGGCGCAGCCGGTTTCGGTCGCGTTCGGGTGCTCGACGCGGTCACCACCGAAGCATCGGGAGCGGTCGCGAAGGGTGTTTCAGTGCGTGGCGCAGGCCGGTGCGAACGAGGAAGCTGTGGAACCCGTGATACGGAAACCTCTCGACGACGCGGTTCACGAAGTCGGCGCCGATACCGGTGCGTAGTAGTCCGTGGCTCACGTCGACGCGATCGGCCAGCCGGAAGGTCTCCACCATCGAGTCCGTTCGCGCGCGTACACCGTGGTGGTCGCAGACCATCGTCCGCACGAGTTCTGGCTCCCCGATGGCGAACTCGGACGCGAGCTCATCGCCCAACGCGGCGGACGGGCCGAGATAGTCGAACGTTCCCGCGGTCCAGATCCCGAGATCGTGGACGGCCCATGCCAACGCCGCGGAATTCGGCAGTTCGTCGTCCAGCAGCGCCTGCTGGTAGTTGGCGCACCGGTACACGTGATTGCGGTAGGCCCGTTCGTCCGCGCCGAGCGCTGCGCGGTGACGCGCCAGCACGTCATCGATCAGCGGATGCTCGAGAATCGGAATATCGTTCTCCGACATGCCGGAGCCGGGACTCATCTGCTCGTGCTCACCGTCGGTTCCGGCGAGGTCACCTCGTCAGCGGTCTCGCTCCGATGTGCGCTGTCCAGCGACGGAACCCGATCGAGCCACCTCGGCCAATACCAGTTGTAGCGACCGAGGATCTCCATCGTCGCGGGCACCAGCAGCATCCGGACGATCGTGGCATCGATGAACACGGCAGTGGCCAGCCCGAGCCCCATCGCCTTGAGGCCGCGGTCGTCGAAGAAGATGAAGCTCGCGAACACACACACCATGATCGCGGCCGCGGCGGTGATCACCCGCGCCGTCTTCGCGAGTCCTTCGGTGACCGAGGTCGTCGGATCACCTGTGGCGAGGAAGCGCTCACGTATCCGGGAGACCAGAAATACCTCGTAGTCCATTGCGAGACCGAAGGCGACCGCGAAGAGCACGATGGGCACCCACGCTTCGGTCGGCCCGACCTTGCCGACCCCGACGAGTTCCATTCCCCATCCCCACTGGAACACCGCGACGATCACACCGAACGCGGCACCCAGGGACAGCAGGTTCATCACGATGGCCTTCGTCGCGATCACGAGAGACCGAAACGCCATGGCCAACAGGAGGAATGAACAAATCAGCACCACTGCGATCATCAACGGCAGGCGACTGAGGGTGAGTTCGGCGAAGTCGTTGCCACCCACTGCCACCCCGGTGAGCTCGACAGACAGCCCGGACTGGGGGACGACTGAGTCGCGGATGTGATGCACGAGGTCGATGGTCGCAGGTTCTTGTGGTCCGGTTGTCGGTGTCACAGTGAGCATCGCGACCTGCGCGCCGTCGACAGTTCCCAGCGGGATGGGCGGACTGACCGCGGCTACGCCGTTGGTGGTGTCAAGACGGCCCGCGAGCGCTTCGAGCTGTGCGACACCGCCCCCGCCCGACGGCACTTCGGTGACCAGGAACAGTGGGCCGTTGGCGCCGTCTCCGAAGCCGCGGGCGAGGTCGTCGTAGGCGATTCGGGTGGTGTCCTCTGCCGACCGGTTACCGGCATCACCGAACCCGAGGCGCAGGTCGAGAACCGGGATGGACAACACGATCAGGATGGCGAGGGCCACCAGCACCCCACCCCACGGGTACCGCTGCACCGTCCTGCTCCAGCGTTGCGCGAGCGCTCCGTCGGTGCCCGGCCGGGTCCGTAGCCCCGGTATGGCCAGTTTGTTCACGCGTGTGCCGATGATTGCGAGCAACGCCGGCAACAGCGTGAGAGCGGCGACCATCACCGCGAGCACTCCGGCGCAACCGGCGAGGGTCATCGTCGGACCGATCACTCCGCCCTGGGTCAGCAAGCCGGCGATCGCGATCGTGACGGTCGCCCCGGCGAACGCCACCGATCGACCCGCGGTGTCCATCGCCGCCACCACGGCTTCGGGCACGTCGACGCCCTCCGCCAGCTGGGCACGGAACCGGGTCAGGATCAGCAGGGCATAGTCGATCCCGACACCGATCCCGAGCATCACGGTCAGGGACACCGCGAAGTTGGGTGTGTCCACGACATTCTGGAGCAGCATCAACACCGACGCCCCGACGCCGACCCCGAAAAGCGCTGTCAACAGCGGCAATCCGGCGGCCACCAGCGTGCCGAACGCGATGAGCAGAATGACCATCGCCAATCCGAGACCGACCGCCTCGCCGAGACCGGCCGGCGCCTCCTCGGCGAACCAGTCACCGGCGAAGTTCACCCGGGTGTCGGGGGCGTTGAACTGCTCTGTCGTGGCCTTGATCTCGGCGACGAGTGCGGATCGTTCGCTGTCGGATTCCGCCGGAACCGTGAGGGTGGTGTAACCGACGGTGCCATCTGGTGAGATCGCGATGTCCGGAGACAGGGTCGGCGAGTACAGGTCCACCATCCGGGTGTCCGGGTCGATCGCTGTGATCCGCTCGCGGAGCGCATCGACCTGCTCCCGAACCACCGGATTGCGAACCCCGCCGGGCACGGACGGATCGGTGACGACAACGACCTGGGCCTCATCCGCGGCCGATCCACCGACCGCGGCATTGAGAGTAGAGAGTGCGCGACCGGATTCGGTGCGGTCATCGTCGGCGAAGTTCGTGATCGAATCGCCGCCGAACATCCCGGCAAGAATAATGCAGCCGACGAGCGCGACCACCCACGTGCCAACAACGGGCCAGCGATTGCGGACCGTCCATCGAGCGACCGAAGTGAACATGCAATCGATCGTTGCGTACCCGACCCGCAGAAGGAATCGGGGTTATCCCCCAATTCACGCCTGGGGTCGGTCATTCAGTGGACGGCGTGCCTGCCCGATTCGTCACATGCGTACGACGATCTTGCCGCGCACATGCCCCGACTGGCTGCGTTCGTGAGCGGTTGCGGCGTCCGCCAGGTCGAAGACCTCGGCGATCTCGGGCTTCAGGTCGCCGGCGTCGCCGAGGCGGGCGAGCTCGGTGAGATCTGCGACGTCGGGACGTACCCAGACGTAGTGCCCGCCGAACTCGTCGCGCGCACGCGCGTCCGTGATCGACGCGACGGTGCCGCCCTCGCGCAACACATCCGGCACGGAGTCGAGCGACTCGCCACCGACATAGTCCAGGACCACGTCGACGCCCTCGGGCGCGAGAGCGCGCACGCGATCGGCGAGTCCCTTGCCGTAGGTCACCGGCTCTGCACCGAGCTCTCGGAGGTACTCATGGTTCTGTTCGGACGCGGTCCCGATCACGCGAGCACCCATGGACCGGGCGATCTGGACCGCGAAGGATCCCACGCCACCTGCGGCGGCATGGACCAGCACCGTGTGTTCGGGCCGCACGCCGGCCCGATGAATCGTCTGGTAGGCGGTCAGTCCGGCGAGCGGTACCGCCGCTGCCTCCTCGAATGACCAGGCCGCAGGCTTTCGCGACAGTGTGCGCACAGGAGCGGCGACGAGTTCGGCGAACGTGCCACCCGCGACCTCACCACCCACGAGGTCCTTGCGTACGTAGCCGAACACCTCGTCGCCGACCTGGAACTCGGGCGTGTCCAGGCCGACCTGTTCGACGACGCCGGCCACGTCCCAACCCGGAACGGCGGGAAACACCGTGTCCATGACCTGGTCGAGGTAGCCCTCACGAACCTTCCAGTCGACCGGGTTGACACTTGCCGCGTGCACCCGCACGAGGACGGAGTCGGGCCCGACCTTCGGGGTGGGGAGGTCGGTCAGCTGCAGGACGTCGGGGCCGCCGAAGCGGCCGTAGGTGATTGCTCGCATACCCACACCAACCAAGCTGGCGCGTCGTCGATTCCCGGATCAACGGGTGATGCCGATCGCCTATGTGCCGACCCGGCGCTCGAAGGTCAGATGGATGACACCGCTCGGCGACGTCACCGATTCGATGCGGAAGCGCTGCTCGAGCCCTTCCAAGCCCTCCCACAACCGCTCTCCTCGGCCGAGGAGGATCGGGACCATGACGATGTGCATCTCGTCGATCAGGTCTTCAGCGAGGAACTCGCGGATTGTGGTGGTACCGCCACCGATGCGCACGTCACGGTCGCCGGCCAGACGTCGCGCTTGGGCGAGTGCATCCTTCGGTTTCGCATCCACGAAGTGGAACGTGGTGCCGCCCTGCATCTCCAACGGTGGACGGGGATGACGGGTCAGGACGACGACCGGGGTATGGAAGGGCGGGTTCTCGCCCCACCAGCCTCGCCAGGACTCGTCGGGCCAAGGGCCGTTCTTCGGCGCGAACTTGTTGCGTCCCATGATCTCTACCCCGATATCCGAGCCCCATCGGCCGGCGAAGGCCTCGTCGATGCCGACCGTGCCCGGTTGCTCGCCGTGCATGCCCATCTGCTCGAAGGTTCGCGTCGGTAGGGCCCATTGGATGAGGCGTGCTCCGGCATGGCCGAACGGAGAGTCGAACGTCTGTCCCTCCCCGACACCGAAGCCGTCAAGTGAGACAGAGAAGTTGTGAACGCGGACGAGAGACATGTGTGCTCCTGGTCATCGTGTGGTCGGTGAATCGGGTCGGTCATCGCCGCGGACGAGTCGGACGACGTAGGACGCGAGGTTGCCCAGGGTCTGCTCGCCCCCCTCGACCGCGCGATACTTCTCGGCCGCGATGTCGCGGAGTTCTTTGGTGGGGAACACTGTTCGCATGACCACGCGGGTCTCGTCGCCCACCGCGGCGAATGACAGATCCGACTCGAAGGCGTCGGGATCGTCGCGAGATGAACCGTGCAGCATGGTGATCCGCTCGGGTCGGACGATCTCGCGCCACGTGATCCATTCCTGGTGGTCGGTCCCGTCCGGGCCGTGCATCACGAAGTCCCAGGCGCCGCCGGGACGGAAATCGAATGACCTTGTGGTGGTGGAGAACCCATCGGGACCCCACCATTGTGCAAGGTGCCGGACCTCGGTGAACGCCTCGAACACGAGCTCCCGCGGTGCGTTGATGGTCCGCGTTATCACGATCTCGCGATCCGCAGTCGCACCGTTGGTACCCTTGCCGACCTCGCCGCCACTACCGATCGTTGTCATCCGATTGCCTCTCTCCCCTGGTCTGTTTCAGGACCTGCACGTAGTCGTCGAGGCGGTCGAAGCTCTCAGACCAGAACTGTTCGAAGCCACCCAGCCATTCGTGCACCGGTCTCAGGCCGCCCGCGTCGAGGTCGTACAACCGCTGTTTGCCCGAACCGCGCACCTGGACCAGTCCGACCTCTCGGAGTACTCGAAGGTGCTTCGACGCCTGCGGTTGACTCATGCCGAGGTCGTGGGCGAGTTCGCTCACCGCGAGTTCACCGCTCCGCAGCAACACCAGAATCTCGCGCCGCTGTGGCTCGGCGATCGCGTTGAAGGCGTCTGATGTGGTCGCCGCGCGTGCCATACAATCGATCATATGCCTATATGGGCATGCGTCAAGGCCTGCCGGCCCTGAGCTGCCGGGTTTGAGCGGTAGGTGAGATTGCCGACACTGCTTTGGCCCAAGAACCTACCCGGGAGTAACGTAAATCCCGAGAGGTCTGGGGGTCTCAATGGTTCGACACACGCATACGCACCCGCTCATTGAGGAAGCGGCGTCAACGGCACGAGAGTTGTTGGCGCCCTTGCCGTTGCGGATGAAGCACACCGAAGGCGTGGTGTCCAAAGCCAGTGCCCTCACAGGTACCGTCGCTGTCGAAGATCGCCCGGTGTTGGTGGCCGCCGCGTGGCTGCACGACGTGGGTTACGCCCCCCAGCTGGTGTCGACGGGATTTCATCCCCTCGACGGCGCCCGATTTCTCGAATCGATCGGCTGGTCTGAACAGATCTGTGGTCTGGTCGCTCACCATTCTGGAGCGAGATTTCAGGCAGGCCCGCTCGGCCTCGCCGACGAACTCCGGGCATACGAGTTCACCGAAGACGCGATGACCGACGCGCTCACCGTGGCAGACCAGACGTCGGGCCCGGCGGGAGAACGGTTGACGTTGGACGACCGCATGCGCAACATGCTCCGGCGTCACGGCCCCGGCTCCACCAATGCACGTGCCCACGCACTCCGCGAGCCGTACTTCCGCTCGGCATCTGCCCGTGTTGCGGCACGACGACTCACCGAGGTGTCCGGCATCGATTACGCCGCTTTGATCGCGGTCTGAACAGACCCTCCGGGGCAACCGGGCGACGACGATCTCACCGTCTTCATCGTCGTCTTGATCTCTGCGGTGCGCACCGCCAGCCGAACGTTCGCCGAAGGTCGCGAGCCGATCACTTCCAGAACCCGATATGCGGCACAGCGGCTTCCTCCTCGAGGAGCGGGCCGTGGACCTCGATCGCCCGCTGCCCGCGCGCGAAGACTTCGCGGCACGGCAGGGCGAACGTCGGATTCTCCGGGTTGTCGCCGGTCAACTCGAGCAGCCTGGATTCGCTGAGCGCGTAGACCACACGGCCCACGCCCGTCCAATACACCGCCCCTGCGCACATGGCGCACGGCTCGGCACTGGTGAACAGTGTCGCGTCGGCGAGTTCGTCGGGCCGGACTGTCCGCGCCGCTGCGCCCACCGCGCACAGTTCGGCGTGCTGGGTGGGGTCTCCCGACGGAGGCCGCGAGTTGTTCATCGCGGTGCTGATCACACGGCCGCGGCCGTCGACCACCAACGCGGCGAAGGGATGACGGCCTTGTGCGCGGGCTTCGGCGGCCAAAGCTATCGCGGCGCGCAGGTGCGTGAGTTCGGTGTCGTCGATGTTTGTGGAGTCTACGAGACGAGCGGATTTTCGTGGCGCGAGAACACTCCGGTGAGTCCATTCGTGCGGCTCTCTCACGAATTCGGCCCGGACCGCCGACGCGCCGGATACCGTCGAGGCCACTGGCGAACGTGGGGGCGACAGAAGTCGGGGGTGTTCAGCGCAGTGATGTCGCAGGTGATCAGCACACTGAGGACTCCGTTGCGGGTGACGACGATGGTCGTCGTTCTCGCGATCGTCACCCTCGTCGTGAGTCCCGCACCGGTCGGGCGCTCCGAACCCGCGGCCGTCGACCGATTTCTCGTGACGGCTGCAACCGCCTCGATGGGCATCAGCGTGCAACGGGTGTCCGACGACGGGACCCTGATCCGCGTACCGGGCAGTCCGTTTCCGACCGGCTTCGGCGTCCTGTCATTGACGGTCTCCGCCGACGGATCCACGGTGTTCGTCCCCCGTGCCCTCGAACCGGCCGTGAGCGGATACCGACTCGACAGGTCTGGGCGGCTACACAAGATTCCGGGGGCGTACCAGCGGTTCAGTGGCCCACCGACCGCCGCGCAACTGACCCCGGACGGCACACACTTGTTCGTCGTGGTCGGCGGAGTGCCAGGACACGTCGAGTCATTCGCCGTCTCCCCATCGGGCGAACTACGACCCACCGGCGCACCACATGTACCGGTCGACGGTCTCAGCGCGATCGGACAGGCAGCCATCGATCCCGACGGTAGATTCCTGCGGGTTCTCACCTACGTCGGAAACACCATGTCGAGCTATGCCATCGGCGCGAACGGTCAACTCACCCCGCACGGCGTCAGCACCGTCGGAGCCGGACCTGTCGCACCGGCCTTCTCCCCCGACGGCAGGTTCCTCTACACCAGCGACGAACTCTCGTTCAGCGTGTCCGGCTTTGAGGTGTCGGACGATGGGAGTCTCACCCGCACAGCAGGTTCCCCATACCCGACCGGGGGCATTCCGCACGGCGCCATCGTCACGCCCGACGGGCAGCGTCTGTACGTGCCCAATGCGATCGGCGTCGGGACCTCGGTCGCCGGATTCCGCATTCACCGCGATGGGCGGTTGAGTCCCCTACCCCACTCGCCCTACCCGATGCCGCTTGGCAGTCTGCCCGGTCAGATCGCGCTGCACCCGGACGGCAAGCACATGTATGTGGTCGACGTGGCGACTGTCCGGAGCACAAGTAGTCAGGTCCACACGTATGTGATCAATGCCGACGGAAGTCTCAGACCGTCGGGTGCCGCACCTGTGGACACCGGTCTGCTCATCACCGACGGACCGGCCGTCGCGCTGACGACGCTGGGCGGTCGGTGAGGAAACGTCCACCGGACTGACCGGCATCATGCCGGGACGCCGCTCGTTGACATCGAAAACTCCGTCATACGACGGATGTCATGCGCCGACGGACGGAGCAGAGTTGAGAGCGTCATCAACCACTCGACACTGCAGAAGGCACGATCCCATGCAACTCCCCCACGCTGCGCACACCGTCTACAGCAACGGCTTCTACTCCGACGACGGGCGCGATTACGCCATCCGAATCCTGCTCGGCAACTGCAACTCCCGCGCCGCTGATGCGGGTGAAGTGCTGTCCACGATCGACGCCGTCGGCGACGGCCACGACCGTGACTGGTACGAGGCGTGGCACCGCCTGGGCCGGAGACTCACGGCTGAAGCGGACGACAGCGCCCGTCGCGGGCACAATCTGAGTGCGGCGTGGACCTATCTCCGTGCCGCCACATATCTCGCCGAGGCATTCGACGCGCTCGACGGTATCGCCGACGACACCGAGCGCATGCCGGTATTCGCCGAGCACCGTGCCGCCTGGGAGAACTTCGTCGACCACGGACCTTTCGTCGCGCAGCGCATCTCGATCCCGTACGAGCACAGCACATTACCCGGGTGGTACTTCTCCCCGGTCGATGCGGGTGACAGCCTTCGACCCACCCTGGTGATGGTGAATGGTAGCGACGGGCCGGTGTCGGGTCAGTGGTCGTCGGCAGCAGATGGTGCCCTACAGCGGGGCTATCGCGTGGTGATGTTCGACGGACCGGGTCAGCAGTCCATGCTCTTCGAGCACGGCACCTTCTTTCGTCCCGATTGGGAAGCCGTCCTCACCCCGGTAACCGACGTCGTCGTCGGACTGCCGGGCGTAGACACCGAGCGGCTGGCTGTGTACGGCATCAGCCAGGCCGGGTATTGGGTCCCGCGGGCCATCGCCTTCGAGCATCGGTTCGCAGCGGCCATTGCCGATCCCGGTGTGGTGGCCGTCGACGCATCGTGGCTACCCAAACTCGGACACGCGTTGCAGAAGAAACTGGCCGAGGGCAAAGACCACGACTTCGACCAGATGATGTCCCTCGGGATGAAGGCAAGCAGGGCCACCAAGCGCCTCTGGGACTGGAGGGCCCGACCGTACGGCCAGGACACGTACTCGGGGACGATGAAAGCGGTCTCCCAATACACACTCACCGCCGACGTGGCTGCGAACATCCGCACCCCGATGCTGATCACCTCACCGGAGGCAGAGCAGTTCTGGCCCGGCCAGTCAGATCAGCTCGCTGCGATGTCCGGTGGTGACACCACGGTGGTACCGTTCCGCGCCGCCGAGGGAGCGAGTTGGCACTGCCAGCCAATGGCCCGGGCGCTGACGGAGCAGCGCATGTTCGACTGGCTCGACGAGACTCTCGCGATCGTCTGACCGAGACGCCGGCAATCAGATGTCGAGTTCGGCCCACACCGCTGCGTGATCGGAAGCCTGATGCACGTCGGCGGTCAGGGAGTCGTAGATCTCCCAGGGGTTGCGGGTACGGGGACCACGCCACACACCCTTTCGGAACACCCCACCGCCGGTTGCGCGCTCGAACAGCGCCGGCGACAGCAGAACGTAGTCGATCTTGTCGTTGGTGCTGCCGTAGGTTCCCTCACGTCCTTGCCAGTCGAACGTCTCGTGTTCGCTGATGTCCCTCAGATCGGTCTTGGCGATCAGGGGCTTCAGCGACTCACTGTCCGGCAGGTCGTTCAGGTCGCCGACCACTGCGACATGCTCGAACCCTTGATCGACCAGCGAGTGGTAGATCTTCGCAACCTGAGTCGACTGCCTGCTGCGCTTGGTGTTTCCGAGCCGATCCCCGGGACTCGAATAGCCCTTGGACTTGAAATGATTGACCAGCACGACGAGTCGGGGCTTGCCGGGCGCCGCGAGATGGTATTCGCAGCAGTCCCGCGAGAAGATCACTCCCTTGTCGTCGGCGTCGAAGACGTGCGTGTGGATGTGCTGCAGTTGGTAGGTGGGTCGCCACAACAGGCCGACGTCGATGCCACGGTCGTCATTGCCCTCCACCACCATCGACCGCTCGTACGGTTGCCCGCCCGGGACCGCGTCGAGCACCGCTGCGGAGAACTTCTGCAACGTCGGACGACTCTCGGCTTCGATGACACCGAGGATGTCGGCGTCGATGTCGCGGATGACCATCGCGGTGTGTTGCATCGCGAGGTCATCCACCGCTTCGGTCCGCAGTTCGACGAACCCGATCCAGTCGGCGCGTCCGGATGCGACGATCTCCACGGTTCCGTTCCTCCGGCGGGTCAGCAACTTGCCGCGCACCTTGCGGAGGATCACCAGATCAGCGGTGTCGGACGTCAGCAGGCCCAATTGCTCGAGAAGTTCGAGCATCCGGGTCTTGGTCGCGTCGTCATACGTGGGTCGGTTGAACAAGGTGTTGATCTCGGCGTGAGCAGCGAGGGTATCGGCAGTTGATCCGCCCATCGGCGACTTCATCGCCTTCGCTCGGGCGAACAGGTTCTCGACGTTGTAGGTGGCGATTCTCATGTCGGCCTCTTCCGGCGGATGGAGGTGTGTGCATTCAGTGTGCCGGGCGATTCAACGGCAGGAACGAGTAGCGCACTACGTGTTTCGACGCCGTGTCGATTCGTCTCGGCGACTCTCGTGTACGGGACCACACCGGCAGTTGACGGGAGAATGGACCCTGGGTGACCACACCGATTCGGCTGCGCCCGGCCGTTATCCGGGTCGTCCCCCGGCCATCGCAGCAACCTGGGCACGTGGGAGGAATGGGCTGACCACGAGCCCCAGCATCCCCACCGCCGACACCAGTAGAAACGCTGTGCCCACCGCACCCGCCGTAGCGATCCCGGCGGCGTCACTCACGGCTGCTGCCAGGGCTGCGCTCGCGACGGCGGTGCCCAGAGTGGTGCCGACCGCGAACGACGTCTCCTCCAGTCCCGACGCCGTCCCTGCGTCTGACTCGGAAACCTGGGCGAGGCAGGCGATCTGGCCGGCAACGAATGCCATTCCCATCCCCGGTCCGAACAAGGCCAGACCCAGCACGAGCAGTGTCCACCGCGTTTCGCCGACCTGGGTCAGTAGCGCTCCCGCCGACACCATGAGCCCCATGCCGACGCCGGTCACCGTGCGGACCCCGAACCGCGCCACCAAACTCTGCCCGGCAGCAACCCCCGCCACGGAGGTCACCGTCATCACCGCGGCGACGGCGCCGAACGCCAGGGCACCGGCACCGAGGATCTGCTGGCTGTAGCGGGTGGACAGCAGCAGCAGGCCGTCGACGGCGATCCCGGCAAGCAAGACCGCGGTGTTGCCGGCGACGAGGCCGCGGATCCGGAGCAATCGTGGCGGAATGACCGGGTCGTGGCTACGGCGTTCGACGACGGCGAAGGCCGTCACCATCAGTACCGCCCCGATGGTGGCGGCGACGACCACTGGGTCGGACCACCCCGTCACCGGCCCGCGCAAGACCGCCAGGATGGCAGCGGCCAGACCACACGACAGGGTCGCCGCAGCCGCAATGTCGATCTCGCGATCGCCGGACGGGCGGGGATCCGGCAGCACCCGAGCCGAGAGCGCCACGACGAGGACGCACACCGGGACATTCACCAAGAAGATCCACTGCCAGCCGGCCATCGACGTCAGAAGCCCGCCGACCAGCAGCCCCGCGGTGGCACCGATCCCGCCCAGTCCGCCCCAGATGCCGATCGCCCGGTTGCGCTGCGGCCCCTCCGGATGTGCGGCGAGCAGGAGTGCGAGTGCCGATGGCGTCATCGCGGCCGCGGCCACACCTTGCACAACACGACCGGCGACCAGCACAACCGGACTGGAGGCAAGGCCGCAGGTCAAGGACGCGACAGCAAATACCGCTGTGGCGACAACGAAGGTGCGGCGGGCGCCGACGACGTCGGCGAGTCGGCCGGCCGACAGCAGGCACCCGCCGACCGCGACGCCGTAGGCGGTGATCACCCAGGCTGCGTCGTTGGTCTCGAATCCCAGTGCTGCCTCGATGCTCGGCAGGGCCGCGACGACACTGGTCGAGTCGAGCACGGTCATGAGGAACGCGGCGCCGAGCACAGCGGTGACCACCCCGGGGCGCACGTCCGCGGTCATGACCTGACCTTCGACGACAATGCCGGCGGCAGCCCGAGAACGTCGAACAGCGACGGGTCGATGAATGCGGTGACCGCAGCGATCCGGTTGTCGCGAACGGTCAGGACATCGACGACATGGGCACGGTACTGCCCGGCGGAGTCGTCCCAGCAGTAACAGGCGACGGCCGGTTGAGCGTTGAGGCTGGTAGGCAGGTGACGCCACCGGTGGCGCAGGGGCCCGTCGACGAGGAATTCCGTGATGGCCTGGTGCCCACGGAAAGATGCGGTCGAGGGCGGCATCGACCACTCGGCGTCGTCGGTGAGCAGCGCCAGGATCTGCTCGACGTGGCCGCTCTCCAGGGCGTCGGTATATCGGGCGACGAGGTCGCGGACCGCTCGGTCGCCGAGCGCGCGGATCGTCCGCTGTTGGGACAGTTCACCGACGCGCGAGGCGACGGTCCGCCGCGCATGCGCGAGTGCGCTGTCAACCGCCGTCGGCGTCGTGTCGAGCATGTCCGCGGTCTCACGGGCGTTGTAGCCCAGCACATCTCGCAGCAACAGCACAGCGCGCTGGCGCGGTGGGACGTGCTGGAGGGCTGCCGCGAACGCCAACTCGACGGCCTCGCGAAGCTCCACGCGCTCGGACGGCCACCACGCCGTCGGTAGCGGCCCCGGCCTCATCGCCTCCGCCGTCTGGTGACCCGCCAGGCCATCCCCGGACTCCATCGGCTCACGGTCGGCGAGGTCCACCGGGATGAACCGTTTCGACCGTTGTTCCAAGGCGGTCAGGCACGTGTTGGTGGCGATCCGGTGCAGCCATCCCCCGAACGGCGCACGCCCCGCATAGGACCCGAGATGCCGCCACGCCCGTAGCAGGGTGTCCTGCACCGCGTCGTCGGCGTCGTGGCTCGAGCCGAGCATCGCGTAGCAGTGGGTCTGCAGGGCGATGCGGTGTGGCTCCACCAGGCGTGTGAACGCGTCCGGATCACCGGCGCGTGCCGAGGTGAGGTCGACTCGGTCCCCTCCGGGACTTCTGTTCTGCTCTTCGACGTCCATACCTGGTATGACTCGCGGGGCGGCCGGAATCCATCACTCGAACGACAGAAATATAGGTCGGCTTCTCGCCCACGCGCGTTCGCTACGCTGTGACGGTGTGGTTCGGTGCGCACCTGCCGCTGATCGACCTTGACGGGACAGAGCCCACGTCGCCGGCGCGCTTAGTCGATGCCGCGCGGGAGTCCGGGTTCAGCGCGATCGGGGCGAATGATCACGTGGTGTTCTCGAAGCCGTGGCGGGATGGTCTCGTCAGTTTGTCGAGCATAGCGAGGACCTGACGCTGGCGACCACGGTCACCCTCCCGGTGATCCGTGGTCCGGCTGTGACGGCGAAAGCGGCTGCCGCAGTAGACATCTTGTCGGGAGGGCGGTTGGTGCTCGGCGTTGGACCGGGCTCCTCCCCCGGCGACTATGCCGCGGCCGGAATCCCTTTCGAGCAACGATGGCCACGATTCGACGAGGCGGTGCGCATACTGCGCACATCACTCTCCGACACCCCGCGATCACACACCGGCACCTTCTACGACGTGCCGGCCCTCGAGCCGGGGCCGGCACGCTCGGTCCCGATCTGGATCGGGAGTTGGGGATCGCCGGCCGGGCTGCGGCGTGCCGTTGATCTCGGCGACGGATGGTTGGCCTCGGCTTACAACACCAGCCCCGAAAGGATCACCGTCGGACGCGAGCACATCCGTCACAACCTCCGCGCCGTCGGCCGCGACGACACCGGGTTCCCGACCGTGATCGCGACGATGTGGACCTACGTCACGGACTCCGTGGCGGAGGCGGATATCCACCTGACCAGGGTGGCGCGCATGCTGGGTCGAGACCCCGCCGTGCTCGCGGAGCAACTGCTCATCGGGGCACCCGAGGTGTGCGCCGCAAGGCTGGCGCGTTACGTCGAGGCCGGTGTTGCCGGGTTTTCATCTGGCCGGTGGCCGAACCCGTCGATCAGTTGCGCCACTTCGCCACGTCGGTGGCGCCGTTCGTGCACTAGTGTCCCGCACCAGCATCCCGGCGACTCGCCGACATCACGCACCCGATGCTCGCCGTCGGCATCGCTGATACCGTGCGTGTACTGCGGGTTCGCCCGGATTCCCGACGTGAATCGTGCGAGGGAAGGTGGCGCGTGTCGCTGACAGAGCGCATCGACAGATTCCAGACCCGCCATCCCAAGAGCGGCTACCCGCTCGCGGTGGCGTACAAGTTCTTCGATGATCAGGGCGGCTACCTCGCAGCCCTGATCACCTACTACGGCTTCGTGTCACTGTTCCCACTACTGCTGGTGTTCACGTCGGTGCTCGGATTCGTGTTGGAGGACGACCCCGATCTGCAGGAACGCATCGTCGATTCCGCGATGTCGCAGATCCCCGTCGTCGGCGACCAGCTGACCGGATCGAGCCAGCTCAGCGGCAGCGTCACCGCCGTGACGATCGGCCTGGTGAGCGCCATCTACGGTACCCTCGGAGTCTCCGTGGCGATCCAGAACGCGATGAACAACGTGTGGGCCGTCCCCCGCAACGAGCGACCGAATCCGATTCAGGTCCGGGTCAAAGGGGCTCTGTTGCTGTCCACGGTGGGGATGGCGGTGATCGGCCTCACCGTGCTCAACGGGGTCACCGCAGCGATCGACCTCGGAGGCGAAGGACGAGTCCTCGCGATCGTCGGCTCGTTGGCGCTCTACAGCGCGGTCTTCGTCGTGGGTTTCCGTTTCGGCACCGCTCGCCCCCTGGGTATCTCGGATGTTTTGCCCGGTGCATTGGCCGCAGCCGTCGGCTGGCAGGTGTTGCAGACGTTCGGCAGCGTCTTCGTCCAGCGCGTGATCGCCAACGCCGGCGCCACCTACGGTGTGTTCGCCGTCGTCCTGGGCCTACTCGCATTCCTGTACGTCGCGGCCGTGATGGTCGTGGTGTGCCTCGAGGCCAACGCGGTGCGGGTCGACAACCTCTATCCGCGGTCCTTGCTGACACCGTTCACCGACAACGTCGTCCTCATGCCGGGCGACGAAGCCGCATACTCGGCTCAGGCACGAGCGCAGCGGCACAAAGGTTTCCAGGAGATCGACGTGACCTTCGACAACCCGGCAGGCAGTTCACACGATCCGGAACTCGTCGGCGACGACAACCGCGACAACGACGAGACCTCACGCGAGTGACACCAGAACCCCGCTCCGGAATCAGTGCTCAGGTGGCAACGGCCAGGTCGGGCAGTCCCAGCGCGGCGCGAACCGTGCGTACGACGCCGTTCTCTTCGTTGGACGGCGCGAGATATCGAGCGGCCGCACGGATGGCCGGATGTGCGTTTGCCACCGCGTAGGACCACTCGGCGGTGTCGAGCATCGCCAGGTCGTTGAGATAGTCGCCGAACACCATCGTCTGGGCGGGTGTGATCCCGAGTCGTTCTTGCACGGCGCGGACGGCGCCCGCCTTGTCGACGCCGGGCGCCATGACGTCGAGCCAGTTGCGGCCGGAGACCACGACCTCCATGGTGCCCCCGAGCGACGCGATGGCGGGGGCCGTGACGTCTTCGATGTTGCCGAAGTCGAAGACTGCGATCTTGACCAGTTCGCGATCCACGAGGGCGAGATCGTGCACGATCTGGTGCGAGTGATAGTAAGGCTGGAACTGCTCCAGAAAAGGTGGGTCGGCACGATCCACGAACGCCACATCGGGCGCGCACAACACGATTCCCACGTCCGACACGCGAGTGGCCGCCAGCTCTCGCGCACGACCGAGCACGGCCGCGACGGCTCGGTCGTCGATCGGGGTCACCCGCAGCGTCTCGTCGTCGCGGGCCACCACCGCGCCGTTCTCGGCGATCACGACCAGACCGGGCACCGCATGGCCGAGCTGGTCGAGAAGCGTCGCCGCCTGACGGCCACTCGCCGGGCTGAACACGATTCCGCGCTCCCCGAGTTCGTCGAGCAACGGCCACAGGGACTCCGGTATGCGTTTACTGGGGTCGAGGAGGGTGCCGTCCATGTCACTGACGACGAGTCGCACGTCGGACGGCACTGGCGGCAACGGGGTACTCATCGTCGACCATCATCCCAGATCGACGCTGAGACCGGGCGCGCGTGCTGTGCGATGCTGGGGCTGTGACGGAATCGGGCGACATCGGCGGCGTGCGGCATGGCCTTGTTCACGGGTTCGAGGCGATCGTTGTGGAGACCCCGGCCGCCACCGCGGCGGTGTCACTTTTCGGCGGGCAGATCCTGTCGTTCGTACCCGCCGGCCACGACGAAGTGCTGTGGGTGTCTCCGCTCGTCGCGGCTCCACCGACCCCGATCCGCGGGGGAATACCCGTGTGCTGGCCGTACTTCGCACGCGAAGGCCAGAGCGACGACGTGCCGTCGCACGGGTATGCCCGCACCGCGCGATGGGCCCTGACCGGTTCCCGCACCACCGAGAACGGCGACACCGAGCTGGAGTTGGCGCCCGAAGGGCTCGATCATCTCGACCTGACCGTGCACATGACCGTTCGTGTCGGCGCCACGCTGACCCAGGGTCTTCACACCCACAACCCGAGATTGGCTGCGGTGACGATGACCGAGGCGTTTCACAACTACTTCAAGGTGGCCGACGTCCGTCGGGTACACGTCGAGGGTCTGAGGGAGCTCACCTACATCGACAAGTTCGACGACATGAGGACACACACGCAGGACGGAAACTGGTCACTGCCAGAGGATTCCGGCCGCAGCGACCGGGTCTACCCCGATGCCGGCGGTACCTACCGCATCATCGACCCGGGATTGCGACGGAGCGTCGAGGTGACGGCTCGAGGCGGGCGCAGCGCAGTGGTGTGGAATCCGGGAGAGGCATCGGCGTCGGGAATGGCCGACGTGGGGTCACATTGGCGGGAATTCGTGTGCGTCGAGGCCGCCAACGTCGGACCGAACCGGGTCGACGTGCCTGCCGGTTCCGACCACTCACTGTGGCAGACGATCTCGGTGACGCAGATCCATTGACCGCGATCCCGACATCGCACCCGACGCTGCCATTACGGTTGGGCTGTCAGCCCATCCAGCCGAGGAGGTCGGCATGTGTCAGTACTGCGGATGTCGGGAGATGCCGCTGTTGCGTGACTACACCGCCGAGCACGAGCGCGCGGTCAACCTCGGTGGCGACGCCGTTCGCGCGCTGGACGCCGGTGACCTCGCCCGGGCGGGTGACCTCGCTGGCCGCCTGGCTGCCGAGCTGCGGTCGCACTGGCGCGGAGAGGAGGACGGTCTGTTCGCGGAGTTACTGGCCGGCGACGATATCTTCGCCGAGTACATCGATCCGTTGATCGTCGAGCATCGCGAACTGGCAGAGCTGTTGGAGTCGATGGACCTGACGATGCCGCCATACCAGGACCGGTTTCGTGCAGCGGTGTTCGATCTGCATGAGCACATCGCGAAGGAGGAAGACGCGCTGTTCCCGGCATCGGTGACCACGCTCGACGGAGATCAATGGGACGCTGCGATCGCGGCGTGGCAGCGAGCGCACCCCGACTCCCGGTTGCTCGGTTCCTGAACCGTCGGGTGCGGAGTCAGCCTGCTTCCGTGAGTCGCGGCGACTCGCCCCGCGTGGTGTACCCGACGACTAGCATGTCGCCGGTGAGCGAACACAGGATCTCCGTCGACATCGACGAAGCGGGCGTAGCGACTGTCACTCTCGACCGCGCCGACAAACACAATGCATTGGACGGCGCCATGTTCGACGCGCTGCTCGACGTCACCGGCACGCTCAAGACCGACGGTCGGATTCGGGCCGTCGTCGTCCACGGGGCGGGCAAGAGCTTCTGCTCCGGACTTGACATCTCGAGCCTCGGACAGGGTGGTGGCGCCGAGTCGCTCCTCGAACGCGAGGACGGACACCGCGCCAACCGGGCGCAGCGCGTGTCGGTGGACTGGGCCGCAGTCCCGGCACCGGTGATCGCCGCGATCACCGGCAACTGCTTCGGCGGCGGCCTGCAGATCGCCCTCGGCGCCGACATCCGCTACGCGGCACCCGACGCCCGGCTGTCGATCATGGAGGTCAAGTGGGGTCTGGTGCCTGACATGGGCATCACCCAGACGCTCCCCCGTGTCGTCGCTGTGGACGTCGCGAAGGAACTGACGTTCACCGGCCGCATCGTGAGTGGTCAGGAAGCGCAGGTGTTGGGACTCGTCACCCGCGCAGTCGAGGATCCTCTCGCCGCCGCATTGGAGCTCGCGCACAAGATCGCCCGGAAATCACCGCACGCCGTCCGCGCCGCCAAACGTCTCTACGACGAGACCTGGACGGGCGCGGACGCGTCCGCGGCGTTGATGCTCGAGAGCGAATTGCAGGTCGGGCTGATGGGCTCGGCCAACCAACTCGAGGCCGTCCACGCTGGACTTGCCAAGCGGGAGCCGCGGTTCGCCGATCCCGAGTGACCCCGGGTCGGGACGGAAGGACTCCGTTGCCGGCTCGGGGACTGGCTCAGCGAGCGGCGAAGGTCGCCACGCCGGGCAGCGAGGGCTGGCCCGCATTCGGGTAGGCCGCCGACCCGGTCACCTGGATCGTGGCCACCACCTGGCCTGCGCCGGTGTTCGCGGTGGCGACGACCGGTGTCGGGTTCAGGTAGTAGAAGCATGGCTTGACCATCACGGCGCCGGACTGACCGGTGGTGATGTTGACGTAGCTGATCCGCACCAACGAGCCGGCTGCGCTGCTGCTGCAGATCGACCGAGGTGCCGGTGCCGAGAAAGCGGTCTGGCCGGGCCGGTTGGTCGGCGCCGCGACGACGTTCGCGAAGTAGGGGCCGGGTACCACCAGTCCGCTGGTCGCCAGGGCCGTCGCGGGAATCTGAAAGACGGTGTGCGGCGGAGCCGCCTGGGCAGACCCGGCCCCGACGGTCGCCGACGCTGCGGCGGCGGCCAAACCGAGTGAAACAGCGCATCGTTTGAGGACCTTGCGCATGGTGCTCCGATCTGATGTGGAGGACTGAAGGCGTCGATCACCTCTTGGTAGATACATACCGCAGGGTGTGCTCTGCGTTACACATTTCGGTGAGTTGTCCTGCGATTGGGGGACGACGTCGATCGGGTGCCCTCGAACGGCTGCGGGGCGGTGACACCCCTCGGTGTCACCGCCCCGCAGCTGATTCTCAGAACGATGCGTCGTCGGCGTAGCCGGGGTCGGTCGGCCCTCCGGGGGCCTCGAGGTTGTCCGGTCCGCCGTAGACATAGCTGATCTCGTCGGTGGTGCCGTCACCGTCGTGGTCGGTCAGAACGGTGTCGGGGATGGCGTCACCGTCGACGTCGAGCACCGTGGAGTCCAGGGTTCCGTCATTGTCGGTGTCGATGAGAACCTCATCGGGGGTGCCGTCGAGGTTGACGTCGGTGCTCACGCTGGTCACCTGGCCCTCTGCGTCCAGGGTCGCCACGCGGTACAGGTCCCCGTCATCGGTGTATTGCGCTGCGAGATCGGGGATCCCGTCGTCGTCGGTGTCGACCTCGGCGATCACCGTGCTGTTGTCGCCCGCGTACATCGCGGTCTCGAAGGTGCCGTTGTGGTCGGTGTCCGCCTCCACCAGTATCGCGTTGCCCTCGCTGTCGAGATATGCGGTGATCGGCGTGCCGTCCACGTCGCCGCGCGCCACATCGGCGTCGCCGTCACGATCGACGTCGACGGTCGAGTCGATCGTCACCTCCCCCTCTGCGGCAGAACCGCCGGGAGCCGCCGGATCGGTCGACTCGGGTCGGACCGCACCGGTTGGCGCGGCGGCCGGCTCGCGGTCCGCCGGGTCGCTGGTGTTCTCGTCAGTGTTCGGTGCCTGGGCCGGTGCGGGCGGCAATCCTTCGGCAGCCGTGGAGTCTGCGTTCGGTTCGTAGGCTCGGTCAGGTGCGATCTGCGGGTTCTCCGCTGCGGTCAGGTCCTCGGTAGCGCTGGCATCCTCCGGTGCCGGTGCCGGTGCCGGGGTGGACTCGGGAGTTGCTCCCGGTCCGGTGACCGTGCCGTCGGGGCTGACCGTGACCGGTCCGTCGGGACCGCCCTCGACGGTCACCGAGCCGTCGTCGGCGACATGGCCGGTGTACTCGTTGCCGTGCTCGTCGCGCATGTGCACGGTGTCCGGCTGCCCGTCGCCGTCGCTGTCGGTGACGGCTTCGGTGGTCAGGTCGGGGCTGGTGGGATCAGACATCGGGTCGGCCTTTCAGTTCGGTCCACGGACGATCCATCGGTGGCTCAGGTGCGCTGTCGACGGTTGGATGGCGGGTGCGGCGGGGAATGTTCCCGCAGTCTCAGATGAGGCCGGACCTGGTCAAAAACGTGCGGGCATCCGCCAGTGACTCGAGACCGTAGATGCTCGCGACCAGTCCGTCGCCGGTGCGCGCATACCGGACCTTGAAGAATCCCGCGCTCGGGTCTTCGGTGATCTCTCCCGCAGCGGTTCGGGCCGAGTTCTCCAACAGTTCACCGTCGCCGTTCGTGTAGATGCCGTTGCGCAGGTTGACGATCTCCGACTGAGCCTGATTGTCATCGACGTTGAACATGATGTAGTCGCTGACGGGACCGTCACCGGTCATGAGCGGGGCGAGTTCACTGTCGTCGGCGATCTGGCAGCTCATCTGCAGAGCGTCGTTCGCGGTGAAGCCCGACTTCCGGCACTCGGTGGTCGACGAACGTAAGGCGGTGGGCAGTGCATCGAGCAGCGCGGTTTCGTCGTCGATCACCCGGCCACCGTCCTTACCGGTGTCCCCGGCTGCCGTGGCCGCCGTCGACTGTTCGGGACGGGGCGTGGGGGGTACCGCATCATCGCGCGCGATGAGTGCGACTGCGCCTGCGGCGATACCCATGGTGGCGACGACCCCGACGGTGACGCCCGCCAGGCGTCCCCAGCGCCGCTTGCCGGGCGGGTCCGTTCGGATGCCGTCGGCGGACGCTGTCGGAGGCCGCGGGGCGCCGGTCATCGGGGCACGTTGCTGCTGCCACGCCGGCATCAGTTGCGCCGCGACCGGGACGCCGCGGTTGCCGGTCCCCGCCGACGCGGCCCGCGCAGTGACGGCTGCACCCTGTGCGACAACCGTTTTCGGGTCGTCGAGGGTGGCGACGGGTCCCAGTTCGCCGAGCCGATGCTGGATCAGGGGAATGCGGGACGATCCTCCGGTCAGATACAGGGCGGTCAGCTGGTCCGGGTGGTGGATTCCGGCGTCCAATAAGGTGGCCCGGGTCAGACGGATCGCCTGATCCACGGCGGGGGCGATCATCTCGTCGAACTCGTCGCGGGTGAGCTGCAAGGTCTGACGGCCCTGCGGGGTGGGCACGGTGATCGTCGCCGACGGTGCCTCCGAGAGCAGCTCTTTGCCCCGACGGATCGAGTCCTGCATCTGCTGGACAACGTCGACGGTGGCCTCGCGACGCAGCCACTGCACCAGGGTCGGATCACGGTCACCGAGACGTTCCTCGGCCCACCGTGCGACGACGGCATCGATGTTCTTGCCGCCCAGTCCGTTGTCGCCCCGTGCGGCCACGACGCGAAAGGTGCTGTCGCCGGCGACGGTCAGGACGGCGACATCGAGAGTTCCGCCACCGAAATCGAACACCGCGATCCGTGCCCCGGGGTGCATGGCGTGCGAACGCGAGTAGTGCGCCGCCGCCGCACGGGGTTCCGAGATGGTCGAGATCGCGGCAGCGGGGATACCGGCGCGCACTGCGGCATCGACGAGCACCTGAATCTGCTGCGGTGACCACGCCTCTGGGTGGGTGAGGATCAGCCTGCTGGGTGGCGTCCCCGCATGCGCAGCCGTCCCGCGATGGACGATGGCGCCGATCACCGCGGCAACCATCATCGATACGGGGAACGTATGGCCGTTGACGGTGACCGTGGGCTGTCCACCGATGAGCCGCTTCGGCGCTGCGACGAATCCACTCGGATCGCGCTGGGCCTGATTGACCGCCGCATCGCCCACCGAGATCCGGTCGGGGTGCTCGACGTACACCGCCGACGGCATCAGGTGGCTCGCATGCGACAACGACAAGGTCTCGATCCCACCACTGGTCGCCCCGGAATGCGCTGCCGCGCTGTTGGACGTACCGAAATCGATCGCGAGAGTCCAAGCCGCATCCGCCATGAGTATGAGCTGTCCTGTGCTGGTGAGTGTGGTGCCCGATCGCGGTCCTATCAGATCGGCAGTGTACTGAGACCCCGATCACCAGCGACGACCACCTGTGCATTACCCTGCACTGCGTCGCAAACATCGTGAATGTGCCCGGTCGGGGAACTTTCACGCGTTCCGCTGCAACCAATCTCTGACCAGGGAACGTCTGCCGCGGAAGCACACCAGGGGGTGCACGCGCCGCTGCGTGCAGTGAGAGGGAAGCACAGTCATGTCTCGATCCACTCAGTCTCGATCCATCACGTCTCGACTCGACGTGTCTCGTTCGGCTCTTCGCGTCCTCGGAGTCGTGGTCGCCGCGACTGCCGTGGCGACCGGATGTACCACCAACGGCAATCCGCAGCCCAGTCCGTCGGCGGCCGGTGAGACGCAGGCAGCGATCGACCTGGCCGCGTTGGACACCGGTAGCTACCCGACGGAACCACGAGAGCCGTTCGGCCGTGCCACCGACGCCGAGATCGTGCAGGTCGAGGCCCAACGAATGGCCCAGTTCATCGTGGTGCCCTTCGAGGTGGACGGGGACCTCACCAACCAGAAGATGCCCACCCAGACCATCGCCTCGCGCAAGAACTTCACCATGATCCTCGGGCCGGAGGCCGTCGACGTACCCGCCAACGAGTTCCTGCTCGGCGGCTACACGACGACCGCCTCCACACCGGACTCTCACCTTCGAGCGGGCACGGCACGCAGTCTCAACAACATGGTGGTGCGCTACGCGGACGCGAATCACGCGCGGATGGCCGCCCGGCAGATGGCCGATGCGCTCGCCACCCGTGACAAGACGGAGCTGACCGGGCTGCCGGGTGAGCCGACAGCGATCGTGAAGCGAACAAGTGTCGGCGGCAACGAGCAGATGCTCGCGTTCACCCCGCACAACTCGTACGTCCTGTACCAGTGGGTGGAGACCACGCCCGAGCAGGAGGACCTGCTCGAACCGACACTCCGCAAGGCGTTGAGCCTGCAACGCACGTTGATCGATCAGTTCCCCGCCACCCCGACCAAGGCCGAGGCCGCCGAACGCGGGATCACCGGCTCCGTCCGACCGTACGTCGACCAGGACCGCGTGTTGATCTATGCGCTGCCGATGACCGACGAGGAACTCCAGACCGGCGGCACATTCGGCCCCGGTCACCAGCTGCGGGCGGTGTACGGCCCGCGTGGACGAGCGCACACCAGCACCGATCCCAAGACCACCTTCACGGTGCTCACCGAGACCGGCTCGACCGCCAACGCCGTCGAACGGTCCATCGTGTATCGCGCCGCAACCCCGGACGGGGCGACGGCCATCATGGAAGCCGACGCTGGACCCGGGGATACCAGTACCCCCATCGACCCGCCACCCGGACTCGCCACCGCTGAATGCAGCAAAAGCGTCGGCCAAGACACCATGTACTCCTGCCACGTCCAGGAAGGCCGCTACGTCGGATACGTTCGGTCAGACGACATCACCGATGCCTACCAACAGATCTCGGCACAGTACGTCATCCTGACCAAGGCCGATCAGGACGCGTGACGACCACCGGGTTTCTCGCGGCGGGTTGACACCGCGGCCGGCTTCGGGTCGGAGTATTCAGCGGGTGTGGTCGGCGCCCGCCGCCGAGGTCGCGCTCGCCGCGAGCTCGGTCAACCGGGCGAGACCTGGTTGCGCGACTTCCGACAGGCGTTGGTGCGCCGCCTGCACCGCCGCGCTGTCGCGGAGTTCGGGTCGGATCCGCGCCGGATTGAGCGCACAGTCGTTCGCCCAGGCCGCGATGTCGGGTTCGGCGCCGAACGCGCGGGTCGCACGGGCACTACGTGCCTGCATGTGTAGCCACTCGCGCGGCGTGTCCGACAGTCGGTTGGGCGGGCACAGGCGATTGCGTTCACGGTCGTCGTCGCGGGTGGCCTCGACGTATCCGGCCAGCGCTGCATTGAAACAGGGAAAGCCCGCCCGGATGGTCTGCAGGCGGATGGGACCGTCGCCCCAGATCGGCACGAGCGGTGGGTAGCGCAGGCCGGATGCGGCGCAGTGCACGACAAGCGCTCCGGGTGGAAGCGCGACCCTCCCCTGTTGTAGGACGATCTCGCGCTGGTCGATCCGCTCGATGTGGCCCAGACGGACAACTCGGTCGATTGTCCGGAGGTGTTCGAGTTCCCAGGCGCCGAGGGTGGGTGCCTTGGCCATGGTCGGGAACGCGGTCGGGTCGATTCGCATCATCACCCCGACGTCCTCGAGGGAGGCGAACACATCGTCGATGGTTCCGGCCTGTGTGGCCGCTGCCATCGTGTCGGTCGCGAGCTGGAGGGCTACCAGCGGATCGGGTTGTACCACAGCCCGATTCAACATCCAGGGTTCGCGTGGACGAACCCAGAGGATGCGGTTGGGATCCACGGCGCGCGTCAGCAGCCAGATGATCGCGTCGGTGGCGGTCTTTCCGGCCCCGACGATGACGAAGTGGTCAGGTGCCTCACGCAGGGATGCGAGCTCGTGCACCGGAATCACCGGGACCTCGTCGGCGACCGCGAACGGAGCCGGGGTCGTCGCAGGGATGGTCGGCGACAGGTAGGTGGCGTCGACGACCTTGCGTCTCACCGTGACCGGGCGGATCCGTCCGGACACCCGCGATTCAACCAGGTGGTTCTCGCCGTCGAACCGGTACTCGCTCGTGCCCAGAAAAGTGACACGTCCGGAGCCCACGAATCGGCGCCAGAGGATGTCGTCGAAGTAGGCCGCGATCTCGGGCCGGCGAGCGCGCTCCCCGAACCCTTGCTCGGGACCGGTTCGCTGCACGGTACCGTCGCCCAGCACCGTCGAGCCGACGCCGTAGAACACCGACGCCTGGTGCAGTTGGACGAACGGATACGCATCGAGCCAGTGGCCACCCGCGGTTGGCCGACGGTCCACGAGCGTCACGTGGACGTCGGCGTGGTCGATCAGGGCGTCGGTGAATGCCATGCCCATCGCGCCGGCACCCACGACGAGATAGTCGGTGGTCAGCGAGCCGGTCGCCATGATTCGCTCTCCCGTCGCAAGAGCGGCTGACATGGGTCGTATGGTAACCGGACCTCGTGCGCGTTCGGGCCGCACTTGACCTTGTCATCGTGACAAGCTGTTTCATGGTCGGTGAAGGAGGTGATCGTCATGACCACGAACGATCGCAGCACTGCACTGATCACCGCGCTGGGCGCCACCGACGCGTCGCAGCGGCTCCGGGCCGCACTGGCCGCGGGAACCGCTGCGGACGAGCGGCTCGTCCCGGTGCTCATCGAGAGGTGTGGCACGGAACCGGATTTCTTCGTGCGCGACATGTTGACCTGGGCGTTGTGCCGGGCGTCGGCCGACATCACCGTCCCGGCGCTGCTCACCGAGCTGGAGTCGGCCCATCCACAGGCCCGCAGCCAGGCGCTGCACACGTTGTCCAAGATCGGGGAACGACGAGCGTTCTCTCGCGTGGCGATGTCGATCCATGACCCCGACGACGACGTGGCACGTGCCGCATGGCGTGCTGCGGTGGCTCTCGTCGATCCCGCCGACGCATCGGATCTGGCGGCCGACCTCGCCGCGGAGTTCGGCCGCGGTGATGCGCAGGTGCGACTCAGCCTGGCACGCGCGATGGTCGAGCTCGGTGATTCGGCCCATCCAGTGGTGGACGTGTATGTGCACCACGCGGATCCGCGGGTCGGGGCGCACGCGGCTGCCACCGAGCGGTTGTTGAGTGATCCGGATGCCGCGTTCGATCTCTCGGTCGAGATGGCGCGTCGTGCTTCGGTGGGTGTCGATGTGTGAGCGTCACCGATGCTGATCGGGGAGGTGGCCCGACGGTGCGGCGTCAGTGCCCGCATGCTGCGGCACTACGACCGACTCGGGCTGGTGACGCCCACCGGCCGGACATCCGGTGGGTACCGGGAATACTCGGCGGACGACGTTCGGAGGCTCTTCCACGTGGAGAGTCTCCGAACGCTCGGGCTGTCACTCGAGGAGGTCGCCGAAGCCCTTGGGCAACCACGGTTCTCGCCCGATGCACTGGTGACCGAGGTGATCCGGCGTACGCGTGAGCGCATCGCGTCCGAGCAGGAGCTGCTGCGCCGTCTCGAACGGGTGGAACTTGCCGCGCCGGCGGACTGGACCGACGTCGTCCGGGTGGTCACGCAGGCGCGCGCGTTGGAGTCCGAATCGGGAGCACGCAGGCAACAGGCCGTGCTCTCCCCCACCGGGGAGACCAGCCCCGCGATCGCGGAACTCGTGAGAGCGGTGTTGTCGGAAGATGATCCGAATGTCGCCGGCGCCCTACGTTGGGCGATTGCACGGGCCGGAGGCGAGGGATTGCCGGGTCTCGCACAGGGGCTCGTCGACAACGATGTGGCGATCCGCCGTCGAGCGGTCGCCGCGATCGTCGCCATCGACCATCCGGATGTGACGGCTCTGCTGCGGCGAGCGCTCGATGACCCCGACGACGAGGTGAGCGACCGGTCGGCGGTGGTGCTCGCGCACACCGGTACGGTCGACGCGATCCCCCGGCTGGTGGCGATGGTGGTCGACGGGCGACGCGACATCGAGGCCGCCGAGGCCCTCGGCCGATTGGCCGAGCAGACCTCGGCGGACATCGTCGCGACGCTGCAGGAGCGGTACGACACGACCCCCGATCCCGCCGTCCGACTGCGCATCACCCAGGCGCTCGCCGAATTCCCGGTCCCGCGGGCCGACCCGATGTTGAGCCGACTGCTCGAGGACGCCGATCCGACTGTGGCCGCGACGGCCGGGGTCATCCTCGACGGCCGACCAACGTCGACCTGACGCTATCCGGCCACCAGCCCGTCGATCTGGTTGATCGATTCGGACGCACCTTCCTCGACACCCATCTCCAGCACCTTCTGCAGACCTTCAGCGGTCTCGTAGATGCTCACATAGGTCGCGATCGTGCGGCCGCCTTCCTCGCGGAAGCTGTAGGTGTTCGTTGACACCGGCAGCGACTCAACAGGTTTGAAGTCCTCGTCGGCGAAACCGTCACGGAAGGTGAACTCGTTCGGCTCATCGACGGTGTCCACCTCCCAGTATCCGGCGTACTTCTCGCCCTCGGGTCCGGTCATGTAGTAGGTGATCCGCCCGCCGGGCTTGAGGCTGTGTTCGACCACGGTCGCGGGAAAGGTCGGCGGGCCCCAGATCTTCTCGAGCTGGCGGGGATCCGCGTACACCTGCCAGATCCGGTCGACCGGGGCGGCGAACTCGGCGGCGATGGTGATGGTGCGGGCGTCGATGTCATGGGAAACATTGGTGACAGGCATGGCTCAGTCCTCCGGTGACGGTTCGGTTGCTATCAGTTCGTCGATACGTGCGATGCGGCCGCGCCAGACCTGCTCGAACTCCGCCAGCAGGTCTGATACCGCTTGCACCGCAGCCACGTCGCCCGAGGCCAACTGCTCACGGCCACTACGCCTTTTGATCAGCAGGCCGGCCCGTTCGAGCACGGCGACGTGCTTCTGCACCGCGGCAAAGCTCATCTCGTACTTCGCCGCGAGCACCGAGACCGAATGCTCACCGGCAAGCACACGACGCAGAATGTCGCGCCGCGTGCGATCGGAGAGCGCGTGGAAGAGGGCGTCTGCTCTGTCCTCGTCCGCGTCGGCCACACCACAAACATACAACCAATCGGTTGTATGTCAATACCTCGTGTCGGTGTAGCGAAAAACGTCTGCCGGGCCGGAGGACGAATCCTCCGGCCCGGCAGACGGCGTGATGTAGGGACCCCGGTTTCCGGGGAGTTCCTCGAGCGTCAGGACATGGCGGCCTGAGCTCCGCGGTCCGACCAGTTGGAGCTGCTCTCGATCGCGCCGATGATGCGGGGGCGTAGTTCGGCAGCTTGGATCACCGCGTCGACCGAACCGACCTCGACCGCGCGACGGATGCTGTGCACCGAGTCGAACTCGGCGGCGATCTCACTGATCTTCTCGGCGCGGACAGACTGGCGGACGTCGGCCAGCTCGGCGTTGAGCGCCGACCGGTCGGTGCCCGACGCGCCGGCGGCGCGGGTCTCCAGTTCCCGGACGCGCGGGTCGGCGCCCACACGCTTGGCGACCTCACCGGCGAAGACGACGGCCGCTGCCGGTGCACCACCGAGCACGGAGGCGAACGATCCGTCGATCGCGAGCACCGTCATGTTGGGGTTCAGCGCCTTCGAGAAGACCACGAACGCCCCGCCGTGGTAGCGCGAGATCACGCAGAACACGATGGGCCCACGGAAATTGACGATGGCGCGGCCGATCTCCGCGCCGTACTCCAACTGCAGTTTGCGCATCGATTCGGGTGAGCCGTCGAACCCGGACAGGTTCGCGAGCACCACCAGCGGGCGGTTGCCGCTGGCCACGTTGATCGCGCGCGCAGCTTTCTTCGACGACTGCGGGAAAAGCGTTCCCGCGGTGTAGGTGTCCGGTCCGTCGGTCGGCTTGTAGCCGCGTCGCGCGACCTCGCGCGACTCGATCCCCAGCAGGCACACCGGGATACCGCCGAGATGGACGTCGCAGACGACGGCCGTCTCCGCGTCGGCCATGCCGGCCCACCGCTCGAGCACAGTGTGATCCTGGTCGGCCAGCGCACGCATCACCGTGCGGATGTCGAAGGGCTTCTTGCGATCCGGGTTGCTCGCCGACGAGAAGATGTCGCCGACGGTACTGAAGTCGCTGCCCGCCAACACGTGCGGGAATTCGGAGACGTCCCGGTCGGAGGGGTCGCTGGTCGCGGCCCGACGCGGGGACTGCTCCCCCGGCGCCACATATGTGTGGTCGTAGTGCGACATCAGGACATCGCGCGCCGCACCCAGATTCGGCGCCCAGTACTGCGCCTGGCCGTTGGGGCCCATCACGCGGTCATAGCCGCCGATGCCGAAGTTGTCCTCGGCGGACACGCCGCCGGAGAAGTCCAGTGACTGCTTACCGGTCAAGACCATCGCGGAATCCGGGGTCATCACGAGGATGCCCTTGGTGTGCATCAGCATCGTCGCCTCGGCGTTCCAGTACGGCTGCGCGCCGACGTTGATGCCGGCCACGACGATGTTGATCTCACCACCCGCCTGCGTGTACTCGACCACCCGTTTGAGCGCCCGGGCCACCCAGTCCATGTTCTCGGTTCCGGAGTCCATCGAGATCCGGGCCCCCGACGAGAGCGCGTACCACTCGAGTGGCACCTGCATCTGCTCGGCGAGATCGAGGGCGGCGATCACCCGCGCGCACTCGGGTTCCGACAACGCACCGAGGGACTTGGTCGGGTCACCGAGCAGCACGACCCGCGTCAGGCCTTCCGGGTACTTCTCGGTCGGGGTGGTGACCACTCCGGCGACCATCGCCGCCGTGTTGCGGCCGCGGGCCCGATTCACCGGCACCAGACGCTGTTCCGCGTCGAGGTCGTACTCGGAGAACTCGCCGAGCAGCGTGGCCAGCTCGTACGGGTACACGGTGTTTCGGCGGGCGGCGCGGAGCACCTTCTGCCGGTACTCGTCGACGGGTTCGATGGGCTCGTCCGACGGTTCGCCCACGGCGACGTCGAAGCCGCCGGTGGCGTTGACCGAGAAGCGCACCGCGACTTTGGTCAGCTCACGACTGCCGGGTTCGCGTCGTCGCGCGATGAGCAGGACCTCCTCGAGGCCCACGCCGGTCGCCGCGCCACGGAAGTAGTCGGCGATGGTGTTGAGGTCGTCGTCGAGAGCGTCGATCGGTGGCCACACGTACATCACGATGCGGTTTGTCGACGACGTCCGGTTCGAGCTGCGCTGTGCGCGACGGATCGAATCGACACACGACGCCAGAGTTGTCTCCGCGGTCGGCAGGGTCAGCAGCCGGCCGTCGTGCTCACGCATCGCGCTGAGGTCGCGGACCTGGGCGAACGCGATGAGTCGCTCGTCGGACGGATTCTCCTTGGCGACACAACGGAAGAGGTACACCTCCTCGTCGTCGGACGACGGCAGCTGGGTGAGGTCGAACTTCCGCAGCCGTTCCATCTGCATGCGCTGGGCGATGTAGGGATGCAATCCGCGGATCAGACGTTCCTCGGACATGCCCGTCGCCGACGGTCGGAACGTGAAGTGATTGTGCATGCGCGCGTCACCGCTGCCGGCGACGGTCACGGTGATCCGGTGCACCTGTCCGGGCATCGACGTGGCGGTGATGATCTCGTGCAGCTTGCCGGCCATCGCATCGAAGTCCGCGGGCTGCTGCTCCCAGCTGAGGTAGAGGTCCGCATCGACCGACGCGGTCTCCCGCGCGAGCTCGGCGAGTCCGCCCATCGTGGCGGGCAGATCGTCGAAGCTCACCGCGGCCGACACCAGATTCGCGCCACCGCGTTCGGCGACGACGAAGCTCGCGCCACCGGCAGGCTGAATCCGGATGTCGCGCAGCCCCTTGTTCCCGTAGTAGCGGCGGGTCAGCACCTCGAGCATCACCGAGTTGTCGAGGTTGCCGCGCACGATCCGTTGCCCGAGCAGACGTACCAGGGGTTCGGTACTGCGGACCATCTCCGCGATCCGGTCGGAACGGTCGGACGCGTCGGGATTCTCGTCGAGGTAACGCAGCTGCTTGCGGACATTGTTGTAGACCCGGGCACGGTCGCGCCGCAGCAGGGGTTGGCCGTACCAGGCGTAGATGACGCCGCGTGCGAGGTCGGCGATGGCGGGGAAACGGACCTGGGTCGCGGCCACCAGCCCGTCGAGCGAGCTGCCGACGGTGTCGCGCAGCTCCTCCCGCGGTGTCGGCTCGCGCAGCCACTCGCGCAGCAGCGTGCTGATCACACTGACCGAGTCGGCCGGATTCTGCAGGGCCAAGAAAATCCGGAAGACGGCCGCTTCCAGTTCGGGGCTACGGTCCAGTTCGGCAACGCCGTAATGGCCGAGAGCCCGACCCAGCTGCGTGTGGAAGGTCTCGGGAAGACCGTCGCGCTCCACATCCAGGCTCTGCAGGTAGGTGTGGAAGTTCTCGCGGGCACTGTGGACGTGCTCGACCCCGAGGACCTCCCCCGACGGCCGATTCTGGCTGAGCTCGGCGATGTCGGCGAACACGGTGATCAGTTCCAGCTCGTCGGCGAGCGGCCGTCGTCCACTCTCGAGAGCGGCGTGCCGCACGGCGAGGTAGTCGTCGAGCAGGCGGGTGCGGTCGTGCAGATCCACGTCGTAGCCCAGGAGTTGGCTGCGCAGATCCTCCTGGGTCCGGGTGGTGCGCTCGTGCGCCTCCACATCGGTCCGCTCGGCGGGCAATTCGAGGTCGACGGCCTCCGCCACGTCCTCGGCCGCGTCCGCTTCGTCGTCGTCGGCAAGGGGTTCGAGTCGCAGTAGCGGCGCACCGGTCTCGACCTGGGTGCCGACCGACACCGAGCACTCCTTCAGCCGCGAGCGGACCGGAGCTCGCAGCACCGTCTCCATCTTCATGCTCTCGAGGACGAGGACAGGCGCCCCGGCCTCGACCTCGGCGCCCACCTCGAGCGGCGTCGCGACGACCAGTGCGGGTGCCGGCGACCGCAGCACGCCGCCTTCGTCGCGGCTCACCCGATGCGTCACGCCGTCGACGTCGACGAGGTGGATCGGTCCGTGGGTGTCGGTGACCAGCCGGTAGCGCACATGGTTGACCACCATCTGCGCGCTGTGCGTGTCGAACCGTTCGAGGTCGACGTCGGCGGTGTGGGTCTCGGCGCCGGCCTCGATCGCCACACGGAAGCGGTGCGCGCCGATGCGGGCCACGCGGACCCGGTAGCCCGCACCGCGGAGCTTGAGGTCGAGTGGTCGGCCACTCTGGTGCTGGACCTGCGGGCGACCGCCGGATGCGGTGGACAGCAGCCGCTGCCGTTCGACGTGCTCTTCTTCCTCGTAGGCGTCGATCGCGGCGGCGGCCAGGGCGATGGCGGAGTGCCGATTGGCGACCAGGCCACCCTCGGCGCGGACGCGGTCGATCCAGCCGGTGTCGGCGCTGCCGTCGATGACCTCCGGCCTGCTCAGCAGTTCCAGGACGAAGCTCTTGTTGGTGGCACCGCCGGCGATGATCACCCGGGTCTCACGCATCGCGCGGCGCAGTCGGCCGAGCGCCTCGTCGCGGTCACGGCCGTAGGCGATGATCTTGGCGATCATCGAATCGAAGTCGGCCGGGATGGTGTCGCCCTCGCTGACACCGGTGTCGACCCGGATGCCGGGCCCGGCGGGCAGTTCCAGGAGCGCGATGCGTCCCGGCGCCGGCGCGAAGTCGCGGTCCGGGTCCTCGGCGTTGAGGCGGGCCTCGATGGCGTGGCCCCGTTCCTGCGGCGGCTCACCTTCGAGTCGGCCGCCGGATGCGACGTGCAACTGCGCGCGCACCAGGTCGAACCCGGTCGTGGTCTCGGTGATGGGGTGCTCGACCTGCAGGCGGGTGTTGACCTCGAGGAAGGCCAACAGGTTCTCACCGGGGTGATACAGGAACTCCACGGTGGCCGCGCCCCGGTAGCCCACCGCGACGGCGAGCCGTTCGGCAGATGCCTTCAGGTTGGCGACCTGGTCGGCCGGAAGAACCGGTGACGCCGACTCCTCGATGATCTTCTGGTTGCGGCGCTGCACCGAGCAGTCGCGCACACCCAACGCCCACGCAGTGCCCTGACCGTCGGCGATCACCTGCACCTCGACGTGCCGGGCTCCGGTGACCAGTCGTTCCAGGAACACCACGCCGCTGCCGAAGGCGCGCTCGGCCTCGTCGCGCGTGCGGGTGTAGGCGTCGCGCAGATCGGCGTCGCTCGCGACCTTCCGGATACCTCGACCACCACCGCCTGCGGTCGCCTTCAGCATCAGCGGGTAACCGATCTCGGCAGCCGCGGCCACGGCTTCCTCGAGGGTGTCGACACCGCCGCGGCTCCACGCGGCCACCGGGACACCGACCTCTTCGGCAATCAGTTTTGCGCCGATCTTGTCGCCGAGTTTGCGCATCGCCTCCGGCGACGGCCCCACGAAGGTGACGCCGATGCGTTCACAGAGTTCGGCGAAGAGGGGATCCTCGGCGACGAAGCCCCACCCCACCCAGGCTGCCTCGGCGCCGGTCTCGAGTAGTGCGCGCTCGAGGACCTTGAGGTTCAGGTAGGGACGGGACGCAGCCGGACCCAGGTCGTAGGTGATGTCGGCCGCACGGACGAAGGTGGCGTTGCGGTCGACGTCGGTGTGCAGCGCGATCACCTCGATCGGCTGTCCCGTCTCGGCGGACAGGTCCCGGACGGCGTGGATGAGTCGCATCGCGGACTCGCCTCGGTTCACGATGGCAATGCGAGTGAACATCGCCGACTCCCTTCTCTGTGTGTGCCTGTCGGTCGGTCCGCGCGGTCGTTCGCGCTCCCCGCCGAGTGGGTCATGACAAGTGCCAGGTCGGGCGGGTCCGGCCGACGGCTTTCGGGGGCGTCGGCGACGGACACCGCTCGATTGTTGCGAATCGTTTTCCTACGCGCGAGTACGGTCCGATCGTCCGCGTGGCATGAATCCGGGCGAATCGGCCGTAGCCGAGTCGCGACTGGTCGGGTCCGCGGCCCCGTCGGGGACGTGCCACCGACGGATTCGTCGGGGCGGAGGCCAGATGATCGGTTCCCCGATTCCGGGAGGGGTTCGAGGATCGGGTCCCTCGCCAACGCGTTCGTTCGGTCGCGGTGGTTGCGGTGAAAGCACAGGCGTGGGCCCATTTCCGTGCACTCGCCGGTCGACATGTGCAGCGACCCGGCACGACGCCCTCGCAGGTCTGTGCAGGGTGCAGACTCCGGTACACATCGATCGGTGAGCGCAGCTGCGGATGGACCATCGGCGACGACGTCGCGCGTCGTCTGCACGCGTAGCCCGGCAAAAGGTGAGGAATTGCTCACATCTGCTCTCCGGGGGTGTCCGGGTGCCTCTGAGACACCGCGACCGCGTGCTCGTCGACCACCGAATCGCGACCACGCCGACCGGCTCTATCCTGGCCACGACCCATCCTCGAGATCTGGAGAGAATGCATGACACAGCTGGGAGTGGTCGGCGGCGGCACCATGGGAGCCGGAATCGCCGAGATCGCGATCCGCGCCGGTGACGACGTCCTCGTCCTCGAACGCGACGATGCCGCGGCCGACGCCGCACGTCAGCGCATCGAGAAGTCGCTGGCACGCGGCGTGTCGAAGGCGAAGATCACCGAGGATGACGCGCAGCAGGCGCTGTCTCGACTTCGCCTGACGACCGCGGTCAAGGACTTCGGCGATCGCGAACTCGTCATCGAGGCACTGCCCGAGATCGAATCGCTGAAGGTCGGATTCTTCGCCGAACTCGACAAGGTCACCGCACCCGAGGCGATCCTGGCGACCAACACGTCGTCGATCCCGATCATCCGGGTCGCCAAGGATGTGGCGGATCCGTCACGGGTCGTCGGTGTGCACTTCTTCAACCCGGTTCCGGTGATGCCGTTGGTGGAGATCATCGCCAGCCTCGCGAGCTCGCCGGAGGCCATCGAGACCGTCACCACCTACGCGCGTGACCATCTCGGCAAGAAGACCATCCAGGCGGGCGACCGCGGCGGTTTCGTGGTCAATGCCCTGCTGATCCCGTATCTGGTCAGCGCCATCCGCATGTTCGAGAGCGGCTACGCGACCAAGGAGGACATCGACACCGGCATGATCAACGGCTGCGCCCACCCCATGGGCCCGCTGACGCTGTCCGACACCGTCGGACTCGACGTTGTCCTCGACGTCGCGGAGTCGTTGTATCAGGAGTTCCGCGAGCCGCACCTGGCGCCGCCACCGCTTCTGCAGCGGATGGTGGAGGCCGGATACCTCGGCAAGAAGACCGGTAAGGGGTTCTACGACTACGCGAAGTAGCCCGCCCCTTCATGACGCTCGCAAGCTCGCTCCTCAGGGATCGGGGCGACGTCAAACCCGGTCCCTGAGGAGGCCGGAGCTTGCGGAGGCCGTCACGAAGGGCCGCCACGCTCCCGGAGGCCGGAACCACCCCGGTCCCTGAGGAGGCCGGAGCTTGCGGAGGCCGTCACGAAGGGCCGCCCCCGAGGAACCACGATCAGTGCGCCAGGCCCGCGTCCTTGCTGCCGTACGCGTCACGCAGCGCGGGCTTGACCACCTTTCCGCCCGCGTTGCGGGGCAACTCGTCGACGATGACGAGATCCTTGGGTTGCTTGAAGCGGGCGAGATTCTCGTTCAGGTACGGCTCGAGTTCGGCCAGCGTCAGATCATCGACGCCCGCGGCGAGGACGACGACCGCGACCGGGATCTCGCCCCACTTGTCGTCGGCCCGTCCGATCACCGCGGCCTCGGTGATCTTGTCGTGTCCGAACAGAACGTTCTCCACCTCGGCGCAGTAGACGTTCTCTCCCCCGGAGATGATCATGTCCTTGGCCCGGTCCACCACGTAGAGGAATCCCTCCTCGTCCTCGCGCACCAGGTCGCCGGAATGAAACCACCCGCCGCGGAAGGCATCGGCCGTCCCCTGCGGGTTCTGCCAATAGCCCTTCATCAGATTCGGTCCGCGGTAAACGATCTCGCCGACCTCGCCGCGCTTCACATCGTTCATCATCGGGTCCACGATGCGTGCGGTCACCGCCGGGACCACCTTGCCGACCGAACCGATCTTGCGGATCGCGTCCTTGCCCTCGAGGATGCACGTGACCGGCGACATCTCCGTCTGGCCGAATGCGGTCAGGTTGAGCGCCGCCGGAAAGTTGTCGTTCATGGCGTTGAGGACGCTGTCCGACGCCGGAGCCGCACCCCAGCTGATCGTCCGCAGTTTCAGGTCGCGCGGACGCGCCTTCTGCGCCGCACACACGGCCTGCCATTGCGCCGGCACCATGAACACCGATGTCGTGCCCTCCCGCTCGAGGGTGTCGAGCATGTCGTCGGGATCGAACGCGCCGAGCGGATGGATCACCGACCGAACGCCCCGGTAAAAGACCGGCGCGAAGGCCGCGACACCCGCGATGTGAAAGATCGGCGGCACGATCGAGGCGACATCGTCGTCGCCGGCTTCCCCCGCGGTCGCGATGATGGTGACCGCCTGTGCCTGCAGATTCTGATGGGTCAGCATGGCGCCCTTGGGTTTTCCGGTGGTCCCCGACGTGTACATGATGAGCGCCACCGTGTCCTCGGGAACGTCGATCTCCGGAAGGTCGGACGGATCCTCGGCCAGCAGGGTTTCGTAGTCGAGGTGACGGGAGTCGTCGCCGGCACGGTCGACCACGATGGTCGCCGCCACCCCCGAGGTCGATGCAGCCGCCGCGTCCACCAACGGCGCGAGCATCGACTCCGTGACGACCACCGTTGCCCCGCTGTCATCGAGCAGGAAGGCGACCTCGGCCGGACTCATCCTGATGTTGACCGGAACCGGGATGGCACCGATCAGATTGGCGGCGAGTACCGCCTCGATGTACTCGGTGCGGTTGAGCATCGCCATCAGGATTCGATCGCCGAAACCGACGCCTCGCCGATGCAGCGCGGCGGCGAACGCGTGCGTCCGTTCATCGAGTTCGCGCCACGTGGTCGACTTGTCGAGGTACCTCACGGCGACCGCGTCCGGAGTCATGAACGCATGTCGACGTATCTGGTTGTTCCAGTGGTTCCGGCGCGAACGCATCGGCTCGGTGGTCAGATCGGTCGTCGTTCCGTTCGCGGTGGCTGTCATAGCGTCCCTCTCCCCTGTCGCTGTCGGTCATGACCGGGCCGTCCGAGACGCCCGAGCAGATGTGGCCTCGACCACACACTAGGTCGCAGAGCTCATCGTTCGGAGACGAATCGTCGATTCGCGGAGCCGGACGGCTCGCCGTCCTCAGCCCTGGATCGATTTCACCTCCAGAAACTCCTCGAGTCCGAATTGCCCTGCCTCACGGCCGATCCCGGACTGCTTGTATCCGCCGAACGGCGCATCGAGATTCATTCCAGCGTCGTTGACCGCGATCTGGCCGGCACGGATCTTGCGTGCGACCTGCTGAGCGCGCTCGGTCGAACCCGACCACACGCCACCCGCGAGGCCATAGATGGTGTCATTGGCGATCTCGATCGCCTCGTCCTCGGTGTCGTACGGCTCGATGGCGAGCACCGGACCGAAGATCTCTTCGCGATGGATGGTCATCTCGCGCGTCACGTCGGAGAAGATGGTCGGCTGCACGAAGGCGCCGTCGCCCGCTCCGGGCTCGGTCTGCCCGCCGGTGACGACACGCGCCCCCTCGTCGATGCCCTTGCGGATGAATCCGAGCACCCGCTCCTGCTGGTTTCGCGACGACAACGGTCCGAGCACGGTGGACTCGTCGGTGGGGTCGCCGACCGGGATCGACTCGACGACGGCTTTGGCGATGTTCTCGACCTCGGTGAGCCTTGACCGTGGCACGAGCAGACGGGTCAGCGCTGAACAGGTCTGGCCGGAGTTGAGCATCGCGGCCTGGACCGCGGCGGGGACCGCGGCCGACAGGTCGGCGTCGTCGAGCAGCACGTTGGGGCTCTTGCCCCCCAGCTCGAGGGAGACACGCTTGATGGTTCCCGAGGCGAGTTCACTCACCCGTCGCCCGGCGCGGGTGGATCCGGTGAAGCTGACCAGGTCGATGTCGCGATGCGACGCGATGGCCTCACCCACGTCGGGACCGGTGCCGAACACCACATTGAACACACCTGGCGGAAGCCCGGCGGCCTCGACGATCTCGGCCAGGACGATGGCGTTGAGCGGAGTGACCTCACTTGGCTTGACCACGACCGTGTTCCCGGCCGCCATTCCGTATGCCGCCTTCAGGGCGATCTGGTGCAGCGGATAGTTCCACGGCGTGATCGCCCCGATGACGCCGTAGGGCTCTCGGACGATCGTGGAGCCTCGGTACTCCTGTTCGAACTCGAACTCGGACAGGATGGCCGAGGCCTTGGCGAAGCTGTTGATCGGCAGCGGCACCTGTGCGGCGCGGGCGAACGACAACGGCGACCCCATCTCGCTGGAGATCAGATCCGCCAGTTCGTCCGCCCGTTCGGTGAGGCCCTGGGCGATGGCGCCGAGGAACTGCGCGCGCTCGGCCGTCGGCGTCGCCGCCCACCCGTCGAAGGCGGCCCGCGCGGCGGCCACCGCGCGATCGACATCGTCGGCGGAACCGGCGGCCACCTCGGCGATGATCTCGTCGGTCGCTGGATTGGTGACCGGCAGCAATGAACTGCCCGTGGACGGGACCCATTGGCCGTTGATGAAGTGATCCTTGTGTGTCCGCATGGTGAGACTCCTCGGTAGTCGTCGTAGGCCATCGCGCTCGGTGCGGTCGGTTCCACCCCGGCTCGAGTGGTTTCATCGAGCTGACTGCCCAACTGTGATGCCTGTCACGTCAGTCACGGTCGAGCGTATGGTCGGACATCGGGGTGGCGACATGCCATCCGGGGCCAGAAGCCCGACAATTGCGGCCACCGACGTGTGGGTCGGCTGTCCCAAAACTGCAGGTGGCGGCGGCGGGTGATTGCCGTCCAAGCGGATCGTCGTGATACTGATCACAAGTAGGGCTCGCGCGAGGAGAGGATCACGGCGTGACGATGACCGTCGACGCGGACGGGGGACGGTATGACTCCGATCCCGACGACATCGTGTTCGCGAGGATGCCGGATCCCTGGGACCACCCTCGGACCACCGCGGGCGTCGCGATCATCTGCGATTGGGCGCAGGAACGCGGATGCGCGCCTGCCCAGTTGCTGCGCGGCAGTGGCCTGACCCCCGACTCGCTGCGGGATGCGACCATTCTGATCGAGGCGCAACAGGAGATCGTGGTCATCCGCAATCTGCTCGCGGCCTTCAGTCATCATCCGGGAACCGGCGCCGAGATCGGTCGCGAGTATCACCTCACCTCCTACGGCTACTACGGGTATCTGTTGCAGGCCTGCGAGGTCGTCACCGACATGGTGCGGTGCGGCCTGAGGTATTCCCCGCTGACGTTCGCCTTCGCGACGATGACCGGGGAACTCGTCGGCGACGACTCCTGGTCGCTGGTCGCCCGCACCGACGGCGTCCCCGGCGACCTGGCGTCCTTTGTCATCGAGCGGGACCTGGCTGCCAGTGTGCAGATGCAGCGGGAGCTGTTCGCCGGCACCGGGGTGACGCCGCTCCGGGAGGTGCGCTTCAGCCATCGAGTCGACGGTGCGGCCGCACGGATGGCCTACCAGGATGTCTTCGAGGTCCCGGTCGGTTTCGGCTGCGCGCGCAGCGAATTGATCTTCGATCGCTCGTATCTGGATCTCCGGCTTCCGATGGCGAACCCCCACACCGCCGCCGTGTTCATCGAACAGTGCGAGCGACTGCGCGCGGAACGATTGCACGCCAACGGAATCGCCGGTCGCGTGCGCGCATACCTGATCGACCGTCCGTCCTTGGACTGCACCCTTGAGGAGTGTGCAGCCGACCTGCACTACTCGGCACGTACTCTGCGCCGGTCCCTCACCCGCGAGGGCACCTCCTACCGTGCAATCCATGACGACGTGCGGCGCGGACTCGCCCACGATCTGATGCGCGACACGACGCTGCCGCGGACACAGATCGCCGAGAGGCTCGGGTACCGGGATTGGTCGAGCTTCTCGCGGGCCATGCGGCGCTGGGCGGGCTCGGCGTCGCAGGCGTGACAGTCATCGGCGTCCGATCCCGGCTCGTAGCCGCAGGGATCGGACGCCGAATCATATTGCTTCTCAGACCAGTTCGAAGCCGTGATATCCGGTGACCGCCACCCCGTCGAGGATCTGCTGGTAGACACCGACACCGCCGACGAACGGCAGCGCGGCACGCGGTTTGCCGGGCACGTTGGCGCCCATGTACCAGGATGGCGCCTGCCCGAGCAGCGTCATGTCGGCGGCGTCGTTGGTGGTGTTCACCCAGTTGTCCTCGGCCGCCACGTCCGGTTCGATGCGCGTGAGTCCGTGCTCGTGCAGGTACTCGAGCGCGGCGCTGATCCACTCCACGTGGGTTTCGATGGACGTGACCATGTTCGACAGCACCGAGGGGCTCTGCGGCCCGGTGACGGTGAACAGGTTGGGGAAGCCCGCCGACATCAATCCCAGATAGGTCCGCGGGCCGTCGGACCACTTGTCCCGCAGCGTCTGTGCGCCGTGGCTGATGTCGATCGCCTCGAGTGCCCCGGTCATCGCATCGAAGCCGGTGGCCAAGATGATCACGTCGAACTCGTGCTCGGTGTCGCCGGCCAGGATGCCTCGGGGGGTGATGCGCCGTATCGGCTGCTCGTTGACGTCGATCAGCGCCACGTTGTCCTGGTTGTAGACCTCGTAATAGCCGGTGTCCACGCACATCCGCTTGGCGGCGATCGGATAGGTCCGCGGTGTCAACTTCTCGGCCACCGCCGGATCGTCGACCTTCTCGCTGATCCGGTTGCGAACGTACTCGGCGGCGCGGGCGTTGGCTTCCTCGTTCTGCAGCAGGTCGCGGAACGACTGCTGAAAACACAAGCCGCCGTTGCCGTATCGCACCTCGAGTTCCGACCGGATACGTACGTCGTCGAGATCCTCGAAGAACGGCGGCAGTTCGTCACCGCAGGGAAATCCGCCAACCGACAGCCGACTCTCGGCCCTGAAGTCGTCGTAGTGGGTTTTCAGCTCGGCCAGTTCCTCGTCGATCCGCCGGTTCTGCGCCGGCACGGCATAGGTCGGCGTCCGCTGGAACACGGTCATCGACCCCACGACGGGTGCGATGGCCGTGATGGTCTGCACTCCCGACGATCCTGTCCCGATGACCGCGACCCGCTTGCCCGCGAGGTCCGCGCCCCCGGCGGGCCAGTCCCAGGTCCAGTGGACATCCCCGGTGAAGTCGTCGAGCCCGTCGAACGTAGGGGTCAGCGGCTTCGACAGGCATCCGGTGGCCGCGACCACGAAACGTGCGCTGATCGTCGATCCGTTGCCGGTGGTGGCCGTCCAGCAGTCGTCGGCGTCGTCGAACACCAGGGACTGCACCCGGGTGTCGAAGGTGATGTCCTTGCGCAGATCGAGCCGGTCGGCGACATGTTCGAGATAGGCCAGGATCTCGGGCTGCGCAGCGTAGCGCTCGGACCAATTCCATTCCTGCTGCAGCTCATGATCGAACGAGTAGGAGTAGCCGATGGATTCGATGTCGCACCGCGCCCCCGGATAACGATTCCAGTACCACGTACCGCCCACCTGTGGCCCGGCCTCGACGATCTGAGCGTCGAAACCGAGCTGCCGGAGCTTGTGCAGCTGGTAGAGACCGGAGAACCCGGCGCCGATGATGAGTACGTCGCGGTCAGGCATCGCTGGTTGCCTCCTTCTGCGCTGATGTCGCGCCCGGTGCGGTGGAAGAGTGGTGGTCGATGAAGGCGCGGATGTGCTCGGACACGAGCCCGATCCCGGTCTCGTAGCCGGGCAGGATGTTCGCCATCTGGAAGTAGATGTGCATCTGCCCCTCGGCCTCGGCCAACGTGACCGGGACGCCGGCCTCCTCGAGCGCCCGGGCATATGCCACGCCTTCGTCGTGCAGCGGATCGTATTGGCACACATACACCAGCGCGGGTGGAAGACCGGAGAGATCGGGGGCTCGCAGCGGGGAGGCGTCGGGATGGGTTCGGGCCTCTCGGTCGGGCAGGTAGTGGTCCCAGAACCAGATCATCGTGTCCCGGTTCAACATCAGCTGGTTCTCCGGGTCAACGTAGGAGGGCGTGTCGACGTCGCAGTCGGTGACCGGATAGACCAAGGCCTGATAGTCGATACTGGGGCCCTCGCGATCACGCGCCCACAGCGTCATGACCGCAGCGATGTTGCCGCCCGCGCTGTCGCCCGCGACGATCAGGGGCGCGCCGGGTTCGGCGAACTCCGCCGCGTGCTCGGCCGCCCAGCACAAACCGATGTAACTGTCGTCGATAGCCGTCGGGAACCGGTGTTCCGGGGCCTTGCGGTAGTTGACGAGCACGACCGTCGACTGCGTGCGATTCGCCAGGTCGCGGCCGAGGTGGTCGTACTGCAGGTCGATGTCGCCGAGGACCCAGCCGCCGCCGTGGAAGTAGACGATGACCGACTGCGGCTCCCCCTCCGGGATCAGCGCCCGCACGCGGAAGCGCTCGCCGTCGACACCGTTGAGCTTGAGGTTGCGCACCTCCGCCACCTCTGGGCCGCGCCCACTCATACCGGCGAAGATCGGCCCGGTCATCCGGGCCAGTGCCGGTGTCTGTTCGCTGATCGGGGGTTGTCGCTCCTCGGCGAGCTGCTGCAGTAGACCCTGCGATACCGGTTCGAGTGGCATGCGTTCTTCTCTCCCTCGTCCGTCGGGGCGTCCCGGACATCCGCAACGCCTGTGACCTCGGTCACGTTCTCAAGGTATGGGTTCACGGTTACGTGCCGACAGCACAGAAGCGGCCAAAAGTCGGTAGTTCGGGCCACGCTGCGATGACTATGTAGTGTCGAGGCATGCATCTCAACGGGGTAGGAATCTGGAGTTCGCCACTGCGATATGGGGATCCGGGCGAGGCTGCCGAGGCCGCCGCCGAGCTCGACGAGCTGGGCTTCACCGCTCTGTGGATTCCGGACGTCGGCGGGCCGGTCCTCGACTCGGTCGCCAATCTGCTGGGGGCCACGAAGAAAGCGGTCATCGCCACCGGCATCCTCAACATGTGGATGCACGAACCGAGCGACGTCGCCGCCGCGCATGCGCGCCTCACCGGCGAACACGGTGACCGGTTCCTTCTCGGGCTCGGCATCAGCCACGCCCCGCTGATCGACGCTCAGGAGGCAGGCCGCTACCGCAAGCCGCTGGCGACCACCAAGGCGTTCCTGGACGGACTCGACGACGCAGCTGCGCCTGTTCCGACCGACAGCCGCGTGCTTGCCGCGCTGGGGCCGAAGATGCTCGACCTCGCCGCGGAACGTAGCCGTGGCGCCCACCCGTATCTCGTGACACCGTCACACACCGCCATCGCCCGCGAGGCGCTGGGAACCGGGCCCCTACTCGCTCCGGAGCAGACCGTCATCCTGACCACCGATCGTGAGGAAGCACGCTCGATCGGCACCAAATGGCTGCGCGGCTACCTCGCCATGCCGAACTATGCCAACAATCTCCGGCGACTCGGATTCACCGACGAGGACCTCGAAACGGTCAGCGACAAGCTGTTCGACGCGATCATCGCGTGGGGCGACGAGTCGGCGGTCCTGGGTCGTATCACCGAACACCGTGACGCCGGCGCCGACCACGTGTGCGTGCAGGTACTGACCGACGATTTGCGTGCGCTGCCGCGCGAGCAGTGGCGACGGTTGGCCGACGCGTTGCGCTGAACAACCCACGATTGCAGGTGCGTGACGTCGAGCTGCAACTACCCTCGGTGCCCATGGCCGAGAACTGGAACCTCGAGACGTTGAAGGCCCTTCGAAGCGCGGTGTACCGGCGCGATCGTGGCGATGTCGCTGATCTGATCCGTGGGCATCCTGTCGGGGATGTCCTGCAGACGATCGGTGACGTCGCGGTGATCGCTGTCGAAGACGGTGCGCCCGGGTGGCCGGAGTTGGCGGCGCAGTGTATTGCTGCGCTGCGCGACCGGGGGTGGGCCGGTGACGTCGACCTCGCGGATCAGCTCGACGCCGCGTCGGCAGCAACCCCGCCGGCCCTCCGGTCGTTGCCTGTTGAACTGGAGGAACTGTGCTCGATCCTCGAGGGCGATCTGATGAACAGCGGAGGGATGATCGACCTCCGGACCGGGCAGACATGGCCTGACGTGGTCCTCGAGGACAGCGGCGAAGAGGTCTTCGACGAGGACGAACTCGAGGATTCGACCCGGTGGTTGCACGTCGAGTCCATCGGCTCACGCGACGGCTACCGCGACATGGTTGACTTCGCCGGGACGATCACCGACCCGAGACTTGCCGGCCAGCTCGATGTCGCTCTCGACGGCCGGGGCGCCTTTCGTCGCTTCAAGAACGTGTTGTCCGAGGCGCCAGAGGAATTCACTCGTTTCATGCTGTTCTCCGACGAGCGCAAACTCGGCCGGGCGCGCGAGTGGTTGGCCGCCGCGGGTTATCGCGTCCGACTGGAATCGCGACGGCCGTGACACGCCTTTCGGGAATATCCCCGAGACACATGCATTGAACCGAGCATGAGCACACGTGAGATAACACTCGACAACCTGCAGGACACCATCGGCCAGGAGGGCATCGTCATGCTCGACTTCTGGGCAGGATGGTGCGGTCCGTGCAAGATGTTCGCGCCGGTGTTCGAGAAGGCATCCGAGGCCAATGCCGACATCGTGTTCGGCAAGGTCGACACGGAGGCCGAGCAGCAGCTCGCCTCGGGTTTCGGGATCCGGTCGATCCCCACGCTGATGGCGTTCCGAGACGGCGTGCTGGTCTTCAATCAGGCAGGTGCGCTCCCGGCAGCCCAGCTCGACGAACTGATCGGCGCGGTGCGCGGCCTCGACATGGATCAGGTGCGCGCCGAGATCGTCGCAGCCGAGCAGGAGCAGTCCGGCAGCTAGAGTCCCGCACCGGAAGAGTGGCGTAGCCGCGCGGCCTCCCGCGTCAGGTGGTCGCGCTCGGCGACACTGAGGGCGGCGCGGGCGGCCTCCGCGTAGAGCTCGGCCGCCGCGCTGATGTCGCCCGCTCGTTCATGTAGATAGGCGGATGCGGCGACGCGACGCGGCAGATCGTGGGGTACCTCGGCCAGGGCCGCGAGACCGGCCGCCGCGCCGTCGGCCTCTCCGACGGCCACCGCCCGATTCAGCCGCACCACGGGGCTCTCGGTGAGTGCGAGTAACTCGTCGTACCACTCGACGATCTGCACCCAATCCGTTTGCGCGGTGCTGGGGGCGTCGGCGTGGAGCGCGGCGATCGCAGCCTGCGCCTGATACTCGCCGAGTCGGTCGCGGGCCAGTGCGGTCTGCAGAATCGTCACCCCCTCGGCGATCTCGGTGGTGTCCCACAGCGATCGGTCCTGATGCGCAAGGGGCACAAGGCGCTCCCCATCGACGACCCGTGATGCGCGCCGTGAATGATGGAGCAACATCAGGGCGAGCAGGCCGGCGACCTCGGCGTCGTCGGCCACGGCGAACAGTTGCCGGGTCAGGCGGATCGCCTCCGATGCGAGGTCGACGTCTCCGCTGTATCCCTCGTTGAACACCAGGTAGAGCACCCTCAGGACGGTCCGGAGATCGCCGGGGGTGTCGAGAGGTAACCCGGAGAGCTTGCGTTTGGCACGGCTGATCCGTTGGGCCATGGTCGATTCGGGGACGAGATACGCTTGCGCGATCTGCCGTGTGGTCAGTCCGCCCACGGCCCGGAGGGTCAATGCGGTGGCCGACTGCGGTGGCAGCGTCGGATGCGCGCAGAGAAAGTACAGGCGCAGAGTGTCGTCGGATGTCGGCACCGGGCCCGCCGCAGGTTCCATATCGACGACGAATTCCCGGTTCTGCCTGGCGGTTTCGCTCCGCGCCGCGTCGAGGAATTTCCGCCAGGCCACCGAGATCAGCCACGCCTTCTCGTCGCGCGGCGGGTCCTGCGGCCAGGTCTGCAGTGCCCGGATCAGAGCGTCCTGAACGGCGTCCTCGGCCGACGCGAAATCTGCGCCGCGCCGGACGAGGACACCGATCACCGCGGGCACCAGATCCCGCAGTACGGATTCGTTCACTCGGTCACCGTCGGCGGCGCCGAGAGGAACGGGCGCACCTCCAACCACTCGTGAATCGGCTCGCCACCGGGCCGGGCGCCGCCGACAGTTCGCCGGCCAGTTCGAGCGCACGATCCCAGGAGTCGACGTCGATCACCATCCAGCCGGCGATGAGGTCCTTGGTCTCGGCGAAAGGGCCGTCGGTGACGGGTGGGCGGCCCTCACCGTCATAACGCACGAAGGCACCATCCGGTGCCAACGCCTGCGCATCGACCATCTCTCCGGACTTCTCCAAACGGTCCGAGAAGTCGCGCATGAACTGGATGTGTGCGTTCACCTCGTCGGGTGCCCACTGGTCCATCGGTGGGAAATCGACGGTCGGTGTCGGCCCGCCGCGATAGTGCTTGAGCAGTAGGTACTTCATGGTCGCTTCTCCTTCTGGTCGTGCGGCCGGGTGACCGCTCGTACCCCTGGGACGGAGCCATCACCACATTCTCGACAGGATCGTCGTCACGAGTCGAGGACTTCCGAACCGCATCGACCGAATACAACCGCCGCAGCCCCGATCCGGGACTGCGGCGGCAGAGGTTGCGCGACGTGGAGCTCAGCGGGTGCTGTACGTCAGGCAGTTGGCGGTATCAGAACTCTCGCCGGCACCGATCCGAACTGCTGCGGCGGTGCATTCGAGATTCTCGTTGTGAACGCAGTCGGCACGCTGGCACGCGCCCACCTGTGGCGACACGACGTCGAGTCCACCCCGGGTGGACAGGGGTATGAACGTCGCGCAGTCGGCGGTGCCGTTGTGGCCGGCGACATTGATCGCGAAGGCGTGGCAACCGTCGTGATTGTAGGAACACGCAGTGACCGTGCATTCCGTGACATGCGGCATTTCGAGGGTGGCCATACTCACTCCTGGGCTGAAGGTGCTGGGCCGACGCCGCGTAGGCGTCTACCGATCAGCCTAGGGTCGTACAGCACCTTGCGCCAGCAAGTTGAGCCTGCCCTCACCCATCGGATAGTTAACTGAGGCAACCCTTTTCGTTCCCAGTCGCCGGGCGCGCGCCCAGCGATCGCCGGTCAGCTGCCGCGGTTCTCGCCCAGTTCGTCGACGATCGGATTCACGGGGATCTCGCGTTCGCCGGCAGCGAGCCCGTCCTTGGTGTGGTGACGGTGCTGCTGAGCCTTGTCGGATGCGGATCGCTCGTCGGCGGTGTCGTCCACCGGGACGGCCGCCGACACCTCGGCGAAGTTCTGATAGGTCTCGAGCGGAATGCTGCGCAGCGCGCGAATCGTGGCGGTGCCGGCCCCGGCGTGCTCGGCCTCGGCGAGCAGCTGCTCCTTGTCTGCCGGATAGTCGACGGCGTCGAGAGCTTCCTTGAGCACCCGTGTCCGGGTCGTCGTGGTCATCGATCTCCCTCGCTTCCCGCGCCCGAAGGCGCCTTGTGACATCCGCGTACCCCACCGAGCTACCACGACCGACGGCATCCGAAACCTCGGCGAGGTCGACGGACGGCGTCCGTACTGTGGGATGTGTGAACGACACGCGACGGTGCCTCGTCACGGGCGCCACCGGTTACGTCGGCGGGCGACTCGTCCCACGACTCCTTGCTCGGGGGCATCGCGTGCGGGCCCTGGCCCGGACACCGTCGAAGATCGCCGATGCGCCGTGGACGGCCGACCCCCACGCCGACATCGTGCGCGGCGACCTCTCCGATCGGGCCTCGCTCGAGGCGGCATTCACGGACGTCGACGTCGTCTATCACCTGGTGCATTCGATGAGCACCGATGCCGATTTCGCCGCGGAGGAACGGCGCTCCGCCGAGAACGTGGTGGCCGCCGCCCGCGCATGCGGTGTCACGCGGATCGTGTACCTCGGCGGGCTACATCCCGAGGGCGTCGAGTTGTCCGAACACCTCGCCTCGCGTGCCGAGGTCGGTCAGATCCTCATCGACTCGGCGGTCGAGACGGTCGCGTTGCAGGCCGGCACCCTGATCGGGTCCGGTTCCGCATCCTTCGAATTGATCCGGCATCTCACCGAACGCCTACCGGCGATGACCACCCCCAGATGGGTGCACAACACCATCCAACCGATCGCCGTCGAGGATGCGCTGCACTACCTCGTCGAGGCGGCCACCGCCCCTGTGCCCGAATCGCGGACCTGGGACATCGGCGGGCCGGACGTACTCGAGTACGGCGACATGATGCAGATCTACGCCGAGGTGGCGGGACTGCCTCGCCGCCAGATGATCGTCCTGCCGTTCCTCACACCGACGATCGCGAGCCGATGGGTCCGATTCGTCACACCCATTCGGGGCAAGATCGCCCGGCCGCTGATCGAGTCCCTCGAATGTGACGCGATCTGCCGCGACCACGACATCGACGACGTGATACCCAAGCCGACCGGCGGGCTGATGTCGTACCGGACCGCGCTCGAGTCCACCCTCGACCGGGTGGCCCGTGGAGCCGACGCGGTCGATTGGTCGTACGCCACTGCCGACAGCGCCGCAGCCGAACCGCTACCCACGGACCCGCCGTGGTCCGGGGAGGAGAGGTTCGAGATGGTCGAGCGCAAGGTGGTGAAGCGCCCTATCGATGACGAGTGGCAGCGAATCCGGGGCTCGGTGGGGGCCGGGTGGGGCCTCGTCGAAGCAGACCAACCCACCCACCTCCGCGTCCGCAAGGACAACGGACTCCCCGGCCGCGCTTTCATCGACCACACGCTGACCCCATGGAGCACGGCCGACGACGAGGTGGTCGAGATCACCTCCACGTCCACGTTCTTCCCTCGGGGGCTGGGTGGTTTGCTGTATTGGCGGCTCGGTACGCCCCTGCGCAGGCTGGGAATCGGTCGCGTAGACCCGTTCCGATGACGCCCAGACCCGAGGGCGAAAGGGGTTTCTCTGAACCGGTCGGTGCACACAACGCCACCACCGACGTGATACTGGTAACGCCGGGACAAAATCCCGCACACCGCAGACGCGACCAAGAACTGGAGTTGAGAAGAGAATCATGAGCGCGGAGAAGCCGACAATCATCTACACGCTGACCGACGAGGCGCCGATGCTCGCGACCTACGCCTTCTTGCCGGTGATCCGCGCGTTTGCCGATGCCGCCGACATCAATGTCGAGACCAGCGACATCTCTGTGGCCGCGCGTATCCTCGCCGAGTTCCCGGATTACCTGACCGAGGAGCAGCGCCTCCCCGACAACCTGGGTGAACTCGGCAGACTGACGCAGCGGTCCGACACCAACATCATCAAGCTGCCCAACATCTCCGCGTCGGTGCCCCAGCTGCTGGCCGCGATCAAAGAGCTGAAGGAGAAGGGCTACGACCTGCCCGACTTCCCCGGTAGCCCGAAGACCGACGAGGAGCAGGAGATCCGCGACCGGTACACCAAGTGCCTGGGCAGCGCGGTGAACCCGGTTCTGCGTGAGGGCAACTCTGATCGACGCGCCCCCAAGGCCGTCAAGGAGTACGCCCGCAAGCACCCGCACAGCATGGGTGAATGGTCGATGGCCTCACGGACCCACGTCGCACACATGACCGAGGGCGATTTCTATCACGGTGAGAAGTCGATGACCGTCGAGGGCGACCGTGAGGTCAAGATGGAGCTGATCACCGACTCCGGTGAGACGCTCGTCCTCAAGCCCAAGGTGGCCCTCACTGACGGCGACGTCATCGACAGCATGTTCATGAGCAAGAAGGCGCTCGTCAAGTTCTACGAGGAGCAGATCGAGGACGCCTACAAGACGGGGGTGATGTTCTCGCTCCACGTGAAGGCCACCATGATGCGTGTTTCGCATCCGATCGTCTTCGGCCACGCGGTCAAGGTGTTCTACAAGGATGCTTTCGCCAAGCACGGAGACCTGTTCGACGAACTGGGTGTGAACGTCAACAACGGTCTGTCCGATCTCTACAGCAAGATCGAGTCGCTGCCGAGTGCGCAGCGCGAAGAGATCATCGACGACCTGCACAAATGCCATGAGCACCGGCCCGAGCTCGCGATGGTCGATTCCGCGCGTGGCATCTCCAACTTCCACTCACCCAGCGACGTGATCGTCGACGCGTCGATGCCGGCCATGATCCGCGCCGGCGGCAAGATGTACGGTGCCGACGGACGTATGAAGGACACCAAGGCGGTGAATCCGGAGTCGACCTTCTCCCGGATCTATCAGGAGATGATCAACTTCTGCAAGACCAACGGCGCGTTCGACCCGACGACGATGGGCACCGTGCCGAACGTCGGGCTGATGGCGCAGAAGGCCGAGGAATACGGCTCCCACGACAAGACCTTCGAGGTCCCACAGGGCGGCACGGCCAACATCACCGACCTCGAGACCGGCGAGGTGCTGCTGACACAGACCGTCGAAGAGGGCGACATCTGGCGTCTGTGCATCGTCAAGGACGCGCCGATCCAGGACTGGGTGAAACTCGCCGTCACGCGGTGCCGCGACTCGGGGATGCCGGTGCTGTTCTGGCTCGATCCGTACCGACCGCACGAGAACGAGTTGATCAAGAAGGTGCACAAGTACCTTCCCGACCACGACACCGAGGGCCTCGACATCCAGATCATGTCGCAGGTGCGCGCGATGCGATACACCCTCGAGCGGGTCATCCGTGGCCTGGACACGATCTCGGCGACCGGCAACATCCTGCGCGACTATCTCACCGACCTCTTCCCCATCCTCGAACTCGGCACCAGCGCCAAGATGCTGTCGATCGTGCCGCTGATGGCCGGCGGGGGTCTGTACGAGACCGGCGCGGGAGGCTCGGCACCCAAGCACGTCAAGCAGTTGCTCGAGGAGAACCATCTCCGCTGGGATTCGCTCGGTGAATTCCTGGCACTCGCCGTCAGCCTGGAGGATCTGGGTAAGAAGGCCGACGACAAGCGGGCCACGATCCTGGCGAAGACATTGGACACCGCCACCGGCAAGCTGCTCGAGAACGACAAGGGCCCCTCGCGTACCACCGGTGAGCTCGACAACCGGGGAAGCCAGTTCTACCTCGCCATGTACTGGGCGCAGGAACTCGCGGCGCAGACCGAGGACGAGGAACTGCGTGACCGGTTCACCACCCTCGCGCAGACCCTCGCCGACAACGAGGACACGATCGTCAAGGAACTCAACGGTGCGCAGGGAGAAGCAGCCGACATCGGCGGCTACTACTTCCCGGTTCCGGACAAGGCCGCGGCGGTGATGCGGCCGAGCAAGACCTTCAACGACGCTCTGTCCGCGGCACGCGACTGAGATCGAACGTGACGTGGGGCGTATCGGAATTCCGATACGCCCCACCTTTTTTCGATCCGGTAGCCCGGGACCTCAGTGCCGTCCGCGTGCGATGACCTTCGCGCGGGCGGCCTCGGCCGCAGCGAGTTCACGCTGATACAGCATGCCGTAGGTGAATCCGTTCTCTCCGCGGCGTACACCGGCTCGAGCGCCCAATCGGCGCAGCGATTCCGCCGCGACCGCGGCATCCTGGTGCTCGCCCAGGATGGTCTGGATCTTCTTGTACTTCTTGACCTGCGCCTTCCCCTGCTTCTTGCCCAACACCGGGCGTCCGAGTTCGCTCGCGTAGCGGGCGCGTTTCGCTGCCTTTCGGGCCCGGTGAAGGTCTTCGGGAACACCCGTGCCGACCGCCTCGGTCAGTCGTTTGTCGGCCTTGCGGTCGGCACGTTCGACGATCTTGCGCAGCTGTTTGGTCCGCACCCGGGCGTCGACGAACGGTAGTCCACGATCCCAGGCGACCAGCATCTCCAGCAGGTCCCGGTAGCGGTCCGACACCATCGCCTCGGCAACCTTCGCCCGGTGCTCGGCCTGCTCGTCGGCGAGCTCGTCGTCGATCTTCTTCTCCACCGGACCGAGCACCATTTCGGCCGCGATGGCGTCGAGTGCCCGGACGAACCGCGCCCGCTGTACCTGCCGGTCGCGTACCTCGCCGAGTAGACCCGCGAACCACTTGAGTTCGTCGTCGGCACCGGCGATCACCTCCGCGTCGAACAGCTTCGCCGACGTACGCAGGGTGCTGCGCAGACGCCTGATCGCCACGCGCGTGTCGTGGATCGGGTCCTCGCCCAATCTGAGTGCGACGTCGCCGGCGAAGATCGCCGCGAGCTGTGTCCGCATGTATCGGGCAACCGCCTCGGATGCGGCCGAGCCGCGTCGCGGGGTGTCGAGTGGCGCATATCCCACTGCGCGTGCCAACTTGGTGGACGCGTCGGAAGGGCGTGCACCCACGTCGAGCAACCGGTTGCGGACCGACTTGGGAATGTCGCGTGACTGCGGGCCAAGTTCCACCTCGATCTCGCGCCACGTCGTGGCCGTGGCGACGGGGCCGGGCACGGTGGCCGACACCGTGTCGTCGGCGATCTCGTAGCGCAACCGCCCCTTGGTGTCGAGGTGGCGATGTCGGGTGCGACGGGTGTGGATGATCGCGGCGACGCCCAGGTCTCTGCCCAGGCGCAGACCCCACAGCATGTCCGCCACCTCGGTCGGCACCGTCGTCGAGTCGCCGTCGAACGTCGACTCGATCCGGCCGTCGTCCGTGGGCACCTTGACCTGCCATCCGTGATCACTCTCGTCACCCTCGCGGTAACGCAGCGTGACTCCGTGATTCAACAGATCGAGATCGTCGGTGTCGTAATAGGTGTTCGTCAGTTCGACCGTCTCCACGCCCTGGTCGGCGCCGGTCTTCACGTCGAAGGTCAGCGGGACATCCGGTTCGACATCCCACTTCGTCTCGCGTTCCACATGACTCTGCATCGCTATCAACTCCTCTCCCCTCGCTCGGGAGTTCACCGGGAGTCGGCAATCCAAACGTCCGAGAGCCAGAGACCTCGCCCCACAGGTAAGCCATACCTAACTCACAAGGTAATCTCATCGTCTGTTGGCCCACAGGAGGGCCACCGCCGGGCCGGTCTGACCGGCCGCCACGGAACGGATATGACGATGACGATTCTGCAACGCAGCCGGACCACGGTTGCCCGTGCCGTCCTGGGTGACGACGGCTATCGACGCGCGCTGCGCATCCTCAACGACCGACGGCAGCGGCCTCGTGTCGGCAAGGTCCGGTTCGGTGACCTCCGGCGCGTCGAGCCGATCTGCCGCGAGTACGGGTATGCCCGTGGTCGCCCCGTTGACCGCTATTACGTGGAGAGCTTCCTTGCTGCGCATGGCGACCTGATCACCGGGAGTGTGTTGGAGATCGGCGAACGAACCTACACCGAGGCTTTCGGGAACGGCGTGACCCGCTCGGACATGCTGCACGTCGATGACGTGACCGATGCCACCTACGTCGCGGATCTGACCGATGCGCCGCACGTGCCGAGCAACACCTACGACTGCATCATCATGACGCAGACGCTGCAGTTCATCTACGACACCAAAGCCGCGCTGCGCACCATCTACCGAATCCTCAAGCCGGGCGGGGTCCTGCTGTGCACCGCCCCCGGGATCAGCCAGATCGGCGACCCGGTGTGGAACTCCACCTGGTACTGGTCATTTACCGAACTGTCGGCGCGGCGGCTGTTCGGCTCGGTGTTCCCGCCAGGCGCCGTCGACGTCCGCACGTTCGGCAACGTACTGGCCGCCACCTCGTTCCTCCAGGGCATCTCCGACCGGGAACTCCGCCGCAGCGAGCTGGATGTGATCGACCCCGAATACCCCGTCATCGTCACGGTGGTGGCCCGGACGGCCGACGCCGGACAGCGCCGGTCCGTAGCCGGAGATCATGGAACTTCGCCTGTCTCACAAGAGCTTCCGAGCGAGAAACCCGGAATGGACTTTCTCCGCGACATCAGCGACGGCATCGAGATCTGGGATAACCGAGACGGGATACTGCCGGACCCCGAGATCGGCACGGATTGCCTGTACGTGAGCAACGTGCTCGAGCATCATTGGGACTGGCGCCGAGTTCTCGGCGACACGGTGCGCTCATTCCACAAACGCATGGTGCTCGTGATCTCGATTCCACTCGGCGACAGCGAGTTGCGACTCGACGACGAGCAGCCGACGCCGGTCCTGCAGCTTCCGCGAGAGGAACTCCTGAGCTATCTCGCCGGGATGACCGTTCGTGAAGAGCTCGTCGACACTCCCGGCGGCACGGGAACGATGACCGTTCTCCATGTGGAGAAGTAGCGACATACGGTGGGGGCTCAAGGTGCGCGCCCGCCGATGGCGGCGACGCGGCGGGGTGCTGATGTATCACCGCATCTGCGCGGAGGTCTGCGACCCGTGGGCCATCTGCGTGACCCCGGAAGCATTTGCCGAACAGATGGCCGTGCTCGCCGACGCGCGTGCTGCGGTCGATCTCGGTGCGTTCACCGACGACACGGCGTACACGCGGGCGGGCCGGCAGATCGCGGTCACCTTCGACGACGGGTACGTCGACAACATGACCGCCGCTTTGCCGGTGCTGGAACGCTACGAGATCCCCGCCACGTTGTTCCTCGTCGGCCGGGCCGTGGGCCGCACCCGTGAATTCTGGTGGGACGCGGTGGATCGTGCCGTGCTGCACGACGCGGCTCTCCCCGAGGTTCTCCACTTCCCATTCGGGAGCGGACCGCAGACGTACACCCTGCACGAGGCAGCCGGCGCCACCGTCACGAATGCCGGGTGGCGGGCCGACGGTCACGACCGACCGACTCCGCGCCAACGGCTTTTTCGGACGCTCTGGGACGCCATCGTCGTCCTGGAGCCCGCCGAGCAGGACGCGGCGGTCGATCACCTCCTGGCGTGGGCGGGACGGCCCGTCGAGGCGCCCGCGGCCCGTCGACCGATGGACGCCGAGCAATTCGCACGATTCGCCGCGCACCCGCTGATCACCGTCGGCAGTCACACGCTTGACCATGCGTCGCTGACCGATCTGACTCCGGAGATGCAGACCGAGCAGATCGTGGAGGGGCATCGGCGGGTGGCGGAACTCGCCGACAGTCGGGTCACCCGGTTCTCCTACCCGTTCGGTCGCTTCGACCGCAGCGCGATCCGCACCGTCGGCGAACTCGGAGTCGAGCTGGCCTGTACCAGCGTTCCCCTGCCTGCCACCCTTGCCGACGACCGGCGGGTCCTACCGCGACTGCACGCCACCGACATGGACGGTGACCGATTCGCGAGGTGGTTGCGCGACGACCACCGCCTGCTCGCCGCGCAGTAGCTCACCTTGTCGCGGTGATGGGTCAGACCGGAAGTCGTCCGCCGCTGGACCGGCGGAGGTCGGAGAACGCCCGGATCGATGTCGAGGTGGCGGTCGCGACCGGTCGGGTGTCCGCGCTCCCGTCCGAGGCCACTTCCGACTTCGACACCATCACCACGTTGTCGATGTAGGGCTGGATCGTGCTCGTGTTCTGCACCGTGGCCACGATGACGAGTTGGAAACCGAACTTGCGGAACGCCGACAGCGCCTGCTGGGCGAACTGGGGATCCGATTTCGAGAACGCCTCGTCCAGCATCAGTTGAGCGAAGATCGGCCGATTGTCGGTGCCGTCCGGACTCGCCAGGTTGAAGCTCAACGCTCCCGCCAGGCAGAACGCCATCAGCTTCTCCTGCTCGCCGCCCGAGTTGTCGCCGGCGTTGCTGTAGGTGCGGATCGTCGCCCCCGTGACGGCGTCGTGTTCCTCGCAGTAGAAGTCGAAACGGTTGCGCACGTCCAGAGCGTCGCGCGTCCATTGGCGATCCTCCGGGGTCACCCCGGCCAGTCGCTCCCGCAACTGCAGGATGTCGGTGTACTGCTCGAGGATCGCCTGCTCGTCGCCGAAGCTGACCGCGGTTGTGCGCTGCGAGATCTGGCGTGCGCGCTCGGTGAGGTCGGCGACCGCGGAGAGATTCTTGCGCCCGGGATGCAGCCGCAGCCGCGTCCCGCTGTTGAAGGCCACCGCGCCCAAACCGGTGTTGACGCGCTCGATCTGTTCGATGATGCGTCGTTCCTCTGCGTCGGCGGCCATGTGCAGGTTGAGAATCGCGCCGGGCGCCTGCTCGGTGATCAGGCGTCGCATGCGCTCGTAGGCGGCCGGTAGCTCCCGCTCGTCGATCCGGCGACTCACCGCGACGTAGTCGTGGACCCGCTCGTCGAGGTCGTCGCTGTCGTTGGGGACGGCATCGGGGAACTCCTCGTCGTAGGAGTCGAGGATCCGCGCCAGTTCGTCGCGGGAGCGCCGCGCGTCGGCGCGCATCCGGTCGCGGTCCTTGGCCACCAGCTTGAGCAGCTCCTGCCGGTACGGTTCGGGCGCGAGCACATCCAGCGTCGCACCGGACTCCTCGCGAAACGCGTCGAGCGACTGCTGCGCCTGCGCGGCGATGTCCTCGGGCGCGAGCCGGTCGACCAGTTCGAGCAACTCGGTGCGCCGGCGGTCGTGTCCGGCGATCTTGTCGCGCACGAGCGCGGCCTGGGAGATCGCGGCTCGCACCTGATCCCACAGATCGTCGGCCTTGCGCTGCAACGCATCGGCGTCGGGATGTTCGTCCATCAGCAGCTCGTACTGTTGGGTGAGCTGGTCGACGCGGTCGTCGGCGGAGTCGGTGTCGATCTCACTCCACTGGGTGAACTGCTCACACACCCGCCGATACGCATCGCGCCGCTGTTGTTTGTCGGTCCGGTCGACCTCGAGGGTGGTGCTCGCCTCACGGGCGGCATCGTGGGCTCGCTGCTCGTCGTCGAGCTCCGCCTGCAGTGCCTCGATCTTCGCTGCGACGTCCCCGACGAAGATGTGCTGTGACGGTCGCAGCGACTGCCGGTCATCCTTCACCGCCAGCTTCGCCGAGTCCTTCCGCAAGCCGCGGTCCGTGACCGCCTTGGCGTGATCGGCGAAGTCCGTCGGCGAATCGACGCAGACATAATTGCCGAGCCGGGCGAGGATGGCCATCGCCTCCGCCGAACACGGGTGCGCCGGATCGACCTCCTGCAGCGTCGCGCCGAGCGTCCCCGCGTCGGCGATGGGTGCCGCCCGGTTCTCGGCCCGGTGCAACTGGATTCGGCCTCGCATGTCGTGCGAGTTGACGAATCGTAGGGCTGCGCGAAAATGTCTGTCCGGCACGAGGAGTCGGAGTCCTGCTGTGCGCAGCACCTTCTCGACTGCGAGTCGCCATCGTTCCTGCTCCGGACGCAGTTCGACGAGTTCGGCGACGTACCGGAGTTCGGACTCGTCGATCTGCAACCCACGCGCCACTGCCCGGCGCATGTCGTGCTCGGATCTGGGAAGGGCCGAACCGGCCTGTCGCACCCGATCGAGTTCGTCGCGCGCCGCGTCGCGTTGGGTGCGTGCAGCGACCTCGCGCGCCAGCGCGTCGGCGTAGTGGGTCTTACCGGCCTCGAGTTGCCCGTCGATCCGGGTGGCCTCCTCCATCAGGTGCTCTCGCAGCGACCAGAACTGTTCGGCATCGTCGGGGAGATCGAAGTCCAGCGCGGCGATCTTGTCTTCATACGTACTGCGCCGGGTGGCGACGTCGCCGGCCGACCGGCGCGCGGTCGAGAGCTGTTCCTGCAGCGGCGCGAGATCGCCGGTGGAGGTGGCGATTCGAGACAGCAGATGGCTGTGATCCTGCCGGAGCTGATCGTGCTGCGCGGTGAGGGCGGCGAGGTCTGCGTCGAGCCTGGCGATCTGATCGTCGAGGTCGGCGATCTCGGGCTCGGCGGTGTGTCGACGGAGATTGTTGAGATACGCGCGAACGGCTGCGGTATCGATCGTGTCGAGCACCGAGAACGTCGCCGACTCCGCGGCGTAGCGTTCCTGTATCTCCTCGATGTTGCCGAGGAGGGTCCGTTTGCGACGCGCCACATCGAGCAGCTCCCGCGCCTCGACCAGCGGATCGATCTGTTCGAGTGCGTCCTTGATACCCACCACGCTGCTCGGTTCGTCCAGCATGAACTCCCGCACGAACTGGGCCAGCCCGCCAACGCTCTTGAGGGACTTGGCTTTTCCCAGAAGCTGTTGTGCCGCATCGGAACCACGGATGCCGATGAGTGAGTACAGGGAAGCCAGGTACTTGCCCTCCCCCGGTCCGCCCCGCCATCCCAGATCGCGGAAGACCGCGGAGTTGTGGTTGGTCCGTGCCCACTCGTTGCACACGTCGACGATGTCGGTGTCACCGTCACGGATGAAGTACGCGCTGTGCGCGTCAGTCATCTTGCCGGCGGCGAGCCATTTGAGAACCAGTCCGGTGATCGCCGCGCCCGATGTGGACGTGTACGTGACAGCGATCGCCGCCCACGCCGGACCCGTCCCACGCAGGTACATGATCTCGCGCTGCGTGCCGGCGCTGTCGCGACGCTCGCCCCATGCGCCGCGCACATACTTTCCGACAGTCCTTCTTCCACTGGCCGACCCGGCCGCGGTGGCGTCGCCGGATGCGTTGAAGTTCCGACGGTGATCGGGCAGGAATGCCAGCGAAATGGCATCCAGCAGTGACGACTTCCCGCTTCCGGACGATCCCGTGATGAGCGATCCGCTCGCGCTGAACGGGATCGAGTGATACCCGTCGAACACGCCCCAGTTGATCAGCTGCAGCCGTGAGAGGTGGTACTGGTCGACCAGAGCGTTCACCAATCGTCTCCTTCATCGTCGATGCCGTCGTGGTCCTCGTCGCGGCCCGCGGCCGACTCCCTTCCGGCGGGATCGGGGGGCACGTCGCCGGACCCGACGAATTGTTCGAACTGTCGTTGTAGATCGGTGATCACGGAGGCGGTCATGACCGCGGAGATGACGGGGCTGACCGTGAACGTGTCGGGATCGTCGCGGTGCTTGCGGAGGAACTCGATCTCTTCGAGCTTGTCGATGGCCCGGCCGATGCGCTTGTCGAACAATGCCAGGTCGCGGTCGATGGTGTTGGTGACGCCCGCGAAGAGCTCGTGGATCTCCTCGCGGGTGATGATGACGTGCTCGTCGCGGGAAGCTCGCGCATGCTTTGCGAGGTGCAGTGCCAGGATCGCGTCGTAGGTGTGGATCGTCTCACGTTTGAGAATCTTTCGGCCCCAACGCGAGTCGTAGCCTGCCTGTTCCACATAGGCGACCTCGACTTCATCGACGATCCGGAGCCGCAGGTCGAGTTCGGAGAGACGTACGCGAAGAGCATCCTGATACTCCAGGACCCAGGCCCAGAGCTGCGGTTGGCGGTCCCCGCTCACATAGCGCCGGGTGAGAAGGTTCTGCAGCGCCCAGCAGGCCCGATCGGGCAGGGCGCTGACATCGCCGTCGAATCGCGGTGCGTCTGCGGACTGTTCGAGTCCGGCCTTCTCGACCGCCGGCAGCGCGTCGAAGCCGGCGTAGTCCTCGGAAGGTCGGGCGTCGCCGGGGTCACGGCCCTTGTCGGAGTCGGTTTCGGTGTTCACAGCGTGTCGACCTCCGCCGTCGGAATCGGTTCGGTGAATGTCAATGCGGGCACCTCAATGGCTCGGTCCTCCCCTTCCAGCGACCGGAACCGCACCGTCGTGAGGGCGCGATCTGCCGTCGTGTTCTCGTGGTCCGATCCGCCGGGTTGGGCGACTGCCCACGACCACAGCACGATCACATGGGCCAGATACGGCTCGTCGAGTCGGCCGATCAGCTCCGGCAGCGTCACCGGCCCCGTGTGCACCGCGGTGTTGACGGTCTCGGTGAGTTCGACCGTGTCGACCTGTCCGGCCAGCGATGCGAACGATCTCAGGTCGGCGTTGCCGGTGGCGGGTACGGCCTGCGCCGCGGGTGCCCGATCGCGAATCTCGAAGGCCAGTCGGCCGATCGAGGTGACTTCCGGCGTGGCCAGGGGCAACTCGTAGGAGATCCGCCGGTCGGACAACGACGACTTGAGCAACTCGTGCGCGGTGGCGAGGGCCTCGTTGAGTTGCCGTGCGACCCCGCGGCTCTGTTCGAGTGTGCCGGATGCGACGAAGCGTCGGATGCGGCGTGCGCACCGTTGGCGGGTGCGGCCGACCTCGGCGATCTGCTGGGTGACCAACTCGACGAAATTGTCCATCACCGCCCTCAGCCCGCCATCGATTCCGGGTATCTGCGCGGTGACGGTGGCGATGTCGGTGACGAGGCGTTCGCGTTTGACGGGGTCCTGGATCATGTTGGTGAAGGCGTGATAGGACGCGCTCTGCGACGACTCGAGCAACGCCTCGTAGTCGTCGAACATCTGCCGCTGACGATCGCGATAGGCCAGATCGGAGTCGTGTGGGTCGTCGAGCAGCGCTGTGGTGATCCGGTCGAGCATCGCGCCGTATTGTCCGATGTCGGACACGATCTGTTCCATCTGGTACGCGATCGCTCGGGCTTCGTCCTCGGCGAATCGCAGATCGGGAGGGCGTCGCAGCCCCGCGTCCAACTCGGCGAGTTCGGCGTCGAGCTCCGTGATCTGGTGCTCGATCTCGTCCCGGATCTGACCGGGGTCGTCGGAGACCTGGCCGGCCACCCGTCGCAGCCCGGCAGCGATGCCGACGATGGAGCCTCCGGTGGCGACACTGTCCGCGCGGCGCAGGCGCCGGACGTAGTCGAGGACGGAGCGTGCCTCGGCGGTGAGCAGGCAGACATTGCGGCCGGTGGTGGTGTTCGGATCGGTGATCCGGTGCAGCCATCCCTGCTTGGCCCACAGCTTGATCAGCTCCAGTCCGCCGGACTGGTCGCCGACACCGAGCTCGGCGAGATCCCGTTCGAGCCGAACCGCGAGTTCCGTCTCCGATCGTCTGGCCCCGAAGTCCAGATGGCGCTCCATCAGCGTCACGTACAGCGACGAGTTGGTCGCCGCGAAGAGGCGGACCGCTGCCGAGCGCTGGATCGATCGGTTGGCCTCCCACGCCTGCGTCAGCGTGGACTGCTCAGTGTTCTCCATCGCCGCCTCACCGTGTGTTCGTCATCGCCGCCTGGGGTCACAGGGACAAGAGGACCCGAGGTAGTCTGCCATGCCCACGGAGGACCACCTCGGCCGTGTCGTCTGCCGGTGTCGTCTGCCCGGGTCGCCGGTCGGGCTCGGGGCAGGTGGCCCGGCCCGGTGGGTCACCACCGGTCGTTCAGAGCGGCAGGCGTCCAGACCGGCCACCGGGCGTCACCGACGAGGATGCCACCGGTGAACTCGGCCACGACCCTGGGTGCGACGGCCGATGCGTTGTCGTACACGGTGGCCTCGTCGACACGTCCGATGGCGTCGACGACCAGCGGCCACAATCGCCGGTACCGCGACCGGATCTTGGTCTCGGGTACCCGATGACCGCCCGCGGCGACTCGGTGCCGCACGCGCAGCACCGAGATGTCCTCACCGACGAGCAGGACGTGCAGGACGACGACGAATCCGCGGTCGTGGGCGCGGTCGATGAGATCGAGCTTCGACGGATGGGAGAACACCGTCTCGGCGATGAACGACCGGCCGTCGGCGATCAGGCGGTCCCGAGTAGCGGCCGCCGCCCTCGCCGCGTCGTACGACCGTGACTCGGCCTCGTCGGGCCAGCGTTGCCGAGCGATCAGGTCGGCGTTGACGAACACGCTGCGAGGCAGCAGTGGCGCCAGGGTCAGCTCGACGAACGTCGACTTCCCCGCCCCGTTGGGGCCGATCACCAGGTCGAGTCGCCTCACTCGGGCTCGACGACGCGCGTCGTGCCGTCGGGGCGATACTCGACGACGCGACCGTCGTCGTCGAGGGCGACCGTGGTGACGCCGCGTGCGGCGAGAGTGCCGCGATAGTCGGCGTCGGCCAGACTCTCGGAGATCCGCGCCCGCATCTCTGCGTTGAACGCGCGGCCCTCGTCATCGCTGAGATCCGCCACCGAACGGGTTCCGCCGAGGGCGGCCTGTACCTTCGCGACTCCGGCGGTCTCGTAGCCGGTCACGGCTCGGCCGACCCGCGCCCAGTGCTCGAGTTGCTGGCGCCCGGTGCGCTGTTGTCGACGGCCCTCGGTGATCGCGCTGTCGACCAGGTCGGCGTCGAACCGGGTCACCTTGTCGGTGGAACGAGGCATCAGGCACTCCTTGTGTAGCAATCTGCTACCAGCGTAGCTCCTTGCTACGCGTGGTCGCCAGCCGCCGCATCCGGCGTCGCCGTCGTCACGGCCTCGGACTTCACCTCGACGATCTGCACGAGGTTTCCGCACGTATCGTCGAAGACCGCCATGACAGCGGTTCCGATGTCGGTCGGCGCCTGGGTGAACACGACACCGAGTTCGGTCAGACGCGCATACTCCGCCGCTGCATCGTCGACGGCGAGCTGGATCAACGGGATCCCGTCTGCCACCAGCGCGTCGCGATAGGGACCCACGGCGGGATGGCCGGCCGGTTCCAGGAGCAGTTCGGGTCCGCCGGGCGATTCCGGGGAGACCACGGTCAGCCATGCGGCGTCCCCGAGTGGGATGTCGTGGTGCTTCTGGAAGCCCAGCACCTCGGTGTAGAACTCCAACGCCTTGCGCTGATCGTCCACGAAAACACTGGTCAGTTCGATTCGCATGGGCTCATTCCTTTCTGTTGGCCTCACCCGGGTCCCGTGATGTCCCGTCGTCATCGGGTGGCCACCGCCGCGTGATCTCCCGGAGTGGGCCCGGGGTGAAGTAGTGGAACTTGGTGCGGCCACGTCGCTCGGTCGCAATCAGGCCGGCTGCCTCGAGGGTGGCGAGGTGCTGCGAGATGGCTTGCCGGGTGAGCGTGACACCGTGGTGCATCGCGAGCGACGAGCAGATCTCGAACAGGCTCTGGCCGTCGCGCGCCGCCAACTCGTCGAGGACGAGGCGCCTCGTCTCGTCGTCCAGCGCGCGGAACACATCGGCCACCCGTCGACTATATGCAAGTGTGCACTTGCATATCAAGCGCGGGCACCCACGACGTCTCTACGATGGGCCACGTGGTGATGGCAGATCGTCCCGAGGTGCAGACGGCGTCCGGTCCGGTGACCGCCCTGACCGTGGTGGGTCTGGCCGAGAGCCTGGTGAACGGACTCGCTCGCGTGCCGCTGCGGCGACCGTGGGAGGGCCCCGGCGGGTTGCTGGACAACCTCGGCCAGTCCGTGACACGTCAGGTGGTCCGCTCCTTCATGGGCTATTCGATGGGTCTGCCCATCGAGGAGTTCCGGTCCATGGAGAAGGTCCTCGACGACATCTGCCAGGCGGTGATGCCGCCGTTCATCGCGCTGAGCGACGGCGTCGAGATCACCAGCGACACGGTTGGTGGCGTGCCGGGTCTCTGGTGCCGCGCCAAGGCGAGTTCCGATGCATATGTGGATGATGCCGACGACAAGCAGGCCATCGGCGCCACCATCCTGTACCTGCATGGCGGCGGATACATCGGCACCTCCCCGATCATGTACACGGCCTTCGCGGCAGCGTTGGTGAAGCACACGGGATACGAGGTGTTCATCGCCGACTATCGGATGGCCCCGGAGTTCCCGTTCCCGGCGGGTGTACTCGATGCCGCAGCCGTTTACCGCGGGTTGCTCGAGCGGGGTGTCGCCCCATCGCACCTGGTGGTGGCCGGCGACTCGGGCGGAGGTGGGCTGGCCACGTCGCTGATGTCGCACCTGCAGGCCGAGGCGATGCCGAAACCGGCTGCGGTGGCGTTGTTCTCGCCGGAGGTCGACCTCGACCTGGACCGTCCGTCGATCACCGACAACGCGCAACTCGACATCCTGCCGTGGAACGTGCCCGTGACGCCGTATCTGCACGGGGTGCAACCGAATGACTCCCGTGTGTCCGCGGTGTACGCCGAGCTCGACCCGGAATGGTTTCCGCCGACGTTCGTGTGCTGGGGCGCCGACGAGATGTTCCGCGACGGCATCCAGGCGTTCGCGGCAGCGCTCGAGACAGCCGGCGTGCGCGTCTACGCCATGGAGGAGTACGGGATGTTCCACGTGTTCCCCATCCTGATGCCGTGGGCCGAACCCTCCCGGCGGGTGTTCCGTGCACTCCATGAGCTGGCGGGCCGGCACATCACCGCCGATCCGGATGCCGAACAGACACACTGAAGCTCCATCCGGGTGAATGAATTCCGGGTTCCCGGTGCTCACCTGGCCACTTTTCCTCGGTCCTACGTCGTAGCCTCACCACATGTGGATGAGTCGACTGTCGATCCTCGCCGTGAGCGCCGTCGCGATGACGGCGCTGATCTCCGGATGTGCCGACGACAGCGATGACGGGTCGTCGGAGACGGTTCCGATCTCGGCCTCGACCAGCGCGAACCAGACACCGAACCAGTCGAGCGCGACCTCGACAGCGCCCGCGGCCACCGGGACTCCGGTGGGCACCGCGGTCATGCAGGTCACGGGCGACGGCGCAGTGGACCTGACCTATCGCATCAACGGTGGCGCCGAGCAGACCGAGCAGGGCGTGATATTGCCCTGGGAGAAGTCATATTCCGTGTATCCGGAACTCGAGACCTCGGTGACGGTCGAGTCGGGTGCCCGGACCGTCGGCTGCACGATCACGATGGGTGAGCATCTCGTGGCGTTCGAGAACGAACCCAGCCCGACATGTGGGTTCGCCTACTGGGGTTGAGCCGAGTCCCTCGCGGGATCATGCCGGACCGGGCAGCGAGGACAGGTGCGGTTACCGCGCCGTTACCGACATCCCGAAGGGGTTGCGATCACGAGCCGCGAGCGCAGGAACTCGGGCAACCGGATTAGCGTCGGGGTCCGGAGGTGGTCAGGGTGGCTCGTCATTCATCGTCAGACCCGTTGTGGCTCTTCGGTGATCAGCTCGGGCAGCACATCCACTCGGCGCCCGGCAACGAAGAGCGCGAGGTCGTGCTCATCGAATCGTCGGCAGCGTTCGGGCGGCGCGGAGGGCATCGTCAGAAGGCGCACATCCTGCTCTCCGGGATGCGTCATCTGGCTGTCGAGCTCGGTGATCGCGCCGAGTTGTGGCAAGCCGCAGGATATCGCGACGCCCTCATCGAATTGGGACGACCGGTCGTGGTGCACGAACCGTCGTCGCGGGCTGCGTCGGAGTTCGTCCATCGGCTGGCCGACGAGGAGCTGGTGTCGGACATACTCCCGAATCCGTCGTTCGCCCTGTCCCGAAACGATTTCACCGCATGGGCGGGTGATGCCGAGCGATTCCGCTTGGAGGACTTCTACCGGTTCCAGCGTCGACGGTTCGACGTCTTGATGGACGGTGACCGCCCGACCGGCGGAACGTGGAACTTCGACCGCGACAACCGTGAACCCCCGCCCCGACGCACGACGTTGGGGGTCCCCGACCCATGGTGGCCCACCGAGGACGACATCGACGAGCAGGTGCGTGCCGACCTCGATGACATGGATGTCGAGTTCGTCGGCGACGACGGCCCCAGGCTGTTCGCGGTCACCCACGACGAAGCGCAGAACGCGTTGCGGCACTTCATCGATCATCGACTCGCCACCTTCGGCCGTTGGGAGGACGCGATTCTGGGCGAGGACTGGGCGATGTCGCACTCGCTGCTGTCGGTGCCGTTGAATCTGTCACTGTTGAGCCCCATCGACGTGGTCGAGGCAGCGGAGGACGCGGTTCGTGCCGATGCCGTCGACCTCGCCGCCGCCGAGGGATTCATCCGGCAGATCCTGGGGTGGCGCGAGTTCGTCTGGCACCTGTACTGGCACTTCGGCCAGGACTACACCACGCAGAACCGCCTCGACGCCCACGTGCCGCTGCCCCGCTGGTTCCGGGAGTTGGACACCGACGCTGTGGACGCCCGGTGCCTGTCGGACGCGCTCGGCGGCGTACGCGAACGCGGCTGGGTGCACCACATCCCCCGGCTGATGGTGTTGGGCAGCCACGCCCTGCAGCGCGGATACGACCCGGCAGAACTGACCGAGTGGTTCCGAGCGAACTTCGTCGACGGGTTCGACTGGGTGATGCCCGTCAACGTGATCGGGATGAGTCAGCACGCCGACGGCGGCAAGATGGCCACCAAGCCGTACACCTCGGGCGGTGCATACATCTCGAAGATGTCCGACCTGTGTGGGTCGTGCGTGTTCGACCCGAAAAAGCGTGTAGGCGACGACGCGTGCCCGTTCACCGCGGGTTATTGGGCGTTCACCTACCGCCACCGGGAGCTACTCCGGTCCAATCACCGCACCGCGCGAGCGGTCTCGTCGATGCACCGACTCAAGGACCTCGACGCCGTCGTGGAGCAGGAGCGTCACCGCGACTCGTTCTGATCGGCGGTCACACCAGCGGCCGCCCTAGTCGACATCGCAACCGGACATCCCACAACAGTGCCCGAAAGCCCATCTGCGACAGCCATAGTGGTCGACGACGTTCGCGATCGACGTAACCATGGACGTAGTCGTCGAACCATTCCTGGTCGGCGTCGGACCATTCCACGCGCAAGGCGTCCCGGAACGCCTGGGGCAGGTAGCCGATGGTGCGCCGATACTTGACGGGCCCGTATCGCTTCTGGATCTCACGGTGGGCATACCCGAAGTTCGCGATGTCGAGCAGGAACTCTCGGACCTCGTCGCTGATCTGGATCTTCGAGACCTGCTCGTCCCAGTAAAGCTGGAACTTCTCGCGGTCGGCAGGCCACATCTCCGCCGGCATCTGCAACGTCGTACCGCACACCTTGCCCTGCTGGTAGAAGGTCTCCCGGTCCGGCCCCGTCAACGGACCGTGCACGCGTTCATAGATGTCCTCCCAGCCGTAGTACAGGCATGCGGCCACCCACAGCTGCAGGCGCGGATCCATCGCGTTGTACTCGACGGGGCTCTCGTCGTCCGATCGAACCTGGGCGTGCTGTCGGTTGACGGCCTGACGGAAGCGTCGCCGGTCGTCGGCGGTGCCCATGGCGGCCACCGCCAGATACGAAGCCGTGGTGCGGGCGCGTTTCACGGGGTGTCGGTCGAGCCGTCCGCTCTCCACGGTGCTGCGCGCCACCCCGTACCCCACCGCCGGATTGGCCAACTGCATGATCACGTTGGCCGTACTCATCGTCTGCCCCATGGACAGCAAGGACTGTGCGAAAAAACTGCTGTCGATGGCGTCCATCTCCGCCCGCGACATCCGCTCGGCGTGGGTGCTCACTGCCCCACCTCATTCTGACTACGCATGTCGTCAGAATAGCGGACCGTTCCCCCGGGGTCCACCGCCTGCTGCTCGCGATGGTCGAGGTGTGGAGACGAAGAACACCATTCACCTGCTGTTTGCGTGGGTACCCTGGAAGGGTCGACGAGGACAACCGGACGAGGCGCGCCGTACCCGGACAGCGACAAGACGGCGCCTGGAGGTTCGGAAAGGTCATGTCGTGGATCGTCTTGGTGGTGTCCGGTGTGCTGGAGGCCGTGTGGGCCACCGCACTGGGTAGATCCGAGGGTTTCAGCAAACTCACGCCGACCGTGGTGTTCGGTGTGGCCCTGGCGCTGTCGATGGCGGGTCTGGCATATGCGATGCGCGACCTCCCGACCGGTACGGCGTACGCGGTCTGGGTGGGCATCGGCGCGTCGCTGACGGTCATCTTCGCGATGGTCTCGGGCGCCGAGACCGCATCCCTGCTCAAGGTGGGGCTGATTCTGACGATCGTCGCATCGGTGGTCGGTCTCAAGCTGGCGCACTGACGCCTGGCGGCCTCAGCTAGTCGACGACCATCATCGACCAGAATGGTCGGTATGAGCACGCGAGCACAGATCGCCGACGTCCGGGTGCGCGTTCCCGCGTCCCCGCACGCGGCGTTCGACTACCTCAGCGATCCACGCAACCGCCCGCACTGGCAGTCGTCACTGCGTGGCATCGACGAACTCAGCGAACCCGGCGATCGTCGCGGAGACGTGGGGACCAGCTGGATCGATCGCACCGTGGTACCGGGTGTCTCGCCGCGACTGGAAGTGGTCGACTACCGGCCCGGAGTGCGCTGGAGTGAGATCGGTGGCTGGCACGTCATCGACGCGCTGCTGACGCTGTCGTTCACCGACGTCGACGGAGGCACGGAGGTGCGCGCTCAGGCGTACCTCACGGTTCCGAGCGTCCTCGGTCCCGCCGTTCTCGCGCTACGTCTGCTCACGCCCGGCGCATTGCGGCACGATTTACACCGTGCCGCGGCACTTCTCGCAGCCGAATCGCCGAGCGCGTGATCAGCGCACGGGGTCCGGTTCGAAGGAGATCCGAATCGGTCGGATGACCGCACGGTGCGTGATCCCGTCGTCGTCGAGGATCCACACGGTCGCATTGATGTGCCCGGCTGAGATCTGTTGCCCCGTCAAGTGCAGGACGGCCGGTCGATCTCCGACGTAGACCGGCCGGACGAATCGGGTGTCGCAGGCGGTGATCCGGTTCCCGTTGTGGTGCGCCCAACGCTGGGCGTACTTCAGGACCAGGGCGATCAACAGGAAGCCGTGTGCCACCGGCGCGGCGAGACCCGCCGCGCGGGCCGCCGCCGGGTCGATGTGGATCGCGTTGGTGTCACCGGAAGCGCGTGCGTAGCGCCGGACGCGGTCGAGCGTGAGCACCTCCTCCGCATCCCAGAGTGGTGTCGAACCGATCTGCTGGCCGAGAACATCACTCATGACGAGACCTCCGCCGACCGGAAGACGAGTGTTGACGTGCTGTCGGCGATCGGAGGCCCTTCGCCCTCGGCGAAGATGTCGCTTCTTATGTCGACCTGGGTGGCGCCGGCGCGATGGCGGACACGCGTAACGGTCAGCACGCCGGAGAGCCGGTCACCCCGCCGGGGTGGCCGGTGCAGGTGCACCGACTCCGCAGTGTGGACCAGTCCGTCGCGCGGAACGACACCGGAATCCATTGCCTGATGGGCGAGTTCGACGCTGACGCGGAAGATGACCGAGAGTGGGCACGGGTCCTGCCCGTCGTCGACGACATCGGCGAACGATGCGATGAGCGCGTCGTCGACCGTGACCGCGCCGGATGTCCGGAACGCCATACCCTCGACCAGCTCGGTTGCCATGATTCACGTTAGCGAATCGACGTTGTGATTCCAACAAACCCGGTCGGTGCGCGTTCGGTGTCCGGTCAGTCGTCCTGACCGTTGGGCACGACCAGGGAGTGGTCGAAGGCGTACACGATCGCCGCAGCACGATCCCGCAGATCGAGTTTGGTGAAGATGTGGTTGACGTGACTCTTGACGGTGACCTCCGAGATGTACAGCCGGCCGCCGATCTCGGCGTTGGTGTGCCCTCGGGCCATGAGTTTCAGTACCTCGATCTCGCGATCGGTGAGCGGATGGTCCGCACCGGTCGGTGTCTGCGGAGCGGAGCGCCGAAAGCCGTGCAGCACACGAGCGGTCACCGCCGGGTCGAGGAATGCACCGTCGGCGACGACGGCCCGCACTGCCCAGATCAATGACTCGGCCGGCGAGTCCTTCAGGATGAATCCCGCGGCACCGGCACGCAGCGCACCCGACAGCAACTGATCGTCATCGAAGGTGGTCAGCACCAGCACGGGTGGTGGTTCCGCGAGGCGGCGCACCGACGCTGTGGCAGTGATCCCGTCCACGTGGCGCATCCGCAGGTCCATCAGCACGATGTCGGGCGAACAGGTGGCCACCGCGGTCACGACCTCACCTCCGTCGCCGCACTCCCCCACTATCTCGAATCCGTCTCGCACCCGGAGGATTCGGCGCAGACCGGTTCTCACCAGTTCCTGGTCGTCGACCAGCAGCACCCGGATCGGTGATGCGCTGACCGGCAGAGGGTGGGTCGACGTCATCAGACCGCCGCCTCTGCGTGTCGTGGGCCCGGTGGGAAGCTGGCACGTACCACCCACGAATCGCTGTTGCCAGTGGCATCGACCACCCCTCCGAGCAGTCGCGCCCGCTGCTTCATCCCTTCGATTCCGGACCCGTCGGTGCCCATCCGGTGAACGCTGGGCGTGTACGGATTCCGCACGGAGAGCGTGACCGCGTCGTCAGCGTGCAGGGTGACCGAGGCTTCCGGACTCGGCGCATGCTTGACGACGTTGGCCAGGGACTCCTGTGCAATCCGGTAGAGCGCCGTCCCCACCGGCGCCGGGACGGCGGCGACGTCACCGACGATGTCGAGTGTGACGATCAGCCCTGCCCGGCGGTACTCCTCGACGAGCTTCTCGACGTCACACACCCCTGGCGTGGGCGCCGCGTCCGCATCGTCGGTGCCGAGAACCTTGACGATGTAGCGGATCTCGGTCATCGCCCGACGGCCCAGCCGCTCGGCGTCTTCCAGGGCTTCGAGGGCGTCGCTGCGGTCGCCGTCCTCCAGCGCACGGCGCGCACCGGTCACGTTGAGCATGGTGATCGACAAGGAGTGGGCGATCACGTCGTGCACCTCGCGCGCGATCCGTCGTCGTTCGTCGAGGGCCGCGCGATCCGCACGGACTCTTTGGTCGCGGACTTCGTTCTGCGACAGCAACTTCTGATAGAGCATCATGTAGCCGACGAGCCAGCCGCACAGGACGGCCAGTAGTGCGGCGGCGGGCGACTCCAGATGATCTGTCGCGGCGGCGACGACGATCACGGAGATCGACAGCGCTGCCACCCCCAGGCTTGCGCGCAGCGACTCCATGGCTGCCGCGATGGCGGTGGTGAGTGCCAGGAACAGTGGGGCGATGTCGAGAGGGACCGGATCCATCAGCATCAGCCCGGTCGACACCGACGCCAGGATGGTGCATGGCAACTTGCTCTGCAACCAGAGATCGAGCAGCAGTGACAGCAGCGCGACCGCCGCGCCCCACAGGGCCCACCAAGGTGGCGCGATCGGCAGCCGCTGAATCACTGCGACGACGATGATCACGAACGAACCGGACACCGTCACGACCGGATAGAGCAGCGGATATCCGTCCCCCGCCAGTTCTATCCGGCTACGCAACCACCTGATCGCCGACCTCACCGATACAACGATAGGCGGTTCACGTGGTGGTTCATCGCGTTCTGGGTGGATGCCGCTCTCCACCCCGGGGTGGAGATGGATTCCGTCCTCGGCACGGAGATCGCAGTGGTGTCGCCCGCTTAGCGTCGTCTGTGAGATCAGCAGTTCCCACTACTCGAGGTGAGGGTTACGACGATGAACGGACTTGTGCTTTCACGCAGATGGAATCCCGTGCCGGTGGACGGCCTGCCGCGCGGCATCGTCGTGGTCGGCTACAGCGGTACTGCATCCTCGCGTGATGCTGCGCTGGCACAGGCTGATTCAGCCGACGCGCGCTGCCGTATCGCGCTGGTCATGGCAATCGAGCCACCGCGGTCACCGCGCTCGGACACGTTCTTGCACGATGAGCTCAAGTCGGAGGCGTATCTCCTCTCCGACGGCGCGATCGTCGACGAGCAATTGCGGCACGGAAGAGAACTGGTGGCACGGCGAACGACCGCGGCCGTGACGAGTGAGGCGATCGTCGCGGACCCGGTTCGGGCGCTCGTCGGTGCGGCGGCGCGTCATCGGGCGACTGCGGTCGTCGTCGGCATGCGCAGGACCCGCCCGACCGTTCAGGTGCGACGGATCGCGCGTGAGCTTCCAGACGGGGTCGACCTCTTCGCCACCGATGGTCTGCACCATGTCCGGCTGGCCACTCGATCGTCGGTGTCGGAGCGTCGGCGTAGCCCGATTCTGCGACCCGTTGCCGGACCGGCGGGCGCGTGACCACACCGCGTCACGGGTTCGTCATCCGCCACGCCGTCGGGCTCATCCCGAACCGATCATGGAAACGATGGGCGAAATGGGTGGGATCGACGAAGCAGAATCTGCGGGCGACGGCGGTGACCGAGAGGTGACGCTCGCTCAGCAGTGTCTGGGAGGCCCGTTCGAGGCGCAGCGTGATGATGTGATCCTGCAGGCGGACACCGGTCGCCTCCCAGTGTTTGTACAACGACCGCACGGAGACATTGTGGGCGCGTGCGATGGTGGCGGCAGACAACTCGGGGTCGGTGAGGTGCACCTCGATGTGGCGCCGGACGCGAGATACGAGGGCGGCGGGGTCCGAATCGGGTACGGCAGCCGTCGGGTTCCCGGCGGCGGTGTCCGCGGCGTCGATGATCAATGCACGGGTCAGTTGATTGGCCGTCGCGTTCAGTTCGGTCAGCAGAGCGGGCTCACGAAGGGCGACCGTTCGGAGTTCTCCGAGGAACGACCGGTAGAGCCGATAGTGCGCATGCGTCGGACGTAGGGTCATCGCTGCCCTTCGAATCGACGACGGTGGGAGATTCAGGTGTTTCGCCTCCACGAAGATCACCACAGCCGATCCACGGTCCGATCGACGAAAGTCGAACGGGCTGGCCGGATCGACGATGATCAGGGTGGCCTCGTCCGACGTCGACTCGACGGTCACGCCGTGGTGTCGGTGCGTCCACACACCCGCCGATACCGCGGCGACGGCCACCCGGTCGTACTGGTGTTGCGCAAGGCGTGCCGCACTGGTCGACACCGCCACCGGATCGCAGGCGACGTCCATCAGGAACATGCCGTCGCCGATCTGCCAACTGCTGACCGTCGCATGGAATCCGCGCTGTCCCGTCAACGGTGTCACGGTCGCGGCGGGTGCTCCGCCGGCAGTGGTCAGGGCGGTGCGCAGGTCGTCGGGCAGGCCCGGGGACCCGCGGCCTTCGGTGTCGAGCAGCAACCCCATCATCGCCCCGCGGCCGCGTCACTCGGCCTCGGGCGTCGACGGGGGACGCCGCGTGTTCAACTGGCGCCAGGTTCGCGGCGACAGACCGTACATGAGCCGGAAGCGCCGACTGAAATGCGAGTCGTTGGCGAAGCCGCACCGGCGGGCGATGGCGCTGATCGGGAGAGCGAGCATGTCGGGGCGTGCGAGTTCGTCGCGGGCGCGTTCGAGTCGTTCGGCGATGATCCACTGCTCCAGGCTGAAATCGGCGGTGGAACACAACTTGAACAGGTGGCGCTGTGAGATCCCGTGCGCCGCGGCGACCGACGCCGGCCCGAGGCGCGGGTCCGAGAGGTGCCGTCGCACATAAGACCGGATTCTCGGCAAGAGCATCTCCGCCATGGCGCCGCGGGCGTAGTCGATGTCGTAGGCCGAGGCCAGCAGGGTGCGGACCATGTCGATGTTGGCCTCGCCCAACGTCTGCGCCGCGCCGGAGACACTCAATGCGTCGGCACGGACGGTGAGCTCGTTGATGTGGGCGACGACCATCTTGTGGATCGGACTGGCGGCGAGACGATCTGCTGCGGTGCGGATGACCTCGTGTGGTAACCCGACCGCCTCGACGGGCACATGAAGACAACGTGACGCGCCGGGAAGCTTGCCCTTCAACTCATAGTCGTAGGTCGAGTTCAGATCCATGAGCATCAGTTCGTTCGGACGCGCGAAGCGTTGGGTCCCGAACTGCTCTTGCTTGCCGATACGGTTCTCGTGCACGGCGATCGCCAGCATCTCCCCCGGCCCCGATCGGATCTGATTCGTCGTCCGGACGAGTCTGAACCCGGTCATCTCGGCGCGGAAGATCCTGGTGTCCCCGTAGGTCCACACATCCATCCGCGACGCCACCTGCTCGGCGTTCTCGAGTTCGACCGTCGACGGTACCGACTGCTCCTGCATCGCCACGCAGGTCGCCTCGACCCGGTCCGATGGATGCAGCGCCTCGGTGTTGAAGACCATGACCATGTCAGTACGCCACCTCGTCAGCCCACCTCAACACCGCTCATCGGGTGGGCGACCCGCGCGCCGTTCCTCCGCCGAGATCCGCTGCCAATCGCGTGGTGATACCCCATAGGCTGCCGTGAACTCCTCGATGAAGTCGGACGTGCTCCCGAAGCCCCATCGTCGCGACTGTTCGGGATGCCACCCGGATCCCTGACGCGCCAGCGTGTGGTGAGCCAGGCGGAGACGCTCCGCGACGATCCACCTGTCGAGGTCGAACTGGGTGGACGCCGAGAGATCCCGGATCTGGGCAATGGCCACACCCAGATTATCCGCGATCACCCGCTCCGACAGATCGAGATCGCTCAGATGGCTCCGGACGAAGTCCATGACCCTTCGCGTCAGCACTTCTGGCGGCACCGGACTCTCGGTCATCACACGGGCGTGATCGGTCCGACCTCCCCGAGTGGATCACTCAGGCGCCGGCGGCGGCCAGCACGATCGCCGACACGGCGTCGGGGCGCGAGACGAGTGACGCGTGCCCGGCGTCGATCTGGGCGGTGCGGCCGGGGGCGGCCCGCGATGCCATGAAGCGCTGCAGAGCGGGCGGGATGACGCGGTCCTGGCCGGAGATCAGGTACCAACTACGAACCTTCCGCCACGACGGGTCCCCCGAGGGCTCGAGATTGGCCACCAGCGCGGCCGATTTCTGATGGGCGTACATGTCGGCGGCCGTGGCGGCATCGACGTCCTGGGCGAAGATCTCGTGGAAGTACGGCTCGGCAATGTAGCCGTCGACGTTCTTGCCGCCGGGAACGCTCGCGTCGTCGACGATCTTCAGTTGCAGCGCCGGCGGCAGTAGTCGACTGCCGGGGTATGTCAACGGATTCAGCAGGCCCTGGACGAACTCCCCGCGCTCCGGCGCGAAGGCTGCGATATAGACGTTCGCGACCACGTCGGGGTCGTGCGTGTTGGTGATGACAGCGCCACCGTACGAGTGTCCGACGAGCACGACCGGACCGGTGATGGTCGAGAGCTGTTTCTCCAGCAGTGCCGAATCGTAAGCCGGTCCACGCAGCGGATTGTCGAAGGTCTGGACCGGATAGCCGGCCGCGGTGAGTGTCGCTGCGACGTCGCGCCATCCCGACGAGTCGGCGAAGGCCCCGTGGACGAGGACGATCGTCGGCTTCGGTTCGACCGCTCGGGCAGGCGCGGACGCACCGAAGAGACCGAGCACGATGCCGACGACGATGAACACTCCGAGTACACCACGGCGGAGCGGCCGGTTTCGCGAGAAGGAGGACATCACCGAATCCCTTTCATGTGTGCGGGAACTCAACGGTAAGGTGCGGGACTCGGGCCGATCTGGTGCACACTGCACGAGACTGTTCTGTGCCTGCACACGCGGGATCCGCTGGCGCACATGTGCGACGGGTGGTGCCACCGTGCTCTGTGAGGACAGAAGTGTGCACGCTGGGCCAGTGTGCGGGACGGTGGCGCCGCTAGGGTGCGATCCCACAGACCATGCGCCGAGACGGTCTCGGAGCCTGCGCACCCGCGCGTCGCGGGGATCGGAGCACACCATGACACCCTCGCCGCCGGACACGGTCGTACTCGTCCATGGCCTCTGGATGACCCCGCGAAGCTGGGAGAACTGGGTCGCCTACTACGAGGGCAAAGGATTGCGCGTCCTCGCTCCCGCGTATCCGGGCTTCGAGGTGGAGGTCGAGGCTCTTCGTGCCGATCCGCAGGTGATCGCCGACGCCACCGTCGACGACACGGTGGACCATCTCGCCGGAATCATCGACGACCTGCCGTCGCCGCCGATCATCATCGGCCACTCGTTCGGTGGGACGCTGACCCAATTACTGGTCGACCGCGGACTGGGTGCAGCCGCGGTCGTGGTCGACTCGGCCCCGACCGAGGGGGTGCTGGTCAATCCGCCATCTCAGCTCAAGTCATTGTTCCCGATCCTCAAGAACCCCGGCAACAGGCATAAGGCGGCCGGTTTCACCGCCGAGGAGTTCCATTACTCGTTCACGAACACCCTCACCGCCGAGGAATCGCTTGCCGTCTACGAGCGCTACGCCATCCCGGCGCCGGGATCGTGGGTGTGGCGATACGGGGTGTTCGCCAATCTGACCCCACGCCATCTGGAGACCGCCGTCGACTACTCACGTGACGATCGCGCGCCGCTGTTGTTCATCGCCGGCGGCGCCGATCACATCATGCCGCCGTCGGTCAACAAGTCGAATGCGCGGAAGTATCGGAAATCCAAGGCGGTCACCGACTACCACGAGTTCCCTGGTCGATCGCACTGGACATGTGCCGAGCCCGGGTGGGAGCAGGTCGCCGACTACGCGCTGGACTGGGCGATGGAACAGGTGACCGGCGCAGCCCCGACCGGTCCGACCCGGTTGGTCGAGTAGCTTCACGCCGCTGGTCGAGTCCCCCCGCCGCTGGTCGAGTGCCCCGCCGTCGGTCGAGTCGCCCCACCGCTGGTCGAGTGCCCCGCCGTCGGTCGAGTCGCCCCACCGCTGGTCGAGTGCCCCGCCGTCGGTCGAGTCGCCTCACCGCTGGTCGAGTCGCCCCACCGCTGGTCGAGTCGCCCCACCGCTGGTCGAGTAGCTGCGAGCCGCTAGGCGAGCAGTGTATCGAGACCTCGTGAGCGGCAGTAGATCTCGATACGGGCCTCGCCTAGCGGCTCGGCCCTACTCGATCAACGGTTGGGGCGGCGGGGTCCTCGTTGCCCGTGCCGACCCCGGCTTGGTCGAAAGGGTTACCCCACCGCTAGGCGAGCAGTGTATCGAGACCTGTTGGGTGGCGGTAGATCTCGATACGGCCTCGCCTAGCGGCTCGGCCCTACTCGATCAACGGTTGGGGGGTGGCTCGGCCCTACTCGATCAACGGTTGGGGGGTGGCTCGGTCCTACTCGATCAACGGTTGGGGGGCGGCCCTGATCCTACTCGATCAACGGTGAGGGGTGATCAACGACTGCCCACGCCCTTCGGTGCGCCCGCGGACATGAAGCCGAACAGGTATCCGGCGACCCGACGCATCTGGATCTCGTCGGCGCCTTCGGTGATCCGGTAGCGACGGTGATGGCGGTAGATGTGTTCGAACGGTTCGTGCCGTGAGTAGCCGCGCCCGCCGAACACCTGCATGGTCTGATCGGCGGCGTCACAACACAGTCGGTTGGCCTGGTAGTTGCACATCGACACTTCCTGCGAGGCCGAGAAGGGCCCGTAGGTGTCCATCTTCCACGCGGTCTCGCGGATCAGGGCCCGCAGCATCGCGGCCCGGGTGTGCAGTTCGACCAAGGGGAACTGAATGGCCTGGTTGGTCGACAACTTCTTGCCGAACGGAGCACGCTCGTTCGCGTGCGCGACTGCGCGGTTGATGCAGTACTGTGCGGCACCGAGACTCGACGCGGCCTGCCGGATCCGGTTCTCGTTGAAGAAGTGCTGGACGATCTGCAGGCCACGGCCCTCCTCGCCCATGATGGCCGAATGTGGCACACGAACGTCGCGCAGCGTGATGTGTGCGTGGTCGGTCGGCATGTTGAACGTCCACAGGTATTCCTCGACGGTGAAGCCCTCGGCCTCGGGATCGACGAGGAATGCGGTGATGCCGCGGGCATCTCCCGCGTCTCCGCTCGTGCGGGCGAAGATGATGTCCCGGTGGGCGACATGGATTCCGGTGTTCCAGGTCTTCTCACCGTTGATCACCCAGGAGTCCCCATCCCGGACAGCGGTGGTCTCCATGTGGGTGGCATCGGAACCGTGCTCGGGTTCGGTGATCCCGAAGGCGAAGAATTTCTGCCCCGCGGCGAGTGCCTCGACCCATTCCTCTTTCTGTTGCTCCGAGCCGTACTCGAGCATGAGGAGCAGCCCGATGTTGTTGCCGACGATCGCGTGCTCGTTCTGCAGGTCGCAGTGCAGGCCCAGGCCCTTGGATGCCAGGTGTTCGCGGATCACCGCCATCGACAGATTGGACCCGTCGCGGCCGCCGAACTCGGCCGGGAACGGATACCGGAAGTGTCCCGCCGCGTCCGCACGCTTGCATGCCTCATGGAGGAGGGCCTCCCACTCGGCGCTGGGCAGCCCGCCTCGATCCCAGTCGGTGCGCGCGTCCTCCCGCCGATGATCGAAGAACCGGATGTTGTCGTCGGCCTGCTCCAGCGGCACGATCTCGGCTTCGATGAACGCATCGAGCTCGGCAAGATAGTCCGTGAGTGATTCTGGCAGTGCGAAATCCACGTCGGTGTGCCTTTCTTCTCAGCTGTCGGGTCGGGACATGTGCCGCGGGTTGGCGACCGTGAGACGGTCGATGACCTCGGCGGCCACCACAGAACGCACGTTGTCGTCGGTGGCCGAGAGCGAGCCGCGACGCAACGCGTCGGCCAGTTCGGCGCTGCTGCCGACACCGAGCGCAGACAGTCGACGACGACTGGCCTCCAACTGACGCTCTCCCACCAGCAACTGTCGACGCACCGTCGCCAGGACGTTTCCCGCGACGCGGGTACGAAACTTGACCTGCGACGACACTCCGCCGTCGGGAGCCACCTCGTCGTGGAGGAATCCGGAAACGGAGTCCAGCAAGTCGAGCATCGTGGGGGCCGTGTGCGGGTCCTCGGGACGCGCAACCACGTCCGCATCCTCGAGCGGATCGGGCACCGTTTGCGGTGTCGTGATCCCCAGCGCCAGTAGTGCGTCGAATTCCTGCTCGGCGCTGCGCCTTCCGATCGCCGCGAGTTCCATCGACCGTTCGGTGCCGTCGAGATACCGGTTGGCCTGCGCCCCGCAGATCAGGCCCCAGCGAACGGTCGCGTACAGCTCCCACCACTTCAGGGTGGCCTCGTCGGGACGCCGGCCGGAAACCTGGGCGTACGCATCGAGCAGGTCTGTGCGCGAGCCCATCCCCGCTACCGGCGCCGCTGCGCCGAACCGCCACGCCTTGGCGCACAGCCAGCCGAGGTCTTCCATCGGGTCGCCCAGATGGGCGAGTTCCCAGTCGAGAACGGCCGAGATGCGATCCGGGGTGATCAACAGGTTGCCGAGCCGGAAATCCCCGTGCACCACCGTCTCCGGTGACGGCTCCGGGCGATTGCGCTCGAGCCAATCGATCGCCAGAACGATGCCGGCCGGTGCTTCGTCGTACTCGCGGGGAAACAGGGTTCGCAGCGCGGCCACGGGATCACCGATCGACGTCAGGCCCGTCGTAGCCGTGTCCATGGCATGGATACGCGCCAGGATCCCACCCGCCTGACGCGCGAAGTCCTCGCGGATCGGCCCGTAGGCATCGTCGCGAAGGATGCGCCGCGCAATCGACTCGCCGTCGACGAACCGCATCAGCGCGTAGGGAAAGCCGAGGACGTTGTCGCCATCGGAGGAGTCGCCCAGGTCGAGAACCTCGGGAACCGGTACCCCAGCCTCCATCGCGGCGCGCAGAACGTCGACTTCCGCCGTCAGACCTCCCGATCCGGGTTCCGCGGCCGGAACGGCGCGGACGATGACCGCTTCGTCACCGCTGTCATCACCCACTGTCAGCGCGTACGTCGTACGACTGGCCCCCGCCGGCAGCACCCGTGCCTGGCGGACCGCCACCTCTCGTCCCCAGATCGTGCCCAATCGGGCGGCGATGCGTGTGCCCACCTGGGCGGGATCGGTTGACTTCAACGTGCTCACCTCGGCCACGGTCCCCCTCTGTCCGACGAACAAGATCCGACGCTGCGACGCTACCCGACCCGACCGACCGCTCCCTCGGTTCGGTGGAAATGGCTCGGATCGATTCGCCGGCGATTCCTCCCGAACGACCACGCGTTCGGTGTGATCACGCCCGCTCAAGCCACTTCGGCCGCGACGAACCTCGCGGAACGAGCACACACCGATAGCGTCCCGGCGTCCCCGACATGTGCACCTGGTCGGTGACGCCCTGGTACTGGCCCAGCGGCGTCTCGGCGGTGAAGACCTCGGGATCGAGGTAGCGATGCCGATCTCCGCGGCCGGCGACACCGTGTGCGTAGTCGAGATCGAAGACACCCATCCCGACAATCCACAACGCTGCACGAGTCAGTGAGACATGGACCCGGTAGCTGCCGCCCTCCCGGGCACGTCGGGTCAGTGCCTCGACGATGCCGGCCGCCATCAGCCAGGACACGATGTAGTCGTTGACCACCAGAATCGGCGGAAGGCGAGGGCTGTCGCCGCCGCCTTCCAACAACATCATCCCGGCGAGACTGCCCGCAGTCTGGTCGAAACCCACCCATGATGACCACGGTCCGGTGTCACCGTTCAGCGACGCCGTCGCATACACGATGCCCCGGTGCGTCGATGCGATGTCATCAGGCGAGAGACCGAGCCCGGCGAGGTAGCCGGGGCGACGGTTGGCGTAGAACACGTCGGCTTCCTGCATCAGAGTCCGAATACGCTGTGCACCTTCGCCTTTGTACGGGTTGAGGGTCGCCGACCGGACGCCGACGTTGGCGCTGACATAGGTCGCGTCGTGTTCGAGTTCGTTGGGGCGCCACACGTTGAGGACATCGGCCCCGTGCAGAGCCAGTGCCCGCCCCACTCCGGCGCCGGCGATGACGTGGCCCATCCCCAATGCCCGCACCCCGTCGAGCGGCTGGTCCGCTGCGGCGGACATGGGCACCGGGTCGCCGTCGGCGATCTTGGTGACCTCGATCAGCGGCATATCGGCGAGGACGTCGCGGAAGTGGGGTTCGTCGAGCACCTCTCCGACCGTCCGCAGCATCGGCATCACGACACCCGCATCGGCACCCGCGAGTTCGAGTTCGCGGCCCTTCCAGGAGGCGATCGCATCGGACACCGCCTGTTCGTCGTCCGGAACCCCCAGGAGTTTCTGCGCGCCGACCTTGATCTTGGGGTATGGGTTCAGCGGCATCATCCAGCGATCATCGCCGGTGCGGTAGAACCGGAAGCCCAACGCGTTTGACGGATTCGACGGTGTCCCGGCGGGATAGCCGTTGACCAGCTCCCACCGTCGGTCGTAGAAGGGGCACAAGCGGTGTGGGGCGCTCCGAAGATCGACGGAGATGTCCTGTCCGGCACCACCACGCAGCTGCCAGAGTTTGGCGATCGCTGCCGATTTGGCGGCCAGGGCGATCGCGGCCGCACCGCCGAGCCGCAGCGTGCTCGGCACCACCGGGTCGGCCCCGACGAAGCGAACCGCACCACCAGTGTCGTCGGCGCTCATCCCGATGCCGGCGAGGACGTCGTCCAGCTCACCGGCGGGATCGAACGCATCATCGGTGGCCGGGGTGTCGACTGCTGCGCGCAGCCGTTCGGTCAACGAGGTCACAGAATCTCCTCCACAGCCGCATCTGCGGCATCGGCGAGCAGGTCGTCGGGGATCAGCACCTGCCGCGACCGCAGGTACTCACCGACCGCCTTGCCGACCTGGTCCACCCGGGTGTTCGACGATCCGCCGGTGCCGAGCAGGCCGCGCAGCACAAAGTGGACGGCCTGCAGCTCCGGGAATTCGTGTCGCTGGATGTCGAGGTCTTTGGTCTCCGGGATCAGTCGGCGCAATTCGTCGCTCGTCAGGTACCGCCTCAACCAGAGCCAGACCCGTGGATCCCGGGTCCAGACCCCGACGTTGCTGTTGCCACCCTTGTCGCCACTGCGGGCGTGTGCCACAACGCCCAACGGCGCACGCGTGACCCGCTCCGCCAGCGGGGCCTCATGTGGTTCGGGATGGATGGGCTGTGCGACATACGCGGTGTCCGGCGGTACGACCGCAGCGATCCGTCGACCGTCGCCGAGTACCGCGTCGTGGGTCAGCGCCGACAACGGCAACAGCCCGGGCCAGTAGTCGACCCGCGGACGTGGCGCCGAGTGCAGCCCGGCGGCGCCATCGTGGTAGAAGCCCGGAATGCCTTGCAGATACAGAGAGCCGAGGCGCCGTCCGAGGTCCGCGCCGGCGATCAGATCGGCGGTCGGTGCGGTGGCCATCACCCGCAATGCGACGGTGGCGGCCCATTGTGATTCGGGATCGTCTGCGGCGGTTCCGATCTGCGTCAGATCGACGACGACCCCGTCGGGCATGTCGAGCAGAAGTTGATCGCGGATCATCGCGATCTTCTCCTCGATGTGTGGCGACGTGACGAACACCGTGTTCACCACGGTGAATCCGACCGGCCCGAAGATCGCGACCTTCGTCGTCGGCGGTGGCGGCGCACCCGAGGCCCCGGACACACGCACACGGTCAGGGCCGTCGTCGGTCACCCGGACGTCGTCGAGACGAACAGTGACGTCCGGATTGAGGTACACCGGACCCTGGATCTCGTACATGATCTGTGCGGTCACCGTGTCGAGGGTTACCTCTCCCCCGTCGCGACCATGCTTGGTCACCACGCAACTGCCGTCCGCGGAGATCTCCGCGATGGGGAACCCGGGCACCGTGCGGTTCGCGATGTCGAGGAATCCGGAGAAGTTGCCGCCGACGGCATGTGCGCCGCATTCGATCACGTGACCGGCGAGGACCGCGCCGGCCAGCGCGTCCCAGTCGTCGGGTGCCCAGTCATGCCACCACGCCGCCGGTCCGGCCGTGAGCGACGCATCTGTGACGCGACCACAGATCACGATGTCGGCACCCGCCCCCAACGCGGCGGCCACGCCCCAGCCACCCAGATACGCGTTCGCGGCGAACGGAGTGGCGACCCAATCCGCGAGCGGCTCCCCGGTGTCCAGGTTGGCCAGCGAATGGCCCTGCTCCCTCAGTTGCGGCAACGCGGTGAGAATGTTGTCGCCCTCGACGTGAGCGACACGCAGATCGACTCCGGCCGAATGGATCTCGTCCCGCAGAACTGCGGCCAGGCCCGCCGGGTGGAAACCACCGGCATTCGTGACGACCTTGATGCCGCGTTCGGATATCGCCGCCAGATGAGGCCGAACCTGATCGACGAAGTAGTCGACGTAACCGCGGTCGGCATTGCGTTGGTGCGCGGCCGACAGGGCCGCGAGGGTGATCTCGGCGAGATAATCCCCCATCAACACGTCCACCCGATCGCCCGCCATGGCCTCGTCGATCGCCGTCCGGCGGTCGCCCAGATAGCCGGAGAAGTTCGCGATCCTGATCGGCTCGCGCGCCATCTGCCACCTCCCTGTGAGCATGGATCCTCGGTGACCCTCACCTCTCAGGCTAGGAAGATGTCGACCGACTCACCAGAGCCGATCCGAGCACGTCGACATGACCGTTTCGGTCACTGCGCCGATGGCGCCGATAGGCTGGCGCGGTGGACCTGATCCATTTGCGTTCGTTCGTGGCGGTCGCGGAAGAACGGAGTTTCACCCGCGCCGCGGCACGCCTGCACATCGCGGCCTCACCGCTGAGCCGCCGCATCAAGGACCTCGAGCGCGAGTTCGGGGCGCCGCTGTTCGTGCGCGCCCACCACCGCGTCGAACTCACCGCTGCCGGCGAGGTGCTGCTGCCCCGGGCCGGTGAGATCCTCGATCGGGTGGACGCGCTCGGCGACGCGATCCGTACCGCCGACGGCGGTGCCCCGAGGCAAGCCGTCGTCGGCATCGCGCCCGAGGTGTCCCCGACGGTGCGCGACGCATTCCTGGCAGGTCTCGCCGAATGTCACCCCGACGTCGCACCGCGGCTGGTGCCGGCGAGCACCGAACCGCTGTTGCGCGATCTCCGCGCCGGTCACCTCGACCTGGCCCTGGTACACGGCCCCGTCGGCGGGTCCGGCATCACCACGCGATTCCTCGAACGCCAACCGGTCGGGGTCGCAGTGGGCACGGATGCGGTCGGTGATGATCGGAGCTCGATCGCCCTGGCCGACCTGACCGAGATCCCGTTCGCGTCGATCAATCACGACTCGGCGCCGGAGCTCTACCGCAACCTGGACGGCCTGCTGACCCGGCACGGTATCCGCAAGCGGATCACCCTGACCGGCGACAATTTCGCGGGTCTGGCGCATCTGGTCGCAACGGGACAGGCCTTCACACTGGTCGGCCTCGGCAACGGCATGGCCACCAGGCTCTTTCACGGTGAACCGGTGCGTATCCTGCCGATCGACGGAATGCGCGCGAGTATCACCACGGTTGCGGCCTGGCAGGCCAGACGGGAGACCGAACAGCTCATCGGCGACCTGGTGGAGGTCGTCGGCTCGCTCGTGCCGCCGAGGCGAGCGAACGGCGGGCCATAGAGCTCAGTGCGCGACGCGGTGGCGCAGGTCGATCGGTAGTCCGTCCGCGGGGGTCGGGCCGGTCCCGTAGGTGAGGTCCAGGCGGTAGTCGCTGGGTACCGACCACTCGAAGCGCTGCAGCATCTGGTGCATGATCGCCTTGACCTCCATGCCGCCGAAGTACAGGCCGATGCACTTGTGCGCCCCACCGCCGAACGGTGCCCACGCGAAACGATGCACCTTGTCCTCACGCCGTTCCGGCGCGAAGCGCTCGGGGTCCCAGCGCGTGGGGTTCGGCCACCACTCTTCGCGCAGCATCGACGCCCACGCATGGATCCCGACGAGCGTGTCCTTCGGGACGAAGTGGCCCAGGATGTCGGTGTCGGCAACGGTTTTCCGGAAGAGCATGCCGACCGGAGCGTTGATGCGCAGTGTCTCCTTGAACGCGAGGTCGAGGCTCGGCAGCTTGTCGAGGTCGTCGTAGTCGATGGTGGACTTGCCCAGCGCCAGCGACTCGCTTCGCAGGCGCTCCTGCCACTCCGGGTACCGCCCGAGGAAGTAGGTCAGCATCGACAACGCGATGGTGCTGGTGTCGTGGGCGGCCATCATCACGAAGATCATGTGGTTGACCACGTCCTCGTCGGTGAAGGTGTTGCCGTCCTCGTCCGCGCTGTGGCACAGCACGCTGAACAGGTCATCGCCGTCGCCGGCCCTGCGCGCGGCGATCTCGGAGCGGAAGTACTGCTGCAGCGCCTCACGCCCACGTAGTCCGCGCGCCCAGGTCCAATCGCGCACGTCGGCGCGGACCATGGCCTGCCCCCCACGCACGGCCGCCTCGAACGACTCCTCGAGGCGATGGGCTTCGGTCTCGCTCAACGAGGCACCGACGAACACCTCGGTGGCCAGCGACAGGGTGAGATCCTTGGTGCGGGAGTACATCCGGAATCCGCTCCCGACCTCCCAGTCTGCGAGGGTCTTCTCGATGTGCGGAGTCATCATGTCGAGGTAGCCGTTGAGCCGGGGCCGGGTGAACGCCTGCTGCAGGATCCGGCGGTGGTGCATGTGTTCTTCGAAATCCATCAGCATGATGCCCCGTCGGAAGAACGGGCCGATCATCGGTTCCCAACCTTGCTCACTGGAGAACGCCTTCTCGCGATTCATCCATGCGCATTCGATCGCGTCGGGGCCGACGAGGGTGACGATGTTCATGTTCAACGAACCGGACCAGGACACGGGACCGTACTTCTCGAAGCGCGCCATCGCGCTGGCGAGTGGGTCCTTGAGCGCTTCCAGGGAGTTGCCGAGAAACGGCAGCCCGGGGTCGCCCATCACGGGTTTCAGGTCGGAACCGGCAGGTGGCTCGGCCAACGGTCGCGGTGCGCTCGGATAGGCCTTGCTGAGCGAACCCAGTGCCGATTGCATCGTCTTCTTCGCGTCCATGAGCGCTCCAACCCGAGACCGCGTCCCCCGGGTGCGATCGGGCTGTCCGCACCAAAGGAACGAAACGTGTTTGTTGTTCCAAACGCGAGTGTACGTCGCCGTACCACCGCCGTCACCGGTTTTCCGTAACCGACCTCACGCGCCGACGTATTCGGCCAGGTGCGCACCGGTGACCGTCGACGCCTCGGCGATGAGGTCGGCCGGCGAGCCCTCGAACACAACCCGGCCGCCGTCATGGCCGGCGCCCGGCCCGAGGTCGATGATCCAGTCGGCATGGGCCATCACCGCTTGGTGGTGCTCGATCACGATGACGGACTTGCCGGCGTCGACGAGCCGATCCAGCAACTCCAGGAGTTGCTCGACATCGGCGAGATGCAGACCGGTCGTCGGCTCGTCGAGAATGTAGACGTCACCCTTGTCGCCCATCTGCGCGGCCAGTTTGAGGCGTTGGCGCTCACCGCCGGACAGGGTCGTGAGTGGCTGTCCGATCGTCAGGTAGCCCAGACCCACATCCCGCAGTCGAACCAGGATCTTATGTGCCGCAGGGATCTTCGCGTCACCGCTGCCAAAAAACTCCTCTGCCTTGCCAACCGACATCGTGAGGACCTCGCTGATGTCCTTGCCTCCGAATGTGTAGTCGAGGACCTCGGCGGAGAATCGTTTGCCGTCGCACACCTCGCAGGGCGTGGCGACCCCCGCCATCATCGCGAGATCCGAATAGATCACGCCCGCGCCGTTGCAGTTGGGGCAGGCGCCCTCGGAATTGGCGCTGAACAGACCCGGCTTGACGCCGTTGGCCTTGGCGAACGCCTTGCGGATCGGGTCGAGCAAGCCGGTGTAGGTGGCCGGGTTGCTGCGCCGCGAACCGCGGATCGCGCCCTGATCGATCGACACGACGCCGTCTCGCTTCGCGAGGGAGCCGTCGATCAGCGAACTCTTTCCGGACCCGGCCACTCCCGTCACCACCACCAGCACGCCGAGTGGGATGTCGACGTCCACGTCGCGCAGATTGTGCGTCGAAGCGCCGCGGATCTCGAGCGCGCCCTCGGCGCTGCGTACCGACTCTTTGACCTTGGCCCGGTCGTCGAGGTGCCGTCCGGTGCGGGTGTCGGCACCCCGCAGTTCGTCGACAGTCCCCTCGAACACGATCTCCCCGCCGTCGCTACCTGCGCCCGGACCGAGATCGACGACGTGGTCGGCGACCGCGATCGCTTCCGGCTTGTGCTCGACGACCAGCACCGTGTTGCCCTTGTCCCGCAACTGCAGCAACAGGTTGTTCATCCTGGCGATGTCGTGCGGGTGGAGGCCGATCGTCGGTTCGTCGAAGACGTAGGTGACGTCGGTCAGGGAGGAACCGAGATGCCGGATCAGCTTGGTGCGCTGGGCCTCTCCGCCGGAGAGGGTGCCGGCGGGCCGGTCCAGCGACAGGTACCCGAGGCCGATCTCCACGAACGAGTCGAGGGTCTCGCCCAGCGTCGTCAACAACGGACCCACCGACGGCTCGTCGAGAGTGTGCACCCATTCGGCCAGGTCGCTGATCTGCATGGCGCAGACGTCGGCGATGCTCTTGCCGTCGATCTTCGACGATCGGGCCTCCGCCGTCAGGCGGGTGCCGTCGCAGTCCGGGCACGTCTGGAAGGTGATCGCACGGTCGACGAAGGCCCGGATGTGTGGCTGCATCGCCTCGCGATCCTTGGACAGGAACGACTTCTGGATCTGCGGGATGAGGCCGAGGTAGGTCAGATTGATGCCGTCGACCTTGATCTTGGTCGACTCCTTGTACAGCAGGTCGTTGAGTTCGCGTTTGGTGTACTTGCGTATCGGCTTGTCCGGGTCGAACCATCCGCATCCGCGGTAGATGCGCCCGTACCAGCCCTCCATGCTGTACCCGGGGATGGTGAGTGCGCCTTCGTTGAGCGACTTGGAGTCGTCGTAGAGTGCGCTCAGGTCGAAATCCGAGACCGCGCCCCGACCTTCGCACCGCGGACACATCCCGCCGGTGATCGAGAAGCTGCGCCGTTCTTTGACAGTGCGGCCGGACTTCTCGATCGTGACCGCACCGGCCCCACTGATCGACGCGACGTTGAACGAGAACGCCTGGGGCGACCCGATGTGGGGTGTGCCGAGGCGGCTGAACAGGATTCGCAGCATGGCGTTCGCGTCGGTCGCAGTGCCGACCGTGGACCGCGGATTGGCGCCCATGCGCTCCTGGTCGACGATGATGGCGGTCGTCAGTCCCTCCAGCACGTCGACGTCGGGGCGGCCGAGGTTGGGCATGAAGCCCTGGACGAACGCACTGTAGGTCTCATTGATCATCCGCTGTGACTCCGCGGCGATCGTGCTGAACACCAGTGAACTCTTCCCGGAGCCGGACACCCCGGTGAACACCGTCAACCTGCGTTTGGGTATCTCCAGGCTGACGTCCTTGAGGTTGTTCTCCCGTGCTCCGGTGACGCGGATCCGATCGTGGTTGTCGGCTGCATGGATCTCAGGCGATGTGCTCTTGGTCCGGGTCTTCGTCCTCGCGGCGGCGCTCACGGTGTCTCCATCTGTTCGGCTCGGCCCGCACCTCGCGGTGTGTGGCCGACTCAACTGGTCGAAGGGGCTCTGCTGTGGTCGGTGGTGGCGGATCCATCGTCGTGGAGCGGGTGACGATGTGCCCTTGCCGGTAGGTGCACATGTCCGTCGACTCCGGTCACGGCACCTGATCGATGCGGATGAGGTTGCCAGACGGGTCGCGGAAAGCGCAGTCGCGCACGCCGTAGGGCTGATCGGTGGGTTCCTGCAGCACCTCGGCTCCACTGGCCTCGAGCTTCTCGAACAGCGCGTCGAGGTCGTCGGTGGCCAACGTGACCGCGGCGAAGCTCCCCTTGGCGATCAACTCCAGGATCACCCGGCGTTCGTCGTCGGTGATCCCGGGGTCCGCGGCGGGCGGGTGCAGGACGATCGATGTCTGCGGCTGATTCGGCGGGCCGACGGTCAGCCACCGCATCCCTTCGTAGCCGACGTCTTTGCGGACCTCGAAACCGAGTGTGTCCCGATAGAATTCCAGCGCGGCGTCGGCATCGGTGTGCGGGAGGAAGGTGTACTGAATGTTGATGTCCATGCGCATCACGCTAGACGTGGAGTGCGACTGGACGCTTCTCGATTCCTGATCGGTCTGGTGACCTGTTTTGCCAGGCACGCCGGGATGCCGTCCGTGATGTCACCGTCGTAGTCGCGGTAGGCGCTGGGCGACATCCCGACCAGTTCGGTGAAGCGCGTGCTGAATGTGCCCAGTGAGGAGCAGCCGACGGCGAAGCAGATCTCGGTCACGGTGAGGTCGCCGCGACGGAGCAGCGCCTTCGCCCGTTCGATCCGGCGAGTCATCAGGTAGGAGTATGGCGACTCCCCGTACACCCTGCGGAACTCTCTGCTCAGGTGACCGGCCGACATGTGCGCACCGCGGGCCAGTGCCTCGACGTTCAACGGCTCTGCGTACTCCCGGTCGATCCGGTCGCGGACGCGCCGCAGTCGTGCGATGTCACGCAGACGGTCGGCTTCGGACGTGGCGGCCACGGTGAAATCCTGCCACGCCGGACGCGCGTTGCCCACCGTCTTCGGTGCGGACACCCCACCGTGACAACGTCACCTCGCGATCGGCGCAAGGTGACGTTGTCACACATGGAGGTGGCTGCTGGGGTGGCTCACGGCTTCCACCCTTCCCGGGCGAGGACTCCCACGTCGTCGACCACGCGTACCGCGCCCGCCTCACGCAGTTCGGCCTCGGAGAAGCCTCCACTGCGGACCGCGACGCACCGAGCGCCCAATCGTGTGGCCGATTCGACGTCCCACACGGTGTCGCCGACCACCACCGCCGCGCCGCCGCCCGCCTTGTCCAGTGCGACCGCAAGGATGTCGGGCTCGGGTTTGGAGTTGTCCGCATCCTCCGACGAGGTGACGGCGACGAACTGATCTCGTGTCATACCGAGGATGTCCAGGGCCGCGTCGGTGAACTCCGCCGCGCCCGACGAGGCCAGCGCGACACGAAGACCTGCACGCTGCAATGACCCGATGAACTCGCGGGTCCCGGAGAACGCCTTGACCTCGGGCAACAGCTTCCGGTAGCGGTCGGCCCACGCCGTACGCAGATCGTCGCCGAGCCGCTGTTCGACATCGTCGCCGCACACCTCCCCGACGAGGAGGTCGCCGCCCATGCCGACCGTCCGGTGTACGCGCCACCAATCGGGCGTCAGATCATGCTCGGCGAACGCCCGGATCCAGGCAAGGGCATGGAAGTAGGTCGAATCGATGAGGGTGCCGTCGACGTCGAGCAGGACGGTGTCGACTGGTTGGTCGGTCGCGGGTGACCCGCTGGACCTCGAATCGTTCACGTGGACCTCCATGGGTTTGGTTCTCGACCAAAAGTGCTACCCCGTGGGCGTCGCGGACAATCCCCCCAGTGGCTCAGCGAAGGAGTATCGATGCCCACACGCTTCGGCTACACCCTGATGACCGAACAGGCCGGCCCGAAGGATCTTGTCCGGTTCGCGGTCGGAGCCGAGGAGGTGGGCTTCGACTTCGAAGTGTCCAGCGATCACTATTTCCCCTGGTTGTCGGCGCAGGGTCATGCTCCGTATGCCTGGAGTGTGCTCGGCGCCGTCGCCCACGCCACCGAGCGCGTCGAGCTGATGACGTACGTGACGTGCCCCACCATCCGCTACCACCCGGTCATCGTCGCGCAGAAGGCCGCGACCCTGCAGTTGCTGGCCGATGACCGTTTCACACTGGGTCTCGGTTCCGGTGAGAATCTCAACGAGCACGTCGTCGGTGAGGGCTGGCCGGCCGTCGCCGATCGGCATGCGATGCTCGCCGAGGCCATCGAGATCATCCGGGCGCTGCACCGGGGCGATCTGGTCGACTTCCGCGGCGAGTACTACCAGGTGGACGCCGCACGGATCTGGGACCTGCCCGAGTCGGGCGTGCCGATCGGTGTGGCCGTCGCGGGCGGTCGGGGCATCGAGGAGTTCGGCCCGTTGGCCGATCACATGATCGCCGTCGAGCCGACTCGGGATCTCGTCGAGACCTGGAACGACACCGACGGGACCGGAACGATCGGCGTCGACAGCCGCGCGATCGGACAGATCCCGATCTGCTGGGACCCCGACCGTGACGCCGCGGTGGCGCGGGCGCACGACCAGTTCCGCTGGTTCAGCGGCGGATGGGACGTCAATGCCGACCTCCGCACGACCGCAGGTTTCGCCGCGGCGACCCAGTATGTGAGACCTGGCGACGTCGCCGAGTCCATCCCATGTGGCCCCGACCTCGATGCCATCGTCGAGGCCGTCAAACCGTACTGGGAAGCGGGTTTCACCGACATAGCGCTGGTGCAGATCGGAGGTGAGGCACAGGACGAGTTCCTGAGCGCAGCGGCAAAACCGTTGCTGGACAAGCTTCGTTCGGCGTCGTCGGGACCGTGATCCCGGACGCGAGGCGGAACTCGTTGTGGAACAGACGAGTTCATCGTGACCGAGGCGAGCGGCGAAAGCATTGACCGACTTTCGACTGCGAATCGACCGAGCGGCGTATCATCACGACAAGGGATCTGAAACAGTTCGGGTCCCGCACAGCCCATTGACGGATAGACCTTTTCGGAGGCGGAATGTCCGACGTAAACCAGAATTCCAACTACACGACCCGGGACTCCGGCGCTCCCGCCGGCAGCGACGAGCATTCGTTGACAGTCGGGGCCGGTGGCCCCATCGTCCTGCACGACCATTACCTGATCGAGCAAATGGCGCAGTTCAACCGGGAGCGCATCCCGGAGCGTCAGCCGCACGCCAAGGGCAGCGGCGCATTCGGGACCTTCGAGACCACCGAGGACGTGTCCGCCTACACGAGTGCGGCTTTGTTTCAGCCCGGCGTGAAGACCGAGATGGTGGCGCGATTCTCGACGGTCGCCGGCGAGCGTGGCAGCCCGGACACCTGGCGAGATCCGCGCGGTTTCGCACTGAAGTTCTACACATCGGAGGGGATCTACGACATGGTCGGCAACAACACGCCGATCTTCTTCGTCAAGGATCCGATGAAGTTCCAGCACTTCATCCGCTCGCAGAAGCGCCGCGCCGACAACAACCTGCGCGATCACGACATGCAGTGGGACTTCTGGACCCTGTCACCCGAGTCGGCCCACCAGGTCACCTGGCTCATGGGAGACCGCGGCATCCCGAAGACGTGGCGCCACATGAACGGCTACTCGTCGCACACCTACCTGTGGGTGAATGCGGAGGGCGTCAAGCACTGGGTGAAATACCACTTCATCAGTGACCAGGGCATCGATTTCTTCACGCAGCACGAAGGTGACCAGATGGCCGCCGCGGACACCGACTTCCACACGCGGGATCTGTTCGAGTCGATCGCTGCGGGCGACAACCCGAGTTGGACCCTCAAGGTGCAGTTGATGCCGTACGAGGACGCCACGAGCTATCGGTTCAACCCGTTCGACCTCACCAAGGTGTGGCCACACGGCGACTATCCGCTGCACGAGGTCGGCAAGATGACCTTGCACACCAATCCCACGGACAACCACGCCCAGATCGAACAAGTCGCGTTCGAGCCGAACAACGTGGTGCCCGGGATCGGGTTCAGCCCCGACCGCATGTTGCTCGGACGGGTGTTCTCCTACGCGGACGCCCACCGGGCCCGTCTCGGCGGCAACTACAAGGAGATCCCGGTCAACCGGCCGCGCAACGAGGTGCACAGCTACACCAAGGACGGGCACATGCGGATCACGCCGGTCAGCGATCCCGTGTATGCACCGAACTCGAAGGGCGGACCGGCAGCGACGTACCCGGGACAGGGCGAGCCGCAGTGGGCCGCCGACGGTGACATCGTGCGCAGCGCGTACGTCGACCACCCCGAGGACGACGACTGGGGTCAGGCCGGGACCATGGTGCGCGAGGTGCTCGACGACGCCGCGCGTGAGCGGCTCGTCGACAACGTGGTCGGCCACCTACTGAACGGCGTGTCCGAGCCGATCCTGGCCCGCGCGTTCGAGTACTGGAGCCGGATCGATCCGGACATCGGGGCACGGATCAAGTCGGGCGTGACCGAGAAGAAGGATCAGCCGGATCCCAAGGTGGACGAACAGGGCAATCCTGCGCGCAGTTCGATGCAGGCCAAGGTCTGACCCGACACCACGGTCATCACGAGGGCGGGGCGGCACGGGGTGCCGTCCCGCCCTCGCCGCGTATTCAGACCGTCAGGGCGGCCATCACGCGATGGGTCTTGGTGACCCCGTGATCCTTGCCGACCGACAGGCCTCGTCGACCCATCGCCTCCTCGAACACCGACTGGGCGGTCGCGGCGCGGCGCTCGAGGTCCAGGCGTGTCTCGCCATCGCGCGGTATCACCCGGACGGCCAGCTCGAGCACGTCCACCGCACCGACGGTCCACCGCTCGACGTGGGCCGCACATCCGTCGACGCGCACCTGCGGCCACGTCTCACTGGACACCGGCCCGAGCGTCACCAAATGGTCGATCGGTACCCCGCCCGGCGTGCACATGACGACGAACTGTCGTTGCGCGCTGTCGAGCACGTGAGCGGGGTCGTCGCCGGCGGTCAGCGCCGCTGCCACCGAGCCGGTCGGGCGGCGACTGATCGCCGACGACGCGACGACCCGACGGCTGCCGCACCAGTCCTGCTCGAGTCGGTAGGAGAACTCGGGCTGCTCGAACGCGGAGCGCCACCGTCCGACGAGACGATCGGTGTCGCAGGGCCGCAAGGCGACTGTCACGTCGTCGCGATCGCCGCTGCGCAGTCGGATCGTGAGATGTCCGGCGAGCAGCGGAAAGCGGTTCTGTGCGTCGTGGGTGCGCGCCTCGGCGAACCAGATGTCCCGACGGATGGGTGGCTCGGTCGCGCATCCCAGTGCGTCGAGAGCATCGGTCACCGGGCTGTCGAGGTTGACCTTGATCTCGACGGGAGCGATCACCGGGGTGGCCTTTCTCGCATGTGACAAGTCGGCCACGGCTTCAACCGGGACCACCTCTCATGGTCGTCGGCGCGGTTTCCGCGGACACGAGTACGGCGCTACCTCACTTCCGGGTCCGGGCTGCGTGTCCCAGCGAGTACATGTGAGTAGTCGACTACTCGTGCCATCTGACCGACGACCACACATACTCGGAGTCGGCACAACTGATCCGGCGCAATTCGGGTATCCGTCGCACTTCGGAGGTGGTCATGGTCGGGAGGGTGAGACCTGCGGTGATGCCGCAGTTGCGGGCGCGGGCCAGGCCAGGCGTCACCGACGACCGCCACCTCGTCGTCCGTGCCCTCGCCCAGGCCGCGGAGAGACTCGACCGTGCCGTCGGATGGTCGCGATTGTGGTCGCCGGTGGGCCTTGCCGTCCTGGTCGGACTCCGCAGTCAGCTGCGTGCGCACAACCTGGTCGACACCGGACGTCCCGGGAGTCCGCTGCCCGCGGGTCTGACATCCGAGTACCGCGTGCGCACCGTCGACGGAACCTACAACGACGTCGCCTCACCGCGAGTGGGATCGGCGGGCAGCCGATTCGGACGCAACGTCCCCACGGAACAGACATACCCGGAGGGCGCGGACGCGATCTCCCAACCGAATCCGCGACTCGTCAGCACCGGGCTGCTGACCCGCCGAGAGTTTGTACCGGCCACCACACTCAACCTGCTGGCCGCCGCATGGATCCAGTTCGAGGTACACGACTGGTTCCACCACGCGCCTGCCGCCTCCGACCCGTGGCACATCGACCTGCCCGAGGGCGACACGGACTGGGCACACGGGCCGATGACCTTCGACCGCACCGCGTCGGACCCGAACAGCGTGTCCGATGCGCCGCCGGTGTATGCCTCCACCGTCTCGCACTGGTGGGACGGTTCCCAGATATACGGTGAGACACAGGAATACGCCGATGCGATCCGCAGCCGGCAGGGCGGCCGCATCACCCTCGATGCCGACGGTCTCCCCCCGATCGAGACCGAGGACCTCCTCGATCCGGAGGGGCAGGCGTCGAACTTCTGGGTGGGTCTGGCCCTGCTGCACTCCCTGTTCCTGGCCGAGCACAACGCGATCGCCGATCGGCTCGCCGAGGCCTACCCGGCGATGACCGATCAACAACTCTATGACACCGCACGGATGGTGAACGCCGCCCTGATGGCGAAGATCCACACCGTCGACTGGACGCCGGCCATCATCGCTCATCCGACGACCGTCGCAGCGATGCGCGGCAACTGGTTCGGACTGCTCGGCGAACGGTTTTCACGCCGCTTCGGCAGGATCAGCGACAACGACGTGCTGTGCGGCATCCCCGGTTCCCCGACCGACGACAGCGGCGTGCCGTTCGCACTCACCGAGGAGTTCGTCGCGGTCTACCGGATGCATCCGCTGATCCCCGACGAGGTCGCGATCAAGTCCCTCGCCGACGACACCGTTGTGGGCGCGCACCCGATGCAAGACCTCCTCGCCGGCGATGTCCGACAGCGTCTGGGTGAACGCTCCCGCACCGACCTCCTGTACTCGTTCGGTCGCGCCCACCCGGGTGCCCTGTCGCTGCACAACTACCCGGCCTCGATGCAGAACCTCGCGCGCCCCGACGGTGGACACCTGGACCTGGCCACCGTCGACATCATGCGCATCCGGGAACGCGGCGTACCGCGCTACAACGACTTCCGCCGGGCGCTGCGTCTGCCCCGCGTTCGTTCGTTTCTCGAACTCGCCGGCGATACGGACGTGGCACGCGAGCTCGAGGACATCTACCACGACATCGACCGGGTAGATCTCATGATCGGGCTGTACGCCGAGCCGAAACCTCGCGGATTCGGCTTCGGCGACACGGCTTTCCGGATCTTCATCCTGATGGCATCACGGCGGTTGTCGTGCGACCGGTTCTTCACCGACGACTTCCGGCCCGAGGTGTACACCGAGGTAGGGATGGCCTGGGTCCGTGACAACTCGATGCGTTCGGTACTGCTCCGACACCATCCCGGTCTCACGCCGGCGCTGCGCGGCGTGTCCAATCCGTTCGCCCCCTGGAATGTTCCGCGACCACCGAAGGACTGATCCATGACCGACGTCGTCACCGCAGCCGGTACATATGAACGCTTTCACGAGGACATCGAGACACCCCGCGACGACGAGGACGCCGACATCGAGAAGATCGTTCGCGTGCTGCGTTCCAACAACGAACGCGCATACCGCAAGAACAAGCGTGGCCTGCGCGACGCCCATGCCAAGGGCCACGGCATCCTGCGCGGTGAACTCGAGGTTCTCGACGATCTCGATGACGAACTCGCACAGGGGATGTTCGCCACACCGCGGGTGTACCCGATCGTCGCGCGGCTGTCGAGCACGTCCGGCGCGATCCGTAGCGATCAGCTGCGTGGTGTGCGCGGACTCGGGGTCAAGGTGATCGGGGTGGACGGCGAGCGCGCCCTGCCCGACGACACCGCCAACACGCAGGACTTCATCATGGTCACCCATCGCGAGTTCCTGTTCGCCGATGCCCACGCCTACAGTCGCACCGGGATGGTGACGGCGTGGGCTCTCGCCCGGCTGTCCGACCCGGCACTCAAACTGGGCAGCGAGGCGCTCGACACGTTCAACCGGCAGGTACTGGCCAGGGTCGGCCGCGAACTGCCCGACAAGCTCGCGGTGTTCATCGCCCCCAACACCCACATCCTCGGCGACGTCTTCCACTCCTCGGCACCATTGCGGCACGGCGACTACATGATCAAGATGCGGCTCGTTCCGCGGTCGCCGGAGGTACGGGCACTACTCGGTGCGCCTATGCCCGACAGCGGGGGTGTCAACGCCTTCGCCGAGTCCGTGATCGACTTCTTCGCACTGCACGACGCCGAGTACGAGTTGCAGGTGCAGTTGTGTACCGATCTCGAGACCATGCCGATCGAGGACGCCACCAAGGAATGGGATCACCGGCGGTCGCCCTACCGCCCCGTCGCGATCATCCGATATCCCCGCCAGAACCCGTACACACCGGAACGGCGCGCCTTCGGCGACGACGTGCTGTCGTTCAACTCCTGGCGGGGTCTCGACGCCCACCGGCCGCTCGGGTCGATAAACCGCCTCAAGAAGCGCGTGTACGAGGCGTCGAGCCAGTACCGGCACCAGGTCAATCACGCGCCGATGCTCGAACCGTCCGACGAGTCGCAGCTGCCGACCTGACCGATATCCGACGATCCGGTGACGCGGTGACGAACACATGGCGATGACGACGATCACGGACTCCGCACACCGTCGCGGCAATGCGCCCAGCAGGGAGAATGCGGCCGCAGGCGCCACGCGTTCGAACGGCCGTGTGCCGCGCCGCACCCTATACTCAGATCGCATGGACGGCAGTTGGCAGCTGCTCGGTCGACCCTCCGAACATCAGGCGATCGCATCCGCACTGACCGACGAGGGCAGCGGCGTCGTGCTCGTCGGGCCTGCGGGTGTCGGTAAGACGACGTCGGCACGTTCGGTGACCGAATCACTGGCGTGCCCGGTGCATTGGGCGGCATGCACCGAATCCTCCCGCGCGATCCCACTGGGGGCATTCGCGCCGTGGGTCCACCTGTCGCCGAACGTGTCCCGAGACCCCATCGCCGCCCTCGTGTCGGCACGCGAATCATTGATCGCCGAGCCGGACACCGTGATCGGAGTCGATGACGCGCATCTGCTCGATCAGTTGTCGGCCACGCTGCTCCACCAGATAGCGATCGAGCATTCCGCGCGCATCGTCGCCACGGCGCGCAGTGGCGAAAACGTCCCGGACGCGGTCACCACTTTGTGGAAGGACGGGTACCTCCAACGCATCGAGCTGGAACCGTTGACCAAGGGTCAGTGCACCGAGCTGGTGGAGTTGGTCCTCGGTGGCACGTTGGAAGGTCTCAGTGCCGATGTCATCTGGGAATCGTCGGGCGGCAATCCACTGTTCCTGCGCAACATGGTCGAAGGGGCGGTCGCGGCCCGGACGCTGACAGAGATCAACGGCGTCTGGCAGTTGCGGGGGCCAACCGCGGTGCCCTCCGGGCTGGTGGCGCTCATCGACGATCGCCTCGACCGGGCCGGCGCGGACGTCCTGGAGGCGTTGAAGCTGCTCGCCCTCTACGAACCGCTCGATCTCGACACCCTCGTCACGCTCGCGGGCGAGGCGGCCCTGGACGCCGCCGAGGTCCGGGGACTCGTGCGCGTGACGCGCGACGGCGCGGTGGTGAACACCCGTTTCAGCCACCCGGTCTACGGCGACGTGATCCGTCAGCGCATCGGTACGGTCGCCGGCCGCCGATTGCGCTCGCGGATCGTCGGCGTGCTGGCCGAGCGACCCATCACGTCGGCGGCCGACCGGATCCGCCTCGCGCGGCTCTGCGTCGACGGTGATCAGGACATCGACGTCAAGCTCCTGATCTCGGCCGCGAAGGACGCTGTCGCACTGACGAATCTGCCGCTTGGGGAAAGGCTGGCGCGAGCCGCGCACGACCGCGGCGGTGGGCTCGCCGCGGCCGAGTTGTTGTCGAGAGCGTTGCTGTGGCAGGGACGCATCGCCGAGTCCGACGAGGTTCTGGCGGTGTACGACCCGGATGACCTCGACGAACTCCAACTCGTGCAGTGGGGCGTTCCCCGGATGAGCAGACTCTTCTGGTCTCTCGGGGACGTCGGCCAGAGCACCGCACTTCTCGGGCTGTTGCGTGACCGGGTCGAGTACCCGGCCTTACGGTTGGTCGTCGACGCTGCCGGTGCTGCCATGGCGGTCCACGAGAACCGGATCGACGAAGGGATCGAGGCCGCCGAGATCGTGCTCGACGATCCTGAATCACCGTCACAGGCAATCGAGTTCGCCGCATTCGGGGCAGGCCTGGCCATGCCTGTCGCCGGTCGCGGCTACGACTTCGAACCGATCGCCGCGCGCTGCCGTCCCGAGCAGAAAGCCACCGACGGCATGCTGAAGGTGATGGTTCGCTATGGCGACGTCCTGGCGTTGACGATGGTCGGTGACCTCGACCAGGCCGAGAGACGGGCCGCCGAGTACGCCGAGTTCTCGTCGTCGGGCCAGTTCGTCGGATGGGCGATCGCCAAGATCATGGCCGGCGTGGTCGCCACCTATCGCGGCGCATTCCGCGAGGCGGTCGACGCCATCGAACAAGCACTGGCGGCCCTCAATGCCGAGACCTCCTTGCCCTGGCAGCTGCCCGCCAGGCTCATCCTGGTTCGAGCATATGCAGCTCTCGGCGAGATCGACCGGGCGCAACAGGTCATCGACGACGCCGACGAACACTCCGGTCCCCACCTGCGGCTGCACGAACCGCAACGGCTGATCGCACGAGCATGGGTCGCCGCAGCTTCCGGCGGAGGACGTACCGCGGTCGAATTATGTTGCGAAGCAGCAGAGCTGGCCAAGTCCTCCGGACAGTACGCGTTGGCTGCGGAAGCCCTGCACCACGCCGCGAGGTTCGGTGAACGCCATGTCGCCGGACGCCTTGACGAACTGCGGCCGCGCATCCAGGGCCCGATCGCCGGTCTCTACGCCGCCCACGCGACGGCGGTCGCGAAGTCCGATCCCGCAGGACTGGTCGACGTCAGTGGCCGGTTCGAGGAGGTCGGGTTGATGTTGTCCGCGGCAGACGCTGCCGCTGCGGCTGTTCCGATCTTCGATCGCAGCGGCCGTCGCCGGGAGAGCGCCGAGGCCGGGGTCCGCGCGGCCCGGCTCGCGGCGGCCTGCGACGGTGCGACGACGCCGGCGATCCGCGCCGCCGCACGACCCTTGCCGGTGACAGCCCGCGAACGGGAGATCACCGCCCTCGTCGCGCAGGGTCTGAGCAACCGCGAGATCGCCGAACGGCTCACCGTGTCGATCCGGACAGTCGAGGGCCACATCTATCGGGCCTGCATCAAGCTCGATGTGGCCGACCGTGAAGCGCTGGCGCGCATCGTGTGGGAGGAAGGCGGGCGCCCTACCCCCGACCCCTGAGGAACCGGGTGGCGCTCGCACGCCTTACCCCGCCCCCTGAGGAACCGGGCGGTGGCGCTCGCACGTCTTACCCCGACCCCTGAGGAACCCCGGAGCGCTAGCGGAGGGGTGTCACGAAGGGGCGCCCTTCGTGACGCTCGCAAGCTCGCTCCTCAGGGACCAGGTGGTGACGTTCGCAAGCTCCCTCCTCAGGGACCGGGAGGCGGTGCCGTCGACCTCGATGTCCGATTTCCCCGTGGCTGCGCCCCCGGGCATCTAGCCTCGACGCGTGGACACCGTGGATGTGGTCGTCGTCCGGGCCGGGGTGGTCGGCCTTGCCATCGGACGGCGGTTGGCCCTGGACGGCCTCGACGTCATCGTCGTCGAGGCGGAGGACGACATCGGAACCCAGACCAGCTCACGCAACTCCGAAGTGATCCACGCCGGGATCTACTATCCGCGCGGCAGCCACATGGCGTCGGCCTGCGTACGGGGCCGGGATCTGCTGTACCGCTACTGCGAGGACCGGGGCGTCGCACACCAGCGGATCGGAAAACTGATCGTGGCGACGTCGTCGGCCCAGCTCCCCGAACTCGCCCGGATCTCGGTTCGGGCGCGCGGCAACGGCGTCGACGACCTGAAGGTTCTGTACGAGACGGAACTGCATGACCTCGAACCGGACGTCCACGGGGTCGCCGGTTTGCTGTCGCCGTCCACCGGCATCGTCGACGCCCACTCCCTCATGCGATCTCTCCGTCGCGATCTGGAGGAAGCCGGTGGGAGCGTCGCCGTGTGCAGCCGTCTCACCGGAGGTTCGGTGCGGCAATCCCCGGTCGTCGACGTCAACGACAGCACCGTCGCGTGCCGGTGGGTGATCAACTGCGCCGGACTCGGCGCATGGGACGTCGCGCGTTCGCTGCAAGGATTCCCCGCCGAGCACGTTCCGCCGCGTCATCTCGCCAAGGGCAACTACTTCCGGCAGGCGTCCGGAACCGCACCGTTCGGTCGGCTGGTCTACCCGATCCCCATCGAAGGTGGACTCGGCATCCACCTGACACTCGACCTCGACGGGCGGGCGCGGTTCGGTCCGGATGTCGAATGGATCGACGACCTCGACCCGCACGCAGCTCCCTACGCCGTCGACCCGCAGCGCGCCGATCTGTTCGCCGCCGAGATCCGTCAGTACTGGCCCGAACTGGCCGACGATGCGCTGGTACCGGACTATGCGGGCGTGCGTCCCAAGCTCAGCGGTCCCGGCGAACCCGCGAGGGACTTCCTGCTGCAGGGCCCGGCCGACCACGGCGTGGCCGGTCTGATCAACATGTTCGGGATCGAGTCACCCGGCCTCACCTCGTGTCTCGCGCTGGCCGACGATGTCGCGGCGACGGTGACCGCGAACCCGCTACGGTGAACATCACGTCAGATACGTCTCGCCCGCAGACACACAGGAGCAGCATGAAACTCGGTCTACAGCTGGGATATTGGGGGGCGCAGCCCGCGGCGAACCACGCAGAACTGGTCGCGGCCGCGGAAGCGTCCGGTTTCGACAGCGTCTTCACGGCCGAGGCGTGGGGTTCGGATGCCTACACCCCACTGGCCTGGTGGGGATCGTCGACCGAGCGCGTCCGGCTCGGCACCTCGGTGTTGCAGATGTCGGCGCGAACCCCCACTGCCTGCGCGATGGCCGCGCTGACCCTCGACCATTTGTCCGGGGGCCGTCACATCGTCGGCCTCGGTGTGTCCGGGCCGCAGGTTGTCGAGGGCTGGTACGGCCAGCGATTCGCCAAACCGCTCGCGCGAACGCGCGAGTACATCGACATCATGCGTCAGGTGTGGGCCCGTGAGGCACCCGTGACCAGTACCGGCCCGCACTACCCGCTTCCGCTGCGCGGCGACGACGCCACCGGCCTGGGTAAGTCGCTCAAGCCGATCACCCATCCGCTGCGGCCCGACATTCCGGTGATGCTGGGTGCAGAAGGGCCGAAGAACATCGCCCTGGCCGCCGAGATCGCCGACGGGTGGCTTCCCCTCTTCTACACGCCGCGCCTCGCCGACACCTACAACGAGTGGCTCGACGACGGATTCGCCCGGCCAGGCGCCCGACGAAGCCGAGACGACTTCGAGATCTGCGCGACGGCACAGATCGTGATCACCGATGACCGCGCGGCCACCTACGAGGCGATCAAGCCGTTCCTCGCGCTCTACATGGGCGGCATGGGCAGTGAGGACACCAACTTCCACGCCGACGTGTACCGCCGAATGGGCTACGCGGAGGTCGTCGACGAGGTCACCGAACTGTTCCGCAGCAACCGTAAGGACGAGGCCGCACGCATCATCCCCGACGAGGTGGTCGCGGACTCGGCCATCGTCGGCGACATCGACCACGTCCGGTCCGAGGTCAAGCGCTGGGAGGCGGCCGGTGTCGGCACCATGTTGGTGTCGCCCGGCAGCGTCGCCGAACTCGAACAGCTGGCGTCGGTGATCTGAGTATCACAATGCCCCAACATGTTCCGGCTGGACGGGTCGCCGCACTCGTCCGGGTCACACTCGCCTACGTCATTGCGGTCGCAGTGGCCGTTGTGTGGTTGTGGTCGGGTCCGTCCACAAGTTCACTGCTGCTCGACACCCTCATCGCCGACTTGCTGGCCACTCTGGTGATCTTCGCGTTCAGTCGGTATCACCGGAATTCCAGCTTCTACGACGCCTACTGGAGTGTCATCCCGCCGCTGCTGCTGATCTACTGGTGGTGGCAGGGTCCGCTCGGCCTCGACGACCTGCGCGCCTGGCTGCTCTTCCTCGTGGTGATGGTCTGGGCGATCCGACTGACCGCCAACTGGGTGAGCACCTTTCCCGGTCTGCACCACGAGGATTGGCGATATGGCCGCCTGCGCGACGACGCCGGACGGTGGGAACTGCCGGTCGATCTGTTCGCCATCCACGTGATCCCCACCCTGCAGGTCTTCGCCGGGATGCTGCCCGTCTACGTCGCGGTGACCCGTCCCGGCGAAGGGCCCGCGTGGCTGGTCGGCGCGGCCGTCCTGCTCGGGCTGGGCGCCGTCGCACTCGAGACCGTCGCCGACCTCCAGCTGCGCCGGTTCACTCGCGAGCGTCGCCCCGGGCAGGTGATGGATCGTGGCGTCTGGGCCTGGTCTCGCCATCCGAACTACTTCGGCGAGTTCACCTTCTGGTTCGCGCTGGCGCTGTTCGGGGTCGCGGCCTCACCCTCGGACGCGTGGTGGTTGTTCGTCGGTGCGGCGGTGATGCTCGCGCTCTTCGAAGGTGCGAGCATCCCGATGATGGAGAAGCGCAGCCTGCAACGCCGACCCGACTACCAATCCGTCATCGATCGCGTTCCGCGGTTCGTGCCCCGGCCCCCTCGCACGGTCCGTGGCTGACCCGGCACGCCACCCGCGGGTCGTCGTCGCGGGCCTCGGTGACAGCGGGCTGCTCAGCGCAATCCACCTCGCGAGGGGGCGCTCCCGAGTGCCACGCCTGTCGCCGGCGGGTCCGCCCAGCATCGACGTCGTCGGGATCTCGGCGAAACCAGGACTGCTCAGCGGACAGGAACTGGGTACCCGCATAGCGCGACCGGATGCATGGAGTCGTGACTACTGGATACCGTTCGACCGGTTCCGCGGACTGGACCGGGTGCGCACCGTGCACGGATCACTGACCGGCTTGGACCTCGACAATCGTCAGGTCGGTATACGACTCGGGGATGCCTCGGTGGTGTCGGAACCCTTTGACCTGCTGGTCATCTCCACCGGCGTGCGGAACGGCTTCTGGCGGCAGCCGACACTGCAGTCCGCGACCGACATCGACGCCGACCTCCTCTCGACGCATCGTCGCCTGGAATCGACGACGACGGTCGCGGTGATCGGTGGCGGCGCGGCCGCGGTCAGCTCCGCCGCCAACATCGCGGCGGTGTGGCCGGCCAAGAACGTACACCTGTACTTTCCCGGGGATGTGGCACTCCCCCAGCACCATCCGCGCGTCTGGCGCCGGATCCGACGTCGCCTCGACGGCCTCGGGGTGGCCCTGCATCCGCATCATCGCGCGGTCCTGCCTGCCGACGGGCACATCGACCGGATCACCGACGCGCCGGTCACCTGGACGACGTCGCAGGATCCGGTGGACGCGGATGCGGTGGTCTGGGCGATCGGTGCGGTTCGACCGAACACCGAGTGGTTGCCACCCGAGATTCTCGATGAGCGCGGGTTCGTCCGTGTCGGAACCGATCTCCGGGTCGTCGGGCACGACGACATCTTCGCCGTCGGGGACGTCGCGGCCACGGATCCACTCCGGAACTCGGCGCGGAACCGGGCGGACCGTCTGGTCGCGCACAATGTGGTCGCGACGATCACCGGCCGGCCACTGAAGCACTACCGCCCGCGAAGCCGGAGGTGGGGATCGGTGCTCGGCGTCCAACCGGACGGTCTGGAGGTGTTCGCGCCCGACGGCAGACCGTTCCGACTTCCGGCCTGGTCGATCGATTCCGTCCTGCAGCCGTGGATCGTGCGGCGCGGCATCTACCGAGGTGTGCGAGATCGGTCGTGATCGTGGAGTGCCGCAACGAGTTCGGCAACATCGTCGGGGCGCGCCGAGTAGTGCGGAAAGTAGCAACACACTTCGGAAGTGAAGCCGGCGAACCGTGCCCGGAGTTCCTCGGCACACTCGCCCGGGGTGCCGACCACCCCGATCGTGGCGACCATCTCGTCGGTGATCAGTGCGCGCATCTCGGCGAACGCGCCCACCTTGGACAGCGAATTCAGCTGCGGCTGAAGGTCCCCCCAGCCTTCGGCCTCCAACACCGGCCGATAGGCAGGCGTGGACCCGTAGAACGCGATCAGCATCGCGACACCGTCGATCGCGGCTCGTAGGCCTGCCTCGTCGGCACCGACCGCGACCATCGCCTGCCCGATGATCGAGAAGTCGGCTCGCGTGCGACCCGATCGGCGCAAGCCCTCGTCGACGGCGGGCAGGGTGCGCTCGATGAGATGGCGGGTGCTGTTGAACGGCATGACGAGCAGACCCGACGCGAACTCGGCAGCGGTACGCGTCATGATCGGGCCGAGCGCACCGAGCAGGACCGGCGGTGGACCGAACGGATTCGGCCCGGGGTCGAAGTTCGGCGTCATCAACGTGTGGGTGACGAACTCTCCGCGAAAATCGAGAGGCGACTTGCCCTCCCAGGCGTCGAAGATCGCCGAGATCGCGCCGATCGTATCGGCCATCCGGGCGGCCGGCCGTCCCCACGTGGCGCCGTACCGCTTCTCGATGTGCGGTCGGATCTGCGAGCCGAGGCCGAGCCGGAATCGTCCCGAACTCAAGACCTGCAGGTCGTACGCGGAGTGCGCGAGATGCAGCGGGCTCCGTGGGCCGGCGATGGCCACGTTGGTCATCAGGTCGAGATCGGTGTCGGCCGCGGCGACGACGAGCGGGAAGAACACGTCATGACGACCCTCGAAGGTGAAGACGCCGTCGGCACCCATGGCGGCTGCCTCCCGGGCCGCGGTGGTCGCCTGGTCGGGCCGCTCGGCCAGTTGCAGGTGCACACGCATCGACGGTTCGGTCATGACGTCTGAGCCTCACGCAGGTTCGCGAGCCATCGGTGCACCAGCGGGACGACGCTGGCTCCCTCCCCGCTGGCCGCAGCCACCCGCTTCATCGATCCGGACCGGATGTCACCGGCAGCGAACAAGCCGGGTTCACTCGTGGCCAACTCGGGCGGCGGGATGTCGTCGACCCACCTCTCCCGCGGGACGTCGCGGCCGGTCAGCACGAATCCGTCGCGGTCACGCTCCACCGCGTCGGGCAGCCAGTCGCAGTGCGGTGATGCGCCGAGGAGGAGGAACAGTCCGTTCGCCGCGCATCGCTGCTGTTCACCGGTGGCGTTGTCGCGCAGGATGATCCATTCGAGCCGCCCGGCTCCGCCGCCGTCGACGACCTCGCTGGTGCCGCGCACCGTGATCCGCGGGTTGAAAGCGATCTCGCCGATCAGATAGTCCGACATCGTGGAGCTGAGGTCTGGACGCCGGACGACGATCGTCACCGACCGCGCGTGGCGCGCCAGGTGGATGGCGGCCTGACCCGCCGAGTTGCCGCCGCCCACGACGAATACGTCCTGCCCGTCCATCTCCCGGGCGGCGCTCATCGCTGCGCCGTAGTGCACACCGACGCCGACGAGGTCTTCGAGTGCCGCGACACCCAATCGTCGGTAGGCGACGCCGGTGCTGATCACGACCGACCGTGCCGCGATCTCGCCGCCCTCGGTGATCAGTCGGTACGGCGCCATCGCCTCTTCGATGAGCAGTCGGTCGACCGGCCATCCGGTGATGAACCGGGCGCCGAACCGGATCGCTTGCGTGCGGGCGCGTTGGGCCAGGCGCATACCGGATATGCCGCGGGGAAATCCGAGGTAGTTGCGGATCATCGAGCTGGTCCCGGCCTGACCGCCGACCGCATCGGACTCGAGGACCACCGTGCGCAAACCCTCGGACGCGGCGTACACGGCGGCGGCGAGGCCTGCCGGACCCGCGCCGACGACGACCAGGTCGACCACCGTTCCGACGTCGATGTCCGAGGGGCGGCCGTAGAGCAGGACGGCGACATCGCGAACCGATGCCGGCGCGATCACGTCGGTTCCGTCACCTCGCAACGAGTGCACCAGCGGTTCGGGCACGGGCGCACCGGCGGGCTGGGCGCCTGTCGCGGCGTACCGTTCGGCGGTCGCCCGCCCCTCCGCGCTCTCCGGGGTGTGGGTGCGGTACGGCATGCCCATCCGATCGAGGAAGTCCCGTATCGACATGGTGAGCGGGGTGAGCTCGGTGCTGATGATCCGGATGACCTCGACCTCGGGAGCCGCGACCGTCGCGCCCCAGTCGGACAGCAGTTCGGTGATCGCGTAATGGAACTCCTCGTCTCGCGGTCCGCGCGGGATGAGCAGGAATGTGTCGAACTTCCCCTTCTGCAGTGCCGGCCGCAGCGACTCGCTGTGCTCCATGAACATGCTCCAGTGGATGCCGACCACCCGGCGGGCAGTCGGCACGATGCTCCGAAACGTCGCGAGCGCCTCGAGTAGATTCATGTCGGGCAATTCCGACTCGGTGACGATCATCGCGATGGGGCGTCCGTCGCTACGGAGTCTGCTCATCAGCGTGATGCCCTCGATTGCCGAAGCGGCACAGGTGATGTCGTAGTCTCGGCCGTAGCGCTCGAACTCGGCCATCAGTGTGCTGGCGTTGTCGGCGGACACCACGACGATCGACGGTCGGACGGTGACGTCGGCTGGGGGTGTGGTCACGGCATTCAGTCTTCCACTCGCGACGACATCACGTCGGCCCCATCTCATCCGACCCCATCGCGGAGGGCCCGATCACGACCGTACGGGTGGCGAGCGCACGGTCGTGCACGGTGAAGATCCTGGTTCCCGGTTTGCGCCCGGTCCTGACCTCGCTGAGCTCGACCCCGAGCCCGGTCAGCCGACGATGCACGGCGTCGACATCTGTTGCACGCCAAGCCAGTCCCCAGAGGGCACAGACCTCGTCCGATCCGGGGTCCGCACCGGTGACCACCTCCACGACCACGTCCGCCGCCCGGAAGAACAGTTGTCGAGCGCCTCCGCCGATCTCGCGGTCGAGGCGGAAATCAAGGTCGAGCGTCGCGCCGAACACGGCCAGCGCGCGATCCCGTGTCGGCGCGGTGAACACGAGGTGATCGAGCGCAGGCAGATCGGCATCCCGCACACACGATCCGGCGGTTTCGGTGATGTCGACCGGTTCACGGAACGCGAGTCCGCGCCGTTCCATCAGCCGGCGGCCGCCGGCGATGTCGGGTACTCCGAAGGACACCCGATGATTGTCCTCGTGGTCGTCGCGGAACTGCAGGGAGCCGTTGGCGAACGCCGGCAGCTCGGTCGCCGTGAGGTCGAGCAACCGCGCGTACGCGGCCCGCGTCTGCGCCTGATCCGATGTGACGAGTGAGACCGTGACCCCGACGGGTTCCAGGGCGGTCATTCCTGAGCACTACTCGTGATGTGCCATGCCCCACAAACACACTCATAGCAACGCAAGGACGGGCGCCGTCCGACATGGCGCCGTACGGCGATGATCGACTCGCGTGCCAGATGTTCGTCGGCGAAGGCGACCTTGGCGGGCGTGGGACAGGATCGGGTCACGCGGTCAGGGGCACGTCGGGTACGTCGGGTACGTCGGATCGGTTGCGCGGCGGTACGGGCCTCGATCGTGCGGTAGAAGGTCTCGAGGTCGTCGTCGGAGAACGCCGACTCGTCGACCGGGTCGTCGGGGCGCGAGGGTGATGAGGGTGGCGGGACGGAGCGTCGGACCGGCCCGGGACTGCTGCCGCGTGCGTCCGTCCGCGCCTCGATCTCGCGGTAGAACGCGTCGAGGTCGTCATCGGAGAACGGCATACCCCGAGCCTAGTGAGTGTCAGGTCTCGTCGTCGGGCTCGCGGCGACGCCGTGGAAAAACGTTCGAACCGCGACGTCCGCGGAGCGCAGGCGGGACAGTTCGTCGGCGGCGATGGCGCTCGCGGCCACATAGCAGATCGAGTAGTAGACGCCGACCACCCACGACGGCTCCACATCGTCGGCAACGGCCCCCTCGGCCTGCGCTCGGCGGATGATCTCCGGCAGCATCTCGTCCTCCGCTTCGATCCACTCGGCATTGCCGGCGAAGCGATTCGGGTCCGCGAACAGGAAGATGAGGATGTCGCCGAAGTCGACGAGGACTCGCATCAGCGACTCGAGTTCTTCGCGAGCCGAACCGCATCCGGACACGGCCGCGGCCGACTGGTTGTCCAGGACCTCCTGCGCTTCTCGCAGAGCCGCGTCGACGAGCGACTGACGGTCGACGAAGTAGCGATGCAAGGTGCTGCGGCTCACGTCGGCCCGTTCGGCGATGGCGTTGAGGGGCGCGGCAAAATCCCTGGCCCACTCGGCGATCGCGGCGGAGACTATTGCCTGTCGGGTCCTGGTCCGCACACCCGACTCGGGTTCGGTGGTCACGCCGAGGAGGTTAGCCATGACCCGACGTGGGAGCAACATCGATGATTGAAAATGAGACACCGATGTGTCAATGTGATAGTCGAATGTCGCACAATTCTGGAGGCGCGCCATGACCGCCGCAGTCGATGTCACCGCCGCGGACCCAGGGAAGACACCCGACCTGCCGATGCGTGCGAAGGTGGCCATTCTCTGGTCGTACGCGCGCCCGCACCGGGCGATGATCGCGCTCGGCGTCGTCCTCGGTCTGCTCGGCACGGCCGCCGAACTCGCCACCCCCCTGGTGACCAAGTGGGTCCTCGACGGGCTGGCGATGTCCGAGTCGCTCCGCGGCCCGGTGACCGTACTGGCCGTGCTGCTCGTCGCCGGATCCGTGATCGGCCTGGTGCAGACGATCATGCTGGGCACCCTCGCCGAGCGGATCATCCTCGCCACCAGAACTGGACTGGTCCGTCACCTCCTGCGCGTGGAGATACCCGAACTCGACCGCCGGTCGAGCGGCGAGATGGTCGCCCGCGTCACCTCGGACACGCTGCTCATCCGGGAGGCCACCACGTCGAGCATCGTCAACGGGGTGAACGGTGCGGTCGGCATGGTCGGCGCGCTGGTCCTGATGGCCACCTTGGATCTCCCGCTATTTGCGACGACGATGACCGTCATCGTCGTCGTGGGCGGGGCGGCCGCGGTGTTGATGCCCGGGCTGGCGCAGGCCCAGCAGGAAGCCCAGGCCGAGATCGGTTTGCTCGGTGGACGACTCGAGGGGATCCTACGGTCGTTGCGGACCGTGAAGGCCAGCCGCGCCGAGCAGCGCGAGGCCGAGCGGATCGGCGATTTCGCGCGGCGCTCGGCCGACAAGGGTATTCGCGCAGTCCGTATCGAGGCATGGGCATGGACCATCACCGGCGGGGGGATCAACCTTGCGGTGATGATCGTCCTGGCGTTCGGTGCGTGGCGGGTGGCCGATGGCTCGATGACGGTGAGCACACTGATCGCGTTCCTGCTCTACGCCTTTCAGCTGATGATGCCCGTGTCGCTGTTCACGATGAGCATGACCGCCCTCCAGTCCGGTCTCGCGGCCGCGGCACGGATCGCGGAACTCTCGCAATTGCGCACCGAGACCGACGTCGCCGCCTACAGCAGCGAACCCACCAATCGCCTCACCGACGCCCTCGAACTGCGCGATGTCGTCTTTCGCTATGCCCCGGACGCGTCGCCGGCCCTCGACGGAGTGGACGTGACGATCCCGCGCTACGGGCACACGGCGATCGTCGGACCGTCTGGCGCCGGGAAGACCACGATCTTCTCGCTACTGCTCAAGTTCCTCCGCCCCGAGCGGGGTGACATCGTCCTGGACGGGCGATCCCTCGAGAACTGGACCCTGCACGACCTGCGGGCGCGCATCGCCTACGTCGAACAGGACACGCCCCTCGTCCCCGGCACCCTGCGCGAGAATCTGGTCTATGCCGCGCCGACCGCGAACGACGACGACATCTGGCGGGCGCTGGCCGCGGTCCGCATGGATGAGCGGGTACAGGCGATGCCGGAAGGTCTCGCGACGGACGTGACGACGTCGACGCTGTCGGGAGGCGAACGCCAACGCATCGCACTCGCACGTGCACTCGTCGTCGACCCGGAGTTGTTGCTGCTCGACGAGGTGACCGCACAGCTCGACGGCCTGACGGAGGCCGCCGTCGCTGCGGGCATCCGGCGGCAGGCGGAGCGCGGCGCGGTCATCACGATCGCGCACCGGTTGTCGACGATTCTCGATGCCGACCAGATCGTGGTGCTGGAGGCGGGCCGGGTGCGCGCGGTCGGCAACCATCGTGAACTGCTCGACGCCGACGAACTCTACCGAGAGCTGGTCGCGGCCATGCACATCGAGGTGACGTCCGGTTCGGGACCCTGATGTCGTCTCAGGCGTTGACTTCTCAGCTGCGTGAGACCTTGTACGCCGCGCCCGCGCCCTCGCGCTGCTTCATCTTCTTGATCGCGTCGTGATGACGCCGGGCGTGATACGCCAGCGGGAAGTAGGTGAGCCGCTCGGGCAGAACGCGGTAGGCGACCCGGATGGCGGCGTGAATCCGTTCGAGTTCACGCTGCTCCTCGTCGGACCAGGTGACACCGAGGATCTCGCGGATTCGTGGATCCATCACCCCGACCGTGGTCAGATAGTTGAGCTTCTGACCGGGCACCGACGCGATGCGGGCGACGGTGTTCGCGAAACGGACGAAAGGTGCCGGCACCATCTTGTCGAGCCGCGGCGCCGTCTGCATCTGCCGGACCAGTTCCAGGGCGGTCGGGTGCGCAACCAGCACGTTGTCGATCATGTTCTCGTAATACGGCGCGAACTCCTCGACCGTCTGCGGGAAGCCGTTCATCGGCACCTGCACGATTTTCGCGATGCGCAGGTTGTCCCGGTAGATCTCCTCGACCTCGTCCGGCGTGAACTCGCGGCCCAGGACGAGCGGCGCCGCTTTCAACGACGTGGGGAACGCCGTGGCGATGACCCATTGATACGCCTCGGGGTTCAGCGCGCTGATGTGCTTGCCCTCGGAGTTGCGCATCTGCAGCGGCTGGTGCATGCGCCGCAGCCGCTTGCCCTCCTCGATCGCCTCCTGGCCGCCGTACACCCAGCGCATGACCGAATCGATCGACCGGACGGCCCGTCCCATCGGATCGGTCCGGTAGACCGAGTACTTCCCCACGATGTCGCCGATGACGGGATGCATGACCTGCATGACGAACGCGGCGCCGTTGACCGGGAGGAAGGTGAACCGGCCGACGAGCTCGGCGGTGAGCGAATCCGGCGAGATGAGCTCGATCTCGTCGTCGCCGTGCGAGAGCACCGACTCGTCGGGCAGAACCGGGGACGGCTGGGTGATTGTCATCGCGGACCTCCGAGCACTCTGACCCACACGTGGTGAGCGACCTCTATCTGAGGACTTGTGTAGTCAGATTACCCGGCGCGGTGTCGTGAGTCGACAACTTCACGCAAATTGAGGTGACGGGCGTCTCAGCGCGCCATCCACAGGCGCCGCCGGATCACGCCGCGCATGCGGCGCAACTCCCCCTTGCTCAATGACGTCGGCGGATCGTCGGAGACGATCCGGTCCACCTCGCGGAAGAAGTCCCGATCCGACAGACCGAACTCGTCCGCGATCGCGGTCGAGGAGCCCCCGCCGAGCGGATACCAATTAGTCTCGAAATCGACCATCCGCTGCTGCTCTTCCGGTCGTGCGTCGTCCGGGCCGCCCTCGTGCTGGATGCGGTCCTGCCGAATGTGTTGCTTGTTGTGCACTGCGATCTGCCCCTGCGGATATGCGGTTTGCCCGTACACGCCGACCGAGCCTCGCCGGGCTGACTGTTCAACACCTGATCGGTCGACAGGAATCGACACCATTGTGCCTCGCGCCGTGGCGTGTGTCACCGTCCGCGACATGAATGGCGGGTGACCGCAAGCCCCAAGGCGGACATAACCGTCGAATGCGAATTCGGTCCCGCCGCCACGGGTTTCGGAGTTCGTCCGTCAGTCGTCGTACCGCGGGACGACCGCGTACACCTCGAGCTCGCGGGGTACGCCTTTGGCCTTGAACCGCCGACGGCGACTGCTGTAGCGCGAAGCGTCCGCGGACTGAAGCGTCGCGTCGCTGACGAGGAGTTCCCCTGCCCCGGCCGCGTCGGCGACCCGGGCCGCGATGTTGACGTCGACGCCGATGAAATCGTCACCCACCGACCGCGGAGTGCCGGTGTGCAAACCGGCACGCAGCTGTGGCCGGTACCCGTCGATCGTCAGTGCGCTGACCCCACAGATGGCCTCGTACGCCGCTTCGATGGCCTCCGTGCCGTCGAGGAACACCGCCATGGTGCCGTCACCGAGTTGTTTGACGATGCTGCCGCCCCGGGCGCTGACCACGGACTCGGTCACCTCGTTGACCGATGCGAGAAGTCGCAGCACCTGTTCGTCGCCGACGTCGAGGGCCCAGGTGGAGAAGCCGACCAGATCGGTGAACAGGATGGTGGCCGGCACCGGACTCTGGTGTCGACCGCCCCGGCGCGCGAGCAGCGTCTGCCAGACCTGGATCGCGCCGAGCCCGAGCTCGCGGACCACGCTCGGCTGATCGGGACGGGACTCGTTGATCAGCCGGGCGAGACGATCGGACGCACGTCGCGACGGGGCCGGTTGTGCTGTCGGAAGCAGACCACGGGCGGCGCGGGCCGCCCGAACCGCACCGGAGTTGGCGTCGGATCGGGCCAGGGCGTCGGCTGCTCGGCGAGCGGGGCCGCGGGTCTCGCCACGGTCGACGTCGGTCGGATCGGCCGGCTCGTCGCTCGGCTCGTGGCGCGTCACGCGGCCCAGTCTATCGAGGGCTTGTCGAGGCGACTGCCTGCATGCGGCGACCGGCGACGTCTGGTTTGCGAAGCGGAAACGCTCATGTCACAGGGGCGGTTCGGCGTTCTTCGCGGCGGTTGGCGTAGACGCTGCTCGCGAACGCGGCACCGATGAACACGACGCCGATGAGGCCCGTGACAACCTCGTTGATGTGGATGTGCACGCTCACGAGCAGGATCACGGCCAGCGCCCCGATCGCCCAGTGCGCTCCGTGCTCGAGATATCGGTACTGGCCGAGCGTGCCCTGCCGCACGAGGTAGATCGTGATCGAACGGACGAAGATGGCGCCGATGAATCCGAGGCCGAGCGCGATGATGATCGGGTCGGAGGTGATCGCGAAGGCGCCGATGACGCCGTCGAAGGAGAACGAGGCATCCAGGACCTCGAGGTAGAGGAACAGGAAGAATCCGGCTCGTCCGACTGCCGCGGTCGCCGGCGCGGGGCGGCGGGTCCCCGGCTGTGAGGTCCCCGGCTCTGAGGTTTCCGCCTGTGAGGTCTCCGGCTCGGACATGCCCGGTTGTCGGCGCTGGAACAGCGTGCTCAGCCCGTTGACCAGGAGGTAGGTGATCATTCCGAGCAGCCCGGAGATCAGGATCGTCGCGCGTGTCTCGTCTGGTGCCAGGTATTCGGCGATCACGACCAGGACGATCGCGGCGATCACGACCGTGATCTGGTCGATCTGCCCGAGGCGCCGCAGCGGCCGTTCGATCCACGACAGCCACGTCAGCGACCTGTCGGCGAGCATGAAGTTGAGGAACAGCAGCAGCAGGAACATGCCGCCGAACGCCGCGATCTGCGGATGTGCCTCGAGCAGGATGGTCTCGTAGCTCGGGCTGCCGTCCGGGAAGTGGTCGGCGCCGTCCGGCGGTGGGTTCAGGGCCAGGCGTAGGGCCTCGATCGGCGCCAGACCGCCGGTGATCCAGACGATCGCGAGGGGGAACAGCAAACGCATGCCGAACACGGCGATGAGGATGCCGACTGTCAGGAACATGCGCTGCCAGAACATGCTCATCCGTTCGAGCACGGTGGCGTTGATGACGGCGTTGTCGAAGGACAGTGAGATCTCGAGGATCCCGAGGATCGCGCACAGCGCCAAGCCGGTCCAGCCCTGATAGAGGAAGGCGGCGGCGAGCGCTGCGAGGGTGACGACGATCGACAGACCGAAGATCCGGACGATCAACGAAGCTTCTCGGCTTCCCGCGCCAGACCGAGCAGGTCGTCGGTCATGGTCTGCAGCGTGGGGGCGTCGGCCTGCTCGGCGACGGCCGTGGCCAGATCCTCGGCCGCGCAGCGCAGAGCGAACATGCGGTCGCCGAAGGCGTCGGCCTCGGCCGCGCTCAGGATCACCGCGTCGTCGGGAATAGAAGTACCGTGCGTGAGCGCTCTTTGTTCATAGGCGCGTTGCCGGCAGGACTGCTTGCAGTACTTGCGGCGACGACCGTGGTCGGAGTCGACCATGCTGCGACCACACCACGAGCAGGAATACGGTCGCCGACGCGGGTCATCCACGGAGTCGACCGTACCGGGCTCGGTCGGCCGTCGCGGGACGTGGCGTCCCGGGCGGTTCCGGAGACGCGCGTAGAATGAACATGATCAGCGTCGGATGACGCCGCTCTGACACGCCCACCGGGCGTACACGGATCGGCCGCGAACTCGGCGCCCGACGAGAGATGTTGAGAGGAAAGTTTTATGGCAGATCGAGTACTTCGGGGTAGCCGCCTCGGTGCGGTGAGCTACGAGACCGATCGCGATCACGACCTCGCACCACGACGCATCGTCCAGTACCGCACCGACAACGGTGAGATCTTCGACGTCCCGTTCGCCGACGATGCGGAGGTCCCGTCGAAGTGGCCGTGCAAGAACGGCATGGAGGGGACCATCCTCGAGGGCGCCGAGCCCGAGGAGAAGAAGACCAAGCCGCCACGCACCCACTGGGACATGCTCCTCGAGCGGCGTTCCGAAGAGGAACTCGAGGTTCTCCTCAATGAGCGGCTCGAACTGCTGAAACAGCGTCGCAAGGGCGTCACGAACTGACCGTGCGGTCCTGACACCACATTTGACTGACGACACCGGCCGGGTGATTCACCCGGCCGGTGTCGTGTCTCTGCTCAGCTTCGCCGGCCGAACCGTTCGAGTCGGCTCTCGATCCCCCACCGGGCCACCATCAGGAAGGCCTCGGTCATCACGCCGCCGCTCATCTTCGACTCGCCGACCTCACGTTCGGTGAACGTGATCGGCACCTCGCGGACGTCGAACCCGGCGCGGACCGCCCGCCACGCCAGGTCGATCTGAAAGCAGTAGCCCGCCGACTGGACCGTCTCGAGTTGGATCTTCTCCAGCACCTGCCTGCGGTAGGCGCGGAAACCCGCGGTGATGTCGTGCACCCGCGCGCCGAGCGCGAGACGTGCGTAGGTGTTGGCCCCTCGCGACAACAGCTCGCGGTGCCGCGGCCAGTTGACGAGCCGGCCGCCCGGCACGTACCGGGAACCGATCACCAGGTCGGCGCCGTCGTTGACGGCGTCCAGCAGCCGATGCAGTTGTTCGGGAGCGTGGCTGCCGTCCGCGTCCATCTCGATGATCACCGCGTACTCCCGCTCGAGGCCCCAGGCGAATCCGGCCAGGTAGGCCTTGCCGAGACCGTCCTTCTCGGTGCGGTGCAGGACGTGTAGGCGGTTGTCGGGGTCGGCCGCGGCGAGTTCGTCGGCGACGTCGCCGGTGCCGTCGGGGCTGGAATCGTCGACGACCAGCACGTGCACACCAGGAAGTGCCTCGTGGAGGCGGGTCACGATGACGGGAAGGTTCTCGCGTTCGTTGAACGTCGGGACGACCACCAGTGCCCGGTCGCCGTTGGCGCCGACCACCCCTGGCAGCGCCCCGTCGGGACTCTCCCCTGGCTGTTCGTTCCCGGCTGTCGGTTCACCCAATGCCACCGAGCTCCTTATCTGATTCTGTGACCCTGTCCGGCTGTGTGGCCCTGTCTGGCTGTGTGGCCCTGTCTGGCTGTGTGGTGCTGTCCGGCTGTGTGTCACTGTCTGATCGGGTCACCGGGCTTGGTGCTCGCGATCCGCGTCGTGTCAGAGAGAACCTAGTATGCCGTGTCAGTGCGAACAAAAACCCGATGGCGGCGATCACGATCGCCGTCGTCAGTGGCCAGTCGCCGAGACGAGTCGCCCAGGTGCGCTCGTCATGCAGCGGTAGGCGGCTCGTCAGCACCGCCGGCGTGAAGATCCCGCTCTGCTCGATGATCATGCCGTCGGGATCGATGATCGCGCTCACCCCGCTGGTCGCCGCGACCACCGCGGCGCGCCCGTGTTCGACCGCTCGCACCTGCGACATCGCGAGCTGCTGGTAGGTCATCTCGGTGCGGCCGAAGGTGGCGTTGTTGGTGGGGATGTACAGGATCTGCGCGCCGTCGTCGACGGCCTTGCGCGCCGATCGGTCAAACGCCACCTCCCAGCAGGTCGACACGCCCACCTCGACCGTTCCGGACCTGCCGGGCACGGTCACCGTGGACGGTCCGGAACCGGGACGGAAGTTTCCGGCCATGTCGGCGTACGACGAGAACATCCGGAAGAAGCCGCGCCACGGCAGATACTCCCCGAAGGGTTGGATGATCTGTTTGTCGTAGCGGTCGACCGGTCCTCGTCTGCCATCCCACACCAGGACGGTGTTCGTAGGCCGTCCGTCCGGATTCATGACCAGCGTTCCGACGAGGATCGGCGCGCCCACCGAGACCGACGCCTCGGTGATCTCCGCTGCGGCGTCGGGGTTGGTCAGTGGTGAGATGTCCGACGCGTTCTCCGGCCAGGCCACCAGGTCCGGTTGGGCGGCCACTCCGCTGCGCACGGCGGCGGCCAATGCTTTCGTCTCGCGGACGTGGTTGTCGAGGACTGCGCGGCGTTGAGCGTTGAAGTCCAACCCGAGGCGCGGCACATTGCCCTGGATGGCGGCCACCCGCACCGACGACGCCGCGACGTTGCGGTCGACGGTGTCCGGGGTCAGCGCGATCGCGGCGACGGGACCGACGAGGGCCAGGACCACGGCGAGGGCGGCGACGCGCACGGTGCGCCGGCCGTGGTGCTCGCCGTCGCGCACCGCGCGGATCGCCACCTGGGCCAGCCAGGCGATCGACGCACCCAGGAGCGTCACCGCCGCGGACAGTCCCGGCGCCCCCAGCACCGAGGCGAGCGGTAGCAGCGGTCCGTCGACCTGACTGAACGCGGCTCTGCCCCAGGGAAAACCGCCGAACGGGAACGACGACCGCAGCCATTCGACCAGGACCCACGACAGGGTGAACCACACCGGCGGAACCGGTAGCCGCATGGTGATGACTGCGATCAGTCCGAACAGCGCCGTGTACAGGGCGAGCGCAACCGCGAGGGCCAACCACGGCAATGGTCCGACGTACACGCCGATCCACGGCAGCAGCGGAACGAAGAACGCGAGGCCGAAGACGAATCCCAGCCACACGCCGGTGCGGGCCCGTGGTCGACCCGCACCGAGCGCGGCGGCCAGCAGGCCGAGGCCGAGCACGGCGAGGAACCACAGGTTGCGCGGCGGAAAGGCCGCCCACATCGCGAACCCCGCGACCGCGGACACAGCGGTCCGCAACGCCAGGATCATCCGTGGCGACGGGACCCGTCGGCCGCCGATCGGTGCCTCGGCCGTCACGAGCCGCCGCCGTCGAGAACCCCGATGTCGAACAGGACCTGGCGGCGGTGCACGGTGCGGACACAGCGGGGCAGTCGGGCGTCGGGGGCGATGTCGGGCAACGCCGGCACCCGCGATCGCGGGTCGGTGGACCACCGCTGCACGCTCTCGTGAGACCCGGCCACGACGAGGTCGTCGACGTCCCACACCGCGTAGCTCGCGGGTGCGCCGGGAACCAATGTGCCGGCCATTCCGTCGTTGACTCCGGCCGCACGCCACCCTCCGCGGGTGACGGCGGCGAAGGCGCCCCGTGCCGAGATCGCGTTGCGCGGCTGGTGGTGATGAACCGCGGCCCGGATGGTCGCCCACGGGTCGATCGGGGTGACCGGGGCGTCCGAGGAGAACGCCAGTGCCAGGCCCGCGCGGGCATGTCCGGCGAAGTCGTTGAGCCCGGCCGCTCGCGTGGCACCGAGGCGCTGCTCGTACAGATCTCCCGGCCCGCCCCATGCCGCATCGAACAACGGCTGCATGCTGGCCACGACACCGCATCGCGCCAGTACCTCGGCCTGCGCCGGAGTCACCATCTCGGCGTGCTCGAGACGGTGGGCGCAGCGTGCCAGCGCGGGGGTGCCGAGTTCGGTCGCCAGTTCGTCGAAGGCGGCGACGACTGCTGCGGTCGCGGCGTCGCCGATCACATGGAACCCGGCCTGGATCCTGATCTCGGTGCACGCCCGGATGTGGTCACGGATGGTCTCGTAGTCCAGGTAGCTGATCCCGGTGTGCCCCGGGTCATCGTGATAGGGCGCGGTCAGCCACGCGGTGTGCGAACCGAACGCGCCGTCGATGAAGAGGTCGCCGGCCAATGCGTCGGCACGGCTGATGGAGAGCAGTTCGCGAGCGTGCTCGGCGCTCTCGACCGGTTGTCCCCAGTACCGGCGGACCTCGACCGGATGGTCCAGATCGGCCAGGGCCAGGAAGTCGTCGAGCCCGCTGATATCCGGTCCACCGTTCTCGTGGACCGCGACCACCCCATGCGCGGCGGCGTGGTCCAGCGCACGCCGCTGTGCTCGCGCACGCTGCGCGGCGGTGACGAGTTGCCGGGCGGCGCCGCGGACGAGGTGATGCGCCTCGGCGACCAGCGGTTCCTCGGGGTGGTAGCCGGCGGCGTCCGCCAAATCCGGCACCAGCCGGCGGAGCGCGGTGGACGCGACCGCGGAGTGCTCGTCGATGCGGGCGAGGTAGGCGGGCAGGTTCCCGACCACCGCGTCGATCTCGCTGGTGGTCGGGAAACGGTTCTCGTCGGCCGCCGGCCCGGTCCACCCCGAATCGTCCCAGCCGAGACCCCAGACCAGCTCACCCTCGTCGGTGCCCGCGGCGTACTCGGCAACCCGGCGCAGGCAGTCGGATCGATCGGTCGTGTCGTTGAGCGAGAGCCCGGCCAACCCCAGCCCGGTGGATGTCAGGTGGACGTGCGAGTCCACGAAACCCGGGGCGACGAAACGCCCGCCGAGGTCGATGACCTGCGCATCCGGGTGAAGCGCCCGGCCGACGTCATCGGTGCCCACCCAGACGACGACACCGTCGGTGACGGCCATCGCGGTCGCGTCAGGGGCTGCGGGTGAATAGACGGCTCCGCCCAGGAGCAGTTCCGTGGTCACGGTCGTCCAGTGTGCCCTGCGTCGGTCGGCGACGGCTCAGTGGCCCCGCGGCAGCCCACGGTTGTCGGAATCCGTGGACGGAGGCGTCCGGACCGTACCGTCGGTCTCCACGACGGTGCCGTCGACGACGGTGCCGCCCCGCACGTAGATGCCCGAGGCATACAGCCCGGCACGATTCATGCTCGCGGCGAAGCTCTTGGCACCCGCAGCGGCGACGACCGGTCGCAGCCCCCGCCGGACGGGTGGCGCGAGCAGCAGCAGACCCACCGCGGTCGACACGATGCCCGGCACCACCATGAGCAGCGTCGCGGCGGCCAGCAGCGCGGTGTCGGTCAGCGGGCCGCGAGGGTCGACCTCGTTGCGCGAGGCACGCCCGAGCTCGGCGAACACCTTCCGGCCCTGCCGCTGCAGCAACGCGAAACCGGCCACCACCGCGGCCAGGGTGATCAGCACGGCCCATCCCACGCCCAGGAAGTGGGCCATGGCGACAAACGCACCGATCTCGATCGCGAAGTAGGCGATCACGTACAGCATCCGCATGCCGACTCTGCCTTTCCGGGATTCGTCACGGCGCCCACAGGCGGTGGACGCGGGTCTCTCCCTGTTCGTACAACGACACAGAGGGCCGGATTTCTCCCGATTCGGCCGGGTTTCTCGAAACCGGCGGGCTATTGTCCCGCGTCGGAACACTCGTGGTCAGCCGTCGCGACCTTCGATGTCACCCTCGGCCTGCAGGTACACCTGCCGGAGCTGGTCGAGCATCTCGGCGGGTGGCTGTTCCCACAGGTCGCGTTCGACGGCCTCGAGCAGGCGTTCGGCGATGCCGTGGAGCGCCCACGGATTGGACTGCTGCATGAATCGCTGATTGTCCTCGTCGAGGACATAGGCCTCGGTCAGCTTCTCGTACATCCAGTCGGCGACCACGGTGGTGGTGGCGTCATAGCCGAACAGGTAATCAACGGTCGCGGCCATCTCGAATGCGCCCTTGTAGCCGTGGCGTTGCATCGCGGAGATCCACCGGGGGTTGACGACGCGCGCTCGGAACACCCGGCTGGTCTCCTCCGACAGGGTTCGGGTCCGGACCGAATCGGGCCGGGTGCTGTCGCCGATGTAGGCATCCGGATCCTTGCCGGTGAGTGCGCGGACGGTGGCGACCATGCCGCCGTGGTACTGGAAGTAGTCGTCGGAGTCGGCGATGTCGTGTTCGCGGGTGTCGGTGTTCTTGGCCGCCACCGCGATCCGTCGATAGGCGGCGCGCATGTCGTCGACGGCGGGCACACCGGCGAGGTCACGACCGTAGGCGTAGCCGCCCCATTCGGTGTACACCTGCGCGAGATCGGCGTCGCTTCGCCACTCCCGCGAGTCGATCAGTTGCAGCAGCCCGGCTCCGTAGGTCCCCGGTTTGGATCCGAAGATGCGGGTCACCGCCCGGCGCTGGTCGCCGTGTTCGGCCGTTGCCGCGCGCACGTGCGCGGCGACGAAGTTCTGCTCGTCGGTTTCGTCGGCTCCGGCGGCGAGCGCAACCGCATCGTCGAGCATGGTCACCACGTGCGGGAACGCGTCGCGGAAGAAGCCGGAGATGCGGACGGTGACGTCGATGCGGGGCCGGCCGAGCTCGGTGAGCGGGATGAGTTCGAGGTCCGAGACCCGGCGGGACGCCTCATCCCAGATCGGCATGACACCCAGGAGCGCGAGTACCTCGGCGATGTCGTCGCCGGAGGTCCGCATCGCGCTGGTGCCCCACACCGACAGACCGACCGACGCCGGATAGGACCCGTGGTCGTCGAGATAGCGCTGCAGCAGGGAATCGGCCAGGGCGCGGCCGGTCTCCCACGCCAGCCTGCTCGGGACGGCCTTGGGGTCGACCGAGTAGAAGTTGCGGCCGGTCGGCAGCACGTTGATCAGGCCGCGCAGCGGGGAGCCACTCGGCCCGGCCTCGATGAAGCGGCCGTCGAGCGCCCGCAGGATCTGATCGATCTCGCGGGTCGTCTGGCGTAGCCGGGGAATCACCTCGCCGGCCGCGAACGTGAGGATGTCACCGACGGCCGGCGGATGACCGGTGGCGGCGTCGGCGATCGCCTGCGGCGACCACTCCCCTTTCGCGCATGCGGCGACGAGCGAACGGGCCGTCGCCTCGACGTCGTCGACGGTACCGCGAGCCGCACTGCCGTCCTCGGACAGACCGAGCGCCTCCCGCAGACCCGGGAGCGCCTGGCTGCCGCCCCACAGTTGGCGGGCACGCAGCATCGCGAGGACGAGATCGACCTCGTTGTCGTCGGCGGGTGCCTCGCCCAGCACGTGCAGGCCGTCGCGGATCTGGACGTCCTTGATCTCGCACAACCATCCGTCGACGTGCAACAGCATGTCGTCGAAGACATCCTCGTCCGGACGTTCGGACAGGCCGAGGTCGTGGTCCATCTTCGCGGCCGTCAGCAGGGTCCAGATCTGCTGTCGGATGGCGGGCAGTTTCGCCGGGTCGAGGGCGGAGATGTTGGCGTGCTCGTCGAGCAGCTGTTCGAGCCGGGATATGTCGCCGTAGGACTCCGCGCGGGCCATCGGCGGGATCAGATGGTCGACGAGGACGGCGTGTGCGCGACGCTTGGCCTGCGTCCCCTCACCCGGGTCGTTGACGAGGAACGGGTAGATCAGCGGAACGTCACCGAGGGCGGCGTCGGTGCCGCACTCGGCGGACATGCCCAGGGTCTTGCCGGGCAGCCACTCCAGATTGCCGTGCTTGCCGACGTGCACGATCGCGTCGGCCCCGAAACCGTCGATGTCGGCGGTGTCGGTGTTGGCAGAGTCGCGGTCGCCGCGGCCGGTGAGCCAGCGGTAGGACGCCAGATAGTGGTGCGACGGCGGCAGATCCGGGTCGTGGTAGATGGCCACCGGGTTCTCGCCGAAGCCGCGTGGCGGCTGCACCATCAGCACGATGTTGCCGCACCGCATCGCGGCGACGACGATGTCGCCGTCGGGGTTGGCCGATCGGTCGACGAAGAGCTCGCCGGGCGCCGGCCCCCAATGCTCTTCGACGGAGGCGCGCAATGTCTCCGGCAGTGTGGCGAACCAGCGCCGGTAGTCGGCCGCGGATACCCGGATCGGGTTCGCCGCGAGGGTCTCCTCGGTGAGCCAGTCCGGATCCTGTCCCCCGGCTTCGATGATCGCGTGGATCAGCGCGTCCGAATCCGATTCCGCCAGGCCGGGTATCGCGCCGGGGCCGTCGGCCGGCCCGATGTCGTAGTCGGCGGCGCGCAAGGCGTCGAGGAGATGCAGCAGGCTGCGCGGCGTATCGAGGCCGACGGCATTGCCGATCCGCGCATGTTTGGTCGGGTAGGCCGACAGCATCAGCGCCACACGACGGTCGGGCGCCGCGATGGCGCGCAGCCGGGCGTGGGCGACGGCGATCCCGGCCACCCGGGCACACCGCTCGTGATCGGGCTGGTACCAGGGCAGACCGTTCTCGTCGAACTCCTTGAAGGAGAACGGCACCGTGATGATGCGGCCGTCGAACTCGGGCACAGCGACCTGGGTGGCGACGTCCAGCGGTGAGAGTCCGTCGTCGGTTGCTGCCCAATCCGCACGGGAGCCGGTCAGGCACAGGCCCTGCAGGATCGGGATGTCGAGTGCGGCGAGGCGTTCGATGTTCCACGCGTCGTCGTCACCGCCCGCGGACGCCGTCGCGGGCGTGGCCCCACCCGCGGCGAGCACGGTGACGACCAGGGCGTCGGCGGTACCCAGCAGGTCGATGAGATCGTCGGGCGCGGTGCGCAGGGATGCGCAGAAGATCGGCAGCGCCTGCGCACCACGGTCCTCGATGGCGGTGCACAGCGCGTCGACGTACCGGGTGTTGCCGGCCAGATGCTGCGCTCGGTAGTAAAGAACGGCGACCGTGGGGGCGGCGGCGACTTCGTGGGCGGGGGCCGGGCGCGGAGAACGTTCGAGGATGCCCCAGGCCGGGGTCTGCTGTGGCGGTTCGAAACCGAGGCCGGTCAGCAGCACGGTGTCGGAGAGAAAGTTGTGCAGGTTGACCAGGTTCGCCACACCACCTGCCGCGAGGTAGTTGTGGGCCTCGGCGACGACGCCGGCGGGAACCGTCGACAACGCCATGAGGTCCGGGTCGGGCTGCTGCTCCCCGGAACACACGACGAGCGGTTTGCCGGTCGCGGCGACCGCGGTCAGCCCGTCCTCCCAGGCGCGGACCCCACCCAGGATGCGCACCACGACGAGATCGGCATCGGCCGTGAGTTCGGGGATGTCGTCGACCAGGATGCGGGACGGATTGGCAACGGTGAAGTCGGCATCACCGGCCGCCGCGGTGATCAGATCCGTGTCCGAGGTCGAGAGCAGCAGCAGCATCGTCAGATCTCCTCGCCGGGAGGCGCGCCCGGTGCGTGTCGGAGGAGCCGCGGTCCGGCTCCGGTGTGGTCCGTTGGTCACCGAGGCGCAGGTCTGACTTCGGCATCCGGCGTCGGCCGGGCACCGTCACAGTGGCGCGACCGTGCCGGCCTCACACCGGCTTCTGTCGCACTCGGTGGGTTCAGCCTAGTTGTAGCCCTCGAACCGGTCCGGCCCGGCCACGACGCGGCGGAGGCCTACCCTGGATTTCGTGATCCAGCCGACCCACCGCGACGTCGCCGACCGCTGCCCGGGTGTGTTCAGCACGCACGCGGCCGCCGACGGTGCGGTTGCCCGCGTGCGGCTGCCCGGTGGGCGGATAGAACCGGGGCAGCTCGAGATCCTCGCGCAGGCGGCGGCCGCGCATGGCGACGGATTCCTCGAGCCGACGGCACGGGGCAACCTGCAGGTGCGCGGCATCTCCGATGTCGCCGCGGTGGCGCAGGCGGTGATCGACGCGGGACTGGCTCCCAGCAAGACCCACGACACCGTGCGCAACATCGAGGTCAGCCCGTTGACGGGCCGCATCGGCGGCGCGGCCGACGTGTGGCCGGTCGCCGATGCCCTTGATGCCGGTCTGCGCGCCGACGACCGATCGACAGAGCTGTCGGGCCGATTCCTGTTCGGGGTGGACGACGGGCGCGGTGACATCGTGCGGCGGCATCCGGACGCCTGCGCAGTCGCTCGCCCGCAGACCCCGGATGCGGCGGGGGCGACCGCCATCGTCGCCGACATCATGGTCGGCGGTGAGCTGCTCGGTTCGGTCACCGGCGTGAACGGAATCGTCGGCGCGCTCCTCGACGTCGCCCACGACTTCACCGAGTGCGCCCCGCAGGCCTGGCGCGTCGGCGACCTGACGGTCGAGCAGCGGGACTCGCTGATCTCCGCTGCGCGGGCTCGCCTGGCGCCGGTGATCGACGGACCGACCAGCACCGACGCCACCGACACCGCGGAACCGATCGTCGGGTGGTTCGATCAGGACGACGGTGCGGTACTGCTCGGGGCCGTGGTGGAGCTGGGCCGGCTGCCGGCGCGCCTCGCCGAGTTTCTCGCGGCGGTGGGTAAGCCGCTGATCTTCACCCCTGACCGGGAGATCCTGCTGTGCGATCTCGACGAAGGTGTCGCCGAGACCGTCGTCCGTGTCCTCGCACCGATGGGGCTGATCTTCGATGCGTCGTCACCGTGGGCGCGGGTCAGTTGCTGCGTCGGTGCACCCGGCTGCTCGAAGGCGGCCGCGCCCGTCCGGGACGACCTGCTGGCGCGGGTCCGGGCCGGTGAATCCGTGGAGGACCGCGAGCACTGGGTGGGATGTGGGCGCCGGTGCGGTGCTCCCGCCGGGCCGCACCTGCTGGTGGAGGCGACGCCCGACGACGGGTATCGCACCCATCGTCGTTAGGCTTGCGGCACCATGACCGACTACCTGCGCGACGGCGCCGCGATCTATCGCCAGTCTTTTGCCACGATCCGCGCCGAGTCGGATCTGAGCTCGTTCGGCCCCGACGTCTCGCAGGTGGTCGTCCGAATGATCCACGCGTGTGGGCAGACCGATCTCACCGACGACGTCGTTGCCACCGACGGTGTCGTGCGGGCCGCGCGGGCGGCGCTGAACGCCGGGGCGCCGATCCTGTGCGATGCCTCGATGGTGGCCGCGGGGGTCACCCGAAAGCGCCTCCCGGCCGACAACGAGGTGCTGTGCCATCTGCGTGAACCGTCGTTGCCGGATCTCGCCGAACGTCTGGGCACCACCCGTACCGCTGCCGCACTGGAGTTCTGGCGACCGCGGCTGGCCGGCTCGGTGGTGGCCATCGGCAACGCGCCGACCGCGCTCTTCGCGCTCCTGGACATGATCGACGCCGGTGCGCCCCGCCCCGCCGCCATCGTCGGCGCGCCGGTCGGTTTCGTCGGGGCGGCCGAATCCTGCGCCGCGCTCGCCGACCGCGATGACCTCGAGTACATCACCGTCACCGGCCGGCGGGGTGGCTCGGCCATCACCGCGGCGGCGATCAACGCACTCGCGAGTCCTGAGGAGTGACGACGGTGGCAGGAAAGCTCTGGGGTGTCGGGCTGGGTCCCGGCGACAGCGAACTCGTGACAGTGAAAGCGGCCCGCGTGATCGAGGCCGCGGACGTAATCGCGTATCACTGTGCGCGCCACGGCAACAGCATCGCCCGATCGGTGGCCCAGCCGTATCTGCGCGACGGGCAGATCGAGGAACGCCTGATGTATCCGGTGACCACGGAGGGCACCGATCATCCGGGCGGCTATGACGGTGCGCTGCGCGACTTCTACACCGCGAGTGCCGCTCGGCTCGCCGAGCACCTGCGCGCCGGCCGCGAAGTCGTGCTGCTCGCCGAGGGTGACCCCCTGTTCTTCAGTTCCTACATGCACATGCACAAACGACTCGTCGCCGAGTTCGACACGGAGATCATTCCGGGCGTGACCTCGGTGAGCGCGTCGTCGGCGGCAGTGGGTATCCCCCTGGTGGAGGGTGAGGAAACGCTGACGGTGGTGCCGGGCACACTCCCGACACCGGCGCTGGTCGCCCGGTTCCGTGCGGCCGAGGCGATCGCGGTGCTCAAGCTGGGACGAACCTTCGTCCGAGTGCGCGAGGCCCTCGCACAGGCCGGCCGCCTCGACGAGGCCTGGTACGTCGAGCGCGCGTCGACACAGGTGCAGCGGGTGCTGCCCGTGGCGAACGTCAATCCCGAAGAGGTGCCGTACTTCTCGATGGTCGTAGTACCGGGACCACGCAACAATCCGGTCGGTGCCGGTCACGGTAGCGGGGCACCGGGTGAGGTCGTGGTGGTCGGGCTGGGGCCGGGTGCCGATGACCTGACCACGCCCGCCGTCGCCGCGGAACTCGCTCGGGCCACCGACCTCGTCGGCTACAAGACGTACCTGGCGCGCGTCACACCGCGGCCGGGTCAGCGCATCCATGCCAGCGACAACCGCGTCGAGTCCGAACGCGCCGAGTTCGCCCTGGATCTCGCGGCGCGTGGCGCCCGGGTCGCGGTGGTCTCCTCGGGTGACCCCGGGGTGTTCGCGATGGCGAGCGCGGTCGCGGAGGTCGCCGCCGAAGCCAGGTGGCAGGGTGTCGGCGTGCGGGTGCAGCCCGGGGTCACCGCGGCGAACGCGGTCGCCGCCGCTGTCGGCGCGCCACTCGGCCACGACTATGCGGTCATCTCGCTGTCGGACCGGCTCAAGCCGTGGGAGGTCATCGAGGACCGGATCCGGCACGCAGTCGCCGCCGACCTCGCGGTCGCCATCTACAACCCCGGCTCCGCCAGCCGCACCTGGCAGGTCACCCGCTTGCGCGAGATCCTGCTCGAGACGACCTCACCCGACCGTCTGATCGTTCTCGGCCGGGACGTCGGCGGACCGGAGGAATCGTTGCGCACCACCACGGTCGGCGATCTCGACCCGTCCGTCGTGGACATGCGGACGTTGCTCATCATCGGGTCGTCGGCCACCACGATCGCACCCCGCCCTGCAGGCGATCTCGTGTACACCCCGCGTCGTCACGACGGCTGACCGCCCGATCCCGGGTCAGGTCGACAGGGAGACGACCCAGTCCACCGCGGCCGACGTCGTCCCGACCGTCTCGCCGACAGCCGGTTCGGGTGGTCGCTGCACCATGACCACCCGGATTCCGAGTTCGGCGGCCGCCGTCAGCTTCGCCCGGGTCAGTTCTCCCCCGCTGTTCTTGGTCACCAATACGTCGATACCGTTGTCGCGCATCAGGTCCCGCTCGCGATCGAGGTCGTAGGGCCCCCGCGAGCGCAGGATCTGATGCCGCGGCGGCAGCGCCCCCGTCGGTGGGTCGACGACACGGATGAGGAACCACGCATCGGCCAGGTCGGAAAAGGCTGCGACGTCCTGTCGCCCGGTGGTCAGGAACACGCGCAACCCGTCAGGGGTATCCGCCAGGCGGCCGACCGTGCGTGCGGCGGCACCGATGTCGGACACCAGTTGCCAGCTGTCGTCGACATCCGGCTCCCACGGAGGGCGTCGAAGGCGCAACAGCGGAGTGCCGAGGCGCTGCGCCGCGGCCGCGGCGTGATCGGTCATCGTCTGCGCAAACGGGTGTGTCGCGTCGACGACCCCGGAGATCTCGTGTTCCCGAAGCCACGCGACGAGTCCGTCGACACCACCGAACCCGCCGATTCGCACGTCCCCCACCGGTAGCCGGGGATCCCGGACCCGCCCGGCCAACGAGCTCACCACCGGGATGCCGGCAGACACCAGCTCGCCCGCGAGCTCGCGGGCCTCCCCGGTCCCGCCGAGCAGCAGGATCCGACCCTCACCCATCGTCACCGAGATTGTCGTTGCGGGGCTTGTCGTGATGGTGCTTGTCGTCACGGAGTTTGGTCATGCGGGCCTCGGAGTACAGGTAGCTGTCACTGACCTCGGGATGAACATTCGGGTCCAGGACGCGGCCGACGAAGATGACCGCGGTGCGACGGATTCCGGTGGCCTCGAGCGCTCCGGGTAGTTCGGCAAGCGAACAGCGAACGATCTGCTGATCGGCGCGACTGGCGAAAGCTACTGTGGCCGTAGGACACCGGGCGCCATAGTGCGGGAGCAGCGCGTCGACGATCTCCTCGGCCCGGTGGGCGGCGAGATGCAGGGCGAGGGTGATGCCGGTGGCCGCGAGTCGTTCGAGTTCCTCGCCACACGGCATCGCGGTCGACAACGTGGACACCCGGGTGATCAGCACACTCTGCGCGACACCGGGCACGGTCAGCTCGGCGTCGAGTGCCGCCGCGGCGGCGGCGAAGGCCGGGACCCCGGGCACCACCTCGACCGGGATGCCATGGGCGGCGAGCTCGCGGCGCTGCTCGGTCATCGCCGAGTACAGCGACGGGTCCCCGGAGTGCAGCCGCGCCACGTCGTCGCCGGCCGTATGTGCGTCGACGATGTGGGAGACGATCTGCGCCAGGGGCATTCGAGCGGTGTCGATCAATGTCGCACCCGGCGGGCAGAGCTCCAGCAGTTCGGCCGGGACCAGCGACCCGGCGTACAGACAGGTCCGGCACCGCTTCAGCAGCTGCGCACCCCGCAGAGTGATCAGATCCGGAGCGCCGGGACCGGCGCCGATGACGTAGACGGTCACGGCCGGTCCACCACCCACTGAACGATCGGCAGGGCGGGACGCCATGTCGTCATCGTTCCCAGCGGCGCGGCCGTCTCGACGGAATGTCGCCGCAACGTCCCGCCGTGGTTCGCGAACCACTCGCTGAGCAGAGCCTGGGTCTCCAGGGTGACCGCATTCGCGACGAGCCGGCCACCGGGCGGGATCAGCTCCCAGACCCGGGAGAGCAGCTCGCGGTCGAGGCCACCGCCGATGAAGACCGCGTCCGGGTCCGGTGCCGCGGCACACTCCTGCGGGGCCGCACCGAGAACGGTGAGGCGCTCGTGCACGCCGTGGTGTACCGCGTTGTCCTGCAATCGGTCACGTCTGTCCGAGCTGCGCTCGAAGGCCACCGCGCGGCCGGTCGGTTCCGTCCGGAGCCATTCGATGGCGATACTGCCGGACCCGGAACCGATGTCCCACAGCAGTTGTCGGCGCACCGGAGCGAGCGCGGAGACGGTCAGTGCGCGGATCGGCTGCTTGGTGATCTGGCCGTCGTTCTCATACGCGTCGTCGGGTCGGCCCGGTGCGCGGGAACGGCCGGGGCCGACACAGCCGACGGCGACGATGTTGAGCGGATCACCGGGCGGCTCCGCCCAGGTGCGGGCGACCCCGCGGACCACGGTCTCGGAGTCACCACCGAGCTGTTCCAGCACGGTCATCGATGACCAACCGTATCCGTTGTCCGCCAGCAGTTTCGCGACCTGTGACGGAGTGTCCGCGCCGCGGCTGAGGATGAGCAGGTCGCGACCGTCGTCCAGTTCGTCGGCGAGAGTGGCGACGTCGTGGGTCACCAGGCTGACCACTCGGACCTCGGACAGATCCCAGCCGAGACGGGCACACGCCAGCGCGGCGCTCGACACTGCGGGAAGGACACGAACGCGGTCGGCGCCGACGGCTCGCACGATGGTCGTACCGATGCCGTGGAACATCGGATCGCCGCTGGCCAGCACATGCCGGACCCCGTCGTGGCCGTCGGTGAGGACATGATTCAGGTGCGCACTCATCGGCGACGACCACGGTTCGCGCCGCGCCGGCAGATCCGGGAGCAGGTCGAGCTGACGATGCGATCCCAGGATGATCTGGGCGCCGGCGAGCTCGGTCTGCGCCCGACGGGTCAGCCCGTCCCACCCGTCGGCCCCGATGCCGACCACGACGAACGATCCGCTCATCGGGGCAACCGCCGCCAGATCGCCCGCGGAAGCAGGCGCATGCCGATGAACACGAACCTCAGGATTCCCGGAATCCACACGTCGGTACGACCTTGTCGATAGGCGCGGGCGACGGCATCGGCCACCGCTTCGGCGTCGACGGAGAACGGTGCGGGCTTGACGCCGTCGGCCATCAGCTCCTTCGTCATCTGGCCGACGACGAAGCCGGGACGTGCCAGCAGCAGTCGAGCTCCGGTGCCGTGCAACGAATCCGCCATGCCGCTGGCGAAGCCGTCGAGACCGGCCTTGGTGGAGCCGTAGACATAGTTCGCGCGGCGAACCCGGACACCGGCCACGGACGAGAACACGACGATCGTGCCCGATCGCTGTACCCGGAATGCCTGCGCAAGCGGGATGAGCACACTGATCTGCGCGAGGTAGTCGGTGTGCGCGATCTGTAGCGCGTGGGTGACGTCGGCCTCGGCGCGCGACTGATCGCCGAGGATCCCGAATGCGACGATGGCCGCCTCGATCGGTCCGTGTTTCTCGACCAGGGCCGCGACGAGCGCGGGATGGGAGTCGGTGTCGTCGGCGTCGAACGCGACGGTGTGCACCTCGGTGGCGCCGGCGGCGAGCAGTGCGGCGGTCTCGTCGGCGAGGTCGTCGGGCCGGCGTGCCGCGAGCACGACGTGCCGGCCGGGTGCGAGACGCCGGGCCAAGGCGACACCGATCTCGCTGCGTCCACCGAACAGGAGAATCGTTCCGTCCGGGTCGCGTTGGGCCATGGCTAGCAGTATCGCATCCTGCGTTAGCGTGATGGCATGACCCGCACCCCCGACGATCTCGGCCCCGCCGGCACGGAGTTCCTCGCCGAACGCCACCTCGCGACGTTGGCGACGCTACGGTCCGACGGGTCACCGCATGTCGTCGCCGTTGGCTTCACCTGGGACGCGGAGAACGGACTCGCGCGGGTGATCACCTCCGACGGCAACCAGAAAGTGCGCAACGTGGAGCGGGGCGGATACGCGGCCGTGACCAACATCGACGGACCCCGGTGGCTGACGCTCGAGGGTCCGGCGACGGTGAGCCGCGAGCCGGATCGGGTTCGCGAGGCCGAGGAACGCTATGCGGGTCGCTACCGGCAGCCGAAACCCAATCCGCGACGGGTGGTGATCGAGATCCGCGTCTCCCGCGTGCTGGGTTCGGCCCGGTTGTTCGGCTGATCTGGGCGCCCTTCGTGACGCCCACTCACTCCGTTCGCGGGCTCCTCAGGGACCGGTGGGGCACGCCCACTCACTCCGTTCGCGGGCTCCTCAGGGACCGGGCGGATTATCCCCCGATCCCTGAGGAGGTCCGGAGCGCCAGCGGAGGACCGTCACGAAGGGCGGCTATAGCACCTGCAGGTCGTGCGGTCGCGTGTTCATCGGCTCGCAGCCGTCGTCCGTGACGACGACGATGTCCTCGATCCGTGCGCCCCAGCGACCGTCGAAGTACACACCCGGTTCGACGCTGAACGCCATCCCGGGCCGTAGCGGGATGTCGTTGCCGCTCACGATGTAGGGCTCCTCGTGCACCGACAACCCGATTCCGTGACCGGTCCGATGGATGAAGGCGTCGGCGAGACCGTGCTCGCGGAGATGGTCGCGAGCGACGGCGTCCACGGATTCCGCAGTGACCCCCGGTCGGATGGCCGCCACCGCCGTGCGCTGTGCTTCCTGGAGTGCCGCATACGCCTCCGCGACGTCACCGGCAGGCTCGGCGAAGCAGTAGGTGCGGGTGGAGTCGGAGTTGTAGCCGGGCTCCACCGGCCCGCCGATGTCGATGACGACGACGTCGTCGGGCTCGATCACGCGGTCGGAGAACTCGTGGTGGGGATCGGCTCCGTGCGGGCCCGAACCGACGATGATGAACGCTGCTTCGGTGTGCCCTTCGGCGAGGATCGCCGCGCGGATGTCGTCGGCCACCGCCCGCTCGGTGCGGCCGGGCTTCAGCCATTCCCCCATCCGCGCGTGCACGCGGTCGATCGCCGCACCCGCTTGCCGGAGGGAGTCGATCTCGCTGTCGTCCTTGATCATCCGGAGTTCGCGTAACACGTCGGTGGCCAGTACGGGTGGGGCGCCGGTGCGAGTGGCGATCGGGATGACGTGCAGTGCGGGCATCGTGTCACAGACCGCGACCCGGGCCGAGGCGGGAAGGCCGGACAGCGCGATCGCGTACGGGTCCTCGCCGTCCACCCAGGCGGCCATCTCGACGTCGAGGTCACCCAGCGCGGAGTCACGGACCGACGCCAGTTCGAGGCGGGCCACCACCAGGCGGGGCTCGTCGTCGGCGGGCACGACCAGCGCGGTCAGCCGCTCGAAGGTGTCGGCGCGGGAACCCGTGAGATACCGCAGATCCGGGCCGGTGGAGACGACCAACGCGTCGAGGCCGGCGGCGGCGGTCAGGGCGCGAGCGCGCTCGAGCCGGTGGCGGTAGACATCGGATGCGAACCGGTAGGCCATGTAGCGCAGCCTACCGCCGGAACACGCACGCGCCCGGCAACAGCTCCGCCGCTCGTCCGTCAGACATGACAGAGTTGAGCCCATGTCCGGATCTCTGATGCTCCTCGACGGGGCCAGCCTGTGGTTCCGATCCTTCTTTGCCCTCCCCGAGAAGATGACGTCCCCGGACGGCCGGCCCGTCAACGCCGTCCGCGGATTCGTGGACACCATCGCAGCGCTGGTGACGCGCGAGGAACCGACCCGCCTGGTCGTCTGTCTGGACCTCGACTGGCGGCCGACGTTCCGCACGGACCTCATCCCGTCGTACAAGGCACATCGGGTCGCGGAGGAGGCGCCGCACAGTGGTGACTCGGCAGCAGACGACGCCGTCGATGTCGAGGTGGTTCCGGACACGCTGACGCCGCAGGTGGACATGATCCTTGAGGTGCTGAGGTGCGCAGGAATCGCGACATCGGGTGCGCCCGGCTGCGAGGCGGACGACGTGATCGGCACGTTGGCCTACGAGGAGTCGACCGACCCGGTGATCGTCGTCAGCGGCGATCGCGACCTACTGCAGGTGGTCGCCGACGACCCGGTGGCGGTTCGGGTGCTGTATGTGGGCCGCGGCCTGGCGAAGGCCGAGATGATGGGGCCGGTCGAGGTCGCGAAGAAGTACGCGGTGCCGGTCGAGCGTGCCGGAATGGCCTATGCCGAGATGTCGATGCTGCGCGGCGACTCCTCCGACGGCCTGCCGGGGGTCAGTGGCATCGGTGAGAAGACCGCGGCGAAACTGATCACCGAGTACGGCACACTCGACGCACTCGAGGCGGCCGCGGCGGATCCCGGGTCGTCGCTGACCCCGCGCAACCGCAAGGCGTTGCTGGCAGCCGCCGACTATCTCGACGCCGCGCGGACGGTGGTGTTCGTCAAGACCGATGCCGAGACCATCGACAGCGGCGCCGACCTGCTGCCGAGCGAACCCGCAGACCCGGGCGGGCTCGCCGACCTCGTCGATGAACTCGGGATCGGCGCTTCGGTCTCGCGGCTCTCGAAGGCACTCGGCTGGACGACGTGAGCCCGGTCGCCGTGCGCCGCCGGATCAGTTCGTCGGCCGGGAGACCACGTAGGTGCCGTCGTCGTCGACGAAGGTGACGGTGACCGACTGATCCTGCCCGCCGATCACGGCGGTGCACTCGAACGAGTGCCCTTCGGAGACCCGCTCGCCGGACGGACAGGACACACCGCTGACCTCGCTGGCCTGGTACTCCTCCACGAGAATCTTCTCGACGCCGTCCTGCACGGCATCCTGCGAGATCGTCTTGGGTGCCCACCCGGGTGCGACGAACGCGGTGAACGCCACAACCGCGGCGACGAGCAGCAGCAGGACACCGCCGCCGATCAGCATGGTGCGGGTGCGCTTGTTGGACGGTGGGGTCGCCATCGCCGAGAACTGGTCGCCACCGAACTGCTGGGCGGCCGGTTGCTGATCGGTCGTCGGGTAGCCACTGGGCGGCGGGCCGTACCCTCCCTGGTTCCCGGGCTGTTGTCCGGGTGCGCCGTACTGCGGCTGCGACCCGTATTGGCCGGGTCCCGGGTACTGTCCCGGTGCCCCGTATTGACCCGGCGCCCCAAATTGTGGCGGTGCCCCGTATTGGCCGGGTGCCCCGTACTGGCCCGGCGCCCCGTATTGCCCGGGCCCGGCCGGCTGTGCCGGTGCCCCATATCCCGGCGGCGTCTGCGACGTATCGCCGCCACCGTAGGCGCCCGGCTGCCCGTACGGAGCCGAGCCGTACTGCTGGGGTGAACCGTATTGGGGAGTCCCGTACTGGGGTGCCCCGTAACCGCCCGGTGCCGGAGGCTCACCATAGGGCGGGGTCGATCCGCCGTACCCTGCGGGATAACCCGGCGCAGACTGTTCCGATGCGTTCGCCGCGGCGTCCGAGGAGCCGCCGGTTTCGGCCGGTCCGTCCGGGTTCGACGGCTGTTGTCCGCCTGGACGATTCGGATCGCTCGGCTCGCTCATGGTTCTCCCGCTCCGCCCTCGACAGGGCTTGCTACGCCAGGACAGGGCCGGCGACGGGGTACATACCCGCGCGCCCCGGGCGCAATCGTCGCCGATCTCACCCGGGCCGGCCCACCCCGACCTCCGGCCGCGTGGAGAACGTTACCTCACGGTTCGTGCCAGATCGTCGAACCGTCGGGCGTGGGCGGTGGATGACATCGACGCTCACCCGAGCTCCGCGGCAACCACTCCGCGGCGGATTCCGGCGACTGCCGCGCGGGCAGAGTCCGCGAGGGGTGCCTGCGGTCCGACGCCGAGCCGGATCTGCTCGAGGAGATCGACGACCTGTCGGTTCCACCGGACGAAATCTCCCGGCGACAAGAGTTGTCCGCGTTCGCCGGCGGCGGCCAGCGCCTCGGTCAGCGAACGTCCCGATGACCACAGGGAGACCGCGACAGAGAATCCGGTGTCGGGCTCGCGGGTCGCATCGACGCGATGGCGTGCCTCTGTCGCGGTGACGTCGCGCCAGATCTCGATGGTCTGTGCCAGCGACTGACGCAGGCGCGCATTTCCGGGCATGGTGTCCGCACCGGCGAAACTCTCCCGGCGGGCCTCGAACACCATGGCCGCCACCACCGCCGCCAACTCGTTGGGCGCCAGGTCGTCCCAGACGCCCGCTCGGATGCATTCGGTGACCAGTAGATCGCTCTCGCTGTAGATACGGCTGAGCAACTCACCGGCCGCAGTCACCGACACCTGTTCGGCACCGGACGCATCGATGACGACCTCCACGTATCCGAGCTCGTCGAGCACTGCGACGATCCGGTCGAACTGCACGCCGAGAGTCGATGTCCGATCGGCGATCACCCGTTCCGCGGACACGATCTCCCGGACCACCCGATTGCGACGCTCGGCGAGGCGGAACAGTTCATCGCCCCCGTTGATCTGATGGGCGGGATGCGCCCGCAGCGCCGAACGCAGACGATGCAGTTCGCGGTCGTCAGCTGCGGCGGACCGCTTCTTGGAGCGGCCGCGCGGCATCTCGATGCCGGTGGATCGCAGCGCCGAGGCGAGGTCCCGTCGGCCTCGTCCGGTGCGTCGGTCCGCGTGCTTGGGTACCCGCATGTTGCCGAGAACCTGCGGCGGATTGACGAAATCACGGGTCCCGACCCGTCCGCACCACGCATCCTGCGCCAGCACCAGCGGCTTCGGATCCGCCGACTGCGCAGCCGGTTCCAGGACCACGGCGATTCCCCGATGCCGACCGCCGTGCAGACCGATGACGTGCCCACGCTTGAGCGCCGCGAGGTCGGCGACGGTGGATGCGGCCTCGGCAGCTCTTCGCTCGAACTTCAGGTCGCGTTCGCGGCGCCGGATGTCTTCGCGCAGTTGGATGTAGCCGAGAAACCCGACGTAGGGATCCGCGTCGTCGGCGACCGTGTCGTCGAGCACGACGCCGGGTTCCAGCCCACGGTTCTGCGCTGCGCCGGTCAGTTCGATGTCGAGTTTGCGGAGTCGTCGCCGTGCATCGTCGACCTTGCGGGACTGACCGACCACCGACCGGTCCGCCTGGAACTGCGCGAACGACCGGTTCAGCAGTTCTCGGGAGCCGTCGATGCCCAACCGGCCGAGCAGGTTGACGGCCATGTTGTACTCGGGCGCAAATGAGCTGCGCAGCGGAAAGGTCCGCGCCCCGGCGAGCCCGGCGACCTGCTCGGGAATCGTCTCGGGTGTCCAGACGACCACCGCGTGGCCCTCGACGTCGATGCCGCGGCGCCCGGCCCGTCCGGTCAGCTGGGTGAACTCGCCCGGGGTCAGATCGACGTGGGCCTCGCCGTTGAACTTGACCAGGCGTTCCAGGACGACGGTGCGGGCCGGCATGTTGATGCCCAGCGCGAGCGTCTCGGTCGCGAACACCATCTTCACCAGTCCGCGAACGAACAGCTCCTCGACGGCATGCCGAAATGTCGGCAGCAGACCGGCGTGATGGGCAGCGAAGCCCCGTCGCAACCCGGCACGCCACTCGTCGACGCCGAGGACCTCCTCGTCGGCCGGTGACAGGTCCTCGAGATGTCGCGCGACGACCTCGTCGACGATCGTGGACTCGTCCGGGGTCAGCAGATGCAGTCCGGACCGCAGACACTGCGCGAGCGCGGCGTCGCAGCCCACCCGCGAGAAGATGAATCCGATCGCCGGGAGCAGTCCCTCCCGATCGAGCCGACCCACCAGTTCCGGACGCGACGGTGGTCGCCCGCCGCCACGCCGGTGTCCGCGCGGACCACCCCCGCGACGGCCACCGCGGTGTGACCGGTCGCCGCGGTCGTCGGCCATCAGGATTCGGTGCCGGATGTGGCGTTTGAGTTCCGGGTTGACGTCGGGTCGATCGCGCCCTCCATCACCGGCCCGCCGGGCCGCCGTCGACTGGGGATCGAACAGGTCGAACATGCGCGAACCGACCAGCATGTGCTGCGACAGCGGAACCGGGCGGTGTTCGTCGACGATGACGGTGGTGTCACCGCGCACCGTCTGAATCCAGTCGCCGAACTCCTCGGCATTGCTCACTGTCGCGGACAGACTGACCACCCGCACCGACGGGTCGAGATGCAGGATCACCTCCTCCCACACCGCGCCCCGGAATCGGTCGGCGAGGAAGTGCACCTCGTCCATGACGACGTGCGACAGGCCGTCGAGCGCCGGTGAGTTCGCATAGATCATGTTGCGAACGACCTCGGTCGTCATGACCACCACGGGTGCGTCCGGATTGATCGAGTTGTCACCGGTCAGCAGGCCGACCGACGCCGAGCCGTGAACGGCGGCGAGGTCGGCGTACTTCTGGTTGCTCAGCGCCTTGATCGGGGTGGTGTAGAAGCACTTCGACCCGGTTGCCAGGGCCAGGTGGACGGCGAACTCGCCGACGATCGTCTTGCCGGCCCCGGTCGGTGCGCACACCAGAACACCGTGACCGGCCTCGAGCGCCTCACACGCGCGTCGTTGGAAGTCGTCGAGCCCGAAGGCGAGCCGGTCGGTGAAATCGTCGAGCCGACTCACAGGATGTCGTCGAACGTGTCGCGGTCACGGACAGAGGTGCGGGCCGACGGTGTCGCCCTACCGTCGGGGCGCCCGGAGTCGGGAGCAGACCGGGACCGTTCGATCCGCGACGCACTCGGCGACGGCCCCGCGGCCGGCAGTGGGCTGGCCTCGTCGTCGGGAATGGACGCCCAGTCGGTGGTGGAACGCTTGCGTCGGCGGTCGTTGAACCGGGCGAACTGGATGGCCAGCTCCATCAGCACGGTCAGCGCCAGCGCCAGCGCCAGCATGGTGAACGGGTCCTGGCCGGGCGTGACGATCGCGCAGAAGACGAACAAGGCGAAGATGAGCCCACGCCGCCAGCTCTTGAGCTTGTGGTAGGTGAGCACGCCGATGATGTTGAGCGCGACGATCAGCAGCGGTAGCTCGAAGCTGACACCGAAGATGATCAGCAGGTGCAGCATGAAGTTGAAGTACTGGTCGCCGGCCAGCGCGGTCACCTGGACGTCGTTGCCGACCGTCAGCAGGAACTCGAAGGCCTTGGCGACCACCACATAGGCGAGGACCGCGCCGGCGATGAACAGCAGCGCGGCGACGGATACGAAACTGACGGCGTACTTGCGCTCGTTGGTGTGCAGACCGGGCGTGATGAACTGCCACAACTGGTACAGCCAGACCGGGCATGCGAACACCACACCGGCGGTCAGTGCCACCTTGAGTCGCAACATGAACTGATCGAACGGACCGGTCGCGAGCAGCCGACACGAATCGTCGGGGGTCAGTACGGCCCGCGACTCCGGGGGCAGATCGCAGTACGGCCCACGGAGAAGGTCGCCCAGCGACGGGATGCCGAGAAAGCCGTGGGTGTACCAGATGAAGCCGATGATCGTGGTCGCGACGATCGCGATCACCGAGATGACGACCCGGGTCCGCAGCTCGTAGAGATGCTCGACCAACGACATCGTGCCGTCGGGGTTGAGCTTGCGCTTACGGCGCCTCGGATCGAGAGAAATACGCACGCGTGGGCCTGGCCTCAGGTCGACGACGTTCGGTTACGCAGACTTCTTCACGTCGTCGGTCGAGGTCGACGTGGACTTGGTCGACGCGTCGCCCGGCGGGAGCTCCCGCTTGGCCGACTCGCCGGAGTCCTCCGACTCCTTGCCGTCGTTCTGCATCTCCTTGACCTCGCTCTTGAAGATCCGCAACGACTGGCCGAGTCCCCGAGCGGCGTCAGGAAGCTTCTTGGAGCCGAACAGGATCACCACGACGAGCAGGACGATGACCCAGTGCCACCAGGACAGAGCACCCATAACTGCACCTCCGAATTTCGACGTTGCCAATGCTACCCGAGCACGCCCCGACGGCAGCGCCCACCGGGGCGTCACCCTCAGGTATACCGTGCGCGCGCCGCTGCCGCCGCCGATCCGACGGTTGAGCTGATCGACGGGTCCGACACCACCCGCACACGTCCGCCGAATCCGAGCAGGAATCGGGTGAGCCAGTCGGGCGATCCGTACACCAGCCGCGCATGTACCGGTGCGCCCGTGTCGGCGCGCTCCTCGAGAGGTTCGAGCGGCTCGATGAGGTAGTAGTCGAGCACCCACAGTTCATCCGGGTCGATCTCGATCTCGACCGACGGCAGATCGGGGTTCTCCGACAACACGGCGGACTGCGAGTGGGCGTGCGCCTCCGGGGGTGGGGCGGCCGCCTCGTCCAGTTGCCGGGCGTCGTCGACCCGGTCGAAACGGAACAGTCGCACCCCCTCGCTGGACCGGCACCACGCCTCCAGATAGGTGTGGTTGTCCATCGTCTGCAACCCGATCGGGTCGACGACACGCTCACCCACGTCGTCCCGGGTCGCCGAGTAGTAGCGGATCCGCAGCGCGCGCCGCGACGTCACCGCGTCCCGGATGGTGGCGTAAGTCGGGTTGTCGGCATCGAGGTCGGGCTGCGCGACCGCCGAGCGCAGGGTGGTGTCCGAGGACCCGACCGCCTGTTCGATCTTCGCGATCGCGCGACGTGCCGCGTCGTGGTCGACCGCGCCGGGCATGCCGAGCAGGGCATGGAGTGCGACCAACATCGTCGCGGCCTCGGTGCTCGTCAGCCGAAGCGGCCGGTCCATCCCGGCGGTGAAGATCACGTCGACGTAGCCGTGCTCGAACTGCAGGTCGATGAGCTGATGCGGGAAGTATCCCGGCAGGCCACAGACGAACAGGAGCTCGAGATCCTTGGTGAGCTGTTTCGGGGTGATTCCCAGGTCACGTGCCGCCTGGTCGATCCCGATGCCGTTGTGCTTGGCGAAGTACGGCACCAGCGACAGGAGCCGGCTGAAGCGGTCCGGGCGGGGGTTCATCGCTGCGCCACCCCCACGAGTTCGTCGAGCGAGCGCATCACGGTCTCGCGCAACTCCGGGGGTCCGAGTACGACGGCGTTCGGTCCGGCGCCGAGCACCATGCGGGCCAGGGTCGACACCGATCGGATCTCGACCTCGATCACGTCGCCCGGTTCACCGTCGAGGCTCTCGGGGTCGGACCGGGCGGCGAGGCGACGCAGTCCGGCGGCGCGGTCGCGTGCCACCCAGATCCGGGCGGTCCCACTGTCGCCGCCTGCCGCCGATTCGACCGCCGCGGACACCAGCTGCTGGATGTCGGTGCCCGCGGGCACCACGACGTCACCGGCTCTGCCGGTGGGCGTCACCCCGGAGATGCGTGACAACCGAAAAGTCCGGGTATCGGAACGATCCCGGTCGTGGCCGGTGACATACCACCGTCCCCGATGGGTGACGATCCCCCACGGCTCGAGGGTGCGTGTGGTGGTGGACGCCGCGGCGCCGGGCCGGTAGTCGAATGTCACCGGCCGGGCGGCGTCGATCGCGGCCAGCATTGCGGCGAGCGCGGCTTCGGACCCGACCGATCGAGGCGAGAGGCTCGCCGGCACGACGAGCTCGTCGTCGGCGCGGACGTCGAGCCCGGCGGCACGCAGTTTGAGCACGGCGTTCTGCGCGGTCGCGGCGACCTCCGGGGCCTCCCACAGGGCCGCGGCCATCGCGACCACCGCTGCCTCGGACCTGTCGAGTTCGATGTCGGGCAGCTCGTAGACATCCCGGTTGATGCGGTAGCCCTCGGCGTTGCCCGACATCCGGTCACGGCCGGTGACCAAGGGGATGCCGAGGTCGCGGAGTTCGTTCTTGTCGCGTTCGAACATCCTGTTGAACGCCTCGTCGGACTGACCGTCATCGTTGTAACCGGCGACGTTTCGCCGGATGTACTCGGCAGTGAGGAACTGGCGGGTCGACAACAGGCAGATCACGAGATTGAGCAGACGCTCGACTTTCTGCGTGGCCACCCAGCCAGCTTACGATCACATGGACGCGATCAGCCGATCGACTCGCTCATCGACGCTGCGGAACGGGTCCTTGCACAACACGGTTCGCTGGGCCTGATCGTTCAGTTTCAGGTGCACCCAGTCGACGGTGAAATCCCGGCCGGCCTTCTGCGCCGCCGAGATGAAATCACCCCGGAGCTTGGCGCGGGTGGTCTGCGGGGGCTCGTTCACCGCGGTCTTGATGGCCTCGTCGGTGGTTGCGCGAGCCACCAGGCCCTTGCGGAGCATCACGTCGAACACGCCGCGACCACGCTTGATGTCGTGGAAGGCGAGGTCGAGTTGAGCGATCTTCGGGTCCGACAACTCCATCGAGTAGCGATCCTGGTACCGCTGGAACAGCTTGCGTTTGATCACCCAATCGACCTCGGTGTCGACCTTGGCGAAGTCGCCGCTCTCGACAGCGTCCAGCATCCGCCCCCACAGATCGACCACTTGGTCCATCTCCGGGTCGGGGCGGCGATTGGCCATATGCTCGAGCGCGCGGGCGTGGTACTCCCGCTGGATGTCGAGGGCACTCGCCTGCCGTCCGCCGGCGAGTCGCACGGGGCGCCGTCCGGTGGGATCGTGACTCACCTCGCGGATGGCGCGGATCGGATTGTCGAGGGCGAAGTCGCGGAAGGCCACGCCCGCCTCGATCATCTCCAGGACCAATGCCGCCGAGCCGACCTTGAGCAACGTCGTCATCTCGGACATGTTGGAGTCACCGACGATGACATGCAGCCGGCGGTACTTCTCCGCGTCGGCATGGGGCTCGTCACGGGTGTTGATGATCGGCCGCGACCGTGTGGTCGCCGACGACACGCCCTCCCAGATGTGTTCGGCACGTTGCGACAGACAGAACGTCGCGGCCTTCGGCGTCTGCAACACCTTGCCTGCGCCGCAGATCAGCTGACGGGTGACCAGGAACGGCAACAGCACATCGGAGATGCGGGAGAACTCGCCGGCACGCACCACCAGGTAGTTCTCGTGGCAGCCGTAGGAGTTACCGGCGGAGTCGGTGTTGTTCTTGAACAGGTAGATGTCGCCGCCGATGCCCTCGTCGGCGAGCCGCTGCTCGGCGTCGACCAGGAGATCTTCGAGGACCAGCTCACCGGCGCGGTCGTGGTTGATCAGCTGGACGAGGCTGTCACACTCCGCGGTCGCATACTCCGGGTGTGACCCGACGTCGAGGTACAGGCGCGCGCCGTTCTGCAGGAAGACGTTCGACGACCGGCCCCATGAGACCACTCGGCGGAACAAGTACCGAGCGACCTCGTCCGGGCTCAGTCGACGATGGCCGTGGAAGGTACACGTGACACCGAATTCGGTCTCGATACCCATGATTCGACGCTGCACATGGTCAACCCTACCCGCGTGGCACCCCGCTGACGCGGCGACGCGACGGTGGTCGCGTCGCCGGTCGGGCCGGGCTCATCGATCTTGCGTGGTACTCGTCAGGATCCCGAGTCGGACGACGTGTCGCCGTCCGCCGAATCGGTGCCCGACGCGGCCTCGCCATCCGGTTCCCCGGCGGAGGGCATGAGGTCGGAGACGGCGGCCGTGGCCAGCCGTCGGTAGGCACGGCGCGGCCGGTTGCGGTCGAGGATCGCGACCTCCAGGTCGGAGGCCGTGAGCTTGCGTGCCTCCGACGGAGCCGGGCTCGAACCGCTGCCGGACGAGCTTCCCGTGTCGGCGGGCGTGGTCAGCGCGGACACCGCCAGCGCCAGGGCGGCCGACAGCTCCAGGTCGGGCTCGTAGCTCTCCCGCAGCGCTGCGGTGATGGCCTCGTTGGCGCCACCCATCACCAGGAACCTGGTCTCGTCGGCGATCGAACCGTCATACGAGATCCGGTACAGCTGCGACGGTCGAGGTTTGCCGTATTTGGCCACCTCGGCGACACACAACTCGACCTCGTACGGCTTGGCCTGCTCGGTGAACACCGAACCCAACGCGTTCGCGTACGTGTTGGCCAGCGACAACGCCGTGACGTCCGCGCGGTCGTAGCTGTAGCCACGCATGTCGGCGAGTTGGATGCCGGCTTTGCGCAGGCTCTCGAACTCGTTGTACTTGCCGACTGCCGCGAAGCCGATGCGGTCGTAGATCTCACTGGTCTTGCGCAGGGTGTTCGACGGATTCTCCGCGACGAACAGGACGCCATCGGCGTAGGTCAGTGCGATCACACTGCGCCCGCGCGCGATGCCCTTGCGGGCCAGTTCCGAGCGATCGCGCATGATCTGCTCGGCGCTGGCGTAGTACGGGAACGTCATCGCGAGCCCCCTTCGTGCTCGGCGGCGCGTCGTTCCACGATCGCGCGGGCCGCCGCCTCGATCTCACCGGCGTCAACCTCGCGCGATCCCTCGGCGGTGACGACCACCGCGGTCGGGAAGATCTTGCGCACCAGGTCCGGACCACCCGTGGCGGAGTCGTCGTCGGCCGCGTCGTAGAGCGACTCGATCGCGATCGCCAACGCCGAACCGGTGTCGAGGTCGTGACGGTAGAGCTTCTTCAGCGACGACTTCGCGAAGACCGACCCGGAGCCGATGGCCTGGTAACCGCCGAACTCTTCGTGCCGATCCCCGGCGACGTCGAACGAGAAGATCCGACCCCGTTCGTTCGGATCGTCGTGGTCGATGTCGTAGCCCACCAGCAGCGGGACCGCGGCGAGGCCCTGCATCGCCGCGCCGAGATTGCCCCGAACCATCGACGCGAGACGGCTGACCTTGCCGTCCAGCGTGAGTGGGACGCCCTCGATCTTCTCGTAGTGCTCGAGTTCCACCGCGAACAGCCGGACCATCTCGATGGCGATCCCGGCCGTGCCGGCGATGCCGCAGGCCGAGTAGTCGTCGGTGATGTAGACCTTCTGGACGTCACGGGTGGCGATCAAGTTGCCCGCAGTGGCGCGACGGTCGCCGGCGAGCACCACACCGCCGGGATAGGACACCGCGACGATCGTTGTGCCATGCGGGATCTCGTCGGTCGCGCCGGCCGTCATGCGGTCAGCCCGGTGCTGCGGAAGCTGCTCGGGAGCATGCGCGCGCAGGTAGTCGGAGAACGACGAGATGTCCGCGCCCAGGCTGGGCGCGGTGATCGATGTGGGTCGTGCGGATGAGTGGTAGGGATGCAGTGAACCGAACCGATCGCTCACTGGCCGCCCTTCTGCACGTATGCGCGTACGAAGTCCTCGGCATTCTCCTCGAGCACGTCGTCGATCTCGTCGAGCAGATCGTCGGTGTCCTCGGCGAGCTTTTCACGGCGTTCCTGACCGGCGCCGCCGTCCGAACCGATGTCGCCATCGTCGTCGCCACCACCGCGCTTGGTCTGTTCCTGCGCCATCTGCTGCCTCCTTCATCTCGCCGGTCCCGCTTGCGACGGGACCGGCCCGATCCGCCCTTGTGGGCGCCGACCTGGCCGTCACCCGGACAGATCTGAAAAACCGCGTATGTCACACAGTACCGGTGCACGGCCTGCCGCGGGCGGAAGCCGAGCGGCCGTGCGGCACAACAGTCGAGCCGACCGCCTATGTCGTGGTGAGTTGATCGACGAGTTCGGCCGCCGAGTCCACCGAGTCGAGCAGCCTGCCGACGTGCGCGCGGCTTCCCCGCAGGGGCTCCAGGGTCGGGATCCGGACCAGGGAATCCCCGCCGAGATCGAAGATCACCGAGTCCCAGCTCGCCGCCGCGACGTCGGCGCCGAAACGCCGCAGACACTCACCGCGGAAGTACGCACGCGTGTTCTGTGGCGGCTCGCTGATGGCCCGCGTGACGTCCGCCTCGTCGACGATCCGCTTCATCGAACCCCGCGCCACGAGGCGGTTGTAGAGGCCCTTGTCGAGCCGCACATCGGAGTACTGCAGATCGATCAGATGCAGCCTCGGCGCCGACCAGCCGAGCCCCTCCCGCTGCCGGAACCCCTCGAGGAGGCGCAGCTTGGCCGGCCAGTCGAGGATGTCCGCGCACTCCATCGGATCCCGTTCCAGGCGGTCGAGCACGTCCGCCCACGTCTCGAGCACATGCGCGGCGCGGGTGTCGTCGCTGCGCTCGGCGTCGTGGAACTTCATGCACCGTTCCAGGTACTCACGCTGCAGCGCCAGGGCGGTGAGCTCCCGGCCGTCGGTGAGCGCGACGGTGGCCGCGAGGCTCGGGTCGTGGCTAATGGTGTGGACCGCCTGCACCGGGCGGGCGAGTTCGACGTCGGAGAAGTCGACCCCGGCCTCGATGAGGTCGAGGACCAGCGCGGTTGTACCGACCTTCAGGTAGGTGGCCGTCTCGGCCAGGTTGGCATCGCCGATGATGACGTGCAGACGCCGATATCGTTCCGGATCGGCGTGCGGTTCGTCGCGGGTGTTGATGATGCCGCGCTTCAGGGTCGTCTCGAGGCCCACCTCGACCTCGATGTAGTCGGATCGCTGGGACAGCTGATAGCCGGCCTCGTCACCGGACTGGCCGATGCCGACACGACCCGCACCACAGATCACCTGACGCGACGCGAAGAAGGTCGTCAGACCGGCGATGACCGCCGTGAACGGTGTCTCGCGGTTCATCAGGTAGTTCTCGTGGGTGCCGTAGGAGGCGCCCTTGCCGTCGATGTTGTTCTTGTAGAGCTGCAGGCGTGGTGCCCCGGGCACGCTGGCGACGTGACGTGCCGCCGCTTCCATGACCCGCTCCCCCGCCTTGTCCCAGATGACCGCGTCCATCGGGTCGGTCACCTCGGGTGCCGAGTACTCGGGGTGCGCATGGTCGACGTAGAGGCGGGCTCCGTTGGTAAGGATCATGTTGGCGGCGCCGATCTCGTCGGCGTCGATGATCGGCGCCGGCCCGGAGCCGCGGCCCAGGTCGAATCCACGGGCGTCACGCAGGGGCGACTCCACCTCGTAGTCCCACCGGGTGCGCTTGGCGCGCGGCACTCCGGCGGCCGCCGCGTAGGCCAGAACCGCCTGCGTGGACGTCATGATCGGGTTCGCGGTCGGGTCGCCGGGAGCGGAGATCCCGTACTCGACCTCGGTGCCGATGATTCGCTGCATGCTACGAGGGTAGATGTTCATTCGGGAGCGGTCGCACCGTCGCCCCCGCCTGGGTAGCGTCTACTCGGTGAAAGCCTTCCGCCGGTTCACCGTTCGCGTCCCGCTTCCGACCGAGCTCGCCGACCTCACCACCGTCGCCCACAACCTGCGCTGGGTGTGGCACGCACCGACCCAAGACCTTTTCGCCGCAATCGATCCCGAACTCTGGGACGCCACCGGCGATCCGTTGCGGCTGCTCGCCGATGTGGAACCCGAGCGGTTCACCGAGCTCGCCGGCGACCCGACGTTCCGGGACCGCCTCGCCGGGATCCGGGACGATCTCGACAGATATCTGACCGAGCCGCGATGGTTCGGCGACACCAGCTCGGACACCGGGGCAGCCGAACTCGCCGCCCACGGGATCGCGTACTTCTCGATGGAATTCGGCATCTCGGAGGTGCTGCCGATCTACTCCGGCGGACTCGGCATCCTCGCCGGCGATCACCTCAAGGCGGCCTCGGATCTCGGACTCCCACTGATCGGCGTGGGGCTGTTCTACGGGTCCGGCTACTTCCATCAGAGCCTGTCGCACGACGGTTGGCAGGTCGAACGCTACCCCGTCAACGATCCGACCTCGCTGCCGCTCGCGCCGCTCTCCGACGGCGGCGATCCCGTCATGATCACCATCGCCATGCCTGGTGGGCGTGTGCTGTCCGCGCGGGTGTGGGTGGCCACGGTCGGGCGGATCCCGCTCCTGCTGCTCGATTCGGATGTCCCGGCCAACGACGAAGAACTCCGCAGCATCACCGACCGCCTCTACGGCGGCGACCAGGACCACCGGATCAAACAGGAGATCCTCCTCGGGGTCGGCGGGGTGCGGGCGGTTCGGGAGTATGTGCGCATCACCGGCAGGCCCGAGCCCACGGTCTTCCACATGAACGAGGGCCACGCCGGTTTCCTGGGTGTCGAACGCATTCGGGAGATGACCAGCCGCCCCGGCACCGACGCGCTCGATTTCGACACCGCCGAAGCCGTCGTGCGGGCGTCGAACGTCTTCACCACACACACCCCGGTGCCCGCGGGCATCGACCGGTTCCCCAGGGACATGGTCCGGTACTACCTCGACGCAGACGGCGACGGGAACTCGCGGCTGCTTCCCGGACTGTCGGTGGCCACCGTCCTCGACCTCGGAGACGAAGGCGATCCGGGTGTCTTCAACATGGCGCACATGGGTTTTCGTCTGGGTCAACGCAGCAACGGCGTCTCCGAGCTGCACGGGGCCGTGAGCCGCGAGATGTTCGCCGATCTGTGGCCCGGATTCGATGCCGACGAGGTACCGATCGGCGCCGTCACCAACGGGGTCCACGGGCCCACCTGGGTCGCCCGCACATGGCTTGATCTGGCCGGCACCGACGAGGACTCGCAACCGGACGCGTTCTCGGCGATGCCTGCCACCGAGATCTGGCGGGTGCGGTCGACGCTGCGGGCCGGGCTCGTCGACGAGGTCCGCCGACGGGCACACGACAGCGGACGCGACCGTGGATTCACCGACGCCGAGTTGGGCTGGACCGCTGACATCTTCGATCCCGACGCCCTGACGATCGGTTTCGCCCGGCGCGCCGCGACCTACAAGCGACTCACCCTGATGCTGCGGGATCCCGATCGGATGCGCCGCATCCTCACCGATCCCGAGCGCCCCGTCCAGTTGGTCATCGCCGGCAAGGCCCACCCTGCCGACGACGGCGGTAAGTCGCTGATCCAGCAGGTCGTGCGATTCACCGAGGATCCCGAGTTGCGGGATCGCATCGTGTTCCTCCCCGACTACGACATCTCCATGGCCCGCGACATCTACGCCGGCTGCGACGTGTGGCTGAACAACCCGGTGCGGCCGATGGAGGCGTGCGGCACGTCCGGGATGAAGTCTGCACTCAACGGCGGCCTCAACCTGTCGATCCTGGACGGCTGGTGGGACGAGATGGCCGACGGCGAGAACGGGTGGGCGATTCCGTCAGCGGAGGGTATCCCGGACGATCACCGCCGCGACGACCTCGAGGCCGAAGCGCTTTACTCGCTGCTCGAGGAGACGGTCATCCCGTTGTTCTACGCACGCTCGGGGGATGGTGTGCCCGAGCGATGGGTGGAGATGGTGCGGCACACACTGACTCGGCTCGGTCCCCGGGTACAGGCGAGCCGGATGGTGCGCGACTACACCACCGCGTTGTACGTACCGGCCGCCGATCAGTTCGCGTCGATCTGTGCGGACGATTTCGCCCCGGCTCGCGACCTCGCCGACTACCGGCATGTGCTGGAACGGTCGTGGCCGGCCGTGCAGATCGCCGGGATCGACGAGGCCGGCTCGAACAATGCGCTCGGGAGCCATCCACCCGCGGGTGAATCATCGGGCTCCGACAGCCCGCAGCGGGTGAGCCTCACTCTCACCGCGCACGTCGCGCTCGGGGAGCTGACCCCGGATCGGGTATGCGTGCAGGCGCTGCTGGGTCGGGTCACCGCCGACGGGGAGATCACCGACCCGGTGGTCGCCGAGATGACCCCGACCGACGAGACCGACCCGTCCGGCCGGACACTGTTCCGCTCGACGGTCGTGCCCGCCCGATCCGGCCGGCACGGCTACACCGCTCGGGTGCTGCCGCGCCACTCCCAGCTGTCCGACGATGCGGAGCTGGGACTGGTCCGCTACCCGGTGGGTACTGCCGAGGACGCCGGGCCGGGACGCGGTTCCGGCTCCTGAGGCCACCTGCTCCCTGAGGAGTCCGGAGCTTGCGGACGCCCGCAAGCCGACCACCTGATCCCTGAGGAGACCCGGAGCCTGCGGAGGGACGTCACGAAGGGCCCTTCGTGACCCTTCGAGACGCTCGCAAGCTCGCTCCTCAGGGCGGCGCGCTCGCAAGCTCGCTCCTCAGGGAGCAGGACAACCTGATCCCTGAGGAGTCCCGGAGCTTGCGGAGGGACGTCACGAAGGGCCGCCCCCTAGCCCCTACAGGTACTGACCCGTGTTGGTCTCGGTGTCGATCGCGCGGCTCGCACCGGCACTCTTGCCCGTGACCAGCGTGCGGATGTAGACGATCCGCTCACCCTTCTTCCCCGAGATCCGTGCCCAGTCGTCGGGGTTGGTGGTGTTCGGCAGATCCTCGTTCTCGGCGAACTCGTCGAGGATGGAGTCGAACAGGTGCTGCACCCGCAGACCCGGCTGGCCGGTGTCGAGTTGCGACTTGATCGCGTACTTCTTCGACCGGTCGACGACGTTCTGGATCATCGCACCCGAGTTGAAGTCCTTGAAGTACATGATCTCTTTGTCGCCGTTGGCGTAGGTGACCTCGAGGAATCGGTTGTCGTCGCTCTCGGCGTACATCCGCTCGACGACCTTCTCGATCATCGCGTTGACGCATGCCGTCCGGTCGCCGCCGAACTCGCCGAGGTCGTCGGCGTGCACGGGCAGCGTTTCGGTGAGGTACTTGGAGAAGATGTCCATGGCCGACTCGGCATCGGGACGTTCGATCTTGATCTTCACGTCCAGGCGGCCCGGCCGCAGGATCGCCGGATCGATCATGTCCTCACGGTTGGAGGCGCCGATCACGATGACATTCTCGAGTCCCTCCACACCGTCGATCTCGCTCAGCAGCTGCGGGACGACGGTCGTCTCGACATCGGACGACACTCCCGACCCGCGGGTGCGGAAGATCGAGTCCATCTCGTCGAAGAACACGATCACCGGCGTGCCCTCCGATGCCTTCTCCCGCGCACGCTGGAAGATCAGCCGGATGTGCCGCTCGGTCTCGCCGACGAACTTGTTGAGCAGCTCGGGTCCCTTGATGTTCAGGAAGTAGGACTTCGCTTCCTTCGCGTCGTCGCCGCGGACCTGGGCGATCTTCTTGGCCAGCGAGTTGGCGACCGCCTTCGCGATGAGGGTCTTACCGCATCCGGGCGGACCGTAGAGCAGCACGCCCTTGGGGGGACGCAGCGCGTAGTCGCGGAACAGGTCCTTGTGCAGGAACGGCAGTTCGACGGCGTCGCGGATCTGTTCGATCTGGCGACCCAGACCACCGATGTCCTCGTACCCGACGTCGGGCACCTCTTCGAGAACCAGGTCCTCGACCTCGGCCTTGGGCACCCTCTCGAAAGCGAATCCCGCCTTGGTGTCGATCAGGAGGGAATCGCCCGGACGCAGTTTGCGGCGCTTGCCGTCTTCTCCGTCGACCTCACCCAGCAGCGGTTCGGCCAACCAGACGACACGCTCCTCGTCGGCATGGCCGACGACCAGTGCGCGTCGACCGTCGCCGAGCACCTCCCGCAGGGTGCTGATCTCGCCGACCGAGTCGAACTCGCAGGCCTCGACGATCGTGAGTGCCTCATTGAGCCGCAGCGTCTGGCCCTTGTGCAGCAGGTCGACGTCGATGTTCGGTGAGCACGTCAGGCGCATCTTGCGGCCGGAGGTGAACACGTCGACGGTGCTGTCGGGGTAGATCTCGAGGAGGACGCCGTATCCGCTGGGCGGCTGTCCGAGGCGGTCGACTTCCTCGCGCAGTGCCACGAGTTGCTGCCGCGCCTCTTTCAGCGTGTCCAGCAGCTTCGCGTTGCGTGCGGTCAGATTGTCGACGCGTTCCTGCAGGTCGGCGTCGCCCGGACGGCCGACGCCGGGTCGTGTGTCGCCCCGCGACGATTCGGGCCGGGCGAGCGGTGACGCATACGCGGGGACGAAGTTCTCTTCGGGCATCTGGCCGGCGTCGTCTCGATCGAGCCCGTGGTCGCGTGCACCCGAGGACCCGAGGCGGTCGGCGCCCCCGGCGCCCTGGCGGTCAGATTCGGTCATTGCTGACTCCTCTCCCCGGCAAACACTTGTCTCATGTCGTCTTCATGGAGTGTTTGCGCCGTGACACCACGCTACCGGTGCGGACGGGAAATCGCCCTGCACCGCGCAACACTCGGTGTTGACGACGTGTTAAATCTACGTCTTCGCAACGTATTCGCGACGTTTCAGCCAGCAACGCTTTTTATCGATGACCGGGCGGGATCACCGTCATCCGCGGGTGGGTCGACGCTGCGGGCGCAGGGTGGTGACGCCGTCAGCGAGTCTCCTCGTCGTGATCAGAAACGCCGTGTGGCCCTGCATTTTGTGCTCGGGGCGCACAGCGAGGCCCACCGCGCTCCATTCGCGTACCAGGGATTCCCACGCGCGGGGCTCGGTCCAGCACTCCTGGTCACGCAGCGCCTCCATCACGCGGGACAGCTGTGTGACTGTCGCCACATAAATCACCAGCACACCGCCCGGTTTGATCGCCGCGCGCACCACATCGAGCGGCTCCCACGGCGCGAGCATGTCCAGGATCACGCGGTCGAACAGGTCGCCGGCAAGGCGTGTCGTGTCCAGGTTCGCGAGGTCGTCGACCATCAGTTCCCAGTTGTCCGGCCGTCCGCCGAAGAAGGTTTCGACGTTGCGAACCGCGTGCTCGGCGTGGTCGGCGCGCACCTCATAGGAGGTCACGCTGCCGGGGTCGGCCCCCACCGCTCGCAGCAGCGAACAGGTCAGCGCCCCGGAACCGGCGCCGGCCTCCAAGACCTTCGCGCCTGGGAAGATGTCACCCTCGGTGACGATCTGAGCGGCGTCCTTCGGATAAATGACCTGAGCGCCTCGCGGCATCGACAAAACGTAGTCCACCAGCAGCGGGCGCAGCGCAAGGTACTGCGTGCCGCTGGTCGCGGAGACGATGCTGCCTTCCGGTGCACCGATGAGATCGTCGTGGGCGATCGCCCCCCGATGGGTGTGGAACTGCTTCCCGGCCTCGAGGTGCACGGTGAACTTTCGTCCCTTGGCGTCGGTGAGCTGCACGCGGTCACCCACGGCGAAGGGGCCGGTCGTCGGCATCGGGCTGGAATCCTTCCGGCTGGTCGCGCACTGTCAACGCGCGCCCGCAAGCGAAGCCGCAGGGTGTCGATGCGCGAACCTGTCACTGTCGCGACCTACCCTGCCAAATGTGAGTACGACGATCGACTCTGGGTCACCGGCGACCGACTCCGGGTCAGCGGCGACGCCCGGACAACCCGATGGCGCCCCGGGGCCGGATGTCGCGGCTCGAGGCCTCGTCGGGCGGCCGCTGGCCTTGTCTCCGTCCCGGGCGGCCGACTTCAAACAATGTCCGCTGCTCTACCGATACCGGGCCATCGACCGGTTCCCGGAGACACCCACTCCCGCGCAGACGCGGGGAACCGTGGTGCATGCCGCGTTGGAGCACCTGTTCGACATGCCTGCCGAACTGCGCACTCAGGAGTCGGCCGATCTGCTCGTGGAAGGTGCGTGGGCCGCGCTGTGCGAGGCCGACCCGATGCTGACCGCTGTCATCGGCGATGCCGGTACCGACCGTTTCGTCGCCGACGCCCAGAAGCTCATCGCGACGTACTACACGATGGAGAATCCGACAGCGTTCGACGCCGACGCCTGCGAAGAGCACGTGGAGATCGACGTCGACGATGTGCTGATGCGCGGGTTCATCGACCGCATCGATGTCGCACCGACGGGCGAGATCCGGGTCGTCGACTACAAGACCGGACGGTCGCCGGGCGAAGCCTACGAGGCGAAGGCGCTGTTCCAGATGAAGTTCTATGCGCTGGCGATCCTGCGTATCCGTGGCGTCGTCCCGGCGCGCCTGCAATTGATGTATCTGGCCGACGGTCAGCAGCTGACCTACACCCCCGATCGCGACGAGCTCGAACGGTTCGGCCGCACACTCAAGGCCATGTGGACCGCGATCCGGGCGGCGGTCGCGACCGGCGACTTCCGGCCGCGGCGGTCACGGATGTGCGGGATGTGCGAGCACAAGGCGCGGTGCCCGGAGTTCGGTGGTGAGATCCCGCCGTACCCCGGACCGCCTGCGGGCTTCGCCGGCTGAGCCGATGGTGGGCCGACACCGGCCGACTATGACGGTAGGCATAAGGTGCGGTCATGGAGTCCTGCTACTACGTGCCCATCGATCGCCCGAGCTCCGAAGCTGACGCCGGGTACGAGTACTTTCAGCCGACAGAAGCCACCCAGAGTGTCTGGGCGGCGACGATGCAGCACGGTGGTCCGCCGTCGGGCCTGATGATGCGCGCGTTGCTGCACTGCGATCCCGGGCCGGCCCAGCGATTCACCCGGGTGACGACCGAGATCCTCGGTCCGATCGGGCTGGGTGTGAACCGGATCCGGGCGGAGGTCGTCCGGCCGGGGCGACAGATCAGCTTGGTCACCGCCGAGTTGGAGGTCCAGCAGGCCGACGGGTCCTTCCGGCCGGTCGCGCGTACCCACGGATGGCGGCTACGCACCGCGGACACCACGACGATCGTGGAGGAACCGGAGCCGCTGTCCCCCACCCCGGCTGAACTGTCGCCCGTGCGCGGTGTGACCGGTGACCAGAACCTCGGCGTTGATTGGGGCACAGTCGGTTTCATCGGATCCATCGAGTGCGCATCGCTTGCCGGCCGCGTCGGGGACACCCCGGCCGTGTGGGTGCGGCCGGCGATCGGACTCGTCGGTGACGAACCGATCTCCGATCTGGAGTCCATCTTCAGTGTCATCGACATCGCAAACGGTCTCGGCACCCGCCTGCGCACCGACGAGTGGACGTGGATGAACACCGACACGACAGTGCACCTGACGCGCATCCCCACCGGCCCGTGGGTCGGCATCGACGCCGACATGGTGCAGGGCCCCGACGGGTTCGGGGCCACCTTCGGCGACCTGTTCGACACGAGCGGATTCATCGGGCGCTCGGCGCAGACGGTGCTGCTCGTCGAGCGCTGACCGTGCCCGGACGGCGCGAGACGGGTCAGAAGCGGCAGGAGCGGATGTCGGTGGCGAGGATGGCTTTCGCGCCGAGTTCGGACAGTTCGTCCATGAGGTTCTGGTGCTCTTTGCGCGGCACCATCGCCCGCACGGCGACCCAGTCGGGGTCGGCCATCGGTGCGACCGTCGGCGACTCCAACCCGGGTGTGAGCTTCGACGCCTCCGCGAGAAGTGTGCGCGGGCAGTCGTAGTCGATCATCACGTACTGCTGCCCGAAGACGACGCCCTGTACCCGGGCGATGAACTGCCGGGCGGCCTTGGTCTGTTCCACCCCGGCCTGCGAGATGAGCACGCCCTCCGAGTCGCACAGGGAGTCACCGAAGGCGGTGAGACCGTGGGCGCGCAGGGTTCGCCCCGACCCGACGACGTCGGCGATCGCGTCGGCGACGCCGAGCTGGATGGAGATCTCGACCGCGCCGTCGAGACGGATGATGGTCGCCTCGATTCCGTGGGCGGCGAGATCGTCGCGGACCAGGTTCGGGTACGACGTGGCGATCACCTTGCCGGCCAACGCTTCCACCGACCAGGTCTGGTCGGCAGGCGCGGCGTAGCGGAACGTCGACGAGCCGAATCCCATGGAGAGCTGTTCGTCGACCGACGCACCCGAGTCGCGCGCCAGATCGCGGCCGGTGATGCCCAGGTCGAGTGTTCCCGCGCCCACGTAGATCGCGATGTCCTTGGGCCGCAGGAAGAAGAACTCGACGTCGTTGCTGTTGTCCAGGACGGTGAGATCTTTGGCGTCGGTACGTTTTCGGTAGCCGGCCTCGGCGAGGACGGCGGCCGCGGATTCGGAGAGTGCCCCTTTGTTGGGCACGGCCACACGCAGCATGTCTGTTCCTTCTGGAGTTCGTGGTCGGGTCGGTGAGTTGATGTCCGGTCCGGTGACGCGTGGTCGACCGGTCACAGATGTCGGTAGACGTCCTCCAGCGACAGTCCCCGTTTGATCATCATCACCTGCAGCCAGTACAGGAGCTGCGAGATCTCCTCGCCGAGTGATTCGTCGGACTCGTGTTCGGCGGCCAACCAGACCTCGCCGGCCTCTTCGATGATCTTCTTCCCGAGCGTGTGGACCCCGGAGTCGAGGGCGGCAACCGTACCGCTACCGGCCGGTCTGCTCTGCGCCTTGTCGCTCAGCTCGGCGAACAGCTCCTCGAATGTCTTCACGGTCCTTCATCCTTGCATGTCACGACCCGTCGGACGATGAGCGGGGTGCTGTCCCGTCCACGCGTCGACGAGGTCGTCCGCCGTGAGGTCGACGAGTGATTCCCGGAAGCTGCGCAGGCTGCCGCCCGGCACCGCAGCCGCGGACGGCACCACCAGGGTCGGGCATCCCGCCGCCGTCGCCGCAGCGGTGCCGGCCGGCGAATCCTCGACCGCCAGGCACTGGTCGGGACGGAGGCCCAGAAGTGCCGCGGCACGTAGGTACAGGTCGGGTTCGGGTTTGCCCGCGGCGACCTCATCGCCGCAGACGGTCGCGGTGAACCTGTGCGGTCCGAGGGTTTCGAGTGCGATGTCAGTGAGTTCACGCACGGTGTTGGTGACCAACACCATCGGCAGCGCGGAGCTGCGGACCAGTTCGAGGGCATCCTGCGCCCCGGGCCGCCAGGGCAGACCCGCACCGAACAGGCCTGCCACGTGGTCGAGAAGCCACCGCTCGTCGCCGGGCCGGTCCTGCGACTCTGGGCCGATCCCGGCCGCCGCATAGACCTTGCTCATCGCGTCGGGCAGCGAGTTCCCCAGGGTGGACTCCCGGAGTGCGGGGGACATCACGATGCCGTGCCGCAGGGCGAGGTCTTCCATCGCGATGTCCCACAGGGGCTCGGAGTCGAGCAGGGTGCCGTCCATGTCCCAGAGCACGGCGGCCGGACCGGTCAGCGCTGGTTCGGACGCGGGACGGGTGGAGGGTTTGCCGTGGGTGGATGGGTCGCTCACCCCTGCATCATCGCACTCGAAGGCCTCGAACCCGGCGCCCCGGCTGTCACACAGCGGTGAGCGGGAAGCTGAGTGCGGCGAGCAGCAGAGCCAGCAGGAACCACGCGGCTCCCTGCCAGATCGGCCAGGTGCCACCTCGTCGGTAGACGCGGTAGCCGATCACCAATGCCCCGACGCCGCCGAGCAGGAACACGGCGGGTGGGCCGCTCGCCCAGACGACGCTCTCCCGGCCCACCGACAGATACAGCGCGACCATCACGGCGGCGACCGCAAGCACCCCGACGACGTAGAACGCCGCCCGACGGAACGCACCGGGGTCATCCCAGCGCTTCTCGACGTCGCGTTGCCGCACGCGGCGGTCCAGGCCGCGTTCTGGTTCGGATGGGCCCTCGGTCATGGGCCTCGGGTACCCCTGGCCTGTCAGGGCGAAACGGTCGTGCCCGGCGCGCCGGAGATGGTGCGCTCGGTGATCTCGTCGGCGGGATAGAACAACTCGATGGTCAGCTCGTCGAGGGTGATGTCCCGGGGCGAGCCGAATGTGGTGAGTGTGGTGAAGAACGACAGTACGGAGTCGCCGGCCCGAACGGAGAACGGCACGAGCAGGTCCGGCCCGCTCCCCTGATTCCTCTGGCCGGTCCGACTGTCGAGACCGACAACCGTCGGGTACCGGGCAACCTCCCGTTCGAGTTCGGCCAGTCGTGGATCACCGGTCACCCGAACCAGACGACGAAGTGTGATGAGCAGATAGGTGGCCCAGGTGTCGAAGTCGACGGTGATCGAAGCGAATCCGTCGGGGTGCAAGGATGCGCGGAACAGGTTGAACGGCGGCCCCGTGAGATGTGGCGGCAGGAACGCTGCGAGCGCGAGAGCGGCGTCGTTGGCCAACACCACATTCCACGTGCGGTCGAGGGCAAGTCCCGGATACGGGTTGTGCGCGTCCAGAACTCGTTGCACGGATGCGCGAACGTGGGTCATCGTCGACGAGTCGAGGGGTTCCTCGGAGTAGCGCGGCGCATGTCCGGCGGCGAGCAGTAGGGCATTTCGCTCCCGTAGTGGGATGTCGAGTCTTTCCGAGAGGGCCTCGAGCAGGGACGGACTGGGCGTGGACTTGCCGGTTTCGACGAAGCTGAGATGCTTGGGTGAGACCCCGACGTCGTAGGCCAGATCCAGCTGACTGATCGATCGATGCGATCGCCAGTCTCGCAACATCGTGCCCACTCCCGTCATGTCCGTGATCGTAGGCAGCAATCGGGACGAAATCGATTACCTCGCAGGTAGTGGAGTTGCGGATCGCCACCGGACACGATGAGTTGCATGAGAACCATGGAAAGTCCGTCCGTGATCGTCTCGCCGGCGATGGCCGTCCCCGGCCGTCACTACCGTCGATTGGTGGAAGAGTTCGCCCGTCACGGATGGCGTGCCGACGTCGTGCCGCGACGCGGCATGGAACCCGACGCGTCGCCGGCGTCACGCGCCCTCGATTGGGGCTACACAGATGAGGCGGGCGACCTCGCAGCCGCCATCGCGGAGATCCGCCTCGTCGAACCGTCCACGCCGGTGCTCGTTGTCGGGCACAGCCTCGGTGCGCAGTTGGCGGCGATGCTCACCGACGGGCCGGCGGAGTCGAGACCCGATGGTGTCGTGTCGGTTGCGGGCTCGGTGCCGTGGTTTCGGCTCTATTCGCGCGACGCGCTGCCGGTGCTGGCGGTCGCGCTCTTGGTGGGTCCCGTCACCGCGGTCGTGGGACATTGGCCTGCAGCAGGTTTCGGCGGGCCGGGACCGCGCACACTGATGCGGGAGTGGGCGCGGATGGTTCGTCGGGGACGTGCCCCCTTCGCGACACACGCCGGCGCTGACGTGCCGCTGCTGGCGGTGCGTCTGGCGGGCGATCGGCTGGTGACCGCGCCGGCGGCCGAACTCTACGAGAGTAGGTTCCTCCCCCGGCGCCGCACTATCTGGAACTACACCGCCGACGACGTCCCGGAGGGAGGGTCGCTGGATCATGTCCGGTGGGTGAAGACGCCTGCCGCGGTTGCGGACCGAGTCGTCCAGTGGTGGGCCGGACAGTGTGCAGAATCAGGGTCCGGTCCGGCCGTGGCGAGCGGTTCCGGCTCAGGCGAAGAGTTCGGCACCGCCGCATCCTCGATGTGACGGCGAGATCACCTCGCCTGACTCACTGCTCGTGCTGAATCCGCTCGCGGGTCCGTTCCGCGGTGGACAGACCCCACCTGCTCGTCGACACGATCCCCACGACGACGAGGCCCACGCCGCAGGCGGCCATCAGGAGCCACGCCGGATGCGATGCGTCAGGCAGGTCCGCTGCCACGGATCCGCCGATCCCCGCGAAGGCGATGGCCCCGAACAACGCGACGCCGAGGGAGATGCCGACCTGCCGACTGGTGGAGGCGATGGCCGAGGCGACTCCCGCCTGCGACCGTGGCATCCCGGAGACCGCTGCATTGGTGATCGGTGCGTTGACCAACCCCATTCCGATGCCGAGGAACAGGTAGGCGACTCCGAGATACCACATGCTGGTGGCGTGCCCGACCTGGGTGAGCATCAACCCGCTGAGCAGCACCATGACTCCCGCACCCACCATCGGAAAGCGTGCGCCGCGGTCGCCGACCAGTCGCCCCGACAACGGCGAGAAGACCGCGTTCGCGACCGCCATCGGCAGGGTCATCAGACCCGCCTGCAGCGGGGTCAGGCCTCGCGCCTGTTGCAGGTAGAGGGTGTTGAGGAAGAGAAATCCGCCCATGGCGCTGAAGGCGAGGATCGCCCCGACGACCGAGCTGCTGAAAGGCGCACTACGAAAGAACCGAAGGTCGAGAAGCGGTTCGCGGCGGCGTGATTCGACGAGGATCAACCCCATCAGTGCCAGGGCGGCGATTGCGAACGCTCCTGCGACAGGCACCGACGACCAGCCCAGAGTGCGGCCTTCGATGATGCCGTAGGTGAGGGTCGCGAGAAAGGTCAGGATCAGGAGCTGGCCGACCGGGTCGGGCCGACGGGCATGTGCCGCTCGCGATTCCGGGACAAGGAGTGCGGTGAGGGTGATGGCCGCGAGGCAGACCGGGACGTTGAGCCAGAAGATCGCCTCCCACCCGATGCCGTCGACGAGTGCCCCACCGACGAGCGGACCCAGTGCCATGCTGACGCCGATCGCAGTTCCCCACAAGCCGATTGCGCGTGCCCGTGCCTTGGGCTCGGTGAAGACGTTGGTGATGATCGACATCGCCACCGGGTTCATCATCGCTCCACCGATGGCCTGCACCATCCGTGCGCCGATCAGCATCTCCGGCGACACGGCCAGGGAGCAGAGGACGGAACCGATGCCGAACACAGTGAGGCCCACCTGGAATACCCGTCGGCGCCCGAGGCGATCACCCAGCGAACCGCCGAGCATCAGCAGGCTGGCGAGTACCAACGTGAATGCGTCGACCACCCACTGCAGTTGCGACGGTGTCGCGCCGAGGTCCGACCCGATCGACGGAATCGCGACGTTGACGCCGGATGTGTCGATCCCGACGATGAACAGACTCAGGCAGCAGGTTGCGAGGATCGCCATCCGGCGCCGGGGTCCGAGTGTGGTGATGTCGGATGCGGGCTGGGCGGCGCGAGAACTCCTCATGCGTCGGCCGATTCGCGCAGCAGATCCAGCAAGCGGCCGAGGTCGCGGCGTTGGGCATCGTCGAGCACGGCGAACATGTCGGGCGCCACGGTCGGGTCGGTGACCACGGAATCAACGACCGTGCGTCCGTGGGCCGTGATCGCGACGACCCTGAAGCGCCGATCGTCGGGATGCGGCTCGCGGGTCACCAGGCCCCGCTCGACCAGATCGTTGACGATGACGCTGGTCGCCGGTGCGTCGATTCCCAGTCGGCGCGCGAGATCCGTCTGGGTGAGACTGCGGGTGGCGACGCGACGCAACGCCCGAAACCGGCTGAACGGCATATCGATCCGAGCGTCGATGCGAGCACGGGATTCGACTGCGTGGTCGCGCACCAGGCTGTTCATCGCGAACCACAGTTCGGTCCCCGACGGCGACGCGGTCAGGTCTGATGTGTCCCGCTCAGCCGACGACTCGGTTGTAGACATACAATGATTGTAGAACTACAAGTTGTTTCGGCCAATACCCTGCTGTCAGCGTGGGTAGGTGATGATGGTCTCGCCAGTGCGCAGGTTGCGCCAGGTAATGGTTCGGTCGGTGTGCATGGTCGGCACCCAACCGCCATCATGCTTGCGGTGGTGATCGGGCCGGCAGAGCGGTGCGAAGTTGAACGGCACGCTCCAGCCGCCGGCCAGCGGGTCGGCATGGTTGAACTTCACCAGGTGGTCGAGTTCGCACTCGTGAGAGGGCCTGCTGCAGTACGGGTAGCGGCAGCGCCGATCGAGGTAGGTGATCTCGGCACGTAGCCGGTCGGGTGGTCGGTAGATGAGCGCGCCGGGTGGTGGGATGTCGAATCCGCCGTGTCCGGTGGGGTCGATGGGTGGCGCCAAGGCGCGGTCGCCGACGACGGTCAGTCGGCTGGCCGGCTTCGGGGTGGACAGGGTGGGGACGGTGATGATCTTCGCCTGTTGCGCCAGGTCGGCCGCGTGCGCTGGATCGATGGCCCCGTAGCCCTGCAGCCGGGTGGGTTCGATGCCGGCGGGGTCATGCAGGAGGGTCCAGGCGGGCAGCGGTTTGGTGTGGCCGGTGTCGTCAGTTGCGTTGTTGCCGGCCTCGGTCGGGTCGACATCGGCAGTGCTGTCGACAGTGGTGGTGTCGGCGGCGGGCTCGCTGTTGGTCTCGGATACGTCGTGGTTGTCGGTGGCATCAGCGGCGTCGGCGGGCGCATTGATGAACGAGCTGCTCGACTGGCCGTGGTCCTCGCCCTCGTCCTCGTCGTTGTCGTTGTCGTTGCTCGGATCGGCCTCGTGGTCGGACGTGTCGGTGGTGTTTGCGGCCGTGGCCGAGGGGCGGTCGTCACCCTGGTCGCCATTGTTCGCCGACGAACTGTTCGCGTCCGTGTCCGCGTCAGTGCTGGGGGCCGCTGTCCGTTTACCGCGCTTGGTGCGGGTTTGTCCTGCGGTGCAGGTGTCCTCGCCGCATTCACACGCCAGGCTGGCGCCGGGGATGCCGACGATCTCGCCGAAAGCGAGGATGCGCTGTCGGCCGAGGGTGCGCGGGTCGCTTTTACACACTCGTGCCGCGACGAGCTTGGTGATGCGGTCACGCAGATGCACGCCGTGCTCGGCAGGCATGCACGCATCGAGGTTCATGTGCCCGCCGGCCTCGTTGCTGAAGGTGATGTTCTCGAACGCTTCGGCAATCGCATCCCGCGACTCGGCCGCACCGTCCGGATCCAGGCTGATCACCGCATCGGCCAGATCATCACGCAGGCCGGCGTCGGTGGACGCCCGATTCCCCAACTCCAACGCGAGGTCCTCGAAACTGACCGGCCCATCAGCTTCGGGTTGCGGTTCTGGCTGCACCTCGGCATCCGGATCGGTGTCGTCGGCCTCGTCGAGGAGGTCGTCGAGGGTCGGGTCGGTCGGCTCGTCAGCCGCATCGTCGGCGTCGGTGTCGGTGTCGGGGAGTTGGTCGCGCAGGTCGCCTTTGGGGGCGATGTCGGCGGCGTGCACCATCACCGACATGCGGTGGGTGCTGAACTCACCGGCCAGATAGGCCATCCGAATCTTCGGATACTCCTGCAGCGACGCGCCGAGCGAGTACCATTCGCCGGCTTTGGTTTTGTTGATCCGTAATGCCAGGGAGACCTCGCCGACCGCGGTGTTGCGGGCGGTTTGGCCGAAGATCATGCGGTGGCGGCCATCGGCACCGAACAGTCGCTCGTTGTACGCGCTTTCGCCGATGTGGTAGGCCATCAGCAAGGCGCGTGCTTCGGCTTGCCGACTCAACCGCAACGCATCCCGCGCGAACGCCCCCAACCCCTCAGCACCCACCGACGACAACAGGTTGTCGTCGGCTGCGGGGTCGGTGTAGGTGAACACGCCAGGCCTTTCACGAGTGGGAACTGATGGGCGGGAACGAAACTGATGTCAGAGTATCGGGTGGGTCTGACAAGTTTGGCGGGTCGGCGGCGGCCTGTGGATAACGTAGAGTCTGCCCTTTTCGATTGCGCTCAGGATATCGGTTGGGTGTGACAATCTCTGTGGTGCAGTAGGTTTGCTGGTTCCGGAGGTCTCGATTACGTCCTCGCCTAGCGGCTCGGACTACTCGACCAACGAGAAGGGCGGTTCAGCGGGATCGGTGTAGGTGAACACGCCAGACCCTTCGTGAGTGGGAGATACTGTGCGGGAATGGGACTGATGTCAGAATATCGGGTTGGTCTGACAATTTCTGTTACTGATCCGGAGCCTGTGGATAGTGGTTCTGCTGCGGTTTCTGGTTGGTTCAGAATACCGGTCGGGTGTGACAAGTTCAGTGGTGCAGTAGGTTTGCTGGTTCCGGAGGTCTCGATACGTCCTCGCCTAGCGGCTCGGACCACTCGACCAACGGGTGGGGGACGGCTCAGGCTACTCGACCAACGAAGGAGGGCAGCTCGAACTACCCGACCACCGGATGAAGGTGCCGCTCGACGTCCGGCCTACCCGGAGCGGTCGGTGAACGGCCACCCTCGGTGCTCCAGACCTGAGGACGGTATCCGGCTCAGGTGTTGAAGTACTTGGCCTCAGGGTGATGCAGCACGAAGGCGTCGGTGGACTGCTCGGGATGCAGCTGCAGCTCCTCGGACAGCTCGACGCCGATGCGCTCCGGCTCCAGGAGATCGATCATCTTCGACCGGTCCTCCAGGTCCGGGCAGGCACCATAGCCGAACGAGAATCGGGCGCCCCGGTACTCGAGGTCGAAGAACCCCTGGGCGTCATCGGGATCGTCACCGGCGAAAGACTTTCCGCCAACGGTCAGTTCTGCACGGACACGCTGATGCCAGTACTCGGCGAGAGCTTCGGTCAGTTGCACACCGATGCCGTGGACCTCGAGATAGTCGCGGTAGGCGTCCTCCGCGAAGAGTTTGTTCGCGAAGTCGGCGATGGGCTGACCCATGGTCACCAGCTGGAACGGCAACACATCGACCAGGCCCGCCTTCTCGCACTCCTCGCGTGACCGGATGAAGTCGGCCACGCACAGGAACCGCGGACGCTGCTGGCGCGGGAACGTGAAGCTGTGGCGCACATCGGCATCGGGCCGGGCTTCGCTCAGCACGTGGACAGTGTCGCCATCGCTCACCGCCGGGAAGTATCCGTACACGACCGCCGCGTGCTGCAGGATGTTCTCGGTCGACAACCGATCGATCCAGTAGCGCAGACGTGGCCGCCCCTCGGTCTCGACGAGCTCCTCATAGGAGGGCCCCTCTCCCCCGCGGACACCGCGAAGACCCCACTGCCCCAGGAACAACGCGCGTTCGTCGAGCAACTGCAGGTAGTCGGCGACCGGTACGCCCTTGATGATCTTCGTGCCCCAGAACGGCGGCTCGGGGATCTCGTTGTCGGCGGCCACATCTGACCGGGCCGGGACCTCGACGGGAGTCTCCTGCGCCTTGCGCTTCTCGGCGATCCGCTTCGACCGCTCGTGGCGCGCCTTGCGCTCGTCGGCCTTCTTCCTGGCCGCGAGTGCCTCTGGGCTGTCCGGGTCGGGGCCCTCGCCCCGCTTGGTCGCCATGATCTCGTCCATCAAGCGCAGGCCTTCGAAAGCGTCACGCGCATAATGCACATCGCCCTCGTAGATGTCCGCCAGATCGTTCTCGACATATGTGCGGGTGAGAGCAGCACCACCGAGGAGGACCGGATAGCTGTCGGCGACGCCGCGCCCGTTGATCTCCTCGAGGTTCTCTTTCATCACCACGGTCGACTTCACCAGCAGCCCGGACATACCGATCACGTCGGCCCGCTTGTCCGCTGCCGCCTCGAGGATGGTGTTGATCGGCTGCTTGATTCCGAGGTTGACCACCTCGTAGCCGTTGTTGGACAGGATGATGTCGACGAGGTTCTTGCCGATGTCGTGCACGTCGCCCTTGACGGTGGCCAGCACGATGCGGCCCTTGCCGTCCTCGCCGGTCGACTCCATGTGCGGTTCGAGATGTGCGACAGCGGTTTTCATCACCTCGGCGGACTGCAACACGAACGGAAGCTGCATCTGGCCCGACCCGAACAGCTCGCCGACGGTCTTCATACCGGCCAGCAAGGTTTCGTTGATGATCTGCAACGGGGGCCGCTGCGTCATCGCCTCGTCGAGGTCGTCTTCGAGCCCGTTGCGCTCGCCGTCGACGATGCGACGCTCGAGCCGTTCGAACAGTGGAAGTCGAGCCAACTCTGCGGCGCGCGATTCCCGCGCGGATGCCGCCGAGACTCCCTCGAACAACTCCATGAGCTTCTGCAGCGGGTCGTAGCCCTCGGCACGCCGGTCGTAGACCAGGTCCAGCGCAACCTCGCGCTGCTCCTCGGGAATTCGCGCCATCGGAAGGATCTTCGAGGCGTGCACGATCGCGGTGTCGAGGCCGACCTGTACACACTCGTGCAGGAACACCGAGTTCAGGACCTGCCGCGCCGCCGGGTTGAGACCGAACGAGATGTTCGAGATGCCCAGTGTGAAGTGGACATCCGGATGCGCCTCGTGCAGTCGACGGATCGCCTCGATGGTCTCGATGCCGTCGCGACGAACCTCTTCCTGTCCCGTGGAGATCGGGAAGGTGAGGGCGTCGATGATGATGTCTTCCTCGGCGAGGCCCCATGTGCCGGTGATGTCGGCGATCAGCCTCTCGGCGATACGCACCTTCCAGTCGGCGGTGCGCGCCTGCCCTTCCTCATCGATGGTCAGTGCCACCACGGCGGCGCCGTGCTCGACGACCAGTTCCATGATGCGGGTGAACCGGGAGTCCGGGCCGTCACCGTCCTCGTAATTCACCGAGTTGACCGCGCAACGTCCCCCGAGCGCTTCGAGGCCGGCACGAATGACGTCTGGCTCGGTGGAGTCGAGCATGATCGGCAGTGTCGACGAGGTGGCGAACCGGCTTGCCAGCGCGGTCATGTCGACAGCACCGTCACGGCCGACATAGTCGACGTTGAGGTCGAGCATGTGGGCGCCGTCGCGCGTCTGGTCTTTCGCGATGTCGAGGCACTTCTGGTAGTCCTCGGCGATCATCGCCTCACGGAATGCCTTGGACCCGTTGGTGTTCGTGCGCTCCCCGATCACCAGGAAGCTGGCGTCCTGATCGAACGGCACCGCCGTGTAGAGCGACGACGTCTCCGAGATGTGGTCGGGTCGCCGCTGCGCCGGCGTGACCTCCGCGACCCGCTCGGCGACCTGCCGAATGTGTTCCGGTGTGGTGCCACAGCATCCGCCGACGAAGTCGAGACCGAAGTCTGTGACGAAGTCACCCAACGCGACGGCCAGCTCGTCGGGCCGGAGCGGGTATTCGGCACCGTTCGGCCCCAGTACGGGCAGACCCGCGTTCGGCATCACCGATACCGGAATCCGGGCATGCTTCGAGAGGTAACGCAGGTGTTCGCTCATCTCGGCGGGACCCGTGGCGCAGTTGAGGCCGATCAGGTCCACGCCGAGCGGCTCGATCGCCGCGAGCGCCGCACCGATCTCGGAGCCGAGCAGCATCGTGCCGGTCGTCTCGACGGTCACGTGGCTGATGATCGGGATGTGGCGACCGAGGTGGGCCATCGCGCGCCGCGCGGCGACGATGGCGGCCTTCACCTGCAGCAGGTCCTGGGAGGTCTCCACCAGGATCGCGTCCGCGCCGCCGTCGAGCATCCCGGCAACGCACTCGAAGTAGGCGTCCCGGATGACCTCGAACGTCGTGTGTCCCAAGCTGGGCAGCTTGGTTCCCGGGCCGATGGATCCCAGGACGAAGCGTGCCGTGCCGTCGCTGGACGGGCCCATCTCGTCGGCCACGCCGCGCGCGATCCCGGTGCCCTTGTACGCGAGCTCGCGGATACGGTCGGCGATGTCGTAGTCACCCAGGTTCGACAGGTTGCAGCCGAACGTGTTGGTCTCGACCGCATCGGCGCCCGCCTCGAAGTACGCGCGGTGGATGTCGGCGAGCACGTCGGGGCGCGTGTCATTGAGGATCTCGTTGCAGCCCTCGAGATTGTTGAAGTCGTCGAGGGTCAGATCGGCCGCCTGCAGCATCGTGCCCATCGCCCCGTCGCCGATCAGCACACGACGCGACATGGCGGTGAGAAATGTCGTGTCGTAGTCGGCCGGGCGCGGTGCGGGCTCCCGATCGTCCGGATCGGTGATGGGCGTCGACATGGTTGACAGCGTAGTTCGCTCTCTCTCGGGGTTCGGTCGTAGGCTGGTTCAGTGAACGCTGAGCAGAGGTCGAACCTTCCCCGCCTGCGCAGGCCCATTTTGTTGGCCGCGTTCGAGGGTTGGAACGACGCCGGGGACGCGGCCAGCAGCGCCATCGAACACCTGGCACTGACCTGGGATGCCGTCGCTCTGACGGACATCGACTCCGACGACTACTACGACTTCCAGGTCAACCGCCCGATCGTCAAGCAGATCGACGGTGTCACCCGGCGGATCGACTGGCCGACCACGTCCATCTCGTACTGCACTCCCCACGGTGCGGACCGTGACATCGTACTCGTTCGCGGTATCGAGCCGAACATGCGTTGGCGCGGGTTCTGTGCGGAGATCGTGGACCTCGCGAAGGACCTCGAGGTGGAGACGACGGTGATGCTCGGTGCGCTGCTCGCGGACACTCCGCACACGCGTCCGGTCCCGGTGACCGGCGCCGCGTACAGCAGCGAATCGGCGGCCCGGTTCAACCTCGCCGAGAGCCGGTACGAGGGTCCGACGGGCATCACCGGTGTACTGCAGGACCTGTTCGTCCAGGCGGGGCTGCCGGCGGTGTCGTTCTGGGCGGCGGTCCCCCACTACGTGTCGACCCCACCGAACCCGAAGGCGACCGTCGCGCTACTCAACAGAGTGGAGGAGGTCCTCGACATCGAGGTACCGCTCGCCACCCTGCCGGAGCAGGCCGAAGAATGGGAACAGGCGGTCACCGAGATGACCGAGGACGATGAGGAGATCGCCGAGTACGTCCGCGGACTCGAAGAGCGTGGGGATGCCGAGATCGACGCCGACGATGTGATGGCCAAGATCGACGGCGACGCGCTGGCCGCGGAGTTCGAGCGGTACCTGAAGCGCCGCGGGCCGGGCGGCCAGGGGCGCGGGCAGGGATCGTTCGGGTGACTGATTCGGGGGTGTCGGAGCGGGGTCTCGATACGCTGCTCGGCTAGCGCCTCGCAGCTACTCGACCAGCGGAAAGGAGCCGCTCGGCTAGCGGAGAAAGCTGCTCAACCAGCGGAAAAGGGCTGCTCAACCAGCCGATAAAGCGTGCGCGCCCAGCGGAGAAGAGCTGGTCGACCCGCTCAGCCGATGCGTTCGATCGAGACCACCGGTGTGGTGATGCGCCACGTCCGGACATCGGGGTCGTCTGCGGCACGGACCCAGAACTGGGCTGATTCACCGACACGGCACGACTTCACACCCAGCAACGGGATGTCCTCGGAATCGCGCCGCAACCTGCTCACCGCCCACTCCTCGTTGTCGGTGCCCCCGACGCCGGGAGCCCGGAGCAGGGTCATCTCGCTGAAGTCCAGCAGGTAGGTCGAAGTTCGGGTCACCACCGTCCATACGCCGTCGGTCGTCTCGGGTGCGATCTCCTGCGTGCGTGCCACGGGAGAACCTTACTAGGTGAGCTCGACACCCAGCAGCGCGTCCACCGCCCGAGCGAGGTCGCTCGGCGCCTGCGCCGAGTGACCGATTCCCAACTCCACGTCGCTACACCAAGCGTCGACTGCAGCAAGCGCTTTCGGGGTGTCGAGGTCGTCGGCGAGATGCTGGCGCAGTCGGGCGATGGTGGGGGCCGAGTCCGGGCCCGCGGTCGCGGTGACCGCCGAACGCCACCGACGCAGACGCTCGCGGCCCTCGTCGAGCACCGCATCCGACCACATGCGATCGGCTCGATAGTGCTCCGACAGCAGTGCCAACCGGACGGCGGCGGGATCGACTCCGTCGTTGCGGAGTCGCGACACGAAAACGAGATTGCCGCGGCTCTTCGACATCTTCTCACCGTCGAGCCCCACCATCCCGGTGTGGACGTAGTGCCGGGCGAACCGTCGGGAGTCGGTCAAGGCCTCGCCGTGGGCGGCCGAGAACTCGTGATGCGGGAAGATCAGATCGTTGCCGCCGCCCTGGATGTCGAACTCGACACCCAACCGGTTCAGCGCGATCGCCGAGCACTCGATGTGCCACCCCGGCCGCCCCGCGCCGTGCGGCGACTCCCATGACGGCTCGCCGGGCCGGGCGGCCCGCCACAGCAGCGCGTCGAGAGGGTCCCGCTTGCCCGGTCGATCCGGGTCACCGCCGCGCTCGGCGAAGAACCGATCCATGGTGGCGCGGTCGTATCCCGATTCGTAGCCGAACTGTTCGGTCGCATCGATGCGGAAGTAGACGTCCGGGTACTCGGCGTCGTCGACCACGTACGCCGCACCTGATGCCAGCAGCTTCCCGACGACCTCGATGACCTCGGCGATCGATTCGACGGCACCGATGTAGTCGCGGGGCGGCAGAACGCGCAGCGCCGTCATGTCGTCGCGGAACAACTGCGTCTCCCGTGCCCCGAGCTCACGCCAATCGATACCGTCGCGATCCGCACGCTCGAACAGCGGGTCGTCGACATCGGTCACGTTCTGCACGTAGTACACGTCATGGCCGAGGTCACGGAGCACCCGGTTCACCAGATCGAACGTCACGTAGGTGGCCGCATGGCCGAGGTGCGTCGCGTCGTAGGGCGTGATCCCGCAGACGTACATCGTGGCGGTCGGGCCGGGACTGACGGGACGGACCTGCGCGTCGGAGGTGTCGTAGAGGCGAAGTGCCGGCCCGGAACCCGGAATGGTCGGGAGGGCGGGGTCAGGCCAAGACTGCATGCATCCACTGTATTGGCCGCCCGGATCGGCCCGACACCGAACCCGCGCCGCTCAGAACGGCGGCCACGGAATCGGGCGGTGACCGGGCGGGAGCGGCATCGTCGTCCGCTCGGCCAGTTCGGCCGCCCGCTCGGTCAGCGCGACGATCTCGGAGTCGGTGATGTGCTCGGCGAGCTCGTCGGTGAGCGGATGGTCGGCCGTCGTGAGGTGATCGACGAGTTCGGCGAGGTCGGCGACCAGGTGGCCGGGAATCGCCTCACCCGCCCATCCCCAGAGCACGGTCCGCAGCTTGTCGTCACGGTGCAGACAGATCCCGTGATCGACCCCGTAGACCCCGCCGTCGAGGGCTTCGAGTACGTGACCGCCCTTGCGGTCCGCGTTGTTCAACACGACATCCAGCACGGCCATGCGCTGCAACCGTGGATCGTCGGCGTGCACCAGCACGACCGGCTCGCCGAATGCGTCGAGGGCCTTCAGGATCGCGCGGTAGCCGACCGGCACGGTGTCGGCCGGGCACAGATCCACGAGGTCGACCTTGGGGGTGGGCAACTCGGTGGCGGCGTCGTGACGTGCCGAGGGTTCGTCGTTCTCGACGGTCGACACCCAGCGTTGCACCATGCCCCGCCCGAGCGGGCCGTCGCGGTGCACCGTCGTCGGGATCACCGACCACCCCAGCGCCTCGGAGATCAGATACGAGGCCACCTCACGGCCGGCCAGGGTGCCGTCCGGGAAGTCCCACAGGGGGACCTCGCCGCGTTCCGGCTTGTACACGCATCGGACTTCGGCGCCGTCGAGCACGGCATCGCAGACGAGAGTGGCGTTGCTCGCCGACGGGATACGTCCCAGGACGACCAGTTCGCCGTCGCGGAGCGGATCGACGCCGGGTTCGGAGACCTCGCCCGAGGGTGCGGTCGCGGGGTCGCGCCCCGCGCCGGTCTCCGGGATGGACGGTTCGCCGACGGTCACATCACTCCTGCGGGGCCGACCCGGGGTCGGTGTCGTCGTCGGGGTCGGACTCGAGGTAGTCGGTTTCGTCCTGCATCGACAGGTTCCGGAACACCTCGGGGTCGACGAAGTCCAACGACTTGGACAGCTCGGCGTCCCTCTTGTAACCGTTGGTCCGCACGCACAGGTGGCCGTCGGGATCGAGCGGCTCGTGGCAGAGCGGGCACGGCTGCCGGCCCGCGGAGATGACCCGCGAGGATCGGGCTGCGAACTCGCGCGCCGCTTCGGTGCTCAGGAACACCCGAACCGCATCCGGGCCCTCGTCGGTGTCGTCGAGGACGACGCTCTCGTCGAACTCGCCTTCGGTGACGGCCAGCAGTTCCACCACCACGGCCTCGGACTCGGCGTCCCACCCCAGTCCCATCGTGCCGACCCGGAACTCGGCGTCCACCGGCATCACCAGCGGACTGAGGTCACCGACCCGCTCCACCTCGGGCGGTATCGGCGTGCCGAAACGGCGGTGGATCTCGTCGAGCAGCGCACCGATCCGGTCGGCGAGGATCGCGACCTGTTGCTTCTCCAGCAGCACACTGATGATCCGGGTCTCGTGTACGGCCTGGAGGTAGAACGTCCGGTCCCCCGGCTGACCGATCGTGCCGGCGACGAACCGGTCCGGACTCCGGAACACGTGAATCGCGCGAGACATCACACCTCCTTGAACGTCTCGTCCATTATCCGCGCGCCAGCGGGGTCGCGGCAGCGTTGGCGCCTCGATCGCGGCCGTCGAGCCCGGCCGACCCGCCGACGACGGCATCGTCGCCGTCGGTTGCGGCCGCGGACCTGTCCGCGCCGGCGGCCCCGTCTCCGGGTCGTGGCGGCGGCGGCACCGACAAAACCGCGGTCGAGTTGACGGTGTGCACATACGGGCGGGTCGCGCTGTATCGGATGACGCTGAGCGAGGCGGGTTCGACGACGATGCGCTGAAACGAGTCCAGGTGCATCCCCATGGCGTCGGCGATCACCGCCTTGATGACGTCGCCGTGTGAGCATGCGATCCACACACCACTGCCGTCGTCACCACCGTAACGCCGATCGAGCTCACGCACCGCGGCCACCGCCCGCGCCTGGACTCCGGCCAGTCCCTCCCCGTCCGGGAACACCGCTGCCGATGGCTGTTGCTGCACGGTCTTCCACAGCGGCTCGGTGACCAGTTCCTTCAGCGGCCGATTCGTCCAGGATCCGTAGTCGACCTCGGCCAGATCGTCGACGACCAACTCCGGGACCTCGCGCTGCGGGTCCGAACCCAAGGTCGCCAGCAGCGGCGCCACCGTCTGGGCGCATCGCTGCAACGGCGATCGCGCGACCGCGGCGATGTGGGAGATGCATCCGCCGAGACGGTCGACGAGGGCGTCGGCCTGTTCCCGGCCCTTCTCGTCGAGCGAGACGCCGGGGGTTCTGCCGGCGAGAACACCCGAGGTGTTGGCCGTCGAACGCCCGTGTCGCACCAATATCACGGTCATGTCTCAACCATAGGCGCCGTGATCGACGGGCACGGTGCCGCCGCGTCACGTCGCGCTGATCACACCCGCCGACAGCAGTCCGATCACCGTGAGGCCCAAAATCACTCGGTAGGCGCCGAACCAGTTCATCGAGTGATCACTGACGAACCGGAGCAGCCAGGCGATGGAGGCGTAGCCGATCACGAACGCGACCAGCGTCGCGACCATCAGCTGAGGCCCGGTTGCCTGCATGCCCTCGCCGCTCGGGTCGAAGGCGTCGGGCAGGCTGAACAGGCCGGAAGCGGTGACCGCGGGGATCGCCAGCAGGAACGAGAAGCGGAACGCAGCCTCACGCTCGAGGCCCAGGAAGAGGCCTGCGCTGGCGGTCGCTCCGGAGCGCGACACACCGGGGATCAACGCCAGACACTGCGCCAAACCCATCAGCACACCGTCCCGCAGCGTCAGTTCCTGCATGGACCGCTGTTGGCGCGCGTACCGCTCGGCCAGCCAGAACACCCCGGCGAACACGATCAGCATGATCGCCACCAGCCAGAGGTTGCGACCCACGGTGCGGATCTCGTCCTTGAACAGGAAACCCAGGAGTCCGATCGGGATCGTCGCGAAGATCACATACCACCCGATGCGGTAGTCGAGTCCGCGCTCGTCCCGATTGCGCAGGCCACGAAACCACGCCATGACGATCCGGGCGATGTCGCGCGCGAAGTACACGAGCACGGCTGCCTCGGTGCCGAGCTGGCTGACCGCGGTGAACGACGCACCCGCGTCCTCGCCGAACATCAACTCCGACGCGATGCGCAGATGACCGGACGACGAGATCGGCAGGAACTCGGTCACACCCTGCAGGGCGCCGAGGACGATCGACTGGGTCCACGTCATGGTGTCGCTCACGGCCGCAGATGCTACGGGAACCGGCGGCCCGCACCGCGCGACGAGAACACGGCCGCCGCCGGTGTCGCGGACAATTCCGGCTCTCCCCGACCGCCACCCCCGTCGTCTGGGTCGGTGAGGGTGTCGCAAGATGGTGGCATGCACGTGCCGAGACCGCAGCGCCCCATCGGATCATCGCCGCAGGTGCATCGACCTCGTGCCGTTGTCGCGATCGCAGGTGTGGTCGCCGTGACCGCCGTGCTCTCGGCGTGCGGGACGGCGGACGACTCCACCACACCCGATGTGCCCACTGTCACACCGGCGACCGCGCCCGCCGCACTGCCCGGACCGGCCGCGCAGCCCGCGGGCCTCGTGGTCCCGACCGCTCCCGAGAGCCGGGCGATGGTCGTCGGCGATGGCACCGTCGCGGTGCTCGACGCAGCCGGCACCAGCGTGCTGCGGTACACCACAGCCGATCCCGGCGCGGAACCGCAGGTATCGGAGACCCCGGAGCTGACCCAGATCGTCTCCGCCGACGACGGCGAGTTCGTCGGGGTGGGGCCAGGATCCGTCGCCCGGATCGGGCGCGACGGCACGGTCGAGACAGCCGCGTTGGATGTCGACGACCCGACCGCTCTGGCCCGCACGGCATCCGGCGACCTTCTGGTGGGAACCGCGGACGGTCGGGTTCTCGTCGTCGACGACGAACTCGCCGGCTCCGACGACGAGCTCGTGCCCGGGCAGGTGATCGACGGGTTCGTCCGTGTCGACGACATCACGGTGTCGCCGCCGGACGCGGACCTGCCGGAGGAGCAGGTGGTGGTTCTCGACCGCGCACAGTCATCGGTCACCCCCGTCACCGTGTCCGACGGCGACCTGGGTCCGGCATTGCGCGCCGGCAACGGCGCCACCAATGCCGCGGTCGATCGCTTCGGCCGGGTACTCGTCGCGAACACCCGTGACGACGAGATCGTCGGGTTCTTCGGATCTCCGCTGGTCATGCGGTTCCGCTATCCGGTACCCGGCGGCCCGTACGCCGTAGACTACGACGACGAACGCAACCTGATGTGGGTGTCGACGACGGCGAACAACGAGGTGGTGGCCTATGACCTGTCCGGTGGCGAGCCCGTGGAGAAGCGACGGGTGCCGACGGTGGCACAGCCGGACAGCATCGCGGTCGACGACGCGTCCGGCACGCTGTACGTGCTGTCCGAGCGCGGCGGGCTCCAGGTCATCGGCGTGGGTGGGTGACCATGTCGCGTGAGGCGAAAGTCGGGTCGCGGCATCCCCGCGGGTGGGAGGTGACCACCGACGAGCACGAGTGCGTGCTGCTCACGCTGCCGCCGGACGTCACCCGGGTGACCGCCTCCATGCGGCTGTCCATCGAGGCGGAGTTCGGCGGGTGGGAGCTCAAACGGGTCCGCCGCTACTCGGACGGAACCCGAAAGGTGTTGCTCCGCCGTCGGAAGCCACCGCGGTCACGAGAGGCACAGGCCGCCGACCGACCCACCCGGGCCTCCTTCGACCGAGCCGGATATCCCGACACCGACGCGACGGCATGCTGACAAGAGTCAACCGGGCGCTGTATCCGCTGCTGCTGCGGGCGATGTTCCTGCTGTCGCCGGAACGGGTGCACGGCCTCGCACATGGCCTGATCGGATTCACCGGCCGTACCCCGGGTCTGCGTCACCTGGCTGCGAAGCTCCTCACCGCGCACGACCCGCTGCTCCATCAACGACTGTTCGGCGTCGACTTCCCGGCCCCACTCGGCCTGGCCGCCGGGTTCGACAAATCCGCATCAGCGGTGAACGCCTGGGGCCAACTGGGTTTCGGCTATGCCGAGATCGGCACCATCACCGGTCAACCCCAGCCGGGCAACCCGGCCCCGCGTCTGTTCCGGCTGCCCGCCGATCACGCCCTCGTCAATCGGATGGGGTTCAACAACCCCGGCGCCTCCCAGGCCGCGAGCAACCTCGCCGCCGCGAGACCGGGGCCCGTGCGGATCCCGATCGGCGCCAACATCGGCAAGACCAAGGCGGTCGCCGTGGACGACGCCGTCGACGATTACCGTTTCAGCGCACGCAGCTTGGGCCCGTTGGCCGACTTCGTCGTCGTCAACGTCAGTTCGCCCAACACACCGGGACTGCGCGACCTGCAGGCGGTGGACGCGCTCCGACCGATCCTGCAGGCCGTGCTCGACGAGGTCACCGTCCCGGTGCTCGTCAAGATCGCACCCGACCTCGCCGACGAGGACATCGACGCTGTCGCCGACCTCGCGGTGGAACTGGGGCTGGCGGGCATCGTCGCCACCAACACCACCATCGGTCGCGACGGCCTGCACACCCCATCCGACGAGGTCGCCGCGCTCGGAGCGGGTGGACTGTCCGGACCGCCGCTGGCCGACCGCTCCCTCGCCGTGTTGCGGCGCCTGTACGGCCGCGTCGGCGGGCAGGTGGCACTGGTGAGCTCCGGTGGGATCGAGAACGCCGATCAGGCGTGGGAACGAATCCGGGCCGGTGCCGACCTGCTGCAGGGCTATACCGCGTTCATCTACAAAGGTCCGTTGTGGGCCAAGGAGATCCACGAGGGTATCGCCGATCGCCTCCGCGCCGGAGGGTATGCGTCGCTGGCCGACGCGGTCGGCACCGGTACATGACGGGGGTCGGCCGGCACCGCTGCCGACCGACCCCGGGACACTGGCTCAGACGTCCTCCGACGGCTGCTCATAGGTGCCGACGAGTATGGCCCGCGCGATCGCGTGGGAGAACAGATTGAACCCGAGGTAGGCCGGGGTCGCGCCGTCGGGCAGTCCCAGCGATTCGACGTCGACCGCGTGGACCACGACGTAATAGCGGTGTGGTCCGTGCCCGGGAGGCGGTGCGGCACCGACGAACCGCTTCATCGATGCGTCGCCTGTCAGCGCCACCGCGCCGTCCGGCAAACCGCTGCCGGACTCGTCGCCTGCGCCTTCGGCAAGCGACGTCACCGAAACCGGGATGTCGGCCACCGCCCAGTGCCAGAAGCCGGAGGCCGTCGGGGCGTCCGGATCGTAGACGGTGACCGCGAAACTCTTTGTTTCCGAGGGAAACCCGGACCAGCTCAGTTGTGGCGAGAGGTCCTCGCCGCCGGCACCCATCACTCCGCTGACCTGCTGATTGCGCAGCGGCCCACCGTCGGTCACACTCTCCGACGTCAGGGTGAAGCTCGGCAACTTCGGCAGCGTCTCATACGGATTGAACGACATGAATCACCTTTCTCGCGGAACGTGAACTACTCAATGGGGCAACTCGTCACCTGGTGCTCACGATCAACTGTGCATCAGGAAGTGCTCGAAAACCTTGGTTCCGAAGACCACCGCATCCACCGGCACCCGCTCGTCGACGCCGTGGAAGAGCGCCGCGAAATCGAGTTCCGGCGGCAATTGGAGCGGCGCGAATCCGAAGCATCGGATCCCCAGTTTGGCGAAGGCTTTCGCATCGGTTCCACCGGAGAGCATGTAGGGCACCGTCTTGCCCTGGGGGTCGTGGGCGAGGATTGCATCGTTCATCGCATCGACGAGGTGACCATCGAAGGTCGTCTCGTAGGAGTCGAGGTGGGTGATCCACTCCCGGGTGACGTTCGGCCCGAGCAGCTCGTCGATCTCCTTCTCGAAGGCTTCCTGGCGCCCCGGCAGCACCCGACAGTCCACGACGGCCTCGGCCTTCTGCGGGATGACGTTGGCCTTGTAGCCCGCCTTCAGCATCGTGGGGTTCGCGGTGTCACGCAGCGTCGCACCGATGATGCGGGCGATGTTGCCGATCTTGAACAGCGTGGTGTCGAGATCGGGGGCGTCCGGCCGGAGGTCGAGCCCGGTCTCCTCCCCCACGGCCGCGAGGAACTCGCTCACCGATTCGGTCATCACGAGCGGGAACGTGTGACGACCGATCCGGGCCACGGCCTCGGCGACGTCGGTGACCGCGTTGTCGTCGTGGAGAAACGAACCGTGACCGGCCTTCGCATGGGCCGTCAGCCGCATCCACGACAGACCCTTCTCGGCTGTCTCCACAAGATACAGCCTGCGCTGTTCGCCGTCAGGGCGGTCCACCGTCAGGGAGAACCCGCCGACCTCGCCGACCGCCTCGGTGATCCCCTCGAACAGATCCGGGCGATTGTCCACCAGCCAGTGCGCGCCCCATTGGCCGCCGGCCTCCTCGTCGGCGGTGAACAGGAATACGAGTTCGCGCGGCGGCACCGTTCCGTCCCGTTTGAACTGCCGCGCGAGCGCCAGGGCCATCCCGACCATGTCCTTCATGTCGACTGCGCCGCGGCCCCAGATATAGCCATCGGATACCGACCCGGAGAACGGGTGCACACTCCAGTCGGCGGGTTCGGCGGGGACCACATCGAGGTGGCCGTGGATCAACAATGCGCCGCGATCGGAATCCGGCGGCCCGGCCAGGCGTGCGAACACGTTGCCGCGGCCCGGCCGCCCGGACTCGACGTACTGCGTCGTGTAGCCGACCTCCTCGAGTTGCTGCGCCACCCACTTGGCGCATTCCTCCTCGCCCTTCGTGGTCTCCGGCTCACCGGTGTTGGTGGTGTCGAATCGGATGAGACGGCTGACGATGTCGACCACTTCGTCGACCGCTGCGGTACCCGCACGCTGGGAAGTCACACCTCACTCCTACGGGATTTGGGATAGGTGGGCAACCTCGGTTAAGGTTGTGCCCGCTACAAACGCAGGTCCGAGTGGCGGAATGGCAGACGCGCTAGCTTGAGGTGCTAGTGCCCTATTAACGGGCGTGGGGGTTCAAGTCCCCCCTCGGACACCGTGTGATCCCCGAGCCGATACGGCTCGGGGATTTTTTGTGGCGCATCCCGCCGCTCCGTGCGCTCGGTCCCGGATCGCGGCAACTCGCTCGCGATCCGGAACCGAACCAGGTCAGACCTGCCCGGAGCCGTTCCCGTTACCGAGCAACCCGGCGAGCCGACCCTTCGGGTAGGGCAACTCGATGCCGTGTTCCTCGTAGGCACGCAGGATGTCGCGGCGGATCCGGCGCTGCAGCGCCCACTGCGAGTTCGCCTTCGTCTTGAGCGTCATCCGCAGCGTCACCATGTCCGGCGACACCTCCTGCACACCGAGCATCTCCGGCGGCCCGAGGACGTCGTCGGCGAGATCCTTCTCCGCGACCGTGGCGGTCGCCGCCTCCAACGCGACCTGCTGGGCGCGGTCGATGTCGGCCGACAGCGATACCGGAACCTCGATCCGCGCGACGGCGTACTCCTGGCTCATGTTGCCGACGCGCAGGATCTCGCCGTTGCGGACGTACCAAAGCGTCCCGTCGATGTCGCGCAACGTCGTGATCCGCAGACCGACCGTCTCCACCTCACCGATCGCCTCACCGAGATCGACGATGTCACCGACGCCGTACTGGTCCTCCAGGAGCATGAAGACGCCGGAGACGAAGTCCCGCACAAGGTTCTGCGCGCCGAACCCGATCGCCAGACCCACAACGCCTGCGGAGGCGATGAACGGCGCGATGTTGACTCCGAGCACGCTGAGAATCGACAGCACCACCCAGACGAGCAGGATGATCGACACGGTCGACTTCAGGACCGAACCGATCGTCTTCGCGCGCTGGGCGCGACGCTCCGCCGCCGCGACACCCCCGGCCGGCGTCCGGTCACGCAGGTGGCGCAGCAGGGCGGGTTTGCGGGTCTCCACGCCGATGTCGGCGGCAGCCGGCTTGGACCGTTTGGTCGTCCGGTCGATGAGACGGTGCAATATGTACCGGACGATCAGTGCGACCGCCACGTACGTCGCGATCCGGATGGGGTTCTCGATCAGCCACTCGCGGTTTGTCTCCGTCCATTCGAAAGCGATGAGTTGAGGCGTCATGGCACCGACCGTACGGATGACTCATTGCATGTCCAGTTCGCGTGGCGACGCCGGTGCCGTGATCTCGCCGTGACCAAGCGGGGTGTTGCGAATCTCACGTCAACAGAGCACGGAGGGCCCATGCCGGGCGGTGCGACCTGAGCGCGACAATGGCGTGGTGATCCGCATCCTCCTCGACTGCGACACCGGTATCGACGATTCGGTGGCACTGCTCTATCTGCTCGCGCGCCGTGATGTCGACATCGTCGGTATCGCCTCCACCGCGGGCAACGTGCCGGTCGACGTCGCCACCGCCAACAACCTCTCCTGGCTGCAGCTGTGCGGGCGAGCCGACATCCCGGTGCACGTCGGATCAGCGGCGCCCCTCGTCGCCGAACTGATGACCGCCGAGGACACCCACGGGCCGCTGGGAGTCGGTTATGCCGATCTGCCGACTGCGACGATGAGCCCGAGCGGAACCGACGCAGCAGATGCGTGGATCGACGCCTCCCTGGCGTATCCGGGTGAGTTGATCGGCCTCGTCACCGGACCACTGACATCGTTGGCCACGGCCATCCGCCGGGATCCCGCCGTCCCCGGCCGCTTGGCACGACTGGTCGTCATGGGTGGGGCGTTCCACGTCCACGGCAACACGACGCCGACGTCCGAGTGGAACATCGCCGTCGACCCGGAAGCCGGCGCGGAGGTGTTCGACGCCTTCTCCACGGCCGGTGTCCGTCCGCCGATCATCTGCCCACTCGATCTCACCGAGTCGGTGGCGATGACCCCGGACCATGTCGTGCGGCTGGCGGCCGCTGCCGGTAGCGAGCCGGTCGAATGCCCTGATCCTGCGGACGAAACCGGACTTCGGTCGGTCGCCGACAACGTCGTGATCCGACACCTCGTCGACGCACTGCGCTTCTATTTCGAGTTCCATCATGCGCACGACGAGGGCTACATCGCGCACCTGCACGACCCGTTCGCGGCGATGGTCGCCCTGGCGCCCGAGATCGTCGAGACGGTTCCGGCACGAGTCGACGTGGAACTGGACGGACGGCTCACCCGCGGGATGACCGTGGCCGATGAGCGAGCGATGACCGGCGAACCCAACGCCCGTATAGCGACGGCCACCGATGTCGAGGCCGTGTTCGACGACCTGATCGAGACCATCGGCGCGTTCGCGCGAGGACGGGTCGAGTAGGGCGAGCCGCCTCATCGCTGGCCGAGTACGGCGAGCCACCAACCCCACCGCCGGTCGCCAACCCCGTCGCCGGTCGAGTAGGTCGAGCCGCTAGGCGAGACCGTATCGAGACCACTTGATGTGCGGCGCAAGAGGTTTCGATACGCCCTCGCCTAGCGGCTCGGGCTACTCAACCAACGGAGGGGTCGCCAGGCGTCAGTCGTCTTCCCCGTCGGCGGCGTGGTGATCGAGGTTGACCGTGCCGGCACGCCAGTAGCCGTCGACCTTCACCCGTTCCTTGGGCAATCCGAGTTCGCGGCGCAGGTAGCGGCGAACCGGCTTCAGCGAGTTGGCCTCACCGGCGACCCAGCAATAGAAGGAACCGTCGCGCAGTGCGGTGTCGCGAATCGCCTCGTGGAGCAGCGGACTGTTGCCTGCGGGAGCGGCACCGCGATGCAGCACACGGATCTCGGCCCCGGCGCGCTGCGGGAGATCGATCTCGGCCGCGGCGTCGGACACCTCCACAAACGCGACGACGCCCTTGTCGGCCGGCAGCTCCTCCAGCCATCGGGCCAGTGCCGGCAGCGCGGTGTCGTCGGCGCCGAGCAGATACCAGTCGTACCCGGTCGGATAGATGTGCGAACCACGTGGGCCCAGCATGCCCAGCCGGTCCCCCGCGACCGCACGCGTCGCCCAGGAGCCCGCGATCCCATGCGTGTGGAGCACGAAATCGATGTCCAGAAGGCCTGTTTCACGATCGAACGCCCGGACCGTGTAGTCCCGGTAGATCGGCCGGCGGCCGTCCTCGGGCGGACGCATCCCCTCCGGCCCGATCCCCGGCATCACGATCTCGCCGTTCTCGTCGGCAAAGAACAGCTTGATGTGGTCATCGGGTGCCATGTGGACGAAGTGGAAGTTGTCCGGCGAGGTGATGGCGAACGTGACGCGACGCATCTCACTACTGAGATCGACCGCGCGGACGACCTCGACCGTCCGCGGCACGAGGTCATACATGGTCAGTCGCACATCGGTGGCGTCCGGCGTCAGGTCGAGCTCACCGCTCGTTGCGCCATGTGTCCGAGAACGTGTCATCGAAGTCCCTCCCGCGTCGCGCCGACGGCGGGTTCGCCGGCGAAGTCATCACCCGATCCCACCGCCGCACCGACGAGTTCGCGACCGTCGACAAGCGTCCGCACGATCTCTCCGGACCGGATCGCGACGTTCGACAGCAAGGTGGAGGTCAGGCCATGAGTGTGCTCCGAGTTGCCCTGCACGAAGATCTGACCGGTCACCTCGCCCGAGGTGCGCACACGGTAGAGACGGTCCAGAACGGGACGACCGTGCCGATCTGCAACACATGCCCGCGCCAGGTCGCCCAGCATGTCGGCAAGGGGTGTCGGCTCGAAGCCGGTCGCGAAGATCACCGCATCGCAGTCCAGGGTGTGCTCGGCGCCGGTGAGACGATTCACGATGTGCACCCGCGCGGTGTCGTCGGTTTCGGTCAACTCGACCAATTCCGTCGCCCCGTGAACGAACAGGCGTCGGCCCCCGTCGACCCGCTCGGTGTACTCACGCCGGTACAGGTCCTCGATGAGGGCGGGGTCGACCGCGGAGTAGTTGGTACTGCGGTGATACTGCATCAGGCGTTCGCGCCACGACTCGTCGGCGGAGAAGTACTCGTCGACGGCGTCGGGGTCGAAGATCCGGTTGGCGTACGGGCTGTCGTCGGCCGGTGTGTACCCGTATTTGGCGAACACCGCGTGCACGTCCGCATCGGTCTCGTCGTGCAGGTAGGCCGCGACCTCCGCGGCGCTCTGCCCGGCGCCGACAACCACATACCGCTTGTTGCGGTGATCCGGGACATCCGCGAAACGGGCGAGCATCTGATGGTTGTGGAAGACGCGTGGCCCGGCCGTGACACCCGCGGGAAGTTTCGCTCGCAATCCACCGCCGAGCACGATGTGGCGTGCGCGGACCATGCCGTGCCCTGGCGACGAGACCTCGAAATAGTCGCCGCACCAGCGCACATCGGTGACCTCCGCGCCGTAGGCGACCGGGATCTCGACGCGGTCGGCTGCCCACGAGAGGTAGTCGTGGAACTCCGCGCGCAGCGGGAAGAAGTCCTGCCGGTTGATGAAGTGGACCAGCCTACCGCGTTCCGCCAGATAGTTGAGGAAGGTGTATGCGCTGCGGACGTTTCTCTGCGTCGCAAGATCTTTGAGAAAGGACACCTGCATCGTGGTGCCCGGCAGCAGCATTCCCGAATGCCAGCCGAATTCGTGCTTCTTCTCGAAGAACTGGGCGGTCACCCGTGCGTGCGGGGGGACGGTCAGATTGTGTTCCTCGATCGCGATGGCGAGGGCGAGATTCGACGGTCCGAAGCCGATCCCGGCGACGTCGACCATCGGGGCACGTTCCTTGGACAAGCGCTGCTCCTCTGCATCGTTCTCCAGACGGCGTGGCCCCACGGTGGCGGCGGACTCGCTCGTCCGACAGATAGTAGGTAAGTCTATCCTAAGCTCTGAGCCTCGGATCGGTCACCCTCGAATCCGCCGCGACGTGCGGCGACACCATCCGACCGGGCCCGAATACGAAGGGAAGCGCAGACGCATGCCGACGACACCGGTGCCGACCAACGCGACCACCTTTCTGCACTCCCGACCCGACCACCATCTCGTCGCCGAGGGCACGACAGGCCAGTTCACGGATCCGTCAGCCGCCGTGGAGGCTCTGCGGTCCCGAACTGCACACGCCGTAGTCGGTGCACTCCCGTTCGACCTTCGGGAACCGGCCGCGCTCATGGCACCGCGATCGCTGCGCCACCACGACGGGCCATGGCGGGGCGCATCCGGCGCCGAGGTTCCTGCAGCCGGCATCACGTCAGAGATTCCAGCATCGGACGAGCATCACCGACGAGTGGCCCACGCCATCGCGGCCCTGGCCGACCCGACGAATCCGCTGGACAAGGTCGTCCTCGCCCGCGCCCTGCGTCTGTGCACCGAATCAGCGCTCACCCCTTGGCAACTCGCTGCCCGTCTGGGACAAGGCGACGGGACCGGAAACCTCTTCGTCACGGACCTGTCCGCGGCCGGTGCCCGGTTCGCGGGACATCATCTCGTCGGTGCGAGCCCCGAGGTTCTCCTCCGCAAACAGGGCAGCACCGTGACGTGTCACCCACTCGCCGGGTCGGCGCCCCGCAGCCCCGACCCCACGACCGATTCGGCGCGCGCACGAGGCCTCGCCGGGTCGACGAAGGACCGCCACGAACACCGCATCGTCGTCGAGGGTCTACGAACGGCACTCGAACCGTTGTGCGGCACCGTCGAGGTCGCGGACGAGCCCTCCATGGTCAGTACCCCGACGATGTGGCACCTGGGCACGCCGATCCGCGGGACGGTCGCCGATCCCGGGATCACCGCGCTGGAACTGGCGGTCGCAGTCCATCCGACCGCCGCCGTGTGCGGTACCCCGACGGGGGCCGCACGCGATCTGATCCTGGCGACCGAGGGAAGCCGCGGCTTCTATGCAGGGGCCGTCGGCTGGAGTGACGCTGCCGGCAACGGCGAATGGATGGTCTCCATCCGCTGCGCCGAACTCGCCGACGACGGTCGCACCGCAACCGCATGGGCCGGCGGCGGCGTGGTGGCGCAATCCCGACCCGATGACGAACTTCACGAAACCACCGCAAAATTCCGAACCATTTTGGCTGCGTTCGGAATCGACGACTACGCCACGATCGACCGAGCCCCTACCGGGGTGCAGTCGGCGTGAGGGGGTGAAGCGTACGGGACTCTTCGTGACAGCCCTCCGCTCCGGACCTCCTCAGGGATCAGAAGGCACTCCTTGACGCGCGAGCTTGCGAGCGTCACCCACCTGGTCCCTGAGGAGCGAGCTTGCGAGCGTCACGAAGGGCAGCCGAGCCTCTACCCCTTCACCCGGTCAGTCCACGACCGTCCGTTCGGCCGTGATCGATTCGACCGGGGTGTCAGCGGACTCGGCGCCCGCACGGCGAACGGCCGCCACCACCATCGGACCGGCCATGATCGAGGTCACGACGGCGACGAGCACGACGACCATGTAGACGGCGTCGGTGAAGACGCCCAGCTCGAGACCCACTGTCGCCACGATGATCCCGACCACGCCCCGGGCGTTGAGACCGGAGCCGTACGCCAGCGCCTCCCAGCGACCGATCCGGGCAAGCCGCGCACCCACGTACCCACCGAGCACCTTGGTGACCACCGCGACCACCAGAACAGCCGACGTCAACGCCACCACCTCCGGCTCGCCCAGCACCCGCAGGTCCAGATGAAGCCCCGCGGTCGCCAGGAACACCGGCGCGAGGACGGCCGCGGTGACCGTCCGCAGGGGTGCCGAGGTCGTCGCGTCGCGCCGACCCACCAGGATCCCGGCGAAGAAGGCGCCGAGGACGGCTTCGAGGTGAAGCGCCTCGGTCAGGGCCGCCCCGGCGGCGATTATGACCACCACCACGGCGGTGACGTGCCCGTCGTGTGCCGACGATTCGAGGCGGTCGAGCGCGCGGTGCACCCACGGCCGCAGCACGAGGGCGCCGGTGATCACGGCGGCGAGCCCCAGAACGGTGACGGGCAGCTGCCACCCACGTAGGCCGACGGTGGTCATCGCCGACACCGCGGCGAGCAGCAACCACGCACCGATGTCGTTGATGGTGCCCGCGGCCAGCGTGATCTGTCCCATCTGCTGCCGCATCAGCCCCAGGTCGGTGAGGATCTTCGCGATCACCGGGATCGCGCTGAGTGACATCGTGGCACCGAGCAGCAACGCGAACTCGGTGGCCGACGACCCGGTGCCGTGAAAGGTCGAGGGCACCGCGAACCCCAACGCGATCCCGCCGCCGAGCGGAATCGCGAAGGACCACAACGACACCGACGACACCACTGTGATGCGGCGGCGCAGCACCGCGGTGTCGAGTTCGGTGGCGGCCAGCCCCACCAGCAGGAGGACGCCCAACTGACCGATGCCGTTCACCAGCTCGGATGGCTCACCGTCATCGGGAAAAAGGTCAGCGAACACGCCGGGCAACATCCAGCCCAGTACCGACGGCCCGAGCAACACCCCGACGGTGAGCTCACCGACCATCGCCGGCAACCCCACTCGCCGCGCGATCATCCCCGCGACCAGAGCGGCCGCGAGAATCACCGCGAGCTGGGCGAACATCATCGAGCGATGAACTGCTCCACGGCCGGACGGCCGTGGAGGATCGGTGTCATGCGGTCACGGCGACGGGTTCTGCCCACGCCAGCCCGTCCGCGGAGGGCACCAGCCCGCCCTCGAGCAGCGGGGGCTCCACGCCGTTGGATCCCACCGCGCTGCGTGCCTGCAGCGCGTTCATCTCCTCCATGACGTCACGCACCACCGGCGCGCTGAACATGTGACCCATCCGTTGGCCCGAACCGGTGTCCATACCGCCGGTCTTCTCGGTCGCATCGGTGAGGGCCCTGGTCGACGCGGTGAATTTCTCGACGATCTGATCCGGATCGGTCAAGACGTCCTCACCCGAATAGCCGCCCGCCACAAGCGATACGAACGCTGCGAGATCGGTCCGGTCGAGGTTGGTGACGCGTCGGGCCTTCCAGAAGTACGAATCCTCGGACTGTTCCATGTCATAGAACGCCGACAGGAACTCGTAGAACACTGCATACTCACGCCGGTATCGGCCCTCGAACTCTCCGAAGGCACGCTCTTCGCTCATCGCCCCCGACAACACGCTGTTGATCGACCGAGCCGCGAGGACACCCGAGTAGGTCGCGAGATGAACACCGGTGGAGAACACGGGATCGATGAAGCACGCGGCGTCGCCGACGAGAACCATCCCGTTGCCCCAGAATCGGGTGTTGGCGTACGAGTAGTCCTTGCGGAGGCGGATCTGGCCGTAGGTGCCCTCGGTGACCCGCGTGGCGTCGGAGAGCATGTCCTTGACGATGGCGCAGCGGTCGATGTAGCCACGCAGGGTCGATTCTTGCGCATCGAGCCGATCGGCCTTTGACTTCGAGATCACCGCGCCCACACTCGTCAGTTCGTCGGTGAGTGGGATGTACCAGATCCAGCCCTCGTCGAACGCCGCACACAGGATGTTGCCGGAATCCGGTGCGGGTAGCCGCTTGCCGCCCTCGAAGTAGCCGAAGATTGCGACATTCTGGAAGAAGTCGGAGTAGATGCGTTCGCCCCCGGCATGTTTCGACAACCGGGTGGTGTTGCCCGAGGCGTCCACCACGTAGCCGGCACGGACGTGGTGTTCCACCCGATCCGCGTCGACGTAGCGCACACCGACAACGCGCCCGCGTTCGTCCTGCTCGGTGCCGTTGACCCGGCAGTTCTGCCGGACGTCCACGCCGGACGAGGCCGAATGCTCGAGCAGGATCTGATCGAACTTCATGCGCTCGACCTGGTAGGCGTAGGAACCCTCACCGGCGAACTCTGGGGAGATGGCGAACAGGAAGTTCCACGGCACCGGATTCTTGCCCCAGCGGAAACTGCCGCCGCGTTTGGGCATGAAGCCGGCGTCCTTGATCTTCTCCTCGACACCGAGCAGTCGGCAGACACCGTGAATCGTCGACGGCAGCAACGACTCCCCGATCTGGTACCGAGGGAATGTCTCCTTCTCGAGCTGGATCACGCGGTGCCCGCTCTTGGCCAGCAGGGTGGCCACCGTGGATCCGCCCGGCCCGCCCCCGACGACGACGACATCGACGTTCTCGACCGCCGGCGCGCTCATCGGGTGGCCTCGCCGTTGGTGGTGGCCGATCCGGCGTCGGGGGTCAGTTCGCGCACCCAGGCACCGACCACCGGGTCCGAGGCGAGGGCGACGAGGTCGGCTTTGACGGCACCGGCAGCGCGCCATCGCTCGATCAACGACATCAGCCGCACCGAGTCCAGGCCGACATCGAGGACGTTGGTCTCATCACCGATCTCGGTCGCGGGTACCTGCAGGATCTCTGCGATGTCCTCGATGATCCGCTCCCTGGTGAGGGTCGAACTGGTCGTCGCCATGGGGTGCTCCTCACTTCCGCCATCCGTGTGGTGATGGCCTCGACAGCTTGCTGCTGCGCCGCACCGCCAGGCGGTGTGACGCAGTAATGTTGTTTAGCCTAACCTTGGTCAGATCGGCGGGCGGCACCGAGTCCGCCGTTCGTGTCGCGAGTAGGCCGCGCCCGGCGGCCTCGAAAGGTTGGGTAGGCTAAGCTATCGTGCGCATCGCCACTTGTGAATCCCTGCGCGGGAGAACTCGCCGACCGGCAGGTCCACGACGATGATGCACGCATCCGCCGCGCAGCGCGGATTGTGGTCTGCGCTTTCGGTTCTCCCGCCCTCGCCGGTGTTCACCGTCGGCCAGTTGCTCGACTTCGGGGCGCACGCCGATCCCGATCGGCTGCTCATCGCAGCGCGTACGGCGGTTGCCGAGGCCGACGGGTTGCGGTCGGTGTTCCGGCCACGACCCGATGGCGATGTGACCGTCGAGATCGGTGCGCCGATTCCGGTCACACGCCTCGACCTCGGTGGTGACCCGGCCATGGTCGACCGCCACGCTGCGCAGGAGGTCGGCGAGGCGATCGACCCCGCCACGGGTCCGTGCGCTCGCGTCACCGTTCTGACCGCAGGCGACCGCACGAGTCTGCTCGTCATCGCCCACCATATCGTGCTCGACGCCTATGGACTCGGCTTGCTCGGCCGGCGCATCGGCGCGTTGTACGCCGACCCCGCAGACCAGCGCCGACTGCGCTCGATCACCGAGGTGTCCGCGGATCACGATGCCTCCCGCGACGGCGACCGGGAGTTCTGGATCGACGAGACTGCCGGGGTGGGTGGGCCGTTGACACTGTCCGACCGGCCCCGAGGCCACCGGATCGCCCAGGGCGTCCACACCGTGCGTGTGACGGTCGAACGCGCCGGCGGCAGCACCGCCAACCCCGCGCGACTGGTTGCCGCCGTGGCCGCCTTCTGCGGCAGGTACGCCGACACCCGCGACGTCGTCCTCGGCTTCCCGATGATGAACCGACTCGGCTCCCCCACCGCCAACGTTCCGTGCACCACGGTGAACGTGCTCCCACTTCGAGTGGCGGTCAATGCCGGCGACCGCCTCGATGACATCGCCGCACGGGCCGCCGCACGGATGCGATCGATCGCCCCGCATGCGCGCCACCGCGGCGAGGACATCGTCCGTGAGCTACGTCGACGCGGAGTGGACGGGGTCGTCGGCCCCACGCTCAACATCAAACCGTTCGGATCCACGGTCGCGTTCGGTGATATCTCGGCGCAGGTCACCTCACTGGCGCGCGGCCCGGTGGTGGATCTCTCGATCACCGCACTCGGCCTCCCCGACGGAGACCTCGAATTGATGCTCGACGGCGACGCCGAGCTGTATTCGCAGACCGGACTCGACGAGCTGGCCGGCGATCTCCGAGCTTTTGTGTCGACTGCTCTGACCCACTCCGACAAGCCCATCGGCGGTATCGCCGTCGACCTGCCGTCGGCGGTGCAACGAGCCGAGGCCATCCGTGCCGCCGACGCCCGCACGCGCGTGCCCGCCGATGCTCGCTCCGTGGTGGCACGTCTGACGGACCGACGTGACGCGACCACGGCGATCATCGCGGAGGGCGAACGGCTCGACTACGCCGAGCTCCACCGTCGTGCCGATGCGCTCGCCGACGAGCTCGACGGGTGCGGTGTCGAGGACATCGTGGCGATCCGCCTACCCCGTGGAACCGACCTCGTGGTGGCCCTGCTCGCCGTCCTGCGTCGTGGTGCCGCCTTCCTCCCCCTCGACCCCGGGTTCCCGGCCGAGCGCATCGCGGCAACCCTCGCCGATGCACGCCCGACCGCGATCATCGAGCCCGGCGCCACAGGACCACTGGTGCGGCGGCTGCGCTCCGGCACGGGACACACGACGCGCGAACCACGCCCGGACGCCCCGGCCTACGTCATCTACACGTCGGGTTCCACCGGAAACCCGAAAGGCGTCGTGGTCGAGCACCGAGCCCTGACCAACTTCGCCGACGCCATGATCGCCCGCCTCGGATTCCGCCCGGGCCAGTCGCTCCTGGCCGTCACGACGATCTCTTTCGACATCTCGATCCTCGAGGTCATCGTCCCACTCGCCGCGGGCATGACCGTGGTGATCGCGACGGCCGGCGACGTGCACGACCCCGCCCGCCTCGCCGATCTCATCCGAACGCATGGCATCGACCACGTCCAGGCCACCCCGTCGCTGTGGGCTGCGTTTCTCGACGCCGGGCATGCCGATGTACTCGCGTCCGTGGCCGTACTCGTCGGTGGTGAGCAACTGCCGCCCGAGGTCGGTGCCGCGCTGTCTCGCGCGACCCGCAGCACGCGAAACATGTACGGTCCCACCGAGACCACGATCTGGTCGACCACCGCTGCCGTCGACCAGAGCGGTCCGGTGACGATCGGTACGCCGATCGACAACACCGGGGTGCGGGTCCTCGACACCACCCTGCATCCCGTTCGGGACGGGCGGGTGGGTGAGCTGTACCTCGCCGGCGACGGACTGGCGCGGGGTTACCGTGCGCGAGTCGCGCTGACCGCGGAACGCTTCGTCGCCGACCCGTTCGGCGCTCCCGGCGCACGCATGTATCGGACCGGCGACCTGGTCCGCACCCTCTCTGACGGATCTCTGGAATGCCTCGGACGCATCGACCATCAGGTGAAGGTGCGCGGGTTCCGCATCGAACTCGGCGACATCGAGAGTGCGCTCACCACGCACCAGTCGGTCGAACGCGCGGTCGCCGCCGCGACGACGGGAGGTCGGCTCGTCGCCTACGTCATCCCGCGAGAAGGCGCCGCGGACACCGATGAGCTACGCACACATTTGAGTGCGCGACTGCCCGACTACATGCTGCCGGCCGCCATCCTCACGGTCGACGAGTTCCCGCTCACCCCGAACGGCAAGATCGATCGACGCGCTCTGCCCGCACCGGATTTCGCGGCCGCCGCCGACGCCACCCGAGCTCCCGAGACTCCTATTGAGCACACCTTGGCCGACATCTTCGCGTCCGTGCTCGATGTCCCGCGCGTCGGCGCGGAATCGGACTTCTTCCTACTCGGGGGCGACAGCATCCGCGCGGTTCGTGTGGTCGCCGCGGCCGCTCACGCAGGTCTCGGCATCACGGCGCTGGACGTCTTCGACCGACCCACGGTGGCCGCGCTCGCCACGGTGGCGCGCCACGTCGAGCCGGCAACCGAGGCCGTCGGTATCGCCGTTCGACAAGCGGGGAGTGTCGGCGAACACACCACCGCCGGTGTCGATGCCGACGAACTCGATGAACTGATGGACGGAAACCTGTTGTGACCGCAGTGAACAGACCTTCTGCCCGGCCAGCGATCGACGACATCCTGCCACTCACCCCGATGCAGGAAGCGATCGTCTATCACTCCACCGCCCCCCGCCCGTCGGCCGCCACCGACCCCTACCTGATCCTCGCCGACCTCGATCTCACCGCCTACGTCGGTGCCCCGGACGTGCCGCGGCTCACCGACGCCATCGCCACCGTGATGAACCGACACGCGGCGCTGCGGACCTCCTACACACGGCGACGGACCGGGCAACCCGTCGCGCGGGTCCATTCCACCGTCGACGTCCCGCTGACGGTTCTCGATGAGCCAATGGATCTGGATACGGTGCGGTCACGTGAACGCGAGATGGGTGTCGACCTGACCTCGCCGCCGCCGATTCGTTTCGTCCTGCTCGCGGGATCGTCCACCGGCGACGACTGTCCGCTGCTGATGATCGCCCATCACGTGGCAGTCGACGGATGGTCGATCCACCGAGTCCTCGACGAGATCGTGCGGGCCTATCGGGGTGAAACGCTCCCGCCGCCACGCCCGATCAGCACCTTCCTGCAGTGGCACTCCGAGCGGGTCGACGACATCGCCGGATGGCGGCATGCACTCGACGGGTTGTCCGGTCCCACGCCGGTTCCGGTCGTCGACGTGTCTGCCGGGCTGCCATCGCAGGTGGTGGATCATCGCTACTCCGAGGAGCGTTCGGCCGAGCTACGGCGCCTGGCCCGGGAATCCGGGGCGACGTTGAACACGCTGATCCAGGTCGCCTGGTCGTTGGTGCTGGCCGAACACAACGACAGCGACGACGTGGTGTTCGGCGCAGTGGTGTCCGGACGGCCGCCGACCGTTGACGGCGTCGATGAGATGGTCGGGATGCTCGTCAACACGATCCCCGTTCGCATCCGTTTCGACCCGGCCGAGTCCGTCTCCCAACTGCTTTCGCGGATTCAACGCGAGCAACTCGCCATGCTCGACCACCACCACACGGCACTGGGCGACATCCAGTCCGAGATGGGGATGGGCGAGTTGTTCAACTCCGTTGTGGTGTTCGAGAGCTTTCCCCGCGGCTCAGTGCGTCCCCACATCGAGGACGAGAACACCTACCCGGCGACGCTTCTCGTCGAAGACGAGCCGCAGATCCGACTGCTACTCGAGCACCGCGGTGCCGCTCCCGAACTGCTGTCTGAGGTTGTGGGCTACCTCGACGCCTTCGTCGACGGGCCCGCGTCCGCCGTGGGTCGACTGGACCGGGCCGGCCGTCTCATCGAACCTGCTACCGCTCCCTCCCCGGCTGCGCCGGCGTTTCGGTCGGTGGCCGCGCAGATCGCGGACGCCGCGGCACGGTCCGCCCGCCGCATCGCCGTGGTCTCGGGTCAGCGCCGCCTGGGTTGTCGCGAACTCGATTCGGCGGCAGGTCGATTGGCCTCCGCGCTGGCCTCGCGCGGGATCGGTGTGGAGTCGGTGGTGGCGATTCGGCTGAACCGCGACGTCGACATGGTGGTCGCGCTGCTCGCCGTCGCGCGGGTCGGTGCGGCGTACCTGCCGATCGATCCCGCGTACCCGCCTGACCGGATTCGATTCATGCTCGACGATGCGACACCGGACCTCGTCATCGACAGCGCGGAACTGTCGCGCCTGTCGACCATCGCAGAACATGCCGAGATCCTCCCGCCGGTCGACGTGGCGCCGGACGCGGCCGCGTACCTCGTCTACACCTCTGGTTCCACCGGTGTGCCCAAGGGCGTGCTCGGGACGGCCGGCGCACTCGCCAACCGGATCGCCTGGGCCGCCGGGAAATGGGCCGGCACCACCGTGCTCGCCAAAAGCTCGATCGCGTTCATCGACGGCACGACGGAGATCCTCGGTGCGCTCGCGGCGGGATCGACGGTCGTGGTCGCCGACGACATCACCACCCGCGATGCGACGGCCCTCGCCGAACTCGCCCTCGAGGCCGGAGCCGACCAGGTGACCGCCGTTCCGTCGTTGGCCCGCGCGATCGCGGAATCCGCCGAGTCGACAGCCGGCCCGCTCACCCTGCGCCGGTGGATCGTCTCCGGTGAGCCGCTCGCACCGATCGCGGCCGAGCGGCTGCGTGCCGACGCCGACGAGTTGGTCAACTCCTACGGTTCCTCGGAGGTCGCCGGGGACGTCGCCACCGGCGTCATCACGGGCGACGTGCACGCCGGCACCGCCGTACCCGGTTGTGAGCTCCGCGTACTCGATCGCCATCTACGGCCGGTCCCCGCCGGCGTCGCCGGCGAGCTGTACGTTGCCGGCGTGCAATCCGCCCGTGGCTACCACGGCCGACCCGAGTGGACTGCAACCCGGTTCGTCGCCGACCCCGGCGGTCATGCCACGCGCATGTACCGCACCGGCGACCGTGCACTGGTGGACGTGGACGGTTGCCTGCGACTTCTCGGCCGTACCGACGGGCAGGTCAAAATCCGCGGCAACCGCGTCGAACTCGGTGAGGTCGAGGCCGCGTTGCTCACCGCGGACGGGGTCACCCAGGGCGCAGTCATCGCCGGCAGTGACGCCGACGGTGACACCCGTCTCGACGCCTATTTCACCGGAACCGCCTCCGCCGCAAGCGTGTCCGCACACCTCGCGCAGGCGATGCCGGGCTACATGGTGCCCTCGACGTGGACGAGGCTCGATTCCTTGCCGCAGACACCGGGCGGCAAGCTGGATCGCCGTGCGTTGCCGAAGCCGCACATCGGCGCACCCACCGCCTCGCGCATGCCGGAAACCGTTCTCGAACAGCAGGTCAGCGACGCCGTCGCAGAGGTCCTGGGCATCGAGAACCCCGGCATGGACGACGACTTCTTCGATCTCGGCGGGCACTCATTGTCGGCGACCCGAGTGCTGACCCGCCTGCGCGTGGCGACCGGCGTCGCACTCACTGTCGCCGACGTCTTCGACCATCCGGTCCTCGCGCAGATCGTGGGGCTGCTCGACACCGCAAGCGACGTCGGTGCACGAGACGTCGGGGCACCGGAAGTCGATCCGCAGACGACGCGCGACGAACCGACGCCCCTCACGACGCGTCCGGATCCCCTACCGTTGTCGCCGGCACAGCGCGGGCTGTGGTTCCAGAGCGGCATCGGCGACGCGGCCTACACGGTGCCGTTCGCCGTCGAACTCCGCGTCACCGACGACACCGCCATCGACCGTGATCGCCTGACTGCATCGCTGCGGGGCATCATCCGCCGACACGAGATCCTCCGCACCAGGATCGTCGACGGCACCCAGGTGATCGACCCGCCGGCCATCGCCGACGATCTCGTCATCGTCGAGCACCAGATCGCCACCGAGGGCGTGACGTCGACGATGTCGCAACTCATCGCGCGCCCATTCGATCTCGCCGCCGAGTCGCCCATCCGAGCAGATCTGCTACGGACCTCCGCGACCACCGCGGTGCTGCTGCTCACCGTGCATCATATCGCCGCCGACGAGTGGTCGGCACGCCGACTGTTCGACGAACTCGCCGACGGCCACAACGGCGCGGACATCGCCGCGCCGCCCATCCAGTTCGCCGACCACACCGTCTGGCAGCTGGGTCGACTCGGCGACGCGAACGATGCCGAGTCCCTCGCCCATCGCCAACTCGCATACTGGCGCTCGACTCTCGCAGGCGCCCCGGACGAACTCCCCCTGCCGTTCGACCGCCCGCGCGGCATCGACCGTGACCATGTCGGCGACGAGATCGTCGTGGAACTCGACGCCGACCGGCTCGCGGTGCTGCGCGACCGGGCGCACGCCCACCGGGCATCGATGTTCATGGTCGTGCACACCGCGGTCGCCGTGGCGTTGTCGGCGTCGGGCGCCGGTGACGACATCGTCGTCGGCTCCCCGATCGCCGGACGCACCACCACGGCTGCCGACGACCTCATCGGGATGTTCGTCAACACCGTCGCACTCCGCACCCATCTGAGCGGCGACCCCGATCTCGAAGAGGTGATCCGGCGGGTTCGCGACACCGATCTCGCGGCCTACGCCCACCAGGACGTGCCCTTCGACGCCGTCGTCACCGCGCTGGCCCCCGAGCGCTCGCTGGCACGGCATCCCGTGTTCCAGACGATGGTGCAGTATCGCGACCCGATCGTCGCGCCGCACTTCGACGGGCTGGAGGCCGCACCGGTCTTCCCACGCACCGACACCGCCAAGTTCGACCTGACCTTCGAGTTCGTCGAACTTTCCGACGACGCCGGTATCCGGCTGCGCGTCGAGTATGCGACCGAACTCTTCGATCGGGTCACTGTCCACGCGGTCACCGATCGGCTCATCGGGGCGCTCGAACTGCTCGCCACCGCCCCGGGCACGCGGCTCGCGCAGCTGCGCCTGGACCCCGAGCCCACCCCGGATGCACTCCGCGGCCTCCCACCTGCTCGCCCTGGCACTGCGCGCACCCTCGTCGAGGTGTTTGCCGACACCGCCGCCCGCACACCCGACCGGACCGCGGTGGTCGCCGGCGACCGCCGCCTCACCTACCGCGAGATCGACCAGCGCAGTGCGCAGCTCGCGCGACGACTCGTCGACGATGGCGTGGCGCCCGGCGATCTCGTCGCCCTGCTCCTCGACCGCGGCCCGGACCTCGTGGTGGCGATACTGGCGATCCTGCGGGCGGGTGCGGCATACGTACCGATCGACCCCGACTACCCGGCGGAACGTGTCGCGACGATCATCGCCGACGCCACTCCGAGCCTCACCGTGGACTCCGCCTACCTCGACCGCGGGCGCGACAACATCATGGACGGGGCCCTCGAGGTGGGAGCCATCGCCGCACTCGCGGACCTCCCGTCGCCGACACCGGAATGGCCGGCGTACGTCATCTTCACGTCCGGCTCCACCGGGCGGCCCAAGGGCGTCACGGTCTCACACGGGAATGTCGTCGCGCTGCTCGACGCAACCGCAGGTCTGTTCGACGTCGGCCCGGACGACGTCTGGATGTTGTTCCACTCCTACGCTTTCGACTTCTCGGTGTGGGAACTCTGGGGTGCCCTGTCGACCGGTGGGAGTATCGTCGTCCCGGATCGCGCCACCACTCGATCACCGCACGAGCTGGGGGCGCTGATCGCCGCGGAGCGCGTGAGCGTGCTGAACCAGACACCGACGGCCTTCTTCGCCCTGGACACCGCCGACGATGACCCGGGGACCGCCACAATCGACCTGTCGACGCTGCGTTACGTCATCTTCGGTGGGGAGGCCCTCGACCTCCCGAGGCTGGGCGGGTTCATGGGACGTCACCCGCACGTCCGACCGGTCAACATGTACGGCATCACCGAGATCACCGTGCATGCCAGCCATCTCGCGATCGACACCGGAGTCATCTCCCGTGCCACGGGTAGCGATGTCGGCCGGTTGTTGCCGGGCTTCGGCGGCCGGCTGCTCGACCAGTACCTGCGGCCGGTACCGCCCGGGGTCGCCGGTGAACTGTACCTCGCCGGACCGCAGGTCACGCGTGGCTACCTGCGTCGCCCAGGGCTCACGGCGGCGCGGTTCGTCGCCGATCCGGTGCACTCAGGCGCGACGATGTACCGGACCGGCGATCTGTTCCGCCACGACCGCGACGGACGCCTCTGCTACGTCGGCCGCTCGGACACCCAGGTAAAGATCCGCGGATTCCGGATCGAGCTCGGCGAGATTCGTTCCGCGGCAGCAGCACTCGACGGCGTCGACGACGTCGCGGTGATCACCCGTCCCGGACCGGACGGCGCCGAGCGGATCCTGGCCTATGTGGTCGGCAGCGTAAGCGAGCCGGAGTCGCTGCGGGCCGCGCTCTCCGCAGTGCTGCCCGAGCACATGGTGCCCGCTGCCATCGTGCCCGTCGACAGCATCCCGGTGACCGTCAACGGTAAGACCGACGTCGCCGCGCTGCCCGAACCCGAGGTCCATCGCGCCCCCGGCGGTCGGCGACCCACGAATGACATCGAGCACGCGCTCGCCGACATCTTCGCCGACAGCCTCGGCATCGGCCGCGACGATGCCGGCGCACCTGATCTCGGCGTCGACGACGACTTCTTCGCGCTCGGCGGCGACAGCATCATCTCCACGACGATGGTCAATCGGGCACGTCGTCGTGGACTGCACCTGACACCGAGAGACGTGTTCACCCACCGCACGATCGCGGGCCTCGCGACGGTCGCGGAATGGATCGACGCCACTCCGACCCGCGAGGGCGGCACGACCCCGGGAGACGCGCCCGTCACCGCGGCCACGATTCCGCTGTTGCCGATCGTCCAACGCCTCCGCGAGTTCGGCGGCACCGTCGACCGATTCAATCAGGCGCTCGTCGTCGACACACCGGCCGATGCGGACAGAGACTCGATCACCGCCGCGCTACAGGCACTTCTCGACTGTCATGAGGCGTTGCGGATGTCGCTCGATATCGTCGCCGGCGTCGTGTGGAGCCTGCGCGCACATCCGCCCGGATCGGTCCAGGTCGAGGATCTGCTGACCGTCGTGGGGATCGGCGGCGACGACGACCTTCACCGCATCGTCGCGACGGAATCCGATCACGCGGCAGCGCGTCTGGCCCCGACCGACGGCCGCATGGTGTCAGCCACCTTCCTGCAACCACCGCCGGGTGGCAACGGACGACTCATCCTGGTGATCCACCATCTCGCGGTCGACGGCGTCTCCCGCCGGATCATCCTCGACGACCTCGCCGCTTTCCATAGCGACATCCTCGCCGGCGGCACACCGACACCGCTGACCGGCGGCACCTCGATGCGCGACTTCGCCGAACTGGTGGCCGCCCGCGCCGCCGACCCAGCGCTGCTCGGCGAAGCCGCACACTGGGCGGCGGTTCTCGCGCCGGGTGGCGACCTGATGCCGGGTACGGCTCCGTCGGGAGGCCGGGTCGGCGACCAGAAGCGGCATGTGGTGACCCTCGGGTCGTCGGCCACCGCCTCGCTGCTCTCGCAGATCCCCGCGGATCTGGGAGCCGGCGTCACCGCGATCCTGTTGGGAGCCCTGCGCGTGGCCGCCACCCGCGTCCTCGGCACCGGTGACCTGATCGTCGACACCGAACGGCACGGCCGCGACACCGATCTCGCCGGATTCGTCGATGTCGACCTGGCACATACCGTCGGATGGTTCACCACTGTCGCACCGCTGCGCCTGCCGACGGCCGACGACATCACCACCGCGATCGCCGACGCCGACCGATTGTGGAACGAGATACCTTCGGCAGGTGCTGGTTTCGGCATGCTCCGCCACCTCAGCGGTCAGACGTCGGCGGCCCTGGCGACGCTGGCGAGGCCGAGCGTGCTGTTCAACTACCTGGGCCGGTTCCCGGTCGGTGGCGGTGTGGCATGGCAACCGTCGGCCGAATCGGTGTCGCTCGACGCGAGGCCGGACGCCGATCTCGGCTGCGGCTACCCGCTGGAAGTCGACGTCGTGTGTCGAGACGAGGTCACCGGACCGGTCCTCGCCGCCACATTCATGTACCTGCCCGACCAGATGTCCCCCGACCTCGTTCTCGCGCTCTCGGCCGAGTGGCAGGCGGTCCTCGAAACACTCGCCACGGCTGCCGAATCCACCACTTCACCGGCGATCGGAGTGCACCCGTGACATCCACCTCGCTTCAGACGGTGCCTGCTCTCGCCGGCCAACGAGACATCTACCTTGCGATGCAGGTGGCCGGGGACCCGGCCCTGTACAACACCGGGCTGTATGCGGAGGTCGACGGCCACCTCGACTTCGATCGCCTGCGCGACGCGCTGGTGGCGACGCTCGAGTCCGCGGAGGCGTTGCGAGCGGTGTTCGTCGACGACGCCGGTGATCTTCGGCAACGCCTGCTACCGGCGGACCGCTGGCAGCTTCCGGTCGTCGACGTGCGCATAGACGGTGCCGCGACCGCGTGGATGGCCGAGGACATGTCCCGACCGATGGACGTCCACGAGGGTCCGCTGACCGAGATGACCGTGCTGCACACCGCGGTCGACACCCACGTGATCTACCTCAAGGTGCATCACCTGGTCTCCGACGGTGTCGGACTCATCCACTTCCTCAAGGCGGTACAGGAGAACTACGACGGAGTCCCCGTCGACCGCGCGTGGGATCTGTCGACGATCCTGACGGCCGACTCGTCCTACCGGACCGGCCCGGCCTTCGGGGTCGACAGATCGTATTGGTTGGAACGGATGTCGGATCGGCCTACTCCGGTGCGGCTGCTCGACGAGGAACTGCCGCCGGGCAAGGGCCACATCCATGCCCGCTTCGAACTCCCCGTCGAACAGATGGCGCCGTTGCGAACACTGGCATCGCAGACGGGCGTGCGTCCCACCGTGCTCCTGATTGCGGCGGTCGCCGGCTTCGCCCAGATCCGCACCGGCCACGAGGATCTCGTCTTCGCTCTGCCGGTCACCGGCCGTCTGGACCGGGCAGTCCGCACGGCTCCGTCGATGGTCACCAGCGTCCTGCCGCTGCGGGTGACCGCCGGCCCCCGCGACACCGTGGCCGATCTGTCGCGCCGAATCGACCAGGCCCTCTACGGACTGCTCGCGCACAGCCGCTTCCGCGGTGAGGATCTCGGTCGGGCGCTGACCACTGCGTCCGAACGTCCAGGCGATCGCTACCGCATGTTCGGACTCGGCGTGAACGTCATGTCGAACACCACACGGCAGATGATCGGCGGCCACGAGTTCACCGCGCACGCGCTGGCCTCCGGACCGGTGTCCGATGTCGAGATCCAGATCCAGATGCGCCGCAAGGACCGGCCGGCGGAGGTCGTGCTACGGGCCGTCGAATCCGCAGGCGACCAAGTGCACACGATCGCCGACGATTTCCGTTCGTTCCTGGCGGCCCTCGCCGAGGATCCCCGTGCACGTCTGGGGCAGCTGGCCGCCGGTAGGCCCGCCACCGTCGACGATGTCGAGAACGGCTCGCTCGCACCGCCACCCGCGGTGCTGCGGCTCCGCGACACCGGGATCGATCCGGAGTCGTTGTCCCCGCGGCTGTTCCGCGCACACGTCGATCCGGGCACACCGCCGGAAGCGATTGCCGGCATCGTCTCGGCGCTCGTCGCACGCCATGGCGCCCTACGCACCTCCCTGCAGCGGCCGATACCGATGGTCTGGACCCTGCACACCGACCCAGCCGAGGACCACACCATCGAGCTCACGGTTGCCGACCGTCTGCCTGACGTGTTCACGGCGCCGCAAGCGATTTACGTACCGGCCTCCGGGGAGCTGCGGATCGCGGTCGATGCCGCGGTCGTCGATCCGGTATCGGCCCGTCTGCTCGCAGTCGATCTGCGTACCGCGATCGACGATCACCGGGCGGGCCGCGACGTCGAGATCGACCCGGTCCCGGTGTCGATGCATCGGGTGGCGAGCGGCCTGACGGCGGCCGCCGCCGACCCCTCCGCGCTGCCCACCTGGCTGGACATCCTCGTCCCGGGTGGAGAACTGCCGGCACCGTCGCACTCGGAATCCCAACAAGGTCCGGCGACCGACGCGGCATCGGGGACGATTCGTCTACGGCGACGCCACACGCTCTCGACGAGCCGACCGAGTCTGGTCGGTGGCGCCGCACTGGGACCCGTCGTTCTACCCGCCCTCGCGCAGGTCTTCGGACCGCGGATGCCCGCCGAGCTCCTCGTCGACCACGTGGTCGACCTGCGCCCGGCCGGAGCCGACCGGACGGCCGGCCCATGGCAGGCGTTGAGCCCGGCACGCCTCACGCTCGCGAACCCGAGTCCGGTCGCGGTCCCCGGCCCGGCACTTGACATCCTGCGCTTCGGTTCGCCGCAGGTCGGCGGCGCCGTGACCGCGGCGCTCGCCGCGGGCAGCGCCGTCGCGCCGTCGGTTCTGCTGGGCGACTACGGGTTGCCCACCGCTCATGCGCTCACCGTCGCGATCGTCGACGAGCAGCGGGATGCGGGCGAGACCGGATGGGCCGTGGAGGTGAGCGTCGACCCGCACCGGATCGCCGACGCCCAGAGGGTCGTCGACTCGATCGTCGATGCCGTGTCCTGTGCCACCGACACCCGCCTCGTCGACCTCGACGACGATGCGATCGCGCGTCTGACCGATCGTCACGGACAGATCGAGGATGTCTGGCCGCTCACCCCGCTGCAGGAAGGCCTGTACTACCAGGCCCGTGTCGACACCGACGCCGACATCTACACCGCACAGTTCTGGCTGGACTTCGGCCATCACCTCGACGCCGACGCGGTCCGGACTGCCGCCCGAACCCTGCTGGCAACGAACCCCGAATTGCGGGCCGCATTCGTCGAGTACGACGGCACCCCGGTACAGATCGTGATGGCCGAGGTGGAGCCCGATCTGACGGTCGTCGACCTGGCCCACGTGACGGCCGAGCGCCTCGACGGCGAAGTCGACGCCGTGCTCGCCGCCGACCGGGCGTCCGGTTTCGACATCGACCGTGCGCCATTGTGGCGCACGACGCTGATCCGACTGCCGGACGGACGAGACCGCCTGGTGGTGAATCGCCGATTCCTGTTGTGGGACGGGTGGTCCGGCGGGCTCTTCGTCTCCCGGCTGTTGGCCCACCTGAACGGCACCCCGGTCCCGCCGCGCGAGGCGTCGCTGGGCGACTACCTGCGCTGGATCGCCCGGACCGACGACGCGGAAGCACTCACCGCATGGCGCGAACATCTCAGCGGTTACGACGAGCCGTCTCTCGTCGCGCCGCGCGCGGTCGCCGCGACACCCCGGCCGCCGCAACGCATCGAGGTGGACCTCGGCGTCGACGCATCCGATCGTCTCCGTGCGGACGGCCGTACCGCCGGCGTGACCCTCAACGCCGTCCTGTCCGCCGCTCTGACCCTCACCCTGTCCCGGATGCTCGGACGCACCGACGTCGCCTACGGATCGACCGTCGCGGGCCGTCCCACCGAGGTGGCCGGAATCGACACCGTCATCGGCCTGTTCCTCAACACCGTCCCGGTCCGTACCCGGCTCGATCCGGCGCAGACCGTCGGCGACCTGCTGACGCAGATCCAGACCGACCGGGTGGCGCTGATGTCCTACGACCACATCGGGCTGGCCCGGCTGCAACAGGAAACCGGACACCAGGCGCTGTTCGACGTTCTCTATGTGCTGCAGAACTTTCGCACCGAGGACGAGGAGCGCATCCAGTCCGAACTGCACGACGTGATCGGCGAGGGAAGCCTCGACCACACGCATTACCCGCTCGCTCTCGTCGTCACCCCGGGCCGGTCGATCCGGTTTCGCCTGGAGTACCGCACGGATCTCGTCGATGCCTCGGTCGCCGACGATTTCGTCACCCGCTTCCGATCCCTCCTGGCCGACCTGGGGTCGCACCTCGATGAGCCGGTGGCCGCCCTCGACGCCGCGCTTCCCGGTGACGCACCGCTGCCGGGTCCCGTTCACGACCTGCCCACGACAACCGTGTCCGGCCTCCTGGCCGAACGTGCCGCGACCATCCCGGAGGTCGACGCCCTCGTGTTCGGCGCCCGGCGACTCACCTACGCCGAGCTCGAATCCGAGGTTGATCGGGTGGCGCATGTGCTCCACGACCACGGCGTCGGGGCCGAAACCGTGGTCGCGCTGGCGATCCCGCGGAGCATCGAGACCGTAGTCGCACTCTTCGCGATCCTGCGTGCGGGTGGCGCCTATCTCCCGCTCGAACTCGACCACCCCGACGAGCGACTGCTGGGAATCATCGCCGACGCAGGGCCCGCGATCATCCTCACCCGCGGCGACGTCGCGGACCGATTCGCCTCCGCAACCATGCGGGTGCCCGGCGTGCAGGTCCTCGACGTCGAGCGGTTGCCCGAGACCGTGACGTCCGAATGGGTTTCTCCGGCAGTCGATCCGGATTCCCCGGCCTATGTCATCTACACATCCGGATCGACCGGCCGACCCAAAGGTGTCATCACGCCGTACCGCGGCCTGACGAACATGCAACTCAATCACCGCGAGAAGGTGTTCGAGCCGGCGATCGCGGTCGCCGCCGCGGCCGGGATCGATCGCCGCCTCCGGATCGCGCATACCGTGTCGTTCGCATTCGACATGTCCTGGGAAGAACTGTTGTGGCTGGTCGAGGGACACGAGGTACACGTTTGCGACGAAGACCTGCGTCGCGATTCGGCGGCGCTGGTGACCTACTGCAACACGCACCGGATCGACGTCATCAACGTCACGCCCACCTATGCCGCGCAATTGTTCAGCGACGGCCTGCTCGACGGCGACCACGTACCACCGCTCGTTCTGCTGGGCGGCGAAGCGGTTCCGGAGCCGGTGTGGACGCGGCTGCGCGAGCATCCGCATACGTTCGGTTACAACCTGTACGGCCCGACCGAGTACACCATCAACACGCTGGGTGTGGGCACCGACGAGTCCCCGACGTCATCTGTCGGCACACCTATCTGGAACACCACGGCGCATCTGCTGGACCCGTGGCTCCGGCCGGTGCCCCGCGGTGTTGCCGGAGAGCTCTACATCAGCGGCGCCGGCCTGGCCCGCGGCTATCTGGGGCGTCCCGATCAGACCGCCGAGCGATTCGTGGCCGACCCCTTCAGTAGAGGCGGCCGCCTGTACCGGACCGGCGACCTGATGAAGGTTCGGCCCGACGGCAACCTCGACTTCCTGGGCCGCACCGATGATCAGGTCAAGGTGCGCGGCCACCGGGTGGAACTCGGCGAGATCGACGCGGCGCTCACGGCACTGCCCGACGTCGCCGCATCGGCTGTCGTCGCCACCGCCGATCCCGCGGCGCCCGATGTCAAACGTCTTGTCGCCTACATCATCCCCGCCGATGTCACGGCGGGACTCGACTTTGCCGACGTCCGACGCGGCCTCGCTGCCGACCTGCCCGACTACATGGTGCCGACCCTGTTCGCGGTGGTCGACGAGTTCCCGATGACGGTCAACGGCAAGCTCGACGTGCGCGCCCTGCCGCAGCCGCAGCGGACCGGCGTGCGGCGTCCACCGCGGACCGACCTGGAGCTCCGGCTCTGCGAGATCTTCGCCGATGTGCTGGGCCTCACCAGCGAGGCATCCGCACACCATGGGGAACCGGCACAGCACGAGGAACCGGCCGCGCCCGAATGCCCGGTCGGGATCGACGACGACTTCTTCGAGCTCGGCGGCCACTCGATGGCGGCGATGAAATTGGCGGCGACACTACGCGCCGAGTTGGGCGCCGAACTCGCGATCCGCGACCTCTTCGAGGCCCGCACACCCGCCGAGTTGGCGCTGCGCGCCCGGATGACCGGTTCGACCTCCGATATCGACGCTGGTCCGCGGCCGGACCGAATCCCGTTGTCCCCTGCCCAAGAACGCTTGTGGGTGTTGTACGCACTCGATCCGACCGATGTCTCGTACCACTACGGGCATGTGGTGCGCCTGGGCGCGAGGGTGGACGACACCGCCCTACGGGCCGCCGTCCGCGACGTCCTCGAGCGCCACGAGAGTCTTCGGACGGTCATCGACGACAGCGACGGTGAGCCGCTGCAACGGGTTCTCGCGGTCGACGAGATCCCCGACGTCGTCGAGGTCGGGGACATCCACGCCACCGCCATCGACGGCGGCGACATCCAGGGCGGCGAACTCGAAACCGACGTGCAGGCCACGGTGACCGCGCGTGCCCGCGACTTCCTCACCCGGCCATTCGATCTGCGGTGCGCGCCGCCGATCCGGGTCCGGCTCGATCGGCTCGCGACAGCCGATCGGCACGGGGCCGGCGTGCTGACCATCGCGATGCATCACATCGCGACCGACGAGTGGTCGGACCGACCGTTGCTGACCGACCTCACCGTCGCCTACGCCGCTCGGGTGGCCGGGATGTCCCCGGAGTTCACCCCCCTGCCGGTGCAGTACGCCGACTACGCCCTGTGGCAACACCGACGGATCGCGGAGTCCGGCGACACCCAGCTGGACTACTGGGCGCAGACACTCGCCGACCTGCCCGAGGAACTCGATCTCCCCCGCGACCGGCCCCGCCGACCCGGAAGCGTCGGTCCCGCCGCCACCGCCACCAGCACCGTCGATGCCGGGACACGCGCCCGGCTGGCGGAGGTGTCGCGCACTGCCGGAGCAAGCATGTTCATGCTGCTGCAGGCGGCGGTCGCCACGCTGCTGTACCGAGACGGTGCCGGCGCAGACATCCCGCTGGGCACACCGGTGTCCGGGCGCAACGATCCCGCCCTCGACGATCTCGTCGGATTCTTCGTCGGCACCCAGGTGCTCCGAACCGACCTGACCGGACATCCGCGCTTCGACGAACTCCTGGAACGCGTCCGAGTCCTCGACCTCGCCGCCTTCGACAACGCCGACGTGCCGTTCCAGCAGATCGTCGAACGGATCTCCCCGCCACGCGTCACCGGGCGTAACCCGCTGTTCCAGGTGACGGTCGGATACCTTCCGCTCGACGCGGTGCCCGGTGAGTTCCTCGGCGCGCCGGCCACCTTCGAACCGCTCACCGCGGTCGCCGCCAAGTTCGACCTCGCATTCACGTTCGTCGACGTCATCGCCACGGGCGAACTGACCATCGGGCTCGAATACGCGACCGACATGTTCGATGCCGCCACGGCCGACCGACTGCTCGCACGTCTGGGTGCCGTGCTCGACGCGGTGGCCGGTGATCCACGTGTCCGGATCGACGCCATCGGAGTCCTGCCGTCGGCGGAGACCGCGGCGATCCGCGCCGCCGAGAGCGGCCCCGCCGAGATGTCCGGCGGCGGCACCGTGATCGACCTGCTCCGGTCCGCTGCGCACGACCATGCCGATCGAATAGCGTTGTGTGACACCGTCGGCGGCCAACTCACCTATCGTGAGCTCGATCGGGTGGCCGAGCGGGTCGCCGCGGCAATCGTCGGCCACGGAGTCGGCCCCGAGAGTGTCGTCGCGGTGATCGCCGAGCGCGGTGTCACCCAGCTGGCCGCACTGCACGGGGTGCTGCGCGCGGGTGCCGCCTATCTACCGATCGACACCGACCTGCCCGCCGACCGGGTGGCGTTCATGATCGCCGACGGCTCTCCGGCCGTAGTCATCGTCGACGACACCCCCGCCGCCGCAGCACTGGTGCCCACTGAGCTCCCCACCCTGTCACTGACCTCCGACGGTGTGGTGGCGATGGCCGCAGACGAGGCACCGACGTCACCGATCGCGGCACCACGACCGGACAACCCGGCGTACGTCATCTATACGTCCGGTTCGACGGGTCGGCCCAAGGGCGTCGTCGTGACACACCACAATCTGGTCAACGTGCTGCGGTGGCGATGGGAATCGATGCCGGGAGGCACTTTCGGCCCGGATCACCGGGTGCTGGTCAAGACACCCGTCGGGTTCGACGGCGCCGTGTGGGAACTGTTGATGCCGTTCGTGACCGGCGCAAGCGCTGTCATCGCCGAACCGGGCGCGCAACGCGATCCCGCCCGGCAGGCACAGATCATCGCCGAATACGGCGTCACCACCGCCGTGTTCGTGCCGTCCTTGCTCGACATCTTCGTCGACCTGGTACCGAGCGTGCCGACGCTGCGCCACATCATCGCCGGCGGTGAGGCGTTGTCCACCGAACTCGCCGCCCGCGTCCATTCTCACGCACCGGGGCTGGAGCTGATCAACGCGTACGGACCCACCGAGACGACCGTGGTCGTGACCGACTTCGTCGCCGAGCCGCATGCGTCGACACGCACCGTCCCCATCGGCGTGCCGATCGCGGGTACCGACCTGATCGTGCTCGACCACACCCTCCAACGAGTACCGGACGGAACCGTCGGCGAACTCTACGTCCGCGGCACCGCTCTCGCCCGGGGCTACCACGCCCGACATTCGCTGACCGCAACGAGTTTCATCGCGGACCCCACCGGCGATGTGCCCGGGGCGCGGGCCTATCGGACCGGAGACCTGGTCCGTCGACGAGATGGCGTGCTCGAGTACGTCGGTCGTTCGGACACCCAGGTCAAGGTGCGCGGGAACCGTATCGAGCTCGGTGAGATCGAATCCGCGCTGCGTGCGCTGCCGCACATCGCCGCGGCCGCCGTCGCCGTCGACGGTGACCGTCTGCTCGGTTGGGTCGTCGCCGAGCGCGAACACGTCGCCGACGATGCCGACATCGTGGCCGGGGTGACCGCGCAACTCGCGGCGACGATGCCGGGCTACATGATTCCGGCCCCGATCGTCGTTCTCGACGAGCTGCCCCTCAATCACACCGGCAAGCTGGACCGGCTGGCCCTCCCGATGCCCACGGCCGCGACGGCGGCGGGCACCGAACCACGCAGCGACCTGGAAGCGGACCTGGCCGAGATATTCGGCGCCGCTCTCGGATCGACGGTCCGGGACGTGCACGCGAACTTCTTCGCGCTGGGTGGACACTCCCTGCTCGCGATCAAGGTGACCAATCTCGTCCGCGCCACCCTGGGCTACGAGGTCGGACTGAAGACAGTGTTCGACCATCCGACAGTGGCCGGTCTCGCGGCGCAGCTGTCCTCCTCCGCCGGGGTGCTCACCACGGCCATCGAGCTAGGACGCCGAACCGACCCGACCCCCGTGTTGTCCTTCGGCCAGGAGCAGATGCTCACCCTGCACGCGGTGTCGGGACCCACGTCCACCTACAACGTCCCGATGCTGTGGCGTCCGGGCGGCCCGGATGGCCGCGAGCCCATCGATCACCCAGCCCTTCGGGCGGCCGTCGCGGATGTCGTGCGGCGGCACGAGGTATTGCGCACCCGCTACCCTGATCAGCGGCCGGAGATCGTCGAGACGCCGGACGTGGTGGTCACCCACGCAGCCGACGCGGCGGAACTGTTCGCCACCGGTGCGCATCCCTTCGACCTCGACCGCGAGATCCCGATCCGGGTGAGCGCAACCGACGACATCGCGGTCGTGACAATCCATCACATCGCCACCGACGAATGGTCCGCCGCGCCGTTGCGGGCAGACCTGGACACCGCCTACGTGGCACGCCGGAGCGGTCACGCACCCGCGTGGGACGAACTGCCGTTGCAGTACGCGGACTTCGCCGCCTGGCAACGGGAGGTCGTTTCCGGGGAGCAGCGCGACACCCAGCTCGACTTCTGGCGCGACGCGCTCGCCGGTTCGCCGGAGGAATTGACCCTCCCCTACGACCGGCCACGGCCACCCCGGCCGTCCGGGCGCGGCGACGGCGTGTTCCTCGCGCTCCCAGGCGATCTGGTCCGGTCCCTTCGTCGGCTCGCCGACACCACCGGCACCTCGATGTTCATGATCGTGCAGGCGGCCGTCGCCGTGCTCCTCTCCCGGCTCGCGGGCGGCTCCGACATCCCGCTCGGCACACCCGTCACCATCCGCAACGACACCCGGCTCGACCGGCTGGTCGGCTTCTTCCTGAACACCGTCGTCCTGCGGACCGACGTGTCCGGCAATCCGTCGGCCACCGAGTTGCTGAACCGGATCCGCGCCGCCGACCTCGCCGCGCTCGATCACCGGGATATCCCGTTCGAACAGGTCGTGGAGGCTGTCGGGGCGGCCCGATCGGCCGCACTCAACCCGCTCTTCCAGACGATGATCGTCTACGTCGACGGCCGGCTCCCGGCCACCGGGGACGGCACCACCCCGCCGCCGCCCACGACCGCCAAGTTCGACCTGTCTTTCGACTTCACCGAGGACACCTCCGGTGACGAACCCCGGGTCGGCGGAGTCATCGAATACAGCACCGACCTCTTCGACCGCGCCACGGTCGAGGCGATGTCTCGACGGTTGTTGAGGATCCTCGAGTTCGTCGCGTCCGAGCCGGACGCACCGTTGCGCGGCCTCGACATCCGGGTCCCCACCGAACTCCGCGAAGACCATTGCCCCGCGGCCGCCCCGTCGACGTTCCCGGATCTCCTCGACCACGTCGTCGGTCGAGATCGGACGGCGCCCGCACTGCGCGGCGCCGACGGCACCCGTACCTTCGGGGAACTCGACGATCGGGTCCGAACCATCGCCGGACGCCTGGTCGACGCCGGCATCGGACCCGAAGATGTTGTCGCGGTGTCCCTCCCACGCGGCGTCCGGGCATTGGAGACGATCTTCGCGGTGCTCTACGCCGGAGCTGCGTACCTGCCGATCGAACCCGGTACGCCCCACGATCGTGTCGAGGCCATGCTGTCGATCGCCCGGCCGGCCCGGATCGTCGACGGTCTCGACGATCCGTTGTTGGCACCGGCCGACGGCCCCGTGCCCGGCGGCGAGTTCCACCGTGCGCGGAGATTGCTGCCCGATCATCCCGCCTATGTGATCTTCACGTCCGGCTCCACGGGTACCCCCAAGGGTGTCGTGGTCCCCCATCGTGGTTTGACGAACCTGTTCGCGAGCCACCGTCGGATACTGCATGCGCCGACCCGGGCCCGTACCGGGCGCGATCGCCTGCGGGTGGGTCACGCATGGTCGCTGGCCTTTGATGCGTCCTGGCAGCCACAGCTCTGGTTGCTGGACGGGCACGAGATCAGCATCGTCGACGACGACACCCAGCGCGATGCACAGGCCCTGGCCGCCCAGCTCACCGCCGAGTCGTGGGACTTCCTCGAACTCACCCCGTCCCATCTACGACAGTTGGATGGCGCCGAGGCATCCATGGCCGCAATCGGTTTCGGTGGCGAGGCGGTGCCTCCGGCGCAGTGGCAGCAACTCCGCGAGCTGTCCGGTTCGGATGCGTACAACCTGTACGGGCCGACCGAGGCGACCGTCGACGCCCTGGTCGCACGAGCCGCCGACGCCGCTCACCCGATCGTGGGTGAGCCCGTCGACGGGACCACCGCCTACGTCCTCGATGCGTACCTGCTGCCACTGCCGGACGGGGTCGACGGGGAGCTCTATCTCGCCGGTGCCGGCCTGGCCCGCGGCTACCTGGGTCGCGGCGAACTCACCGCCGAGCGGTTCGTCGCCGATCCGTTCGCCCGCGACGGCTCACGCATGTACCGCACCGGTGACACCGTCCGGCGCAACGCCGACGGCCGACTCGAGTATCGCGGGCGTGGCGATGATCAGGTCAAGATCCGCGGCTTCCGGGTCGAACCCGGCGAGGTCGAGGCAGCACTGACAGCGATGGACGGGGTGGACGCGGCACTCGCGGTCGCCCGGTCCGGTCGACTGATCGGCTACGTGGTCACCGGGAACGACGCGGAGGTGCAGCCATCTGAGCTCCGCGCTCGTCTCCGCGGCGTGCTGCCCGACTACATGGTGCCGTCGGCCATCGTGGCGCTGTCGGGATTCCCCGAACTGCCCAACGGCAAGATCGATCGCAGGGCGCTCCCCGAACCCGAACTCGACACCGTCATCCGCACCCCGGAAACGCCGGTGCAGCAAAGCATCTGCGCGGCGATCGCGGACGTGGTCGATGTGCCGCGGGATCGGGTGGGCCTCGACGAGGACTTCGGCGAGCTCGGCGGCGACAGCATCGTGGCCATGCAGCTCGTGGCGCGGCTGCGCTCGGAGGGGTTCACCGTCTCACCTCGCGACGTGATGACCCACCGCACCGCCGCCGAACTCGCCACGGCCATCGGTGCACCGTCGGCCACAGCGCCACAAGCGTTGCCCGACATCACCTCTGGCGAGGTCCCCGCGACACCCATAGTGCGGTGGCTCGAGTCGTTGGTCACCGACGAGCGGGTCCGGTCGCACAGGACGGACCCGGCCGAGCTGATCCGTGGTTTCCACCAGTCCGCGTTGCTGCGGGTTCCGGCCGACCTCGACCACACCCTGCTGCAAAAGTCGCTGGCGGTTCTCGTCGCACGTCATCACATGCTGCGCGCGCGTCTGGTCGCCGAGACACCGTGGCGATTCGAGGTGCCCGACCGCGTGTCCGGCCCGCTGCTCGTGCGCGAGACCGACCGCGACATCGAAGCGGTCGCCCGCCGGGCGCGGGCACGACTCGATCCGCGGGCCGGCGTGATGCTCTCGGCGGTGTGGGTCGACCTCGGCGACGAGCCCGGTCGCCTGCTTCTGGCCATCCACCACCTGGTGGTCGACGGCGTGTCGTGGCGCAGTCTGGTGCCGGAGTTGCTCGCCATCTACACCCAGCTGGGTGAGGGCGTCGACGAACCCGCGCTGCCCCCGGCACCCACGGCCTTCGCCGCCTGGGCCGGCGAACTCGTCGACCTCGATCGATCCGGCGAACTGCAGGTGTGGCACGACGTCGTCGACGTCGACGGCCCATCGCGCGTGTTCACCCGTCCGCTCGATCCGACCATCGATCGGCAGGGCTCGGCACGACGGCATCGGGTCGACATCGATCCGGCGCTGGCCGCACGCTTGCTCGGCGACGTCCCCGCAGCGCTCGGCGCCGGCGTGGACGATGTGCTGCTCGGCGCGTTCGGTGACGCGGTCGGCGCACCGACGCTCGTGGATCTCGAAGGGCATGGCAGGGAGGAACACCTGGTGCCGGGAGCCGATCTCAACGGGACCGTCGGGTGGTTCACCGCGGTCCATCCGGTTCAGGTCGGGGGTGCCGGTACCGCAGGTGAGCAGATCCGACTACTTGTCTCGCAGCGGGCCGATCTTCCGGACGGGGGCATCGGCTACGGACTGCTCCGATACCTCGACGGACACGAACTGCCTGGCGCTGCCATCGAATTCAACTACCTCGGCCGCTACCGCTCTTTCGAGTTCGGCGACTGGGGTATGGCACCCGAATCGGCCGAGATCGGCCCCGACGACGCGATGCCCGCCGGCTACGGCCTCATCATCGACGTGACGACCCTCGACGGCCCGGAAGGAACACGCATGCAGGCCACCTGGACGTATCAGCCGGGGATGGCAGACCCCACGTTGATCGAAGACCTCGCCCGAGCGTGGGTGGCGACCCTGCACGCCGTCGCCGACGAGGTGGTCGGACCGTGACCGCCACTCGTTCGCTGTTCGTCGACATCTCGCCCCTGCGCGAGAGCAAGCCGTTCCGGCGGATCTTCGTCGCCCGGCTGATCTCGCTGGTCGGTATCGGTCTGCTGCTGGTGTCCGTACCGATCCAGATGTTCGAGCTCACCGGCTCGTCGGCTCACGTCGGCGCGGCCACCGCTGTCACCGGCATCACCACGTTCGTCGGGATGATCGTCGGCGGTTCGCTGGCCGACCGGTTCGACCGCAAGCGGCTGATCCTGGTCGGACGCAGCGGTGCCGCGCTGTCGTTCGCCGGTTTGGCGATCAACGGTTTCGGATTCATCTCCGGCACACCGTCGGTCGGTGTGCTGTACGGTCTGGCCGGCATCGACGGCCTGATCGGTGCGCTGTCGACATCGGCGTTGATGGCTGCGGTCCCGACCCTGATACCGCGCGACCAACTGGTCGCGGTCGGGGCGCTCAGTGCCTTGACCGTCCGGATCGGCTCGGCCGTGTCCCCCGGCATCGCCGGTTTCGTCATCGCCGCGGCGGGAGTCGAATGGGCGTATGTGGTCGCCGCCTGCCTCGCGACGACGACCGTTCTCATCCTGCTGGGTCTGCCGTCGATGCCGCCGACGGCACCGATCGCGGGCGAAGAGCCCGCACCTGCGCCACCGCCGGACGAGGCGCCGCAGCGACCGACGTCGTTGCTGGGGTTCATCGCCGATCAACGGGTCGTCCTGGGAGTGATGATCGTCGGTGTGCTCGCCATGCTGGGCGCCGGTGTCGTCGCACTGCTGCCCGGTCTGGTCGCCGAACGGTTCGGCGGCGACGCCCGGGCGACCGGACTGCTCTACGCCGCGGTTGCTGCCGGAGCCATCGTCGCCGCACTCACCAGCGGATGGCTGGCGACCGTCAAGCGCCCGGGAGTGCTGCTGGTGTCGGCGCTGACAGCCACCTTCGCCGTACAGATCCTGTTCGGTCTGGCTCCGTTGGCGTGGCTGGCGATCGCGCTACTGCTGGTGGTCGGCGTGCTGGAGGCGATCCAGGAAGTATTGCGCTACTCGCTGATCCAGCACCACACCCCCGGGCCGTTGCTCGGCCGCGTCAACGGTGTCTGGATGGCCCAGGAGGTCGGCGGAGTGAGTGTTGGCGCGCTCGTGGCCGGCGCCTTCGGCACGATCTGGGTGGCCTCGGATGCGATCGTCTACTACGGCATCGGGTTGCTCGTGCTCTCGGTGATCGCGGCGGTGACCCTGCGATCGCTCACCGGGGTCATCCGGGAGCCGACCCACGCGGAATCGCCCCGCTGACATCGCGCGGCCATCGATCTCGCGCGCGTGAATTTTCGAGCGCGCGGGATCGATGCGTGCGCGAGGTGTAGGCGGGGTGCGCTATCCGGCCAGCAGGGCGCGCAACTTCTTCCGGCTCACCTTGCCCACACCGGTCTCGGGGAACTCCTCGATCACCTTGACGGTGTCGGGAAGTTTCCACTCGGCGAGCCCGCCGGCACGCACGAACCTACGAATACCCGCCAGGTTGGGCGGATCCTCCGGATCCGCAGGGATCACGTAGGCACAGGTCCGTTCACCGAGATACGCATCCGCGACCGCGACGACGATCGCGTCACGCACCCCGGGATGGGTGAGGAGTTGCTCTTCGAGTTGCTCGGCGGAGACCTTCTCACCGCCGCGGTTGACCCGGTCCCCGCCGCGACCGCGGACCACCAGGTTGCCGCGGTCGCTGAACTCGACGACGTCGCCCGTCCGGTACCAGCCGTCCGGGGCGAACGAGTCGGCGCCCGCACCCTGCCAATACCCGCGAATCGTGTAGGGGCCTTGGGTTTCGAGGAAGCCGGGCCCCGAGGTGACCGGGTCGCCGTTCTCGTCGACGAGGCGGAGTTGGTCCTGATCGGACATCGGTGCGCCCTGGGTGGTGCACACCTCGTCGAGCGGGTCGTCGAGCCGCGTGTAGCAGACCAGCCCTTCGGCCATGCCGAACACCTGCTGCAGTCGGACTCCGAGCGCCGGGCCGATCCGCGCGGCAAGCTCGTCCGGGCAGCGGGCGCCCCCCACCTGCACCGTCTCCAGCGACGAGATGTCGAACTCCGCTCCGCGTTCGGCGGTCTCGGTCCACAACCGCGCCAGGGGTGGCACCAGACCCGTCATCGTCACGCGTTCGCGCTCGACGAGCTGCCACGCGACCGAAGGTGTGGGCGATTCGGTCAGGACCACGGTGCCGCCGGCGTACATCGCGCCGAGGATGCCCGGCGAGCTCATCGGGAAGTTGTGCGCCACCGGGAGTGTCGCCAGGTAGACCGTTTGGTCCGTCACGGCACACACCTCGTTGCTGCGCCGCACACTGTAGAGGTAGTCGTCGTGGGTGCGCGGGATGAGTTTCGGGATCCCAGTGCTCCCGCCGGACAACTGCAGGAAAGCCAGATCTGAGGAGTCTGCGCTGCCATGGTCGATCGGTTCGGCGAAGAGAGATTCGAGGTCGTCGACATCGATCAGGGTCCGTACCGACTCCACCTGCGCAGCGACCGTCTCGGCCAGCGCGCGATGATCGAAACCGTCATGGGTCGCAGGCGATACGATCGCCACCGCCCCGGCGGAGCGAGCGATACCGACGAGCTCGGCCTCGCGATGAGCCGGCAGACCGAACACCGGCACCAAACGGGCACGGAAGAGAGCGAACACCGTCTCGACGTAGGCGACGCGGTTCGGGATCTGCAGCAGCACTCGATCATCCGGTTGCAGACCCAGGCCGTGCAGTCCGGCTGCCAATCGGTCGACTCGTTCGTCGAGCTCCGCATAGGTGAGTTTCCGGTGGATGTCGACCACGGCGACCCGCGATCCGACGGCCGAGTCGGCCGCACGGCGGCGGAGGATGTCATCGAACGTCTCGCCGGTCCATAGGCCCAGCGCACGATAGCGGTCGGCGTACTCGGGGGGCCACGGTGAGACCTTCACAGAAGGTGAGGCTACCCTAATGCTGTGGCTATCCCGTCTATCGACCCCTACCCCATCCCCCGCGGCCCGTTTCCCGCCCGCGTCGACTGGGCGCTGGAACCGAGGCGCACCGCGCTGCTGATCCACGACATGCAGCGATACTTCATCGACGCCTACCAGCGCGACCGGGAACCGATGGTCACCGCCTTACCGAACATGGTCCGTATCCGTGAGGCATGCTGCCGCGCCGGGGTGCCCGTCGTCTACACGGCTCAGCCAGGCGACCAGCACCCGTCCCGCCGCGGGATTCTCGCCGATTTCTGGGGTGGCGGACTCGAGTCGGGTCGCGACGAGGAGATCGTCGACGAACTCAGTCCACGCGAGGACGACATCACCGTCACCAAGTGGCGGTACTCCGGATTCCAGCGCACCGATCTCCGGCAACTGCTCGGACACCATGGACGCGATCAACTCATCGTCGTCGGCGTCTATGCCCATATGGGCTGCATGATCAGCGCCACCGAGGCGTTCATGAGCGATGTGGCACCGTTCTTCGTCGTCGATGCGATGGGCGACTTCACCCGCGACGAGCACCAGATGGCCGCTGAATACATCGGCAAGCGTGCGGGTCTCGTCTGCACCACCGCACATGTCCTGAATGCACTGTCCGTCACCGACCAGTTGACCGTGGACACTTCGACGATCCGCACCGGCTCGCACTGATGAGCACCGCGCCCATCGCCGGCATCGACGGACGTACCGCAGTCGTCACGGGTGCGTCCGGGGGCATCGGCCGCGCTGTGGTCGACGCGCTCGCCGCGGCCGGCGCGACGGTCCACGCCTGGGATCTCGACGCGGGCGCAGGACGGCGGGTCGACGTCACCGATCGCTCCGGCGTCGAGAGTGCTTGGCAGGAAACCGAACAGCAGGCTGGCCCGGTTGACCTGTTGGTGCACGCGGCAGGAGTGCTCAGCGACGATTGGGCCGTGTGCATGGCGGTAAACGCGACCGGCGTTCGCAACGTGCTGGATGTCGCGATGACCGCGATGTCGACCCGACGCGCCGGTGCCGCCGTGGTGATCTCGAGCAACGCGGGCGCGACTCCACGCGCCGACATGGCGGCGTATGCCGCGTCCAAGGCAGCTGCGACCTCGTACACGCGTAGCGTCGCGCTGGCCGTCGCGTCCAGTGGTGTCCGGGTGAACATCGTGTCCCCGGGCTCCACCGACACATCGATGCTCCGCGGCATGTGGTCGTCGGACGCTGACCGGGACACCGTGATCGCCGGCAATCCTGGTCGATTTCGTCTCGGAATCCCCCTTCAACGCATCGCCGACCCCGATGACATCGCGGCGGCGGTGGTCTACTTGGCCTCCGATGCTGCTCGGCACGTGACGATGCACGATTTGCGTGTCGACGGAGGTGCAACGTTGGACATGTGAATGGCGAAACACACGTTGGTCAGAAGTCCCCGAAGTTAGGTAATCGTCTTGAAGAACAAGCGTTTCGCACTCCGCGCCCCGCTGGTCGCGGCAACCGCTGCGCTCATCGCACTGGTTGCGGGTTGCTCGGCGCCGTCCGAGGAATCGTCGGACAGCAGCGCCCCCTACACGCCCGTGACCATCGAGCACGAGTACGGCAGCACCACCATCGACAACCGTCCGGAGCGCGTCGTCACCCTGCTCACCAACTGGACCGACACCCTGGCCGCCCTGGACATCCCGATCACGGCCGAGTTCAAGGAACAGGGATACGCCGGCCCGAACAATGAGTTCGAGTGGACCCCCGAGCATGAGTCGGAGGTGAAGGTCGTGGGTTCCCTGTCCTCACTGGATATCTCGGAGATCGCCGCGTACGAACCGGATCTGATCCTCGCAGGCTACCTGGGTGACGAGCGTCGTTACGAACAGCTGAGCGGTCTCGCGCCGACCATCCCGGTGATGCAGGAAGGCGCGACCGTCGACACCTGGGAGGACATCGCGACCACCACCGGGCAGATCTTCGGGGTCGAAGACGAAGCCGAGGCACTCGTGACCGACACCAACGAGAGGATCGAGCAGTTCAAGTCCGATCACCCCGACGCGATGGGCAAGACCTTCACCTTCGCCCAGTTCCAGCCAACCGGGCAGATCGGTGCGATCAACTCCACAAAGGACTCGGCCGCCGGCCTCCTCGAGCAGCTCGGCTTCACGCTGAATCCTGCTCTCGCAGAGCAGCACAACGGAACCGCGACGCGTTCGCCGATCTCGACCGAGCGTATCGACCTGCTCAACTCGGATCTGCTGGTGGCGTGGACGCTCGGCGACGACTCCGTGTACCAGAACGTTCCGGGCTGGGACAATCTCACGGCCGTGCAGAATGACACCGTCGTGTACCTGACCAACGACAACGCCCCGGCGTTCGGCGTGCCGAGCGCCCCGTCGGTGGATTACGTGATCGGGCTGCTGAATCCGGTGGCCGACCGGATGTGACACGACGCGTGTAACGGGGTCTCGATACGCCGCTCCTTCGTCGCGGCTACTCGACCAACGGGTTGGAGCGGGTCTCGATACGCGTCTCCTTCGTCGCCGCTACTCGACCAACGGTTAAAGCCGCGCGAGGCGACCTTTCGCTGGTCGAGTGGCCGCGCGAGCCTGCGAGCCGGCGTATCGAGACCCCCCGCACCGTCCGTTCATCAACCGAATTCCCCTCTCCGCTCTACCGATAGATCCCGGCGCGGCCGACAATCGTCACATGACCCGGCCACCGCCACCGCTTCCCGCGGTCCACACGATCGACGAGGTCGTCGCAGCGATCGACGTGATCGTCGACTGGGCCGGCTCCGAGTCGAGCCGGATGGGCTACTTCGCCGCGCTCTACAAGCGCATCACCGTGGCTGTGGGCGTCGCCATCGACGAAGGCGCCTTCGAGGACGCCGCCCGGATGGAGCGACTCGACGTCGTCTTCGCTGCCCGCTATCTCGACGCCGTCAACGGGTGGTTTCACCCCGACCGGTTCCCGGCACCGACCCGATCGTGGCGTACGACCTTCGAACACGCCGCGCAGCCGAAGCCGATTCTGGTGCAGCACATGTTGTCCGGGGTGCACACCCACATCGTCCTAGACCTCGGTATCGCAACCGTCGACGTTACCGGAAGTGCACGGCGGCTACGTGATCTCCGCCGTGATTTCGACACCATCAACGCCGTCCTCGCGAGTCAGGTGGCCGGCGTTCTCGCCGATGTCAACGAGATCTCACCGGCACTGGCCGACATCTATGCGGTGCTGCGCGATCACCAGATCTTCGTGATCAATGAGGCAATCCGAGCATTGCGGGACAGCGCATGGCGGTTCGCCACCGTTCTCGCGCCGACTCCGGGTTTCGCACGGCCGCCTGTGATCTGGACCCGGGACCGTCGTGTGTCACATCAGTCGGCCCTGGTGTTCGATCCGCCGGGGCTCATCGGTGTGCTCGATCGTGCGGTCACCCAGATCGCGGCCCGGGAGAGCCGCGACGTCGCGCACAACATCCGTGTGCTGAACGAGATCGCGGCCACTCCCGCGCCGATTCAGACCGAACTCTGAATTCAGAGCTTCAGCGTCCGGGCCATTGCTGGGCGTTGGACCACTGCAGCGCCTCCGTTTCGGCCCACGCACCCAACCCATGCCCGGCTTGGGCCTCCCGGAAGTCGACGTCGGCACCGTCGGTGCGCATCTCGTTGACGAACTGGGTGGTCAGCGGAGCGAACGACACCGGGTCGAGCGTTCCCTGCTGGACCAACATCGGTGCGCCGAAGCCCGATGTCGGCACGCCGGTTGCCTCGCGCAGAGCCGGGATCAGCGGGCCCTGGTCGAATGGGCGGGCGATCAGCTGGCCGACGTTCATTCCCCGCGTGGCACGACCCTGGTTGGGGTAGCAGAATGTCTTCGCGTCCTCGACCACCTTGCGCCCCAACGGCGTCAGGTACGAGTCGACGTCGAGTTCGGGGCGTGCCACCTTGAGGCCGGCCATCACGTACGAGAAGTACGTCACGTAGTCCGGCACCGCCACCGGAGGCACACCGGGACGCAGCAACTGGAAATAGTCGGCGATGTTGACCGGAGGTGAGTTCACCACGCCTCCGACGTTGCGGAGCTCCGGGGCGTAGTCGTCGGCCAGGCTCGCCGACCACAGGGAAGCATGGCCACCCTGCGAGGCCCCGCTGGTGATGTAGGCCGGTGAGGCGGTTCCACCCTGCTGCGCGACGACGGTCCGCGCGGCGCGGACCGAGTCCAGGACATTCTTTCCCGCCACCTCACCGTCGAGGTAGGCATGCACACCCGGGCCACCGATACCGGCGTATTCGGTTGCGGTGATGACATATCCGTCTTTCAGCCACGGTCCGAGCCAGTCGTCGTAGCGACCCTCGTGGCCCATCCGATCGGTGACCGTGCATTGATCGCCGAGACCGGCGGTGCCGTGCGCGTAACCCATCAGTCGCCAACCGCCGGGCCGCGGAGCCTTCGATGGGATGAGCACCGTCCCGCGGACCGGGATGAGGTCCCCGTCCGGGTTCTCCGACAAGTAGGTCATCGCGATGACCCGGCCGGCGCCGGCGACCTTCGAATCGGGTCGGTCGGTGATGTCGGTGGTGCGCAGGACCGTTCCGGCCTCGGGCTGTGGTGCTGCGGAAGCTCCGGGCACCACGACGAGTCCCACCCCGGCGAGCACCGAGGCACCCACGAGAGCCATCCTTCGAGTCATCCTCCGGATCATGCGACCATTGCCTCCAGTTTCTTGTCCTCGGCGAAACACATTGATCTCAACACGTTGTGGTAGGCGTTGAATCCGAAGTTCAACGGCGCGTAGAAGAGTCCGAACGGGCGCGGCACGTACTGCGCGACACCGGGGAGTGCGATCGGCAGTGCATTGGCGTAGATCGTCTGGGCGACATAAATGCTGAAGTACATCGTGTAGTACGCAGCCGTCATCGACTTGGTGACGGGCAGGTCCCAGAGCCGGACCTGCTCACCTAGATTCTGGCCGTGATTGAAGTTGTGGATCAGCCCGATGACGATGTCGAGCGGAGCGCCGGATGTGCCGATGCTGAACTGGTTCTCGCCGATGGTGAGCGGGATGTCCGGCGACACGTAGCCGCCGAGCAGCGAGATCAGCCCCTCGATCTGGTTGAAGTCGGCCGGATCTGCGGGAATCAGATTGGCCGGCACCCACGTGTTGCGCATCCGGTTCTCGACGTCGCGGGAGATGCCGGTGATCGCGGCCTTCGTCGCCGGGTCCTTGTTGGTGTCGACGAGGTACTTCGTGGTCCGGTCGACGATGCGGGACATCGGCTGGTTGCCGATCGGTTCGCAGCCGCGCTGATCCGCGAGATCCACCTGACCGGCGATCTCGTCGATGAACTTCGGCACCGATCCCGCGAACCGCAGATCCTTGACCGGCTTGCCCGCCTGGTTCTGCTCCTCCTGTGTCATCGAGACGAGGCAGGAGTTCACCAACGCACTCGAGATGAACTGGTATAGGTACCGCGCTCCGTACATGCCGATGTAAAAGGGCAGCGTGACGAGGAACCGGACGTTGATCGGTCCCCAGATCGGTGCGATGTTCGGGACAGCGCTCAGGACGACCGTGAGCGGGATGATGACGGTGGTGTGGATGAGCAACCACACCGTCTCGACGGCCTGCGCCAGGGTCAGGTTCTCGACCGTGATGGCCTGGAACTGCTTGCCCTCGCGCACATTCAGCAGCTGCGAGACGACGTACAGCGAGATGGGGTCGCGATACTTCATGATCGGGTCCCCGCGCTCGGCGCCGAGCTGATTCGGATGGTTGGACACCATCATGTTGGAGATGCGGAGCCGGTCCATGTCCCGATGAGCCTGCGCCTTGATGGCGGCGCGGTCTTTGCGCACCTGCGGGGGCAGGTACGGGACGATCGAGTCGAAGATCGCGTCGTAGATCTTGCCGAATGTGGCGAAGTCGGAGCCGACGCATTCCTTCTTCGCCTCGGCTGAGGCGTTCGGTTGTGCGGGTGCTGACGGCGTCGCCGGTACCGCGCCCGCCGGCGCGACAAGCGCACCGTGACCTTCGGCGAATCCGACTGTGATGACCGCAGCCATCACGATGATCGTCACTCGGCGTAGCAAGCGCCCCACCCTCTCGACCCCAGGTACTTCCCCATACCCGCCGACCGGTGCTCGTGATCGGCACAGCGGCGAGAACCACCCGAGTTAGGTGATCCTAAGCAAAGTAACAGGCCGGTCTCAGTGGGGCCAACGCCGGTGACCATTTCCACAACGAACGTGTCGCGGAATCTGCGCTATGAGCGAGCGTCGAAGGCGTCCACGATGCGTTGGGCGGCCAGTGCGGGGGTGAGATCGCCCGTACGGACGTCGCGTTCCACTCCGGAACGGATCTGCCTGACCTCGGGACTGTGCGCCAAGCGAGACAGCACGATGTCGTTGACCATCGCCCACGTCCAGTCGATCTGCTGCTGGGCGCGCCTGGCGTCGAACTGTCCTGCGTCGCTGAGGGTCTGCTTGTGTCGGAGCACCGCGTCCCAGTACTCGGACACGCCGGAGTTCTCCAACGCGCTCATGGTCTGTACCGGGGGCACCCAGAGCGCGTCGTGCGGATAGATCAGCTTGAGCGCGTTCTTGAGCTCACGGGCTGCGCCCTTGGCCTCGTTGAGGTGTTTGCCGTCGGCCTTGTTCACCACGACTACATCGGCGAGCTCGAGCACACCCTTCTTGATGCCCTGCAACGAATCCCCGGTCCGCGCCAAGGTCAGGAAGGTGAACGTGTCGACCATGTTGGCCACGGTCACCTCGGACTGGCCGACGCCTACGGTCTCGACGAGAACGACATCGAATCCTGCGGCCTCGACCAGCACGATCGTCTCTCTGGTCGCCTTGGCGACGCCACCGAGTGTGCCCGAGGTCGGCGACGGGCGAATGTAGGCGTTCTTGTCCATCGACAGCCGGCCCATGCGGGTCTTGTCGCCGAGGATCGAGCCGCCGGTCCGCGTCGACGACGGGTCGACGGCGAGGACGGCGACCTTGTGTCCCTGCTCGATCAGGTACATGCCGAGCGCCTCGATGGTCGTCGACTTCCCGACGCCCGGTACACCGGTGATGCCGACCCGAAACGATCGCCCCGAGTGTGGTGTCAGCCGGAGCAGCAACTCCTGCGCCGCCGCGCGATGATCGGCGCGACTCGACTCGACGAGCGTGATCGCACGAGCCAGATCGGCCCGGCGATCATCGAGCACCCCACGTTCGAGCGCGTCGACATCGATTCGTCTGCGCGCCGCCGCGACCGCGCTGTCGTCGTTCTCCTCGGAGGTCACGCTGGGACGACTCACTCTGGGGCGACCCCGGCCAGTTCATGCCCGAGACCGTCGGCGAGCTTGGTGACGAGTTCCACTGCAGAATCGGCGATCACGGTTCCCGGCGGGAAGATCGCGGACGCCCCGGCCTGATACAGCTCGTCGAAGTCGCCCGGCGGGATCACGCCACCGACCACGATCATGATGTCGGGCCGTCCCACCTCGGCGAGCGCCTGCTTGAGCGCCGGCACGAGGGTCAGGTGACCGGCGGCCAACGAGGACACACCCACGACATGCACGTCGTTGTCCGCCGCCTGCGCTGCGACCTCGTCGGGGGTTGCGAACAACGGGCCCACATCGACGTCGAAGCCGAGGTCGGCGAACGCGGTCGCGATCACCTTCTGCCCGCGATCGTGGCCGTCCTGCCCCATCTTCGCGACGAGCACACGGGGGCGGCGGCCTTCGGCCTCGCCGAACTGCCGGACGATCTCGGTCGCCGCGTCGACGTTCTTCACCTCGCCCGCCTCATGTCGGTACACCCCGCTGATGGTCTTGATCTCCGCTTGATGGCGACCATAGACCTTTTCCATCGCCTCGGAGATCTCCCCGACCGTCGCCTGGTGGCGAGCCGCCTCGATGGCCAGAGCCATCAGGTTGTTCTCGAGGCCGCCTTCGTCGGACGCCGCGGCGCGGGTCAGGTCCGCCAATGCCGCCTGCACAGCGTTCTCGTCGCGCTCGGCGCGCAGGCGCTCGAGCTTCTCCAACTGCTCGGCGCGCACCTTGGAGTTCTCGACCTTGAGGACCTCGATCTCCTCGTCGTCGGCGACCTGGTACTTGTTCACGCCGACCAGCGGCTGACGGCCCGAGTCGATCCGCGCCTGCGTACGAGCAGCCGCCTCCTCGATCCGGAGCTTGGGCAGCCCCTCGTTGATGGCCTGCGTCATGCCGCCGGTCTCCTCGACCTCACGGATGTGCGCGCGTGCCTTCTGCGCCAACTGGTGCGTCAACCACTCGACGTAGTTGGAACCGGCCCATGGATCGATCGACCGGGTGGTCCCGGACTCCTGCTGCAGGAGCAACTGCGTGTTGCGGGCGATCCGCGCCGAGAAGTCGGTGGGCAGGGCGATCGCCTCGTCGAGCGCGTTGGTGTGCAGCGACTGGGTGTGCCCCTGGGTCGCGGCCATGGCCTCCACGCAGGTGCGTGCCACGTTGTTGAACACGTCCTGGGCGGTGAGGGACCAGCCAGATGTCTGCGAATGTGTACGCAGCGACAGCGATTTCGGGTTCTTCGGCGCGAAGTCGGCGACCAGTTCGCTCCACAGCAGGCGCGCCGCACGAAGCTTGGCGACCTCCATGAAGAAGTTCATCCCGATACCCCAGAAGAACGAGAGCCGGGGTGCGAACTTGTCGATATCGAGGCCGGCCTCGAGGCCGGCGCGGATGTACTCGACGCCGTCGGCCAGTGTGTACGCGAGTTCGAGATCCGCTGTGGCCCCGGCCTCCTGGATGTGGTACCCGGAGATCGAGATGGAGTTGAACTTCGGCATCTTCTGGCTGGTGTACTCGAAGATGTTCGAGATGATCCGCATCGACGGCTTCGGCGGATAGATGTAGGTGTTGCGGACCATGAACTCTTTGAGAATGTCGTTCTGGATGGTCCCGGCCAGCTTCTCCGGCGGCACGCCTTGCTCTTCTGCGGCGACGACATACAGCGCCAGGATCGGCAGCACTGCACCGTTCATGGTCATCGACACCGACACCGAGCCGAGGTCGATGCCGTCGAAGAGCTGACGCATGTCGAGGATCGAGTCGATCGCGACGCCTGCCATGCCGACGTCGCCGGCCACACGGGGATGGTCCGAGTCGTAGCCGCGGTGCGTGGCGAGGTCGAACGCGACCGACAGACCCTTCTGTCCCGCGGCGAGGTTACGACGGTAGAAGGCGTTGGACTCGGCGGCCGTCGAGAAACCCGCATACTGACGAATCGTCCACGGCTGATTGACGTACATCGTCGGATAAGGGCCGCGGATGAACGGCGCCTCACCGGGAGTCGAGTCGAGCGGGTAGGGATGCTCGTCGTCGGTGGTCACCGCATCCCGGTCCGCCCGGGTGTAGATCGGCCTTACGTCGATCTGCTCCGGTGTGTTCCAGGTGATCTCGTCGGGTGACTGGCCCTGTGCGCGCGCGAGCCGTTCGATGGCCGGCTCCGCAGACCCGCTTGTGGTGGCGGTTGCGGAATCCAGGTCGACCCCGGCGAAGCTGGGGACGGCGCCGAAATCCTGTGCCGTGCTGGTCGGTTCGGTCTGGGTCATGAGGACGCTCCCGCCGATTCGTGGGTGAGCTGGTCGAGGAGTTCACGCAGGGTGGTGACGGCGTCGATGCCGATCCGCAGGGATCCGTCCGGTTTCTGTTCGTCGGGCCATTCCTTGTCCGGACCCGCCATCAGCACCGTGGACAGGTCGGTCGCGCGTGCGGCGGCGAGCGCGGCCGCCCCGTCGTCGGCGTAGCGCTGCTTGCTCGCACACAGAACCGCGATCGACGTGTCACCATCGCGCACCGCGTCGGCGATCGCATCGGGGGTCAGCGGACCGGGATTGATCGCCGAGATACCACCTGAGGCAAGGAGGTTGGCGACGAATGTGGTACGTCCGTTGTGCTCGGCGACCGGGCCGAGCGGCAACAGCAGCACCGAAGGACGTCGGCCGGTCTCGGTGAGGACGGCGTCCGAGCGATCCCGCAACTCTTCGAAGGCGCGACCCACCCGGGCCAGCCGTGGTGAACCCCCGGGGACGTCGTCGATGTCGGCCACGTCGGTACCCAGCGGCTTCTCGTCGAGATTCGGGAACTCGTTGAGCCCGGTGACCGCGATCCGGCGATGAGCGACGGAGTCGTCGCGACGCGCGAGCGTCGCGCTCACCTGATCTGCGATCCACCCCGAGTCCAGTACTGCGCGATAGCCTCCGGCAGTTTCGATCTCGCCGAAGACGGACCACGCGTTGGCCGCCATCTCTTCGGTGAGCGTCTCGACGAACCACGATCCCCCGGCCGGATCCAGGACCCGACCGATGTTGGATTCCTCGAGCAGGAGCAGCTGAGTGTTGCGCGCGATACGTCGCGAGAAGCTGGCGCTCGACGTGCGCCGATCGGCCGGGATCGCCGCGTCGAAGCCGAGAACCGTCACCTGGTCGGCCCCACCGACACCCGCGCCGAACGCCGCGATGGTGGTGCGCAGCATGTTGACCCACGGATCACGCTGACTCTGCATCGACAGGTCGGTGACTCCGTGGGTCAGGGCCGCACCCGCGTCCGGGGCGCCGACGACCTCGGCCACCCGGGCCCAGAGCTTGCGTAGCGCACGGAACTTGGCGATGGTCGCGAACTGGTCGTCACCCGCGGAGACCGCGAAGGTGATCTGCCGCAACGCGTCCGCGGCGGACACCCCGACCGCGGTGAGGTCTCGCAAGTGGGTGACGGCCGCCGCGACGACCAGTGCGAGCTCGAGTCCGTTGTCGGCGCCGGCGGTGGCGAAATCGGTGCCGTCCACCCGGAACGATCGCACCGTAGAGGGCGCTTCGGCGGCGAGCGCAGTCGCTTCCGCGACGTCGACGGTGGGCCGACCGGAGAACGCCGCTGTCAACGGACTGAACCCGAACGAGGTGACGGTGGCAGGAGTGGGCTCGGCGGCCTGTGGGGCGGCGCCTGCCTTCTCCCGCAGGGCGAGCAACGCGCGCGCCGCCGCGATCCCCTCGATACCCGCGTCGAGTGTGACCGGGATCAGATCGAGGTAAACGCCGTCGAGCACGGTGGCGAGGTCATCGGCGCCGAGCGCATCACCGATGCGCAACCACAATCCGCTGGTCCCGTTGGCCAGCGCTTCCAGAATGCTCTCGTTGACCTCGGCGGCACCGGCCGTGTCGTCGCCGAATCGCTCGGTGACGCGCCAGCCCATCACGACGTCACGATCCGGATCCGCACCGCGAACGAACGGGAAACTTCCCGGGAGGCCGGCTTCGGCCGTCTCGTCCTTGCGGGTGTACAGCGGGCGGATGCGAAGTCCATCGATCGTGTCGGTGGACAGCAGTTCCTCGGCCGTCGCGCCCAACTCCTCGACGGTTGTCCGCCGGGACTTGGCCACCACCGCTGCTGCGGCATCTGACCAGGACTGATAGGCCTCGGCGAGCGGCCCGTCAGGCCGATCGGACGTCGACGCAGTGGTCTGCGACATGGGTCGTGATACCTCCGTCATGCTCGGGTCGAGCGCGTACCCGACTTTAGCCGAACGCTCGCTCGGCCCACATGGGAGGTCTGTTGTGACAAGGAGCACGCAGTCGCGCGCGGGTAGAGTGTCCCGGTGCCCTCCGACCCCCTCACCACCGCGAACGCGTCGTCGACCGGGGGTGACCCAGAGGTCGGCCGGCCCACCCGCCGGCGCATCGACCACCGGGTGGTGCGGCCGGCCCTGACCCTCACCGCGGTCGTCGCGGTCGTATTGCTGAGCTCGTACTTCATTCCGATCCCGTCGATCGGCGCGGTCCGATCGTGGGGCGAAGACCTTGGTCCCGTCTTTGTGTGGGTGTTCTTCGGCGCCTACGCACTGATAACGATTGCGCCGATCCCCCGCTCCCCGTTCACCGTGATGTCCGGGATCCTGTTCGGTCCCGCGGTCGGGATCGTCGGTGCCATGGCCGCGTCGACAGTGTCGGCGATGGTGTCGTTCTGGCTCGTCCGGGCCGTCGGGCGGGAACGGGTGCGGCCGTATCTGACGAAACCGGTCGTCCGGTCGGTCGAGTATCGGCTCAGCAGGCGCGGATGGCTGGCTGTCGGCTCGCTGCGCCTCATCGCGGCGTGCCCGTTCTCGGTCGCGAACTACTGTTCGGCGCTGTCCTCGGTGCGGGCGCTGCCCTACCTCGTCGCCACCGTCGTGGGCATGGCGCCCGGCACCATCGCCGTGGTGCTCCTCGGCGATGCCATGGCCGGACAACGCAACCCGCTGTTGCTGTTGCTCAGTGCGTGCTTCTTCGCCGTGGGGCTGACCGGCTTGATCCTCGACGCTCGGCTGCCTGTGTCCGACCCTTCGTGACACTCGGCTAGCGCCTCGTTCCTCAGGGATCGGACAACACTCGCGCGGCGCCTCGTTCCTCAGGGATCGGACATCCCCTGGTCCCTGAGGAGTTCCGGAGCGCTAGCGGAGGAACGTCACGAAGGGCCGTCCGAGTCCGCCGCCTCCGACGTCGCGGGGGTCGGGGCTGCATCTCGCGCCTGCCGATTTCCGTAGGAGAGCTGCCGTGACGAACGTGTCGCGATCTCCGGATCGACCGGACGACGAGCCACCTTCTCCGCCTCCGCCACCGCCTGGGCGACCTTGGGATCCGACTCCAGCGAGAACCAGTCCTCGGTCTCGGCCTCGTCGACCGCCGACGGTTCGTCGTGGGTCGGTTCGTAGCGGAACACACCGTCGTCGCCCTGGGCGCCGAAGGACTTCGCGAATCCCTGAAGTGCGGAACCGAAATCGGATGGCACCACCCAAACCTTGCTGCTCTCCCCCTTGGCCATCTCGGGGATCTGCTGCAGGTACTGGTAGGCGAGCAGTTCGGGAGTGGGCTTGGCGGCCTTCACGGCGGCGAAGGTCTTCTCGATCGCCTTCGCCTCACCCTGCGCCTTGAGGTAGGACGCGGCCCGATCGCCCTGGGCCCGCAGGATCGTCGACTGCCGATCCGCCTCGGCGGCCAGGATCGCCGCCTGCTTTGCACCCTCGGCAGCGAGGATCTGGCTCTGCTTGTTGCCCTCGGCGGTCTTGATGGCAGACTCGCGCTGACCCTCTGCCGAGAGAATCGTCGCGCGCTTCTCCCGGTCGGCCTTCATCTGCTTCTCCATCGATTCCTGGATCGACGGAGGCGGCATGATGCTCTTGAGCTCCACGCGCGCGACGCGCAGACCCCAACGACCGGTGGCCTCGTCGAGCACACCACGGAGTTGCCCGTTGATCGAGTCGCGGGAGGTCAGCGTCTCCTCGAGGGTCATCCCGCCGACGACGTTACGGAGCGTCGTGATCGTCAGCTGTTCCACACCGGCGATGTAGTCGTCGATCTCGTAGACGGCCGACTTCGGGTTCGTCACCTGGAAGTAGACCACCGTGTCGATCGACAGCGTCAGGTTGTCCTCGGTGATGACCGGCTGCGGCGGGAATGACACGACCCGCTCACGGATGTCGACGCGGGCGCGGATCCGATCGATGAACGGAAGCAGCAAGGTCAGCTGTCCCGAGACCGTCCGCGTGTATCGACCGAGGCGTTCGATGACTGCTGCCTCGGCCTGCGGGATCAACGCAATGGACTTGACCAGTACGACGACCACGAGCAGGACGAGCAGGGCCAGTACCACCAACCCGGCATACTCCATGTTCTCCGTCACCCCTTCCAGACGACTGCGGTGGCGCCGTCGATCTGCACGACGGTGACCTCGGCGCCGGCTTCGATCACCTCACCCGGATCGAGGGTCCGGGCCGACCAGACGTCGCCACCGATCTTGACCCGGCCGTCGTGCGAATCCACACGTTCGGTCACGACGGCATGCTTTCCCTCGAGTGCTTCGGTATTGGTGAGCAACTGCGGACGGTTGAGCATGTGGCGCCGGGCCACCGGTCGGACGACGACCAGCAACAGCACCGAGACGACCGCGAACACGACTGCATCCACCCAGAGCGGGGGCTCGAGAGCGAAATCCACACCGGCCGCGGCCAGCGCTCCCCCGCCCAGCATCAGCAGTACCAGGTCGCCGCCGAACATCTCGGCGATGACCAGGACGATCGCGGCGGCAAGCCACAACAGAGCGGTCATGACTCCAGTGTGCCAGACGTCACGGTTTGCACGTTTCGTCCGAATCCGGGTCAGCGGTCCCCGTCGGCTGCGGTGACGAAATCGATGAGTTCCTCCACCGAGCGCAACAGGTCGACCTCGAGGTCGGCGTAACTCCGGACCGACGAGAGCACTCGACGCCATCCGTCTTGCGGTGTGCCCCAGCGCAACTCGCGACACACGCCGGTCTTCCAGTCGACACCGCGGGGAACCTTCGGCCACGCCCGGATGCCGACCGAGGCGGGTTTGACCGCCTCCCAGACGTCGATGAACGGATGGCCGCAGACCAGCACGTGTTCCCCCACGTCGCCGGTCAGCCGCATCTCCTTCGAACCCGCGACCAGGTGATCGACCAACACACCTGCCCGTCGATGCCCGGCGGGACCGAACACCCCGAGGACATCGGCGAGGTTGTCCAATCCGTCGAGACTCTCCACGACGACACCTTCGACGCGGAGGTCGTCACCCCAGACACGCTCCAGCAACGTCGCATCGTGTACACCTTCGACGAAGATGCGACTCGCCCGAGCGGTGCGCGCGCGTGCCGGTCGAACAGTCCGCGAACCGGATGCGGTCGTGGCCGGCGTCTGCGGGCCGCGCGATCGGGGCCGGACGAGGGTCACCGGTCGACCGTCGATCAGGAACGCCGCCGGATGCATCAGGAACACGCGCGTGGCGCCGTGCCGGTCCTCCAGGCGGACGAGGTCTCCGGAGTAGCTTTTCTCGATGCCGACGATCGCGCCGCAGAACCCGGTGGCGGCGTCCTCCACCACCAGGTCTCGGTCGGCAGCGACTTCGGGGGCTCGGGGCTTGGCTCGGCGAGGGTTCGCCAGCACGTCACGTCCATACCGGTCAGCGCTCACGAGAAGTCACCGTAGGACGCATCGCCTGCGCAGCCGTGACCGCCACGCCGGATGATCGGCGATTGCCCGACTCGCCTATCGTGGAGAAGCCATGACCAGCACCGACCTCATCGCCCCGGGACCACCCGCGTGGCCCGGCTGCGCCCTCGGCGCGTGGGCCGCGGCGTGGTCGGCCGGTCGCTGCGGTCCCGACGATGTCACCGACACCCTCGGCGACTTCGCCGACCGTCACGTGGTCGACGGCGACGGACTGCCGCCGGATCTCACGGAGCACTCTCGGCTCGGTCTGCTCGCCCTGGTCCGTCGCGGTCGACGGCTGGGGGTGCGCCTGCCCACCGCTGGAGACCCGCAGGGGCTCCCGCCCGGTCCGGCCACCGCCGCGGCGCTCGACGCCGGTGAGATCCTGCTGATCGACGACGACGTCGACGACATCACGTTGGGTCTGGTCCCAACGCTGGTGGGCGATGTCTGCCATTGGGGTGTATACCGCTACGAACACCCCGTCGACATGACCACGGCCGAATCTCTGGCGCAGCTGGAATACGATCTCCGCGAAGCGATTCGGGAGACGGCCGACATCATCGGCGGGCTCGGCGGCTCAGATCTGCGGGTGCGGCCGGCCGCCCTGCGTGCGACGTTGGCCACCCTCACCGCCCGCCACCAGGTCGATCTCCCACCGCACGACGATGCACGTGCGACGCGCGTGATCGACTCCGCGGCAAGGGTGGAAGCGATCGTCACGATGGCCGGAGCGCACGTACCGACCTTCGGTGTCACCGCCGGCCACGTCGAAACCGGTGACGTCGGACTGCGTCGACTGGCCACTCTCGCCCGCAACGCACGCGCAGCCGCCGTCAATCGCGTGATTTGCGAACACCTACCGACCGGCCTCTGAACGAGCCGATGCGCGCCGCCGCCGGGGCGAGGACTACGAAGCCGCGCCGCTCACGCGGGACGGCCGCGCCACCGGCACGCAGCAGTCCGGTCGGCAGGGGGCGCCGTTGTCACCGCATCCCATCGCGCGCAGATCGCCGCCACCTTCGGCATACCGCTCGATGAGGTCGGCGATGAGTCGGATGAAGCGCGGGTCGGTACCCACCGTGTCGGCCCGGACGTAGTCGATCCCGAGTCGTGCGGCGACGTCGGCGGCCTCGTTGTCGAGGTCCCACACCACTTCGAGGTGATCGGATATGAACCCGATCGGGTAGGCGATCACCTGGCGGACGCCTTGGGCGGCAAGCGCTTCCAGATGATCGCAGATGTCGGGCTCCAGCCACGGCACCTGCGGCGGTCCGGATCGCGACTGCCACACCTGGTCGAAGTCGGTGTGGCCGACTCGATCGGCGACCGCAGTGGCGGCGGCGTACACCTGACGGGAGTACAGACCGCCGCCGTCGGATGCCGGTCCTGCGGCGCGGTCGGCCGACAACGGAACCGAGTGGGCGGTGAACACCAGCCGCGGCGGGACGTCGCCGGCCGGCATTGCGCCGGCAGCACGGGTGATCGCGTCGGCCCCGGCGTCGATCATCGCGTCGGCGTCCCAGTACTGCGGGATCTTCCGCAACAGGATCGGATCGTCTGTGGCAGTGGCGGGCTCGCGGTGCGCCAACGCGTCGAGCGCTCGTGCGATGTCCTCGTGGTACTGGCGGCAACCCGAATAGCCCGCCCACGCCGACGTCGGGAAGACCAGGATGCGGCGATGGCCGTCACGGAACATCTCCGCGACGGTGTCCTCCACCATCGGATGCCAGTTGCGGTTGCCGAAGTAGACCGGCAATCGGCGGTCTCGCGCCTCCAGTTCGGAGCGTAACGCGTCGATCATGTCGAGATTGAGTCGATTGATCGGCGAGATGCCGCCGAAATGGAAATAGTGTTCGGCCACGGCTTCGAGGCGTTCACGGGGCACCCCGCGGCCCCGAGTGACGTTCTCCAGGAACGGCATCACGTCCTCGGGTCCGTCCGGTCCCCCGAAGCTGAGGAACAGGACGGCGTCGAATCCAGCCGTGGTGTCGGCCACTATCCGGCGAAGTTCTCGGGGAACCAGGTGTTGTGGCTGGCGCCGCCGTCCACGTAGACGATGGACCCTGTGGTGGCCGGCAACCAGTCGGAGAGCAACGCGCACACCGACTTCGCGACCACAGTCGGGTCATCGACGTCCCATCCGATCGGCGACGCCCCGTCCCAGTAGGTGTTGAGCATGCTCAACTGCTTGGCGTCGTCGGTGGCGGTTCCGGCGATCGCCTTCGCCGCAAGGGTCTTGATCGGCCCTGCCGCAACGAGATTGGAACGGATCCTCTTGGCGGTGCCGACTTCGCGGGCGACGTACCGGTTGACCGATTCGAGCGCCGCCTTCGCAACGCCCATCCAGTTGTAGTACGGCAGCGCTGTGCGCGGATCGAAGTCCATTCCGACGATCGACCCGCCCTCGTTCATGACGGGCAGGACGGCGCGTGCCAGGGACGCGTAGCTCCAGGCGGAGATCTCGAACGCCTTGGCGGCGTCGGGGCCGGGTCCGTCCAGGAACGGCTTGGCGTCAGGACCCATCAGGGTGCGCGGCGCGAAGGCGATGGAATGCATGACGCCGTCGATGCCCTCGGGGGCGAGTTCGGAGACCTTGCCGGCCAGCGCGTCGAGGTCGTCTTCACTGGTGATGTCGAGTCCGATCGCCGGCGGCACCTCCTGCGGAAGTCGCTTGGCGATGCGGTCGATGAGGCGGAGACGCTCGGGGATCCCGGTGATGATCACCTTCGCGCCCTGCTCCTGGGCCATCGCCGCTGCGTGGAACGCGATCGACGCGTCGGTGATGATGCCGGTGATGAGGACGGTCTTGCCGTCGAGAATTCCTGTCACGGTTCGCTCCTGGTGTCTGGTGGTCTGATCGGCGAGTCGGCGTGTGGCGTCAGTTGCCCATGCCCATGCCGCCGTCGACGGGCAGCACCGCACCGGTGATGTAGCCGCCCTCGTCGGAGGCGAGGAAGCTGATGGCGGCCGCGACGTCCTCGGGCTTTCCGGTCCGTCCCAGCGGGATGGCCTGCTTGGCCATCTCGATGTAGCGGTCCTCCATGGCGGCGGTCATGTCGGTGTCGATGAAGCCCGGGGCGACGACATTGGCGGTGATGTTGCGCGATCCGACCTCGCGGGCGATCGAGCGGGCCAGGCCGATCAGGCCGGCCTTGGATGCGGCGTAGTTGGCCTGACCGGGGATGCCCGACGTCGCGACGACCGAGCCGAGAAAGATCATCCGGCCCCACTTGGCGCGTTGCATGCCCTTGGTGGCCCGCTTCGCGCAGCGGAACGCACCCGTGAGGTTGGCGTCGACGACCTTCTCGAACGACTCCTCCGAGAGCCGCATGAGGAGCATGTTGTCGGTGATGCCGGCGTTGGCGACCAGGACCTCGACCGGACCCTGGTGCTCGGCCACCTCGTCGAACGCACGTTCCACCGAGGCGTTGTCGGTGACGTCGCACTGCACCCCGAACAACCCGTCGGGAGCGCCGGAGCCGCGGTGGGTCACCGCGACCTTGTGTCCGTCGGCCGCGAGGCGGCGAGCGACCGCGAGGCCGATCCCGCGGTTGCCACCGGTCACGAGGACCGAGCGGGAGACCTGCTGAGCTTCGTTGCTGTCTGCCATGGTGGTCAACTTATCCGTTCGTCGGAATCCGGTGCTCTGGTGGGCTGCCCGCGGCCGCTGCCCGGTCAGGGCAGGCGCCGGTTGATGGCCAGCGCGGCGAAGGCCGACAGCAGCGCCAACAAGGTACCGGCGATCAGCCATGGACGGGAGTTGTCGCCGCGACGCGTTTCGTACCCGATCTGTTGCTGCAGCGTCTCGTAGACGCGGTTGAGCTCGTCGAGGCTCGCGGCGGTGAAGAACTGTCCGCTGGACAGATTGGCGATCTTGCGCAGCGATTCGTCGTCGACCGGGACGGGCACCTGGTCGCCCTCGAGGTCGACGGTCCCGCTCATCGTGCCGAACGAGATCGTCGAGATCGGGATCTTCTCCTCGCTCGCCTTTCGGGCCGCGGTGAACGCCCCGCGCGGGTCGTCGGGGTCGTCGGGCACCGTCTCCTTGCCGTCGGAGAGCAGGACGATCCGGGCCGGCGGTGCCGCCGCGTCGCCGCCCAGCACCGCGTTGAGGGTCTGGATCTGCTGGATCGCCGCGAAGATCCCCTCACCGGTGGCGGTCTTGTCGTCGAGTCGCAGCTTGTCGACGGCCGCCTTCGTCGCGTTGTGGTCCGGGGTCGGCGACACCAGTGTGGACGCGGTCCCGGCGTACGAGATCAACCCGAGGTTGATGCCGTCGGTGAGTTCGTCGGCGAACGTGCGCGCGGCGTCCTGCGCCGCCCGGATCCGCGACGGCGCGACGTCGGTGGCGTTCATGGACCGTGAGACGTCCATCACCAGGATCACCGTCGCCTTGTTGCGGGGCACCCGCCGGTCGGCCTGGGGCGCCGCGACGGCCACGACCAGCAGGATCAGCGACACCAACAACAACGCGATGGGGACGTGCCGCAAGCGGTTGCGCTGTTCGGGCGCGACACGGTTGAGCAGGTCGAGATTGGCGAACCTGAGCGCGCGCTTGCGTCGCAGGCGCTGGACGTAGATGTAGGCGGCGGCCAGGCCGGCCACGACCAGGAGCAGCAGGAGCCACCATGGGCTCGCGAGGAACGACACTCGCGCCTCACCCGACCCCGGCGGCCAGGCCGCGCCGCCGCTGTGCGACGAACTTGACGGTGTCGGTGATCCAGTCGCGATCGGTTCGCAGACCCAGCACCGGTCCCCCGCAGCTGCGGATGGTCCGATGCACCTTCGCCTGATGGTCGCGTGCCGCGGCGGCGAAGTCGCGCCGAACTGCGGGGGTGATGGTGATGTCGCGTACCTCACCGGATTCCGCGTCGGCCAGACTCACCTCGCCGACATCGGGCAGCGTGAGGTCACGCGGATCGAGTACCTCCACGGCGAGCAGTTCATGGTGGGCACCGATCGCGCGCAACGACCGCTCCCAGTCGATCGGGCCGAGGAAGTCACTGATCACCACGGCCAATCCGCGCCTGCGCTGAGGTCGGCGCAGCGCCTCGATGCCGGCGTGCAGATCGCCCCGGACGCCGGTCGATGCCCGCGCGGTGGTGGCGATCGCCTTGAGCAGATTCTGGGCGTGGGCGCGTCCGCTCCGAGCCGGCACACGAACCAGTCGGTCGCCGGTGCACACGATGGCGCCGTGCCGGTTTCCCCCGCCCGAGGTGAGATGAACGAGCGCGGCCGCGGCCGCCACCGCCAGGTCACGCTTCGTGCAATTGACGGTGCCGAAGTCGAGGCTCGCCGATGCGTCCACGACGAGCCAGGTCTCCAGTTCGCGGTCAGCGATCATCTGCCGGACGTGGGGCTGTGTGGTGCGCGCGGTCACCGACCACTCCATCCGTCGGATGTCGTCGCCGGGCTGATAGGCACGCGCCTCCCCCGGCTCGGACCCGGGTCCGGGGATCAGTCCGAGGTGCTCACCCTGCAGGACGCCGTCGAGCTTGCGACGCACGGTCAGCTCCAGCGTCTTCAACGCCGCCGTGAGCTGTGGCTCGGAGAGCAGCCCTGCGCCCAGCGACGGCAGATCTTTATTGGCCGGCATACCGAGGTGTCGTCTGGTTCGCCGTCGCCTGGTTCACCGTCGCCTGGTTCCCCGGGGCCTGGTTCACCGGGGCACCGTTCTGACCCGGATACTGTTGCGGCGCCTGCACATTAGGCTGCGGCTGACCGGGGTGTCCGCCCGCCGCGACCGGCTGCGCGCCGACCTGCGGCAGGCCCACGGTCTGCAGCACGCGGGTGATCACCTGATCGGCGTCGACCTCGTCGGCGAGCGCGTCGTAGCTCAGGACGAGACGATGACGAAGAACGTCCGGGATGATCTCGACGACGTCCTGTGGGATCACGTAGTCGCGTCCACGGACGAGAGCCAGCGCCCGCGCGGCCGCGACGATGCCGAGGGTCGCGCGAGGCGACGCCCCATAGGACAGCCATGCGGCGACGTCGGACATGCCGAGTTCGGCGGGACGGCGGGTCGCGTTGATGACGCGGACGACATAGTCGACCAACGCGTGGTGGACGAAGACATTGGCCGCGGTGCGTTGCAGTCGGATCATCGTCTCCGGGTCGAGCACCGGCGTCGCCGACGGCGGTACGTTGCCCATCCGGTAGACGATCTCGCGCTCCTCCTCTACCGACGGGTAGTCGACGAGCACCTTGAACAGGAATCGGTCGCGCTGCGCCTCCGGCAGCGGGTAGACGCCCTCGTTCTCGATCGGGTTCTGGGTGGCCATGACCAGGAACGGTTCCGGCATGGGGTAGGTGGTGCCACCGATCGAGACGTGGCGCTCGGCCATCACCTCGAGCAGCGCGGACTGCACCTTCGCCGGGGCGCGGTTGATCTCGTCCGCGAGCAGGAAGTTCGCGACCACCGGACCGAGTTCGGTGTCGAACTCCTCTTTGCCCTGGCGGTAGATGCGCGTGCCGATGAGGTCGGTCGGGACGAGGTCCGGGGTGAACTGGACACGGGAGAACGAACCCCCGACGACCGTCGCGAAGGTCTCGACCGCCAGCGTCTTCGCCACACCCGGGACACCCTCGAGCAGGATGTGCCCACGGGCGAGCAGACCGACGAGGATGCGTTCGACGAGCTGATCCTGCCCGACGATGACCCGTTTGACCTCGTAGATCGCCCGCTCGAGCAGTTTGACGTCACTGTCGGACAACATGACCGATCCGTCTGGGCCGGCTCCGCCCGCGGATTCGGCCGGGGGATGCGAAGAGGTCAAGCGGGTGCTCCTGTTCCGTCGACGTGCTGCGCAGGTCGGTCGTGCGTCAGCGGTGTCTGGGCGGCCTGTCGCTGCCAGCGTAGTCGCGTTCTCTGAAAAGCGGCCAAGAAGGGTCTGGGCGTGGCCGACCGCCGTTGCGGTTGCGGCGCGGCGGCGCCATCCCCGAGCCGGTCAGAGCAGACGGACGACGTTGGGCATCGCGCCCGCGGTCCGCAAGGGCGACACCTTGACCACGTCTCCCGATTGCGGGGCCTCGATCATCTTGTTGTCGCCGAGGTACAGCGCGACATGCTGACTGGCGTTGGGACCGTAGAAGATCATGTCTCCACGACGCATCTGCGACAGCGGGAACTGTGGTCCCGACGTGTACTGGTAGCCGGTGTAGTGCGGCAGTTCGATGCCGACACCCGCGAACGCGTAGATCATCAGCCCCGAGCAGTCGTACCCGATCTTGTTGTAGTCGCCGTGGCTGTCGGCCACGCCGCCGTCACGGATGCCGCGGGTCGGGCCGTTCGCGTCCCCGCCACCCCAGGCGTAGGGCACGTTGAGCTGCGACAGCGACCGATTCACCACGATCTCCACGGCCTGCGGACCCCGCAGGCCGGGGCGGACCATGCCACCACCACCGCCGGAACTGCCGAACAGTGACCCGAGGCTGCCACTGCCGATCGCCGAACTCAGCGAATCGGGACCGCTGCCGGTCATGTCGGTGCCCCCGACGCCGAGTTCGTCGAGCAGTTCCGAATGGGGCAGCTGCTGTTGACCGACGAGACCCGCGAGGACCTGCTGTCCGACGTCGAGCGCGAGCTTCGCCGCCGCCTGTGCCGCCACTGCGAGTGCCTGGTTGTCCCCACCCGTGCCCGGCGCGGTCCCGGGTGGTGCAGCAGGTATCCCCGAGGAGTCCGGGAACAGGTTGGCGAGCAGTTCGCCCGCCGACGGCCCCTCCGCCTGGCGCTTGGGGACGACGCCACGGAGCTTGTCCAGCGAGGCCTGCACCTTGTCGCGCTTCTGGATCAGGGAGGAACGGCGCTCCTGCTCCGACGCGACCGCGGAGCGTGCCTGCGCGACTGCGGACAGCGCGTCGTCCTTGCGGGTCGCGGCGCTCTGGGTGGCGAAGGCCGCCTGTCGCTGCGTTGCCTGGACGGCGGCGACACGATTGGCCTGCTGATTGCGGGCGACGGTGAGGCGCTCGATGGTGTCGCGCTGTTGTCTGCCGAGTCGGTCGATGACCGTCATGCGGTCGAGCACGGAGCCGGGGTCGTCGGAGGACACGTACTCCGCCATCGAGCTGCGTGCGCTGCCCTGCCGGTAGACGTCGCGGGCGAAGGTGTCGAACTCGTCCTGCGCCTGGGCGACCTTGCGACGGGCATCGGACAGCGAGCGCTTGGCCGACTTGGCCGCGACGGTGGCGAGTTGCTCCGCGGCCACCGAGTTCTGGTAGTCGACGAGGGCCCGGTTGACGTTCTCCTGACGGACCGCGACCGCACTGTCGAGATCGGCGATGTTCTGGTTCGCCTGCGCGATCTGATTGATCAGACCCGACACGCGCGAGGGCTGTCCGTTCTTCGGGGCCGCCTGGGCCTGGCCCGCGCCCACCGCCCCCAGGACGCCGATGACCAAGAGCGCACAGAGCCGGGATCGCAGATTTCCGCGACCCGCTCCGACCGTAGCTCGCCTCACCAGTTCTCCCTCGTCGTTCGCGGCGTGCCCCGTCACGTCCGCACCGTGACGGTGTCGGTGCCGTCCGAACCCCCGAGACCCCAATTCGCGACTGCACCATGCATCACTTGTGGTGCCCTCCATCACTTGGACACCACACGCGACAACAGAACCGTACGTCACATCGAACACATCGGAAATCAGTAGTCACGAATTACATTGGCGTGATTACCAGGCAAAATGCCGTGAACTGGACGAAAGGCAACAGCGAGATCAAGGTCTCGAATTCGCAACGAAGGCGAATCTCGGGCGCGCCACATCCAGCGGGACGCCGCGCTCCGTGTATCTGCCTCCGGAGACCGCCGCCGACGATGCGGCGAAGAGCCTACGGGAGGTCGCGCGAGAGGTCGGTGGTCCCCGAACCGGCCGCAGACGACCCGGCGGCAGATGACGACGCCGACGACCCGGCGTCCGGCGCGTCCGCGCCGTCGCCCGAGCGCGAACGGCGGCTCGATCGCAGCCGGGCGAGAGCCGCACCGACGACGACCACGACGATCAATGCCAGGCTGATGACGGTCCAGTTCAGCGACGGCTCGTTCATCTGATCCCACATCTGCCGGGCGGCCAGCGGCGGATTGGTGAGCGTGAGGTTGTCGGTGGCCTCTTCCTGCTGGACCCGACTGAAATACGGCGAGGAACTGCCCACGGATTGGGGTCCGAGCACGATCACGGTGCCGCCCACCTCCGACTGCACCTCGGTCGCGACGTCGCGGTAGAACTCGAACTTGATCGGCCGTTCGATCACCACGAAGCTGACGTCGTGGCCGTCCGCCTCGGCGTCGGCGACCACCGCACGAAGGCCCTCGACCTGGTCGGCGGGCGCGGCGACGCCGTCGTCGCGGACATCGGCGAGAATCGCCGGCATGTCGATGTCCTCGGGGATGAGCGACGGCACCGGCAGCCCCATCGAGGGAAGGGCCAGCACCTGCTGTGTCGTCGCACCGGGGCTCATCTGGCCATCCTCACATCATTCCGCACCGACTCCCGGCAACGGGCCGCGAAGCGTGTCACGCGGTCGCCGGCGAGGTTTCGCGAGCATTAAATTCACACTGACACCAGCAGCTCGGCAAACCTCCTGCAGCACCGTACGACAGAATGGACGAGTCCGGAGAATCGCGGGTCCGTGTCGCAGCCCGAACGAACACGATGCGTCAGGCGGTTTGTTAACAGTACGTGCGTACTGTTAATATCGTGGGTGTCGTCACCGGTCGACGAACAGCGTCCCCGCTGGTCGATCACACCGGGCGGTGACAGCGATCGCAGCGAGATCACACGTTGCTGTAACCACCGACGCAGCCCGTCGGAGAAGCAGGCCGGCGCAGCCCGTCGGCACGTTGAGGAGAGTGGACAAGACGTGAGTATCGATTCCTTTGGCGCCCGCGGAACCCTTGAGGTGGGCGACAATTCGTACGAGATCTACCGACTGGGTGCCGTCAAGGGCACCGAGAAACTCCCTTATGCGTTGAAGGTCCTCGCCGAGAACCTGCTCCGCACCGAGGACAGCGCGAACATCACCAAACAGCACATCGAGGCGATCGCGAACTGGGACCCGAGCGCCGATCCGAGCATCGAGATCCAGTTCACGCCTGCACGTGTGATCATGCAGGACTTCACCGGCGTGCCGTGCATCGTGGACCTCGCGACCATGCGCGACGCCGTCAAGGAACTCGGCGGCGACCCGGACAAGGTGAACCCGCTCGCCCCTGCCGAGATGGTCATCGACCACTCGGTGATCATCGAGGCATTCGGCAACGCGCAGGCCTTCGAGCGCAACGTCGAGATCGAGTACCAGCGCAACGAAGAGCGCTACAAGTTCCTCCGCTGGGGCCAGGGCGCCTTCGACGACTTCCGCGTCGTGCCCCCGGGCACCGGCATCGTGCACCAGGTCAACATCGAGCACCTCGCGCGCTCGGTCATGGTGCGTGACGGCGTGGCCTACCCGGACACCTGCATCGGCACCGACTCGCACACCACCATGGAGAACGGTCTCGGCGTGCTCGGCTGGGGCGTCGGCGGCATCGAGGCCGAGGCCGCAATGCTCGGCCAGCCCGTCTCGATGCTCATTCCGCGTGTCGTCGGCTTCAAGCTGACCGGTGCCACCAAGCCCGGCGTCACCGCCACCGACGTGGTCCTCACCATCACCGACATGCTGCGCAAGCACGGTGTGGTCGGCAAGTTCGTCGAGTTCTACGGAAACGGCGTCGCCGAGGTGCCGCTGGCCAACCGCGCCACCATCGGCAACATGAGCCCCGAGTTCGGCTCCACCTGCGCGATGTTCCCGATCGACTCCGAGACCGTCAACTACCTCAAGCTGACCGGTCGCTCGCAGGAGACCCTGGACCTCGTCGAGGCCTACGCCAAGGAACAGGGCATGTGGCTGGAGAAGGACGCGGCCGAGGCGCAGTACTCCGAGTACATGGAGCTCGACCTGTCGACGGTCGTCCCGTCCATCGCCGGCCCGAAGCGTCCGCAGGACCGCATCGAGCTCTGGGATGCCAAGAACGCGTTCCGCAAGGACATCCACAACTACGTCGAAGAGGGCAACACCCCTGCCCACAACGGTGTCGACGAGGCCAACGAGGAGAGCTTCCCCGCCTCGGACGCACCGTCGGTGAGCCCCGACGCGGCCAAGCTGTCGTTCGCCGACGACGACGAACCCGCCCACAATGCGTCGAAGGGCGCCGAGGGTCGGCCGTCGAAGCCGGTCAAGGTGTCCTCGACCGAGCGCGGCGACATGGTTCTGGATCACGGCATCGTCACCATCGCGTCCATCACCAGTTGCACCAACACCTCGAACCCGTCGGTGATGCTCGGCGCCGGCCTGCTGGCGAAGAAGGCCGTGGAGAAGGGCCTCACCTCCAAGCCGTGGGTCAAGACCTCCATGGCCCCGGGTTCGCAGGTCGTGACCGGCTACTACGACAAGGCCGGACTGTGGCCGTACCTGGAGAAGCTGGGCTTCTTCCTCGTCGGTTACGGCTGCACCACGTGCATCGGCAACTCCGGTCCGCTGCCGGAGGAGATCAGCAAGGCGATCAACGACAACGACCTCACCGCCACCGCGGTGCTCTCGGGTAACCGCAACTTCGAGGGTCGCATCAACCCGGACGTCAAGATGAACTACCTGGCGTCGCCGCCGCTGGTCATCGCCTACGCGCTGGCCGGCACGATGGACTTCGACTTCGAGACCGATCCGCTCGGTACCGATGCCGACGGCAACGAGGTGTTCCTGAAGGACATCTGGCCGTCGAACGAGGAGATCCAGGAGACGATCGGGTCGTCGATCTCGGCCGAGCAGTACGCCGCCGACTACGCCGACGTCTTCAAGGGTGACGAGCGCTGGCGCAACCTGCCCACCCCGGACGGCAAGGTCTTCGAGTGGGACGACGAGTCCACCTACGTCCGTAAGCCCCCGTACTTCGAGGGCATGCAGTCCGAGCCGGCGCCGGTCGCCGACATCAAGGGCGCACGGGTGCTCGCCAAGCTGGGTGACTCGGTGACCACCGACCACATCTCCCCCGCGTCGACCATCAAGCCGGGTACGCCCGCCGCGCAGTATCTCGATTCGCACGGCGTGGCCCGCAAGGACTACAACTCGCTGGGTGCCCGCCGCGGCAACCACGAGGTGATGATCCGGTCGACGTTCGGCAACATCCGGCTGGCCAACCAGCTGGTGGACGTCACCGGTGGTTACACCCGCGACTTCACCCAGGAGGGCGGCCCGCAGTCGTTCATCTACGACGCCGCGCAGAACTACGCCGAGCAGGGCACCCCGCTGGTGGTGCTCGGTGGCAAGGAGTACGGCACCGGGTCGTCGCGTGACTGGGCGGCCAAGGGCACCCGCCTGCTGGGCGTCAAGGCGGTCATCACCGAGAGCTTCGAGCGCATCCACCGCTCGAACCTGATCGGTATGGGCGTCATCCCGCTGCAGTTCCCCGAGGGTGAATCGCATAAGTCGCTGGGCCTCGACGGCACCGAGACCTTCGACATCAGCGGTATCGAGGAGCTCAACAACGGCAAGACGCCGAAGACCGTGCATGTCACCGCGACCAAGGAGGACGGCGCGAAGGTCGAGTTCGATGCCGTGGTTCGCATCGACACGCCCGGCGAGGCCGACTACTACCGCAACGGAGGCATCCTGCAGTTCGTGCTGCGCAACATGATCAAGAGCTGACACCCCAGCTTCGACGAGACAGGGAGCACGCTCAGTGCCCAAGGTCAGTGATGACCGGCTGGCCGCGCGTCGTCGGGAGATTCTCGACGGCGCGCGGCATTGCTTCGCCGAGTACGGCTACGACGGCGCGACCGTCAAGCGGATCGAGGAGTCGACGGGCCTGTCGAGGGGCGCGATCTTCCACCACTTCCGCGACAAGGAAGCGCTGTTCCTGGCGCTTGCCCACGAAGACGCCGAGCGGATGGCCGACGTCGCCGCCGAACAGGGCCTCGTGCAGGTCATGCGTGACATGCTCGCGCGCCCACAGGATTTCGACTGGCTCGGGACGCGCCTGGAGATCGCCCGGAAGCTGCGCACCGACACCTCGTTTCGGACGGCGTGGTTGGCGCACTCGGCCGACGTCGAGGCGGCCACCCTCCGGCGACTCGAACGTGGACGACAAGCGGGCCGCCTTCGTGACGACGTCGACACAGAAGTCCTGGTGAAGTACCTCGACCTCGTCCTCGACGGACTGATCACCCGGCTCGCGTCGGGACAACCAACCGACGATCTGCACGCGGTCCTGGACCTGGTGGAGGAGTCGGTCCGCGTCGAGCGCTGATCCGCGCGCACCAGTCTCTTCGCTCCCCTATCGGAAGGGGTCGTGCGCTCGTACGATGAGCGGGTGACCCGTGCGACGTCGGGACGCACAGACATCACCCGCAGAGCCCTGCTGCAGGGCGCTGCGGGTGCGGGCGCGCTCGGCGCCATCGCCGCGGTCTCCGCACCCGGCAAGGCCGCCCCCGCACCCTCGGCCATCGTCGTCGGCAGCGGATTCGGCGGCGCCGTCGCAGCCCTCCGGCTCGGTCAGGCCGGAATCCGGACCACCGTCTTCGAACGCGGCCGGCGCTGGCCGATCCGCCCGGACGGCAACACTTTCGCCACCTTCACGAGCCCGGACAAGAGAGCCGCCTGGTTCAGCCGCACCGCCGGGATATCCGGCATCGTCCAGGTGCCGGTGGAGCCCTATCCGGGCGTGCTGGAGAAGGTCCAGGGCAACGGACTCGAGGCCGTGTACGGTGCCGGGGTCGGTGGCGGATCACTGGTGTTCGGCGCATTCTCCGCGCAGCCGGACAAGGCCGACTTCGACATGGTCTTCCCGGGCGGGACGGATTACGACGAACTGGCGGCGACCCACTACCCGCGGGCGCGACGGATGATCCGTGCGGCGCCGCTGCCGCCGGACATCCTCGCCCATCCGAACTACGTCGGCGCCCGATCGTGGATCACCACCGTCGACCGCTACGGGGTGGAGCCGACGTTCATCGACTACGCAGTGGACTGGGATATCGTCCGCCGCGAACTCGCCGGTGCCGCCCCGCCGGGGATCAGCATCGGCGACCTGTCCTACGGCGTGAACAGCGGCGCCAAGACATCGCTCGACCACAACTACCTGCCGGCCGCCGAGGCCACCGGCAACGTGTCCATCCGGCCGATGCACGAGGTCTTCGAGATCCGCACCCGCAGTCGGCGACCCGGCTTCCTCGTGCGAGCCCGGGTCATCGACGACCAACGACGGACGCTGCGGATCGTCACCACGGAGGCCGACTACCTGTTCATGGCCGCGGGCTCCTTCCACACGACCTCGCTGCTGGTCCGCGCCCGCGCGCAGGGACACCTCCCGCGCCTCTCCCCTCGTATCGGGGACGGGTACGGGGTGAACGGGGATTTCGTCATCCTGCGAACCCCTCTTCGCGATGCGTACGGACCGATTCAGGGCGGACCCGGCTACGGGCGGATCCGTGAGGATCGACTGCCCGGCGGGCCGGCAGCGATCGTCTATCAAGCCAGTCCGCTGCCGTCCCCTTTCGGCGGCACGGCTACGACGCACCTCATCCAGGTACACACCGACGAGCGCGGGACCATCGACTACGACCACTCGACGGGCGGAACACGGATGACCTATCCGTTCCCCGAGGGCACGAGCGTCCTCGACCGGCGTGCCGCGGCCTTCGCCGGCCATTTCCATCACATGACCGAGGCGCGCCACGGCTATCCGCAGTTCGGCGTACCAATCTACGGCCGAGCATTCGGATTCGGTTCGGGCAGCACGTATCACGCCCTTGGAGGCGTTGTGGTCGGCCAGGCCGCGACCCCCGACGGCGCGGTACGCGGCTACGACAATCTCTACGTCGTCGACGGCTCATTCGCCCCGGGCGCGGTCGGGCTCGTCAATCCGTCGCTGACCATTCTGGCCATGGCAGAGCGCACCATGGACCGGTTCCTCGCCACCCGTTGATGCTCGATATGGCGGCTCACCCGAAGAGCAAAGGTGATACAGATCACTCGAACGCCAGTAGGGTTGCCTAACCTAATTTAGGGCGGCTAACGTCCTGCGCGTGAACTCCGACATCCTGCGCACCTCGCCCTTGTCCCGACGAACCCTGATCCGATCGGCGGTCGGCCTCGGGGCGCTCGGAACGGTCGGAGCCGTCAACGTTCGTCCCGCTCACGCGGCGCCGGGCGGCAAGACCGCCATCGTGATCGGGACCGGATTCGGCGGATCGGTGGCGGCATTACGCCTCGGGCAGGCCGGCTTCACGACGACCGTGTTCGAGCGTGGCCGCCGATGGCCCATCCGACCGGACGGTGACACATTCGCGACGTTCACGCAAACCGACGGCCGCGCAGCATGGTTCAGCGACAGCGTGGGAATCAACTCCACCATCGGCATTCCGGTGGACCACTACCCCGGCATCCTCGACCGGATCAAGGGGAACGGCATCGACGCCGTGTACGGAACCGGTGTGGGTGGCGGATCCCTCGCCTTCGGCGCCTTCACGCCCGTGCCCCGCAAGAAGGACTTCGAGCACGTGTTCCCGGGCCGGGCCGGATACGACGAGCTTGCCTCCACCTACTATCCGCGAGCGACGAAGATGCTCAATGCGTCCGAGCTCCCGGCCGACATCATGGCGCACCCTCGCTACATCGGGACCCGGTCCTGGCGAGAAACCGTGCGCCGCTACGGCAAGGAGCCGGTGAGCTTCAACTATGCGATCGACTGGGACATCGTCCGAGCGGAGCTCGACGGCAGGGTGAAACCCTCCATCATCACCGGCGAACTGGGCTACGGCGTCAACAGCGGCGCCAAGAACTCGACCGACCGCAACTACCTTCCGGCGGCCGAGCGAACCGGGAACGTCACGATCAAACCGATGCACGAGGTCTTCGAGATCCGACCACGGGTGCGTCGCCCGGGGTTCGTCGTCAAGGCCCGCGTGATCGACTACGAGTACCGCACGGTCCGCGTGGTCACCGCCGAGGCCGACCACCTCTTCCTCGGTGCCGGTTCGTTCCACACGACCCGACTGCTGGTCGAGGCGCGCGCCAAGGGCACCCTGCCGAAACTCTCGGCGCGGATCGGTGACGGATTCGGGGCCAACGGCGATTTCCTCACCGCCCGAACAGCTCTCAGCGACGACTACGGAGACATCCAGGGCGGTCCGGGATTCGGTCGGCTCTACGAGGACGACCTCCCCGGCGGACCGGCCTCCATCGTCTACCACTCCACACCGTTGCCGTCGCCACTCGGCAAGGCCGCGACCACCAATCTGATCCAGGTTCACAGCGACGAACGCGGCACCATCGACTTCGATCACGCGTCGCGCACCGCCGAGATCAACTACCCGTTCCCCGAGGGAAGCGACCTCGACAGGCGCGGGATCGCATTCGCCGAGAGTTTCCGTCAGCGAGCGGAGACCCGGCATGGACGTCCCGGAGGCATCCCGATCTACTCGCGGGCAGCCGGCTTCGGGTCGGCCAGCACCTACCACGGTCTCGGCGGGGTGGTCATGGGCCGGGCGGCGGAGATGGACGGCGCGGTACGCGGATACGACAACCTCTACGTCGTGGACGGATCGTTCGTCCCCGGTGCCGTCGGCCTCGTGAACCCGTCGTTGACCATCACCGCGCTGGCCGAGCGCACGATGGACAGATTCGTCGCGTCCCACTGACACCGGTTCCGCGACCCGGCGCGGTCGTCGTGCGGTACTGTGAGCCAGGACACCGATCGATCGATCGGTAATACGGTTCGAAGTGCCGTCTATCTGTCAGAGGAGTACGAACGTTGTTCCCTGGAGTCTTCGCCAAGTCCACCCCGGACAAGCCCGCCGTCATCCGCGCCGCGACCGGTGAGCAGCTGACCTACCGCGAGTTGGACGAGAACTCGACCCGGATCGCCAACCACCTCGAGACACTCGGGCTCCGTCCGGGCGACACCATCGCGATGATCTCGCCCAACGACCTGCACATGTTCGAGGTCTACTGGGCCGCGCTGCGCAGCGGGCTCTACGTGACGGCGATCAATCATCACCTGACCGCCGTCGAGACCAACTACATCCTCGACGACTGCAACGCACAGGTCGTGTTCGCGAGCGCGGACGTCGCCGATGCCGTCGCGGAGACGACGTCGATCGCGGCACTGACGCAGGCGGGACATCGGATCGCTTGGGGCGGCCGGCTCGACGGGTTCGATGACTACGACGAGGTGTTGGCGTCGGCTTCCGACGCGCCACGCACCGACCAGCCGCGCGGTACCGACATGCTCTATTCCTCGGGCACCACCGGTCGCCCCAAGGGGATCCAGACGCCCCTGCCGCAGGGCCAGGTCGACGAGATCCCGGACACCTACACCGCGATCTTCGCCCCGATGTACGGGTTCGATACCGAGACCGTGTACCTGTCCCCTGCGCCGTTGTATCATGCTGCACCGCTTCGCTATTGCGGGACGACCAATTCCGTCGGCGGCACGGTGGTCTTCCTCGATCGCTTCGAGCCGGAGACCGCCCTGGGGGCGATCGAACAGTATCGGGCCACCCACAGCCAGTGGGTGCCGACGATGTTCATCCGGATGCTCAAGCTGCCCGAGGAGATCCGCGGAAAATACGACGTCAGCAGCATGAAACTCGCCGTACACGCCGCCGCCCCGTGCCCGGTGGAGGTCAAGCGCGCGATGATCGAATGGTGGGGCCCGGTGATCCACGAGTACTACGCGTCCACGGAGGCTGCCGGCGCCACGTTCATCGGTCCGCAGGAAGCGCTGGATCACCCCGGTTCGGTCGGGAAGCCGCTGCTGGGGATAGTTCGCGTCTGCGACGAGGACGGCGCCGAACTGCCCACCGGCGAAGTGGGGCTCGTGTACTTCGAACGTGAGGAAGTGCCCTTCCAGTACCACAACGACCCCGAGAAGACCCGGAAAGCACAGCATCCCGAGCACGAGAACTGGTCCACCACAGGCGATGTCGGTTATGTCGACGACGAGGGCTATCTCTACCTGACTGACCGCAAGGCATTCATGATCATCTCCGGCGGTGTCAACATCTACCCGCAGGAAGCGGAGAACGTGTTGATCAACCATCCGGCCGTGTTCGACGTGGCGGTCATCGGTGTCCCGGATGACGACCTCGGCGAGGTCGCCAAGGCCTGTGTACAGCTCGCACCCGAGTACGCGGCGTCGTCGCAGCTGACCGACGAACTGCTCGCCTTCACCAAGGAGTCGATCGCCGCGTACAAGGCGCCACGTTCGGTGGACTTCGTCGGCGATCTGCCGCGCACTCCGACCGGCAAGCTGGTGAAAGGCGAACTGCGCAAGCAGTACTGGCCGCAGAAGGTCTGATCAGGCGAGTTCGATGAGTTCCTGATACTCGTCGGACCAGTGGTCCTCGGTGCCGTCGGGCAGCAGGATCACGCGCTGCGGATCCAGTGCGGCAGCTGCACCGGGATCGTGGGTCACCAGCACCACGGCACCGGTGTAGCTGCGCAGCGCGTCGAGGACCTGTTCACGCGATATCGGGTCGAGGTTGTTGGTGGGCTCGTCGAGGAGCAACACGTTGGCCGCCGACGACACCAGCCCGGCCAGGGTGAGCCGGGTCTTCTCGCCACCCGAGAGCGTGCCGGCCGGCTGGTCGAGCTGCGCACCGCTGAACATGAACGCGCCCAGCAGTCCTCGTAGATCCTGCTCCCCCGCGTCCGGCGCGGCATGACGGATGTTCTCCCACACCGTCGCCATGTCGTCGAGCGTGTCGTGCTCCTGCGCGAAGTAGCCGACCTTGAGGCCGTAACCGGGCTCCAACCCGCCGCGGTCGGGATTCTCGACCCCGGCGAGCAACTTGAGCAAGGTCGTCTTGCCCGCGCCGTTGAGACCGAGAACCACCACTCGGCTGCCCTTGTCGATCGCCAGATCGACGCCGGTGAAGATCTCCAGTGACCCATACGTTTTCGTGAGACCACTGGCCATCAGCGGGGTCTTGCCACACGTCGCGGGCTCCGGGAATCGGATGCGCGCCGTGCGATCGGCCACCCGCTCCTCGTCGAGCGCGTCGATCATCCGGTCGGCGCGTTTGAGCATGTTCTGCGCCGCGGTCGCCTTCGTCGCCTTGGCCCCGAGCTTCGCCGCCTGCGCGCGCAATGCGCCGGCCTTCTTCTCGGCGTTGGCTCGTTCACGCTTCCGACGCTGCTCGTCGGTGGCCCGCGCATCGAGATAACGCTTCCAGCCCATGTTGTAGACATCGGCCTCGCCGCGGACCGCGTCGAGGAACCAGACCCGGTTCACCACGTCGGCCAGGAGGTCGACGTCGTGGCTGATCACCACCAGACCGCCCTCGTGGTTCTGCAGGAAACCACGAAGCCAGGTGATGGAGTCAGCGTCGAGGTGGTTGGTCGGCTCGTCGAGCAGAAGTGTGGTGTCCGACTTCCCGGAACCGTCGGACGCCGCGAAGAGGATGCGCGCCAGCTCGATGCGACGTCGCTGCCCGCCGGACAGCGTGCGCAGCGGCTGACCCAACACGCGGTCGGGCAGGCCGAGGCTGTGGCAGATGCGGGCCGCCTCGGACTCGGCCATGTAGCCGCCGAGGGAGGAGAACCGTTCTTCGAGTTGGCCGTACTTGCGGACCGCTTTGTCGCGGACCCGATCGTCGGCCGCCTCGGCCATCAGCGCCTGCTGTTTCTCCATCTGCCGGAGAATCGAGTCGAGGCCGCGTGCCGACAGGACGCGGTCCTTGGCGAGGACGTCGAGGTCGCCTTCCTTCGGGTCCTGCGGAAGGTAGCCGAGCTCTCCGCTGCGGATGATCTCCCCCGCGTAGGGGTCGGTCTCGCCCGCCAGAATCCTGAGGGTGGTGGTCTTGCCGGCGCCGTTGCGGCCGACGAGTCCAATCCGGTCCCCCGGCTGGATACGCAGCGCGTCTCCGGGCGCCGCCAGCAGGGTCCGCGCGCCCGCTCGAACTTCCAGGTCGGTCGCGGTGATCACGGCGAATCAGTCTACCCGGGTGACGCCAGAGGTTTCCCGGCTGACCCGGCCCCAACCGGTGACCCGGCGGATACGGTGAGGGCGTGAGTGAACCGGAACGCACCTCGACACTGATCTCCCCGTCCGCCGACCTGACCGGCAAGACCGCCGTGGTGACCGGCGCCAGCCGTGGAATCGGCCTGGCCATCGCCACCGAACTGGCCCGACGCGGCGCATCGGTCGTCATCACCGCCCGCAAACCGGAGCCCCTGGCGTCCGCCGCCGACGAGATCCGGGCGGCGGTCGACGGCGCCACCATCGTGGCGGCACCGGGCAATGCCGGTGACGAATCTCACCGCGCGGCAGCCGTCGCCGAGGCCGTCGCACTCGGCGGCGTCGACATCCTGGTGAACAACACCGGCATCAACCCCATCATGGGTCCGTTGATGGATGCCGACCTGAATGCGGTCCGCAAGATCTTCGATGTCAACGTCGCCGGCACCCTCGGGTTCATCCAGGAGGCCTATCGGGCCGGGATGCGCGACACGGGCGGCTCGATCGTCAACATCTCCTCGGTGGCGGGACTCCGGTCCACCGGTGCGATCGGCGCGTACGGGGCGTCGAAGGCGGCGCTGATCCGGCTCACCGAAGAGCTCGCATGGGAGCTCGGACCACGTATCCGGGTGAACGCGATCGCCCCATCGGTCGTGCGGACGCAATTCGCGTCCGGACTGATCGCGGGTGACAACGAGGCCCGCGTCGCCGCGGGTTACCCGATGGACCGCATCGGTGAACCCGAGGACGTCGCCCGAGCGGTGGCCTTCCTCGCGGGTGACGAATCGGCCTGGATCACCGGTGAGACCATTCGGGTGGACGGCGGCATGATGGCCACCGGCGGTGCGTGACCGCGTGCGGCGCATGACCTCTGGCCGCATGTGACCCGTCGCGTCACGGTACTGGGGGCGGGGCCGGCGGGTCGCGGCGTCGCCCATCGCATGATGGTCGCCGGCCTCGACGTGACGGTTGTCGAGGCACACCCCGACCGGGAATGGCGTGCGACCTACGCCTGCTGGAGTGACGAACTCCCGGCGTGGCTGGATCCGACCGCGATTGCCGCTCAGGTCGACTCGGTACGCGTGATCGGCACGACCGACGTCGAGGTCGACCGGGGCTACACCGTTTGTGACACGGCGGCGTTGCAACGCGGCCTGACCCTCGACGACGCGCGCGTTCTCCAGGGACGCGTCGCCGCAGTCGACGGCGACCGGGTCCGGCTGGCGGACGGGACATCCATCGCCGGAGACGTGGTGATCGATTGCCGCGGTACCGCGATCAAGGACGCGCCACGGCAGACCGCATTCGGGATCGTCGTCGACGCGGCCACCGCCGAGCGATACCTGGACGGCGCAGCCGCCGTGATCATGGATTGGCGCGCCGGTCAGGTCGCGAACCGCGACGAACTCCCGAGCTTTCTCTACGCCGTCCCGCTCGGCCAGGGCGAGTTCCTCCTCGAGGAGACGTGCCTGGCCGGGCATCCGGCGCTGCCTCTCGACGAACTGGAACGCCGACTGTACGGCCGCCTCGGCTCCCTCGCCGACGGCGCGCGTCGCACCGAACGCGTGACCTTTCCGCTGATCGCGGCCGATCGGAGGCCGTGGCGCGGCCGACCGTTCCCGTTCGGCGCCGCAGGCGGATTCGTCCATCCGACGACCGGCTACAGCGTCGCCGCTGCGCTGCGGACCGCCGATGACCTGGTCGGCGCGGTGCTCGACGGCGCTGACCCCGCCCGCCGGCTCTGGTCGCCACCCGCGCGAGCCGTCTATGACCTTCGGCTACGCGGGCTCGGTGTGCTGCTGCGCCTCGATCCGATCCAGACCACACGGTTCTTCGAGGCATTCTTCGCGATGCCGGTCGCCCGACAGCGCAGCTACCTGAGCGAGCGCGACGATCTGGCGGGAACACTCGGCGCCATGTCCCGGGTATTCGGTCGTCTCGACAACTCGTTGCGAGCAACCGTTGCGCGTGCGAGCGCGGCATCGCCGAGCGCGAGCATCCCCGGTTGGGATGCCAGCTGAGCGTCACCTACACTAGGTTAGCCTTGCCTCACACGGGGCCTGTCCTTATCTTCAGAGGAGACGATCGGTGCCCCCTCCCGCCGCCGGCGCCCCCGGTCCCGTCACGCCGCAGACTCCCAGCTCGTGCGCTGATCCGGTCAGTCTCTGCGTCGTGATCTGCTGCTACACGGCCGAACGCTGGGACATCGCGGCGCGCGGGATGGATGCGGTCGCCCATCAGCTCGGTGCCGACGACCGGCTGATCGTCGTCGTCGACCACAACGAGGACCTCCGTCGGCGCCTGCAGAGGCGATTCGACGGCGATGCCACCCCTGCCGCGTTGCGCGCCGATCAGATCGTGATCGCCGACAACACGTTCGCGAACGGTTTGTCGGGCGCACGCAACGCGGGTTTGGCACTCGCGACCGAGGATGTCGTGGTGTTTCTCGACGACGACGCCGTCGCCAGGCCTGACGCACTGTCGGAGGTCCGGGCCGCCTTCGCCGACGAGACGACCCTCTCGATCGGCGGCGGCGTGTACGCGGACTGGGCCGGCGCCACGCCCGGCTGGTTCCCCGACGAGTTCGGTTGGGTCGTCGGCTGCGACTATCGCGGGATCGCCGCCGACGGCGCCGAGATCCGCAACCCGATCGGCGCCGCCATGGCGGCACGCCGAGCCGAACTCACCAAGATCGGCGGCTTCGACAGCGAACTCGGCAGAGTCGGCTCCGTGCCCGCGGGCTGCGAGGAGACGCTGATGGGCATCGAGCTGCGTCGGACGTTTCCCGACGGACACATCCTGCGACGAAGCGCGTTCGGCGTCGACCATCGCGTCCCGGAAAACCGGGCCGACCTCCGCTATTTCCTCTCTCGATGCCGCCACGAGGGGCAGTCGAAAGCGGTGCTCAGCAAGTTGGCCGGTCCCTCCAGCGCACTGTCGGCCGAGGTGACGTTCGTGGCGACCACACTGACGTCCGGAGTCGCCCGCTATCTCGGGCAACTGGTCCGCGGAGACCTGGCGGCGGCATCCCGGCTGATCATGCTGCTCGTCGGGTTCGCGATGACCGTGTTCGGCACAGCGGTCGGCACGGTGACCGGCCGCGCATCGATCACGCCCGAGCCGGCCACTCCCCCGAATGATCCGGTGTCCGTCGACGATCTCGTGTCCGTCGTCATCCCGACAGTGGGCCGCGACTTCCTGCCGTCCACGGTGCACGCCGTCCTGGCCCAGGATCACCCGAACCTCGAAGTCATCGTCGTGGACAATCGTCCGGAGCGGGGAGATGCGCGCACGCTGGTCGCCGGCATCACCGACGCCCGACTCCGCGTGGTCGATCAGCCACACCCTGGCGTCTCCGCCGCCCGCAACGCGGGTATCGCGGCCGCGAACGGTCGGGTGATCGCGTTCACCGACGACGACGCCATCCCGCACGTCGACTGGGTGACCCGGATGGTGCAGACCTTCGCCGCCGACACCACGGGCACCCTCGGCGTGGTCAGCGGCCGGGTGTTCACCGCCGAGTCGACCAATGAGATCCAGAACTGGTTCGAGGCGACCGGCATGTTCGACAAGGGCCCCGATCCCACCGTGTGGTCGATGAATCCCACTGCGGCGCATCAGGCCCTCGGCGACGAGGGTCCGACCGGGGTGTTCTTCCCCTACGTCGCGGGACAATTCGGGTCCGGCAACAACATGGCCTTCACCCGCGAGGCGCTGACGTCCATCGGCGGCTTCGACGAACGACTCGGAACCGGTACGCCTTCGAGGGGCGGCGAAGATCTCGACAGCTTCCGAGCCGCGATCCTCGAGGGATGGACGATCTGCTACCGCCCCGAGATGATCGTGCGCCATCATCACCGGGACACCATGGCCGCGCTCCGTGCCCAGTGCTACGGATATGGCACTGGCATGGCGGCGTCGTTGACGAAGGTGCTGGGATCGCGCCATGCGCTGGGCGTCCTCAAGTGCATGCCGCTGGGTTTGTGGTTGGTGTTCTCCCCCAAATCGTCCCGCAACGACATCTTCCCGGACGCCTGGCCGCGGCATCTGCGCGTGATCGAGCAGTTGGGCTATCTCGCGGGCCCGCTGCTCTATCTGCGAACCCACGCGCGGTTGCGCAGCCGACGCCGGTGCAGCACACCGAGCGGAAAGCCGTGAGCCTCACGGTTTCCGATCGCGCCGACGCACCGGTCAAGGAGTCGCCGATCGCCTACGGCTGGTCGCCGCGCTTCGGATTGGCATTCAGTGTCGTTCTCGCCTGCGCGTCACTCGTCCTCACCCTCCTGCAATCGGCGGCACCCGACGGCCTCCCGCCCACCGCGATCAGGGTCGTCGTGGTCGTGGCAGCGGTGCTGTTCCTGCCGGGAATCCCGGTCGTCGTGGCGCTCCGCATCCCGGGGCGGGCACTGAGCACCGTCCTCGCCGTCTCGGTGTCGGTGTCGGTCAATGCCCTTGCGACACAGGTGAGCATCGTCGCCGAGTGGTGGAGCCCGCTGCGCACCCAGACAGTTCTACTCGCCATCAGCCTGCTCGCCTGCGCGCTCGCACGTCGCACGGTCGCCGACCGCACGGTCACGGGTCGTACCGGATTGGGCCGCGGCTCCTGGACCGGCCGCCGCGGCATCGAACTACTCGTCCTGGCCGTCGCCGTGGTGCTGTTCGTCGCCAGTGCACGACAGATCGACGTGCTCGACGCCGGCCGATTCGGAGTCATCACCGAAGTCGGTCCGTGGTACGTGATCGGAATCATCCTGATCGCCGGTGTCGTGGTGTCGGCGCTGCGCGCACGGCGACTGGACACCGTCGTGCTCAGCGCTACGACCACCGCCATCATCACCTACAACACGATGCTCGTCGGAATGGCGACCGGGCACACCTCGATCCCGACGTCCTTCGTGCACCGAGGATTCGTCGCGGTGCTCGCCGAATCGCACCATCTCCCCCCGCAGATCGATGCGCGCTTCAGTTGGGCGGGCTTCTTCTCGCTGAGCGCGCACGTACAGACCCTCACCGGCCTGCCCGACATCACGGACCTGATGGTGTGGGCACCGTTGGTGTCCGGGGTGATCTTGTCGTTCGGGCTCTACGCCGTCGCCATCGCGATCACCGGGCGGGCCCGGATCGCATGGCTCGCGGTGTTCCTCTATCACGGCACGAACTGGTACCAGCAGGACTATTTCGCACCACAGGCGATGGCGATGATCGGTTACACCGCGATCATCGCGACACTGTTCTGGCAGTTGCGCAGAGCTCCGCTCCCGCCCCTCGACGGCACCACCCGCATCGCACGTGTCCGCCAGTCGCTCGCCCGCACGCCGGGGCTCGTGCCCGGCTTCGGCCCCGGCCGGACCTTGGCCATCGGCGCCGTGCTGCTGCTGATCATCACCGCCAACACGGTGTCACACCAGATGACCCCCATGCTGACCATTCTGGCTCTGGCCGCGTTCGCCGCCGCGGGCGCGACTCGCTACCGAACCCTGTGGCTGGCAGCGGGTCTCATCTTCGCCGCGTGGTTCACCTACGGCGCAACGGATTACTGGTGGGGCCACCTGCCGGCGGTCGTCAGCGAGATCGGCCAGGTCGGGCAGTCGGTGAACGCCGGCGTCGGCGACCGTCTCAGCGGCGACCCTGTCTATCAACGCATGCAATACCTGCGGATGGCCGCTTCCGGCGGTTTTGTCCTGCTGGCGTTCTTCGGGTGGTGCGTGTGGCGCCACAAACGCGCGTGGGCCGTCGGCGGCCTGGTGTGCGCGGCACCGTTCGTCCTGGTGTTCCTGCAGAGCTACGGCGGCGAGATGATCATCCGCGCATTCCTCCTCGCCTCTCCGACCGTGGCGCCGTTCGCCGCCCTCGCGCTCGCGCTGATCGCCCCGCGGGTGCGCTCCTGGTACCGACCGGCCGTGGTGGCGGTGGCCGTCGTCGCAGTCACGCTGGTCGGATTGGTGGAGACCACCAACCGCGGCCTCAACACCGCCTTCGAGGCGTCGACGCGCGACGAGGTGGTCGTGACCGATGTGCTCGTCGATCAGGCGCCCCCCGAGACGCGGGTCATGAGTTTCGGTTACGCACCGCAGAGCGTGGGCGTCCGACGCATCCTGGGTCCGAACGGTCCCGAATTCTTCTCTGTCGACAGCTACTCGTGCCTCGACGACCTGTCCGTGTGTTCGACAGAGCGGATGCCCGACTACATCTACATCCCTCGTCAGGGCCTGCAGATGATGGCGTTGCAGTACGGGGTGTCGCTGCCCGAAGTGCACGACGAGATCGATGCGATCATCGCCTCCGGTGACTACGTGACGGATGTCAGCACACCGTCGGTGACGGTTCTGCGACGCACCACCGCACCGTCGATCGACTATTCCGACGTCCTCGGCGCCAACTACGAACGCGAATGGAACTGACATGCCGACCTTCTTCTTCGTCACCGCAGGTCTGCTCCTGCTGTGCGCAGATCTGTTGCGCGAGTTCGAGGTCGGCTCAGCGGGAACGATCGGCCGCAGCGCCACCGCACACCGGCTGACGATCGCGGTGGCGGTCTGCACCGTGATCACCGCCTACTTCACCCTCATGCGTTTGGCCGAGGCACTGTGACACCACTGCGACCTCAGCGGCTCCTGCGTGCAGCCCTGGTGGCAGTGGTCGCCGCGGCGTCCGGAGCATGCAGCACGATGTCATCGGCGGACGACCGCCCTGGCGAATCCGAGCCCACGTCGACCTGCGTGGCCCCGGGCTCGGTCAGCGGTGTCGGCGCTCCCTCCTCGGCCGGCCCGGCCTGGCAGCAGACGTTCGTCGACGAGTTCGACAGGTGTGCGCTCGGTGACGACTGGGGAACCTACTCGGGCAGCCCTGGCGGCAATCCGGTCGGCGAATGGGATGGGTCGATGGTCTCGGTGGTCGACGGGACGCTGCGCCTCGGTGCGGAGCGCACGTCCTCCGGGTGGGTAACCGGCGGGGTGTCCAATTACCCGGTGACACAGACCTACGGTCGTTGGGAGGTGCGGATGCGCGCCGACCGCAGCGCGGACCTGTCGTACCACCTGCTGCTCTGGCCGAAGAACGAACAGTGGCCGCCCGAGATCGATTTCGCGGAATCGGTGTCGCCGGAGCGAACCGAGATGTCGGCGTTCGTGCACTGGAAGCAGGACGGGGAGAACCGAAAGGCGAACGCCGACACAGACGGCCGCTTCGACCAGTGGCACACCGTCGGGGTCGAGTGGCTTCCCGGGCTCATCCGTTACCTGCTCGATGGGGAGGTCTGGGCGGAGGCTCGGTCGTCGACGATGGTGCCGAGCACGCCGATGTGGCTGGGCATGCAGGTCGAGGCCGGAGCCTGTGAACGCCGCGAGGACTGGGGGATGTCACCGTGCGCCGACGACGAACCGCGGCCACAGAGCGCCGCGGTCGAGATCGACTGGGTGGCCGTCTACCGACCGAGTGCGGACTTCGCCGCGAACGCCGGCGAGTACTTCCTCCCGACACCGGGAGCGATCCAGATCAGCGACTGAATCAGCTCTGCTGCACCTGATCCTGATCCGCCCACCGGCGATCCCGGCCGCTGAGAACTCGGATCAACGGGATGGCCACCACCGCCGTGGTCACTCCCTCGGCGACGATGAGGCCCCACCCTGCCCCCTGCAGTCCGTGGCGCGAGATCCACACCGTGCACAACGTGAGCATGACCGAGGCGTTGAGGACTTGGACGAGCAGAGCCGGCCACAGTTTCCGGCGGACCCGGCAGATCGCCGTGAGAGCGAGTCCGGCCACGGCGAGTGGCAGCGCGAGTGCCGCCAGTCGCATCAGGGGTGTACCTGCGGATGCGTACCCGGGCCCCGCGAGCTGCAGCAGGAACGGCCCCACCGTGAGAAGCCCGATCGACGAGACCCCGGCGACCGACGCGAGGATCGCGACGAACCGACGTGTCAACGACACGACGTCCGACGGTTGGGCCGACGCCGCGGCCACGTAGGGCCCCATCAGCATGGTCATCAGCACGATCACAGCACTCACCAACGACCAGACGATGGCGAAGTACGCGTTCTCCTCGGCGCCGACCAGCCCGATCACCACGGGCGGCAGAATCAACGGGGTGAGCGCGGTGGCGACGTAAATGCCGAAGTTCCCGGCGATGAACCGTCGCTGATCCGACCACGGTGGCATGATCACGCCCTCGGCAGGGGGTGTCTGCGCTGCGACCAGCAGTGCGCGCCGAATGACCACCCAGAGGGCGACGGCCAGGACAATCGCGGTGAGCACCCAGCTCAGGATGATTCCGAGTCGGCCGGCGACCGACGCGACCCCGGCAGCCACGAGCAGCTTCACAACGGCGTGCGCGATGTTCTTGCGCGCCGCCCAGTCGGCGCGCTGCATCGCGATCGATACGTGGTCGAGCAGGGCGAAGCCCGACAGGACGACGACCACCAACGGGAACAGCGCCATCTGAGCGGACGTGGCGAACATCTCGTCGGTCGGCCCGACCACCAGGAAGCCCAGCGAGAGAACGGCTCCGACCGTCGCGCCGACGACGAGGCCCCGCGTGGGCAGGCTAAAGCTCTGCGCACCGGCGACCGGGAGAAATCTCTCGAAGTAGGCGCCCAGGCCGAGATTGCCGAACGCCGACAACATCGTTGCGGTGGTGATCACTGCCGCCGCAGCGCCCACTTCCGTCGCCGGGTAGAGCCGGCCCATGACGATCCAGTACACGAGCCCCACACCGGCGGTGACCACACCGGAGACCGCAAGGGCCAGTGAGTTGCGCTCGATACCCGGAGCGGCGGACGTCCTCACCCGGCGAGTTCGTCGGCCGGCTCGACCGTCACACCGCTGCCGGCCCGAACCCCATGGCGCTCTGCCGACGAGTGGGCCCTCCAGTGTTGCCATTCCTGATTGATGGTGCGCAACACCCGCATTCCGTCGCTGTAGGCGTTGAGGTTGCTCCGGCCGTGGAGCCGCGGACCCTCGAAGCTGCCGACTTCGGTGATCGCGAGTCCCGCCGTCGCCACCCGGACGTTGATGACGGTCTCGATCTCGAATCCGTCACCCCATTGCGCGCGCCGGTATCTGGTGGGTGGGAGTTCCATGCATTCGGCGTGCCGTGCCCAGAACGCGTTGTAGCCGTAGCAGAGATCGCTGAACTCGGTGCGGAAGACCGCGTTGACGATGCCGTTGAGCACCTTGTTGCCCGCGCGGCGGAGCGCGGTGATGTCGGTGCTACCGCCGGCACCCACGAATCGGCTTCCCTTCGCCAGGTCTGCGCCGTCCACGAGCGCCTGCACGAACAACGGGATCTCGGCCGGATCGGTGGAGCCGTCGGCGTCGATCATCACGATGATGTCGCCGGTGCAGTGCTCGACTCCGCAGGCGATCGCGTTGCCTTTGCCGGACCGTGTCTGGGTGACGAAGGTGGCGTCCGGCCACAGTCGACGTGCCACGGCCACCGTATCGTCGGCGGAGTTGCCATCCACGAAGACGATCTGGTCCACGGCCTCGTCGGGCATCCGGAAGGCGACATACGGGAGGTTCTTCGCCTCGTTCATCGCCGGGATGACGACCGACACCGTCGGCCGTGGTTTCGTCGGACCCGTGACCGTTGGATTGTTCGTCGTCCCGGTCGCGGGAAATGCTCCCGATGCATCACCGTGCGTATCGTGCATCGCTGCCCCATCATCGCCTGTAGAAGTCGCCACCGACCGTCGTCGACGGCCGCATGAATAAGGTAACCCTTACCAAACTTTCCGTCCACAGCAGGGTGGCGACGGTTGGCCCTCATCAGCGCCCGGGAGCCGCCCTCCGGTCGCCCCTATGTAACACTAGGCTAACCTAACCAACCGCTCGTCGAGTGGCGCAGACGCAGGAGAGCACGATGATTCCGCCGACGCATGTCCTGCGCGACCGCTGGTCCACCGTCATCGCCGCAAACGGTGAGCGCGTGGCCGTGGACTCCGGGTCGGCGACGTTGTCTTACACCGAGTTCGGCCGGCAGGTCGAGTCGCTGGGTGATCAACTCACCGACATCCCTGCGGGCCGCCCGGTGGCCGTGGTACTGGACGGCTCGACCACGTCCGTGTCGGCGCTACTCGCCGTCCTGGTGTCCGGCCACCCCGCGGTGCCCATCGATGCCGCGTTGCCTCGCGATCGGATGATGACGATGGTCGAGGCGGTGTCGGCATTTCCGTTCCCCGATCTCGACACGAGCATTCCTGCTGTCGATGACGGGTCGGACGGTTCACCCACAGCGCCCGGCTGCCTGATGATCGCTTTCACGTCGGGCACGACCGGACGGCCCAAGGCGGTGCTCCATCCGGTGGATCTCTGGCTCAATCAAATTGACGAGCTCGGTCACGAGCTGGGTCTGCGGCCGGGACACCGTGCCGCTCAGGCGCTTCCGGTCGGCTACGGCGGCGGCCTCGACATCACCCTCAGCACACTTTTCAACGGCGCCACGCTGTACCTCATCGATCCCCGACACGACGGGGTCACCGACACACTCCACCGGGTGGCCCGGTCCGCGCCGGACTCGCTGCATCTCACGCCGGCCCTGTTGCGGGCCATCTGCGCGCAGCCCGAGGCCGGACCCGCCCTGCGCTCGATCTCGACGATCGCGACCTGCGGCGAGGCCGTCGACCCGGCCGATATCGCGGCGCTGCGGTCGTTCGCCCCATCCGCGACCTACATCAACCGGTCCGGTTCGTCGGAGACCGGGAACCTCGCGTTCAACGTGTTCGCCCCCGAACGTGTGGTGCCGTCCGGTCCGGTCATCGCAGGTCGCCCGGCACGCCATAAGACGGTGCGGATCGTCGACGACAGCGGGGTCGCCCTGCCCGATGGCGAGATCGGACGCGTCGAGGTCACCTCTGGACACATCGCGCTGGGCTACTGGATCGACGGCCGGATGCAGGCGTTCGGAGGGGTCGGCGACGTGCAACGTCGACATGTCCTCGGCGACCGAGGTGTGCTCCGAGACGGAGAACTGCATCTCGTCGGCCGTTCCGACGACACCGTGAAGGTGCGGGGATACCGGGTCGACACTGCCGAGATCATCACCGCCGCGAGGGCTGTGGCCGGGATCGCCGACGCCGCGGTGATCGTGCACCCGGATCGGGGTGCCGGTGAAATCGTCGCCTATCTCGCCGCCGCCACCGACGATCGACCCCCGTCGGTCGCCGACATCCGCAGGTCGCTGGCCGCGACGTTGCCGGCGTGGATGCAGCCGACACATCTCGTGGTGGTGCCCGCACTCCCCCGCACCCGAAACGGCAAGGTCGACCGCGCGGCCCTCCCCGAACCGGCCCAACGCCCGACGCGTGTCGCTCCGGCGAGTCGGACCGAGCGGTTGCTGGTGCCGATCTGCGAGGATCTGTTGTCGCTCGACGACATCGGCGTCACCGACGACTTCCTCGCACTCGGCGGGGACTCGCTGACCGCGGTCGACCTCGTCCGCCGCATCGACGACACGTTCGGCGTCCGGCTGTCGCCATCGGCGGTGTTCACAGGCGGCGACCTCCGGTCGCTGGCCGAGCAGATCGACGCGGTCACGCCACCCGAGCGCGTCGATGTCGTGGTGGAACTGTCCCAACCGTCCGGTGCGGCACCGGATGCCCCGATCGTGTTCGCATTCGCCGGCGCCGGCGAAGCCGCACTTGCGCTGGCGCCGCTCGCGCGGCGCCTCCCCGCCCACCGGGTCGTCGGGCTACAAGCCCACGCCCTGGAGACCCGCGGCGTGCCCGACTGGACACTGAAGGCCGCTGCTCGGCGTTGTGTCCGCCACATCACGGCCATCGACCCCACCGGGCCGTATGTGCTCGTCGGCCACTCGATCGGTGGCGTGATCGCGATGGAGGCCGCGCGGACTCTCACCGACTCCGGGCGGCGGGTCGAGCACGTGGTGTGCCTCGACACGATTCTGAGCGGGCCGCTGAGCCGGAGGTCGTCGGTGCGGTTCTCGACTCCGAGCGACCCGGCCTACGGTTCCCTGAGCGGTGTCGCACGCGCGCACTCTGAAGTCTCTGCCACGGAGCCGACTCCTCGCGCTTCGGTGTGGTCCACGCGCGCGGCTCTGCTGACCGCCGGGTGGCGACCACGCCCGGCTGAAGAGCAATGGGCCCTGTTCCACGAGCTCGGGCGGCGTTCGGCGATGATGCATCGACTTCGTCGATTCGACGGTCATCTGACCGCGATCCTCGCCGAGGACAACCCCGATCCCAGCGAGTGGTGGCGCGACGTCGCGCCGCACTGTGCCGCCGTGCATCGGGTCGGTGGCGATCACAACGGCATGTTGCGTGCTCCGCACGTCGACCGCACCGCCGACCTGGTGCGCTCGGCGATTGCCGATGTCGGCGCACTACCCAGCGGACTCATCGCATGAGCCGGCCGAACTCGACGGACACACCGCGATTCGCGGTGTACATCCTGGCCCACGACAAACCGTGGCTTTTCGCCGATCTCGTGCACTCGCTCCAGCACGAGCAGATCGACGTGTTCGTGCACATCGACGCCGGCGTCGACCAGCAGCCATTCGAACGGGCGCTCCGTTCGGGGTCTGCTGCGCACTTCGTGCCGGCGTCGCGGCGGGTCCGGGTTCACTGGGGAGGCTTCAGTCAACTCGACGCCTCGTTCGCACTCATCGATCTGGCGAGGGCGAATGATCGCCGATACCACCGTCATTCGCTGTTCTCGGGTACCGATGTCCTCCTCCGTCCGATGTCTGAGCTGATCGCGACCTGGGCGGACGACCGCGAACTGATCCGAATCGACCGGCGGATCGGCGACGCTTCCGATCCGATGGCTGCGAAGGTGTTGCGGCTGCATTTTCCCGATCACCCACAGCTTGATCGGCTACGACTCTCGGGCCGGATACCCCGGCGGCTGAACACTGCTGTCCCGCTCTACCAGGGGTCGCAGTGGTGGTCGCTCACCGATGGCGCGCTCGATGCGGCCCGAGCAGTGATTGCCGAGAACCCGAGATGGCTTCGCCAGCATCGCTTCTCGCTGTGCCCGGACGAGTTCGTCCTTCACTCGGCGTTGATGAGTACGGCCTTCGGCGCGAAGGTGGAGCAGAACTACGCCGGCCTCTCCAGGGAGCCGGATCGGACGGTACACGGCCAGCACTTCATCGACTGGTCTGATCCGGAGGGGATTCGTCCTCCCGAACTGACGGCGGATTCGCTGACGCAGGCGCTTGCGGGGCCTGCGATGTTCGCGCGTAAGGCCGGTCCTGACTGGACCTGGCGGGCGGAACCCGCGTGTTGAGCCGGACACGCTTCGCCGGGAACCGGTTGGTGGTCAACGCGGGTGCGTTGATGATCTCGTCGCTGGCCACCGGTTTGCTGGGTCTCGTCTACTGGGTGGTGGCGGGCCGCTGTTTCCCGGCCGCCGAGGTCGGGCAGGCTTCGGCGGTGATCAGCACCGCGACGGCGCTGGCGTCGCTGTCGTGCCTGTCGCTGGGTGGCGCGTTTCAGCGTTTCCTGCCGATCGCCGGCGGACGGACCTCCGGATACGTCATCGGTGGATATCTGGTCGTCGCCGCCGCAGCCGCGCTTCTCGGGTCGGGGTTCGTCCTGTTCGGGTTCGGTGAGCGCATCTTGTTGTCGTCGACGGAGCGGATCACGTTTCCGTTGGTCGTCATCGTCTTCGCCATTTACGCGTTGACCGATCCGATCCTCACCGGCCTCCGGCAGGCACCGGCGGTGGCCGTCAAGAACGTCACCCTGTCGGTCGTGAAGATCATCCCCTTGTTCCTGTTGGGCGCCACCGGCTCGGCGTTGTCGATCACGGGATCCTGGACGATCCTGGCGGGATTGATCACCGTCGTCTTCGTGTTCCACGCGCTCCGCCGCGCGGCCGGGCATCGTGGGGAGAGCAGCAGCGAACTACCCGCTCCTCGCGAGATGCTCGCCTTCCAGGGTGCGTTCTTCACCATGATGCTGGTGAGCTCGACGATTCCGCTGGTCCTGCCGCTCCTCGTCGTCAACGAACTCGGTACGACGGAGAACGCCTACTTCAACTTGGCGTGGACGATGTGCACGGCGGCCGGACTGCTGCGCAGTGCCGTCGGTTCGGCCTTCGTCGTGGAGGCGTCGCAGCCGAACGCTCAGCGGCCGGCACTGCTGCGCCATCTCCGTCGGATGCTGATCGGGGTCACCTCGGTCACCGTCGCCGGAATTGCCGTCGGCGGGCCTGTCGTCCTGTTGATCGCGGGCCGAGAGTATTTCGAGGCTGCGGGTTGGCTGATGGTGATCATGGCCGGTACCGCGGTCATCGAGACGATCGTGGTCACGTACTTCCTGATCGCCCAGCTGCAGCGGCGGATGCGGCTGATGCTGATCACACAGATCGTCATGGTGACCCTCACGGTCGGCGGCACCGTGGCGCTCATCGGTCCGCTCGGGCTCGCCGGCGTCGGTGTGGCGTCGCTGCTCTCGTCGGGGGTCGCGCTGATCATCGTGATCCGGCCGCTGGTCAACGGCGTCCGGGAGATGATGAGCGAGGCTCCCGAACCGACCGCACAGGTGGTCGTCGGCTGATCGGCCGCGCCAGATGATCAGCTCTTCGCCGCCGACAGCGCGGCCTCGACGACCCGCCGACCGGTGAACCGAGCGGTCTCCACACCCGGGCGTCGCCGAAACGCTCGCACGGCTGCGCCACCGGTGACCAGTGTCGCCCGGGCCACACCATCGGTCTCGGGCCACATGATCTTCCGCACCACATCGTCGGAGAGCGGCGGCATCCCGGTACGCGCGGCATACCGTGCCGCGACCCGGAGGTGGACCGAACGCTGCACATCGACATGCCGTGAACTGACCTGATCGTCGTGCATGCGGTAGCGATAACCCACCATCGGCACGTTGCCCAGTTCCCCGTACGCCGCGAGGCGGGTGAAGAACTCGTAGTCCTCCGCGTGCGGGAAGTCGGGGTCGAATCGCAGCCCCGCGGTCTCGACCACTGTGCGGCGCAACACAACCGAAGCTCCGCAGTGACAGCTGCCAAGCAGTAACCGCTCCCGACAGCCGCGGTCCGTGCGGGGCAACCGGACCCGGCCGGTGACAGCGCCGAACGTCTCGTAGTCGGTGCCGCATGCCACGGCACTCGGCCGTTCCTGGAGCCAGCGCAGCTGTGCCGCGATCCGGCCCGGCACCGACAGGTCATCGGCGTCCATGCGTGCCAAATAGGTCCCTCGTGCCGCGTCCAGGCCGGCGTTCAGAGCGGCGACCAGGCCCGAGTTCGGCTGGCTCACCACCCGGATACGGTCGTCCTCGAGGGCTGCCAGTTCCGCTGCGGAATCGTCTGTCGACCCGTCGTCGACCACCAGCAACTCGAGATTCTCCACCGGCTCGGCGAGGATCGAACGCACGGCATCGGCGACGTAGCCGGCCGCGTTGTACACCGGCATCAGTACCGTGACCAGCGGACTTCGTCTCGACGACATAACGCAGGTCCACCTCGTTCACGACGGTCAGCAACAGAACTTAGGATAGACTAAGTCGGTCTGCTGGATCGCTACGGGTTGGCCCTACGGAACGGCCCTGCGCGGCGAAGGCACGCTAGTGACGCTGGTCCGGACTGACCGGCGCGAATGCCTCCGACTCGTCCTCGATGAAGTCGTGCGGAGTCGCGGGGTACTCCTCGTCACCGCTGTCGACCTCGATCGACTGCTCGATGAGGTCGGCATCGTCAGCCGACGGGAGCGGATCGTTGACGGTCATCGCGCACCTCTTTCGAAACTCGCGTTGTTCCGTGCCCGACCAGCCTAACAACAGTCGGCGAATCCCTCATCCGCCCTGCTCATCGCCAGCGGAGGATCTCGGAATACAGTGCGGGCGCGTATTTCACGCCAACGCAGAACACCACCTCGCGGTAATGCCGCCCGCGGAACAGGACAGGGATGTCGCGCAGATCGATCGTCCGCCGTACCCGGGTGATCGCCTCACGGGCCAGCGGCGACCGGCGGCCCGTGGCGTGCTGCTCACGCATCGCGAGGTAGGCGATCGATGTCAGCACCTCTCGGTACCGGAATCCGGTGTAGTCGAGTGACCACTGCGCGGTGAGCCCGACGTCCTCGATCAACTCGCAGATCTCCGCCTCGACCGTGAAGAGGTCGAATGTCGCCGGCGACAGCGCGGTGGAGATGGAACCTTCCCGATAGAGGTAGTGATACAGCGGAGCGTTGACCATGGCGACCTTGTCGGACGACAGCGCGACCCGGAGGCTGGTCGCGATGTCCTCATACGCCTGATCCTCGGCCCAGGGTCGGTCCCCCAACGCATTCCGCCGGAAGAGCTTGGTGCACGCGTACCCCTTGGCACGGCCCGTGACGAGTTCGCGGGCGTACTCGACCCCAGTGACTATCGGCCCCGGGATGGGCGCCTCGTCGACTTGCAACAGACGACCTTCCGGGTCGACCCGTCGGGTTCGTGTCACCGCGAACTCCGCTCCGGCAGCCTCGAGCGCATCGTGCAGTACTTCCACGAACTCCGCGTCCACCCAGTCGTCGCTGTCGAGGAACCACACGAGATCTGTGGTCAGAGCCGCCAGTCCCGAGTTGCGGGCGCGGCCGAGACCTCCGTTGCGGGGTTGGGTGACCAGCGTGAACTCACGCCCGTGTTCGGTCAGCACCGCAGTCGCCACGGCAACCGATTCGTCGCCGCCGCAGTCGTCGACCAGCACGATCTGATCCACCGGGTGTGTCTGTGCGACAACGGATTCGAGGCATACACGAACGAAGGGAGCACACCGATAGACGGGGATGACGACCCCTACTGTCGGCATAGAACCCTCACTCGTCCGGCGAACCACGACGGATGTTGAGGATAGCCTAACTTCACATGCGTGACACACGCGGCCCGGTTGTGCATGAACGCGCAGCCTTCTCCCAGGCGCTCAGGTAACAGCCTGGGCGTTTGGGAGCAAGGTGCGCGTTCACCCACGGAACCGGTCAGTCAGGGCCGATCAGGAACGGAGCATCCGCCACTTCTGGATCATCACGTCCACGTCGACGGTATGGGCCGTGACGAGGCTGGGCATTCCGGCCCCTGAACTCAGATGTGCCTCGCGGACACGATGATTGAAGTCTGTGAGGATGTCCCGCACCGAATCCTCGTCGGCGATCCCTCGCAGCGATTCGGGAAATCCCTGCGCTTCCTTGCGTAGCTGCAGCGGCATCGGCAGCAGCGCAGACGAATCCAGGTTCTCATCCCGGATCTTGCGTTTGACCCACCAGTCCGGATCGTCGACATCACTGAGGTCGAGGGGTTCGCCCATTCCCGGCAGGTTGTCGAACTCGCCGCGCTCGGTGGCCTCCCGGATCATCTTCTCCACACGCGATTCGTAGCGTGGGGGCTGCCACCGCCGAATGCGCCGAAACCGGCGTTGGTCCGGCGGGGTCTCCCCCTGCCGATCATCATCTGCGGGATCCATGGTTCGGTTCTACACCTCCAGCTCGGCCGGCACGGGCGACAACGGCAGGGACCGGATCGACGTGGAGTGTCCCTTTGGGCAGCCGACACCGCCCGAACAGGCACCCGTCCGGACCTTCCGCGGCTCGGCGTCGACGTGGATCGTGAGTGGCACCCATCGTGACGTCAACCGAGGGAGGTCAGAACATGCGCGGCCATGCCACCGACCACACGGGCGGTTCCACTGCTCATGTCCAGGCCCCTCGGCCGGAGCGTTCGCAGCCGGGAGAGGTGAATGCGGCCATGTCGGGTAGGTGGGACGCCGTCGGACCCGCTGATCTGGTCGAATTGCAGCGTCTGGCGGGCAACGCGGCGACAGCTGCCCAGGTCGCCGGCCGTCGCTCACCCGTCCATGATGTCGTCGCGGCGGCGGGCGCTCCGCTCCCGGGTGATCTGCGAGCCGACATGGAGAGCCGATTCGGCCACGACTTCGGGGATGTCCGGATTCACGACGACGCGCCCGCGCATGACTCCGCCACCGCGGTCAACGCGCAGGCGTACACCGTCGGGTCCAACATCGTGTTCCAGCGGGGCAGCTACGATCCCGCCAGCCCCGCGGGTCAGCACATGATCGCGCACGAACTGACACATGTCGTCCAGCAGCGCAGTGGTCCTGTCGACGGGACCGACGCGGGCGGCGGGATCCGGATCAGCGATCCGTCGGACAGGTTTGAACGCGAGGCGGTGGCCAATGCCGATCGCATCATGGCATCGGTTCCGCACGGTGTGCAGCGGGTCGCCGCCCGGCCGGGTGGTGACCGGTCCGAGGCCCCGGACAGTTGAGATGCAGGAGCAGGACAAGCGGACGGCGGCCGCTACGGCGCGGGACTCGTCGTCGCCTGGTGTCCGCGCGCGTCCCGATGGTCTCGTCGCGCTCCAACGCGCCGCCGGCAACAACGCCGTCGATGCCTTGCTACTGGGACGATTCCGAGCCCCGGGGAGCCAAGCGATCCACGCCGCCCTGCGCGAGATGCACACGGACGAACCCACTCTCGACACCGTCGAGCAAGGACTGAAGGCCGCGCAGGCCGTCGGCGTTCCGGTCGAGCTGGAGGGACCGAAACCACCGTCGTCCGCACTCGCGGTCACGACGACCGGGTTCGGCCCCTCGGCGGTCGCGCCGAAGAAGTCGGTGCCACCGGCGAAACCGGTCCCACCGAAGAGTTCACTCGGCACCGTTGCTGCCACGCGGCCCGCGAAGAAGTCTCGTGCGACGAACGAGCCGAGTGCCGGTGCGATTCCGGACGTCCCGACACCCCGTGGGCCCACTGCTCTCGCTCCCGACCAACTCGCCCGGCCCCCGGTGCCACCGACACCCGCCGCACCACAACGCGACTCGGCCTTTCGCGCTGTCACCACCCGTGTCGGCGGGGTCTCCGCGGCGAAGCGCTCCCACCCGCCTGCAGCCGCCAAAGCGCAGGAGGCCCAGGACGCCGCCGTCGCGCCGGCCGACGACGTCGCCGGACAAGCCAAGGCGGCCAAGGTGGATTCGATGGACGCCCAGCAGGCAGGAGCGTTCGACAAGAAGTCATTCATCGCAGCGGTGAAGGACGCGATCGAAGCGAAATCGCCGAAAACGTTGAGCGAGGCCGACAAGTTCGCGCAGTCCGGCAAGGCGGGTGAGGCGAAGAACGACATCAAAGGCCTGGTGTCGCAGGGCAAGCAAGGGCAGGTGAAGGACATCACCACAGCGACGTCGGCACCGCCCGACTCGTCGGTCGCCGTCCCCAAGCCGGTCACCCCGATGACGCCGGAGCGTCAGAGCTCACCCCCGCCGATCCCGGCCGGCGGTGCCGCACCGAAACCCACCCCGCCCGAGCAGCTCAATCTCGAAGCGGGCAAACGTCAGACAGATCAGGAACTGTCCGACGCGGCGGTCGACGAGCGCCAACTCGCCGAATCCAACGAGCCCGACTTCCAGCAGGCGCTGGTCGACAAGCACCGGGCCGCTGCGCACGCCGACACCGCGCCGGCGACATTTCGTGCGCACGAGGCCGATGTCCTCTCGGCGTCGAAAGCGGATGCCGCAAGCCAGACCAAGGCCGGAATCATGGGGATGCAGGGAACGAAAGCCGCGAGTCTCGCCGGTCTCGTCGCGGCCAAGGCCACGACGAAGTCGAAGGACGAGACCGAGCGCGCCGCTGTGACGGCACGCGTCCAGGCGATCTTCACCGCGACCGAGAATGACGTCAAGAAGCTGCTCGACGGTATCGATCCCAAGGTCGAGAAGGCGTTCGACGAGGGCGAGGCGACGGCGCGACGACGCTTCGAGACATTCGTCGCGGCAAAGATGTCGGCGTACAAGAAGGACCGGTACAGCGGATGGCTCGGCGGATTACGTTGGGCCAAGGACAAACTCGTCGGGATGCCGGACAAGGTCAATCGATTCTACGAAGCCGGCCGCGAGCTGTACCTCAAGCAGATGGATGTCGTCATCTCCGGGGTCGCCGACATCGTGGGCAACGACCTGGGGGCCGCCAAAAAGCGGATCGCCGCCGGCAAGGCGCAGATCGCCTCCTACGTCAAGAGTCTGCCGTCGAACCTGCGGAAAGTGGGAGCCGCCGCGACCGCCGAGATCAACGACAGGTTCGAACGACTCGAAGACGACGTGAACGCGAAGAAGGATGCTGTGGTCGACACGTTGGCCACGAAGTACGTCGAAGCGCGCAGTGGTCTCGACGAACGCATCGAGGAACTGCAGGCGGAGAACAAAGGGCTGGTGGACAAGGCCATCGGCGCCATCAAAGCGGTGATCAACACCATTCGCAAGCTGGCGTCGATGCTGATGAACACACTGGCGCGGGTCGCCCACGTCGTCGGGGACATCATCAAACACCCGGTCCGGTTCCTGGGCAATCTGATCGACGGGGTGAAGGGCGGCATTCTGCGATTCAAGGAGAACATCCTCGATCATCTGCGCAAGGGACTCATGAACTGGCTGTTCGGTGCTCTCGCCGAGGGCGGCGTCGAGTTGCCAGATTCTTTCGACCTCAAGGGGATAGTCAAGCTTCTGGCGTCGATCTTCGGACTGACGTGGCGCAACATCCGCACCCGTCTGGTCAAGCAGATCGGCGAGCCCGCCACGGGGGCCGTCGAGAAGGGCGTCGACGTCTTCCGCACCATTGCCACCGCCGGCGTCGCCGGTCTGTGGCAGCTGTTGGTGGACAAGCTCGGTGACATCAAGGAGATGATCCTCGAGCACGTCAAGGATTTCGTCGTCACCCGCGTGATCACCGCGGGGATCACCTGGCTGATCGGGCTGCTGAATCCGGCGGCCGCATTCATCAAGGCCTGCAAGCTGATCTACGACATCGTGATGTTCTTGGTGAACAACGCCGAGCGGATCCTGGCGTTCGTGAACACCGTGATCGACTCAGCGGCGGACATCGTCCGCGGCAACGTCAGCGGGGTCGTCGCGAAGATCGAGGATGCCCTGGGGCAGATGGTGCCTGTCCTGATCGGATTCCTCGCGAGCGTGATCGGCCTCGGAGGTATCGGCCAGAAGATTCGTAGCATCATCGACCGCCTCCGCAAACCCGTCACCAAGGCGCTCGACGCCGTGATCGCCGGCGGCCTCAAGCTGGCCCGACCGATCATCGCCGGACTCAAGGGAATCGGCGGCAAGGTGAAGGGGAAGTTCGAGGCCGGGAAGGAGTGGGCCAAGGGGAAGGTGTCGGCTGGGAAGGAGTGGGTGAAGGGGAAGGTGTCCGGCGACGGCGAGAACGAACCTCAGGCACCCGGATTCTTGTCACCCGCCGCCGTGAAATCGCGGGCGCGGGACATGTTGAGCGACCGCACCTTCACGAACGCCACCGACGCGCGCTCGGCACTCGCGGACGTCTGGGCGAAGTTACATCCGCTTGGCCTCAAAGGGCTTCGTCTCGACCCCGGCGAAAAGTCACGGCCGCCCGCTGTATTCGCCGCGGCGAGCGCGGCCGAGCGGATCAATCTCTCGCAGAACCCCGTAGAGGTGCTGCAGATCGCACTGCGGATGCGCATGTTCACCGGTACGACCTCGGCTTTCATCACATACGGAGGGAACGTGAGATTTGGTCCGGGACTCGGCTACACCAATCGCGGCGGCCATGCCGAGATCCACATCGAAAGAAACGCGCCCAGGCTACTCGAATGCATTGAACGCGATCGCAGGGCTGGGAGATTCGCCCCGGACGCGCGCGTACCGATCGTCATCGACATGAATCGGCTGCCATGCGACGGCTGCGTGGATCGGATGAAGAGAGCATTCGAGCCCGCAATCGCCGCCGGTCGCGTCACAGTCAGGATCAACGCAGCGTCGGTCTGGCAATCGACCACGGGCGCGATCGAGCTGACCACCGACGCGGGGCTGCGCCGGTTGATGGCAAACGGAATCCAGGTGCAGCCACTCCACATCTGGCCGTTGATCGAACGCAGACTAAGAGATCTGGGCCAGCCCGAGGTGCAAGTCGGCAACCGCGTCTATGCAGTCAATGAATGGCTCAATCTCAACGCTGGCGCAAACGGGGTCGGCGCGTACGACGTCGAGGAGAAGCTCGCGCGGCTCAACTCCGCACCCGGAGTACTCCCGCCCCTCAGCCTGGGAACCGGGGCCTGAGCCACTACCACAGAACGCGCACAAAACTCCCAGACGCTCAGTTTGCTACCTGAGCGTCTGGGAGTGTGATGCGCGTTTGGCTGCTAGACCGTGAACCCCAACGCCCGCAGCTGCTCGCGACCGTCGTCCGTGATCTTGTCCGGTCCCCACGGCGGCATCCAGACCCAGTTGATCTCCAGGTCGGTGCACAATCCGCTGTTGACCAGGGCGCCACGGGACTGGTCCTCGATGACGTCGGTCAGCGGACATGCCGCCGAGGTGAGCGTCATGTCGATCTTGGCGACCGCGTCGTCGGTGACCTCGATGCCGTAGACCAGGCCGAGGTCGACGACGTTGATGCCGAGTTCGGGGTCGACGACGTCGCGCATCGCCTCTTCGACATCTTCGAGTTGAGGCAGCGACGTGTTCGGCGCCTCCGGGGTGGTCGTTTCCTCGCTCATGCTGACTCCTTTGCGTCGACCGTCTGAGACAACGCGTCCTTGAAGGCCATCCATCCCAGCAGAGCACATTTCACCCGTGCCGGGTACTTGCTGACTCCGGCGAAGGCGATGCCGTCGCCGATCATGTCCTCGTCACCCTCATCCGCCCCGCGTGAGGTCATCATCGTGTTGAACGACTCCACCATCGCCAGGGCGTGATCGACCGGCTCGCCGACGAGTTGGTCGTACAGCACCGAGGTGGCGGCCTGAGAGATCGAACAACCCTGACCGTCGTAAGAGATGTCGTCGACGGTGGTCCCATCCGCCGAAACCGAGACCCGCAACGTGACCTCGTCACCGCAGGTCGGGTTGACGTGATGTACCTCGGCGCCGAACGGCTCCCGCAGTCCACGGCCGTGCGGGTGCTTGTAATGATCCAGGATCACTTCCTGGTACATCTGCTCCATCCGCATCAGCGCACCCCGAAGAAGCTCTGCGCCTTCACGATGGCGTCGGCGAGCACATCGATCTCGGCGAGCGTGTTGTAGGCCGCAAACGAGGCGCGCGCGCTCGCCGCCACGCCGAACCGGCGGTGCAGTGGCCACGCACAGTGGTGGCCGACGCGGATCGCCACGCCCTCGTCGTCGAGGATCTGTCCGAGATCGTGCGCGTGCACACCCTCGGTCAGAAAGGCGACGGCTCCCCCGCGATGCTCGGCTTCCGTCGGTCCGACGATGCGCAGACCCTCGATCTCCCCGAGGCGTTGCAACGCATACTCGGTGAGACGATGTTCATGTGCCGCAATGGCATCCATGCCGATCGCGTTGAGATAGTCCACGGCCGCACCGAGCCCGACGACCTGCGAGGTCATCGGCACCCCGGCCTCGAAGCGTTGTGGTGCCGGCGCATAGGTCGACGACTCCATGGTCACCATCTCGATCATCGATCCGCCGGTGACGAAGGGCGGCAGCGACTCGAGGAGCTCCGGCTTGCCGTAGAGCACACCGACACCCGACGGGCCGAACATCTTGTGGCCGGAGAAGGCCGCGAAGTCCACGTCCAACGCGGAGAAGTCCACCGGTGCATGCGGCACCGACTGGCACGCATCGAGCACCACACGCGCTCCGACGGCGCGTGCGCGGCGCACGAGTTCGTCGACGTCGGCAACCGCACCGGTCACATTGGACTGGTGAGTGAACGAGACGATCTTGACGGTCTCGTCGAGTTCCAGCGAATCCAGATCGATCCGGCCGTCATCGGTCACCCCGTACCACTTCAAGGTGGCACCGGTACGACGGCACAACTCTTGCCAGGGAACGAGGTTGGCGTGGTGTTCGAGCTCGGTGATCACCACGGTGTCCCCGGGACCCAGTGTGTGTCCACCGAGCACCGCGGCCGAGCGGTCGTCGCCGAGTGTGTAGGCGACGAGATTGATCGCCTCGGTCGCGTTCTTGGTGAACACGATGGTGTCCGGGGTGGCGCCGACGAAGCCCGCGATGGTGGCGCGGGCCGCCTCGTAGGCGTCCGTGGCCTCCTCCGCGAGCTGATGCGCCCCACGGTGGACCGCCGCGTTGTGGGTCGTGAGGAACTCACGTTCGGCGTCGAGAACCTGAACGGGGCGTTGCGATGTCGCACCCGAGTCCAGGTAGACCAGCGGCTTTCCGTCCCGCACGGTGCGCGACAGTATCGGGAAATCGGCACGCAGACGGTCGACGTCGACAGGTTGCGACACCACACCGGTTGAGAGCGTCACGACAACACCTCCTTGACCGATATCAGCCTGCGGCGGCCGCCGAGGTGAACCGGACGTAACCGTTCTCTTCGAGTTCGTCGGCGAGCTCGGGTCCGCCGGACTCGACGACCCGCCCGTTGACGAACACATGCACGTAGTCGGGCTTGATGTAGCGCAGGATTCGCGTGTAGTGGGTGATGAGCAGGACGCCGCCGTGCTCTTCTTCCTTGTATCGGTTCACGCCGTCACTCACGACCCGCAGGGCGTCGACGTCGAGGCCGGAGTCGGTCTCGTCGAGGATCGCGATCCTGGGCTTCAGCAGATCGAGCTGCAGAATCTCGTGGCGCTTCTTCTCACCACCGGAGAAGCCCTCGTTGACGCTGCGCTCGGAGAACGACGGATCGATGTCGAGCGCGGTCATGGCCTCCTTGGTCTCCTTGACCCAGTGGCGAAGCTTCGGCGCCTCACCCCGCACGGCGGTGGCGGCAGTGCGCAGGAAGTTCGACATGGAGACGCCCGGTACCTCGACCGGGTACTGCATTGCGAGGAACAGCCCGGCGCGAGCGCGCTCGTCGACGCTCATCTCGAGGACGTCTTCGCCGTCGAGTGTGATCGAGCCCTGCGTCACCTCGTACTTGGGGTGACCGGCGATCGCATAGGACAGCGTCGACTTCCCGGAGCCGTTGGGGCCCATGATGGCGTGGGTCTCGTCGGAAGACACCGTGAGGTCGACACCCTTGAGGATGTGGATGGGCTCGGCGTCGGTGTCGGTCTGCGCGACGTCGACGTGGAGGTCGCGGATTTCCAGTGTGGTCATGTGGTGTGTTTCTTTCTAGGGCTGGTGATCTCGATCTCGATACGTCCTCGGCTAGCGCCTCGGACTACTCGATCAACGGGTGGGTCTCGGCTGGCGCCTCGGACTACTCGATCAGCGGGTGGTGCCTCGGCTGGCGACTACTCGATCAGCGAGAGGTTGGTCGATCGTCAGGCGCCGGCGAGTTCGAGTTCTTCCTCGATGGCGGCCTCCAGTCGTTCGCGCAGGTCCGGCACGCCGATCTTGGCGATGACCTCGCCGAAGAATCCGCGGATCACCAGGCGCCGCGCCTGGTCCTCCGGGATGCCTCGGGCCTGCAGGTAGAACAGATGCTCATCGTCGAAACGGCCGGTGGCGCTGGCATGTCCGGCGCCGACGATCTCGCCGGTCTCGATCTCGAGGTTCGGCACCGAGTCGGCGCGGGCGTTGTCGGTCAGCACCAGGTTGCGATTGAGCTCGAAGGTGTCGGTTCCCTCGGCCGCCGGGCGGATCAGTACGTCACCGATCCACACGGTGTGCGCTTCGCGCGTCCGGTCGCCGGTCGTATCACCTTGCAGCGCACCCTTGTAGACCACATTCGAGCGGCAGTGCGGCTGGCTGTGGTCGACGAGCAGGCGCTGTTCGAGGTGCTGGCCGGCGTCGGCGAAGTACAGGCCCCACAACTCGACGTCGCCGCCCGGACCGTCGTAGTGCACGACCGGGGACAGTCGAACGAGGTTGCCGCCGAGGCTGATCGCGAAGTGCCGGATGGTCGCGTCGCGACCGGCCCGCACATGATGAGCGGCGACGTGCACGGCGTCGTCTTCCCAGTCGTGCACGTTGACCACGGTGAGCGATGCCTGGTCGCCGACGACGAACTCGACATTCTCGGCGTAGGTGCCGCTGCCCTTCTGGTCGAGGACCACGACTGCACGGGCGAACGGTTCGAGCCGGATCTGGGTGTGACCGAAGGCCACCTCGTCGACACCGGGCCCGGTCACGGTCAGCGTGATCGGGTCGGTGTGATCGACCTCCTTGCCGACGGTCACCACGGTCGCCTGGGTGAACGAGGTGTACGCCTGAGCTGCGATGCGGTCGAACGGGACGCCGCCGTCGCCGAGCCGTGCGTCGTCACGACCCACGGTCTCGACCGTGACGCCGTCGCCGGCACCGGCGACCGTGACGTCGGCCTCGGCGGTGCGGACGGCCTTGCCGTCGTGCAGGCCGCGCAGACGGCGGAACGGGGTGAACCGCCACACCTCCTCGCGCGGGCTGGGCACCTCGAACGCGTTGACGTCGAACGAGGTGAACATCTCACCCTTGTTGACGGCCATAGCCGTCGACCCGGGCGTTCCGGCAGCGTTGCCGGTCGTCGGAATAGTCGGATCGGCCATCAGCCGACGGCTCCTTCCATCTGCAGTTCGATGAGGCGGTTGAGTTCGAGGGCGTACTCCATCGGGAGTTCCTTGGCGATCGGCTCGACGAATCCGCGCACCACCATCGCCATCGCCTCGTCCTCGGTGAGACCGCGGCTCATCAGGTAGAAGAGCTGATCGTCACTCACCTTGGACACGGTTGCCTCGTGCCCCATGGTCACGTCGTCCTCACGGATGTCGACGTACGGATAGGTGTCGCTGCGCGAGATCGTGTCGACCAGCAGCGCATCGCATTTCACCGTGGACCGACTGCCGTGGGCACCGTTGTTGACCTTGATAAGGCCGCGGTACGAGGCTCGCCCACCGCCGCGGGCAACGGACTTGGAGACGATGTTGCTCGACGTGTTCGGCGCCAGGTGCACCATCTTGGAACCGGTGTCCTGGTGCTGCCCCTCGCCGGCGAACGCCACCGAGAGCACCTCACCCTTGGCGTGCTCACCGGTCAGCCAGACGGCGGGGTACTTCATGGTGACCTTGGAACCGATGTTGCCGTCGATCCACTCCATGGTGGCGCCGGCCTCGGCCTTGGCGCGCTTGGTGACCAGGTTGTAGACGTTGTTCGACCAGTTCTGGATGGTCGTGTAGCGGCAGCGTCCGCCCTTCTTGACGATGATCTCGACGACTGCCGAGTGCAGCGAGTCGGTCTTGTAGATCGGCGCGGTGCAGCCCTCGACGTAGTGCACGTAGGCGCCTTCGTCGACGATGATCAGGGTCCGCTCGAACTGACCCATGTTCTCGGTGTTGATCCGGAAGTAGGCCTGCAGCGGGATGTCGACGTGGACGCCCGGCGGGACGTAGATGAACGAGCCGCCCGACCACACCGCGGTGTTGAGCGCGGAGAACTTGTTGTCGCCGGCCGGGATGACCGAGCCGAAGTACTCCTGGAAGATCTCCGGATGCTCCTTGAGCCCGGTGTCGGTGTCCATGAAGATGACGCCCTGGGCCTCGAGGTCCTCACGGATCTGGTGGTAGACCACCTCGGACTCGTACTGAGCGGCGACACCGGCGACGAGACGCTGCTTTTCCGCCTCCGGGATGCCCAGCTTGTCGTAGGTGTTCTTGATGTCCTCGGGCAGGTCGTCCCAGCTCGCGGCCTGCTTCTCGGTGGAGCGGACGAAGTACTTGATGTTGTCGAAGTCGATCCCGTCGAGCTCGGCACCCCAGTGCGGCATCGGCTTGCGATCGAAGATGCGCAGGGCCTTGAGCCGCTGCTCGAGCATCCACTCCGGCTCGTTCTTCTTGCCGGAGATGTCGGCGACCACGGCATCGGACAGACCGCGCTGCGCGCTGGCGCCGGCGACGTCCGAATCGGCCCAGCCGTAGCCGTAGTTGCCGAGCGACGCGATGGTCTCCTCTTGGGTCAGCGGAGCAGGCTTCGTCGGTGTTCCGGTATCGGTTGCGGTCGGGTCGGTCACTGTCATCGCGAGGCCTTTCGACTCGTCTTCTTCGTGGCGGCGGATGCGGGCTGTGCATCGCCGGTGATCGTCAGGGTGAGTCCCGACGGACTCTGTGTCCCGCTCGGCGGCGGGTGGAGCGGCACGTGGGTGGTGCAGGCGCAGTCGCCGTTGGCGATGGTCGCCAGCCGCTGCACATGCGTCCCGAGTAGCTCGGTGAACACCGCTGTCTCGGCCTCACAGAGTTCCGGGAACTCCGCGGCGACGTGGGCGACCGGGCAGTGATGCTGACAGATCTGCATCCCGGTGCCCACCTCACGGGTGTTGGCCGAGAAGCCTGCACTGGTCAGCGCGTCGGCGATCTCATTGACCGTGTCGGCGACCGAAGCCGGATCCTGTGCGGGTGTGACGTCGGCGACGATCTCCTCGACGCGGTCGCGGGCGAACTCCTCGACCGCGGCCTCGCCACCGACCGCACGAAGCTTGCGCATCGCGGCGCCGGCGAGATCATCGTAGGCGTGTCGCATCTTGCCGCGCCCGGTGGCGGTGAGCTGGAACCACTTGGCCGGGCGGCCCCGACCCCGCTGACCGCGACGTCCGAACCCCGACGACGAGGTCTCGACGTCGCCGATCTCGGCCAGCGCGTCGAGGTGCCGTCGCACACCTGCCGCGCTGATCCCGAGCCGGTCGGCGATCTCGGTCGCGGTGAGCGGACCATCCTCTACCAGTAGCGAAACCACGGCGGCACGGGTCTGCCCGTCATGGTGACCGGCAGCGGCTACTCCCCCATCCGAGGGGCCGGCATGCGCGCCTGATGGCAGCGCTGTATCGCTCCTCATGGTTTTCACAACACAAGTGTGACGTAATTGATTCCGGCATGCCAGCAAGGGTCCCCTTAGTGTGGCCGGACCGACGCGCGCGCATGGCGGCTCCACGGGCAGTTCCCGGCCGATTAGAGTCGTGGCGTGCCAGACACCACAGTGACGGGTGGTCGGGCCCGCTCGCTGAACTCCCGCCTGCGAGATATGGCGGAGTACCTCGGCCTGCGCCGGGCCGGCCCGCAACGCGACAATGACGACGTCGAGGTCGACGACACCGAACGCCGCGGCGACTACGGCCGGGCCGTTGCTCGTCTGCACGACGACGAGCGTGAGGTCGGCCCGCTCAACGACGCCGAGAACCGGCGGCTCTTCCGTATCAAGCTGTTCGGCGCCACCGGCTCGGTGCTCCTGCTGATCGGCTCGCTCGGAACCGGCGCGATCCCCGTGCTGCAGAACCCGGTCGCGGGAATGCGGGTGCTCTCGCTGCCCTCGCGGATGTGGAGCACCGCGCTCACGTTGTCGATCGGCGGCACGATCATGCTCGTCGTCGCGTGGCTGTTGATCGGGCGATTCGCCGTCGGACGCTTCGGCGTCGAGGTCCTGCACGGACGCAGTCCCGAGCGGCGGATGACCCGAAGGCAGGCCGACCGCACCCTGATGTTGTGGATCGCGCCGATCATCGTCGCCCCGCCGCTGCTGTCCAAGGACATCTATTCGTATCTGGCGCAGAGTGCGATCGCCTTCCGGGGGATGGACCCGTATGTGATCAGTCCCGTCCGGGGGCTCGGCGTGGACCATGTACTGACCCGCTCGGTACCGAATCTGTGGCGCGACACCCCGGCCCCCTACGGCCCGCTGTTCCTGTGGCTGGGCAAGGGCATCACCGCGATCACCGGGGAGAACATCACCGCGGCGATCTTCCTGCACCGCCTGCTCGCCCTGGTGGGCATCGCATTGATCGTGTGGGCGCTGCCGCGACTGGCGCGCCGATGCGGGGTGTCCTCGGTGGCGGCGCTGTGGCTCGGCGCGATGAACCCGCTGGTGATCCTGCACCTCGTCGGCGGCATCCACAACGAGGCCCTGATGCTGGGCATGATGCTCGTCGGCCTGGAACTCAGTTTCCGGGCCATCTACGGCGAACATCGATTACGCAGACCCGGATCGTTGTGGCCGTCGTCATCCGGCTGGATTCTGATCGCCGGTGCTGCGGTGATCTCCGCGTCGGCGATGGTGAAGGTGACGTCGATGCTGGCGCTGGGCTTCGTGGGGATTGCGCTCGCCCAACGGTGGGGCGCCACCCTGCCGGCCCTCCGGCATGCGCCGATTCGCCAATGGTGGGATCGGTCGCGCCGATCAGTCGCCGCGTTGGCGGCCTCTGCCGCTTCCCTGGCCGGTGTGCTCGGTGTGGTCATGGTCGGGATCTGCGTGGGTACCGGCCTCGGCTTCGGTTGGACCAGCACGCTGTCCACCGGCGACGTCGTCCGATCCTGGATGTCGATGCCCACGCTGCTCTCGGTGACGACCGGCCGGATCGGCGTCACCCTCGGACTCGGCGATCAGACCCAGGCCATCCTGGAGGTCGGTCGACCGCTCGGTCAGTTGATCGCCGCCGCATTCATCATCCGCTGGATGCTGGCCTGCCTCGCCGGCCGACTGCACCCACTCGGCGCACTCGGTGTGTCAATGGCCACAGTCGTGGTGTTCTTTCCGTTCGTCCAGGCCTGGTACCTGCTGTGGGCAGTCATCCCGCTCGCTGCGTGGGCGACCCGCCCGTGGTTCCGCATCACGACCATCGCGGTATCGGCCATCATCGCCATCGTGGTGATGCCGACCAGCTCGAACACCAGCGGAGTGGTTCTCGCGCAAGGCCTTCTGGCCGGTGTGATCATGGTCGCGGTGATGACCGCGCTCTTCTTCGAGGATCTGCCCATCCAACGCTGGTGGCGAGCGAAACGAGGACGGCAACCCAGCCGCGACGATGCGCACGCAGGCTGAGCGCACCGCCCGGCCGGCCCCGCCGCAATTTTTGGCGCGCGGCCCCCGCCGCATAGTCTGGCCAGTGTGCACGGCACGACGACGCGGGAGCGGTACCACGGCGATGATCGACGAGATGATCATCGACCGACCGACGGACGCGCCGTGACCGACAGCGTCGTCACCTCGCGGGCATTAGAGGTATCCGGCCTGGTCAAACGCTATGGCGGACGCACGGCAGTGGACGGCCTCGACCTCGAACTCGCCGCCGGATCGATCTTGGCCCTGCTCGGTCCCAACGGCGCCGGTAAGACCACCACCGTCGAGATCTGCGAGGGGTTCCTCACCCCGGACGCCGGGTCGGTCCGAGTGCTCGGTCTGGACCCGATCGCCGACAACGATGCCCTCCGCCGCCGCATCGGCGTGATGCTGCAGGGCGGCGGTGCATACCCAGGTGCGCGCGCCGAAGAAATGCTCCGGCTGTGCGCGGCCTACAGCGCCGACCCGATCGACCCGCGGTGGTTGCTCGATGTCCTCGGCCTGGCCGAGTCCGCGCGCACCCCGTTCCGCCGCCTGTCCGGCGGCCAGCAGCAGCGGCTCTCGTTGGCGTGTGCCATCGTCGGCAGGCCGGAACTGGTGTTCCTCGACGAGCCGACCGCGGGCCTGGACGCCCATGCGCGGATCCTCGTGTGGGAGCTGATCGACCGTCTGCGCAGCGATGGGGTGTCGGTGTTGCTGACCACCCACCTGATGGACGAGGCCGAGGAGCTGGCCGACGACGTCGTGATCATCGACAACGGCCGCGTGGTGGCGTCAGGCACGCCGGCCGACCTCACCAGCCGCGGCGCCGAGAACGAGCTCCGCTTCTCCGCTCCCCGCGGACTCGACATGTCGTTGCTGCTGCTCGCGCTTCCCGAGGACTATCTCTGCACGGAAACCGCACCCGGCAGCTACCTGGTCCGTGGGCCCGTCACACCGCAGGTGCTGGCAACGGTGACGGCCTGGTGCGCGAAGATCGACGTGCTCGCCACCGACCTGCGGGTGGAGACACGCAGCCTCTCCGACGTCTTCCTGGATCTCACCGGGCGGGCACTGCGCTCATGACCGCACCCGTCAACCGGTTCGCACCCGGCACGTTCGCCCCCCGCCCGCGCGCGGCGTCCCTGCCGGCGATCCTGCTCGCGCAGTCCCGGATGGAACTGACGCTGTTGCTGCGCAACGGTGAGCAGCTCCTGCTCACCATGTTCATCCCGATCACCCTGCTCGTCGGCCTGTGTCTCCTCCCGATCGACACCGACCTCGGCGCGTCCAACGCCGAACGGGCCACCACTTTCGTCCCGGCGATCATGACGGTCGCGGTGATGTCGACCGCGTTCACCGGGCAAGCGATCGCGCTGGGTTTCGACCGCCGATACGGGGCGCTCAAACGATTGGGTGCGACTCCGATCCCCCGTTGGGGGATCATCGCGGGCAAATCGATCGCCGTCGTTCTCGTCGTCGCCCTGCAGGCGGTGACCCTCGGCGGCATCGGCCTCGCGTTCGGGTGGCGGCCGTCCGCGCTGGGCATCGTTCTCGGGGCGCTCGTCATCGCGATCGGTACGGTCACCTTCTCCGCGCTCGGGCTGTTGCTCGGTGGCACGCTCAAGGCCGAGGTGGTCCTGGCACTGGGCAATCTGCTGTGGTTCGCCCTCGTGGGTGTCGGCAGTCTCGTGGTCATGGCCGAACGAGTCCCCGATGCGGTGCTGTGGATCGCCCGTTGCCTGCCGTCGGGGGCCCTGACCGAGGCGTTGGGCCGGGCGACCGAAGGGTCGGTCGATCTTTTCGGCATAGGTGTGTTGCTGGCATGGGCGGCCGTCGCCGCCGTGCTCGCAGTGAGGTGGTTCAAGTTCGAATGACAACGTCCAAGACGCGGTCGACACCGCAGGACGCAGACAGTCCGGCCGACCGGTCGGGCCGGTTCTCCCGCGTGCCCGGATTCGGGACGCCGTCCGCCCGCTTCGTCTGGCTCTGGAGTATCGCGCTGCTGGTCGCCAACGTCGGCATCGTCGCCACCGGCGGCGCCGTGCGGCTCACCGGGTCCGGCCTCGGCTGTCCCACCTGGCCGCGCTGCACCGACGACTCGTTCGTGCCGCACGGCGAGCTGGGCCTGCACGGGGCGATCGAGTTCGGCAACCGGCTGCTCACGTTCGTCCTCATCGTCGTCGCCATCGCGACATTCGTCGCCGTGGTGCGATATGCCTCGGCGACGCGACGCGATCGCTGGCTCACCGCGCTCATCGCCCTCGGCATCCCCTTCCAGGGCGTGATCGGCGGGATCACCGTGCTCACCCAGCTCAATCCCTGGGTGGTCTCGCTGCACTTCGTGCTGTCGATGATCCTGGTGTCGGCTGCGACGGTGCTCGTCTATCGGCTCCGTCCCCATCCCCGGGCGGCGCCGCCTGCGGACTCGGCCTCGAGGCTCGGCCGGCGCCTTGCGTGGCTGCAGTACGCGGTGACGTGGGCTGTGGTCTATCTCGGCACCATCGTGACCGGTTCGGGTCCGCATGCCGGGGACGCCGACGCTCCGCGGAACGGACTGGCCCCCGACAATGCCACGCAACTGCACACCGACGGCGTGTTCCTGCTGATCGGCCTGGCCATCGCGATCGCCGTGGTCACCCATCTGCTGCGGATGCCGGAGAAGCGGACCGCCCACATCATCCTGGGCATCATCGCCGTCCAGGGCCTCATCGGCGTCGTCCAGTACAACACCGGCCTGCCGATTGCATTGGTGATCGCGCACATGACGATCAGCGCGGCGATGATCATCGCGGTGACCTGGATGGTTGTCGAGTTCGGCAACCGCGCACACTCGGCCGACGGAGACGACGACGCAGAGGTGTCGGCGACCGCGGGCTCGCTACGGACCGAACGCGCGCCGCGAGGTCGGTGATCCGCCCGCCGACCGGCCAGAGACCTACAGGATCGAACGGTTGCGGGGCTTCGGGAAACGCTTCTGCTTGGCGACCCAGCCGGCCATCTTCCGGTAATGCGCCGGCGAGACGTTCGCTGCCGACGTGAGGTCACGATCCCACTCCGCGGTCTGCAGACCCTCCACCGCCTCGACGACCGCCTCGGCCACCGCGTTGTCGGCGACCACTTGATCACCGAGGATGCCGCCGCTCTCTCCGACGAGCGTGATGCGCACGCCCGCATCGCCGATCGGCTGCAGCACTGCCTTCGCGGAACCGCCTTCCCGGTCAATGAAGCTCGTGATGGCGGCAACCACACCACTGGGCACCTCTACTGCCGGCGCGGGAGTATCGACGGATTCGGGTGCGGTCTGCTCGCTCATGGTGCACGAGCATACCGGTGGCGCGACGAGCCGGTTCGAACCGCTCCCACCGCCGCGGCCCCGGTCGACGGGGACCGTTTTACCCGCCGCCGCATGCGGTAGAACAGTGCCATGCGCGCAATCCAGGTGGTTCGGCACGGCGGACCCGACGTCCTCGACTACGGCACCGTCGACGACCCGATTCCTGCCCCCGGTGAGGTCATCGTCCGGACGTCGGCGATCGGGGTGAACTTCATCGACACGTACCTGCGCCGCGGCCTCTACCCCTCGGTGCCGCCCTACATTCCGGGCGCCGAGGGCGCCGGCGAGGTGGTCACGGTCGGGGCCGAGGTCGACAACGTGCAGGTCGGACAGCGGGTGTGCTGGGTGGACGCTCCGGGAAGTTACGCGGAGCTGGTCGCGGTCCCGGCCGCGCGCGCGATCCCGGTTCCCGACGGTGTCGCCGACGACGTCGCGGGGTCGGCCATGCTGCGAGGACTCACCGCGCACTACCTCCTCGACGGCAGTGCTCACCCGGCAGCCGGGGATACCGTGCTCATCCATGCGGGCGCCGGCGGTGTCGGGCTGATCCTGACCCAGCTCGCGAAGCGTCGCGGGCTACGGGTGATCACCACCGTGTCCAATGACGAGAAGGCCGAGTTGTCGGAGTCCGCGGGTGCCGACCATGTCCTGCGGTACAGCGACACGCTGGCCGAAGAGGTGCGCTCCCTCACCGATGGGCGCGGTGTCGCGGTGGTCTACGACGGTGTCGGTGCCGACACCTTCGAGCAGTCACTCGCGTCGACCGCGGTCCGCGGCACGATCGTGCTGTTCGGTGCGTCGTCGGGTCCCGTTCCGCCGTTCGATCTGCAGCGGCTCAACCCGGCCGGGTCGTTGTCGGTGACACGGCCCACCCTCGGCCACTTCATCGCCGAGCCGGACGAACTGCGGTGGCGGGCCGCGGAGTTCCTCGGTGCGATCACGGACGGGGCCATCGATGTGCGGGTCGGCCAACATTTCCGTCTCGCCGACGCAGCCGAGGCTCACATCGCCCTGGAATCCCGCGCGACCACGGGCGCCACCGTGCTCGACCCGTCCTGATTCCCGCTGCCGAACCGCTGCCTGAGGAGCCCGCGACGAAGGAGCGTGCGTCACGAAGGCCCCCACGTACGCATGGGTCACAGAACAGGACCGAGGTGGATCAGAAGTAACTGGTGACCAGCGGCAGATTGACCACGGCATCGATGGCCAGGCCGCAGAACAGGATCGCCAGGTACTCGTTGGACTGCAGGAAGATCTTCAGCGGCGCGACCTCTGCGCCCGCGCGGGTCTCCTTGTAGAGCTTCTGCACACGGCTGGCGAACCAGCCGCCCGATGCCACCGCGACCGCCGCGTAGATCCAGCTGGTGCCGGCGATCAGGACGAGCGAACTGATGACGGTCGCCCACGTGTAGTAGACCATCTGCCGCGTGACGCGTTCCTCGGTCGCGATCACCGGCAGCATGGGGACGCCGGCCGCCCGGTAGTCCTCCTTGTAGCGCATGGCCAGCGCCCAGGTGTGCGGCGGTGTCCAGAAGAAGATGACGAGGAACAGCACAATCGGCTGCCAGCCGATGGTCCCGGTCACCGCGGCCCACCCGACCAGAGTCGGCATGCAGCCGGCAGCACCGCCCCACACCACGTTCTGCCAGGTGCGGCGTTTCAGGATCATCGTGTAGACGCCGACGTAGAACGCGATCGTCGCGGTGACCAGCAACGCGCTGAGCAGGTTGGCCGCCGTCCAGAGGACCGCGAACGAACCGATCCACAGCAGGATGCCGAAGATCAGCGCGCTCCGGGTCGAGACGGCGTGACGTGCCAGCGGTCGGCGCGCGGTGCGCTTCATCTTCTGGTCGATGTCGGCGTCGGCGACCATGTTGAGGGTATTCGCGCTGCCGGCGCCCAGCCAGCCACCGAGCAGGGTCGCCGCGATGAGAGCGATGTCGACGCGCCCGCGGTCGGCCTGCAGCATGACCGGGATCGTCGCGACCAAGAGCAGTTCGATCACGCGGGGCTTGGTCAGCGCGACGTATGCGAGCACCGTGGCCTTCGACCGCGACAGTAACGAGTCTCCGCTGGTCGTCGTCATCGTCTCGGTCGAGCCATGGGTACCGCGGGATGCGGCGGACAGATCTCCGCTCACACGTTCCCCACTTCTCACGGCCTCTCCTCGTCTGCCCCGGCTCTGTCGGAACGGCAGATCGAAGACGACGGCGTCGAACACGACGGCGCAGAACACGACAACGCAGAACGCGACATAGGGCTACTACAGAGCATGGTAGACGGTGGGTTCCTGGATCGAAGAATCGAGTCCTGACCCCTGTTCGGTGTCACTCGACGCGCGACGGCGCATCGCACGCGACTACTCTGGAGGCCGTGGCTGCCGTATCCCCCATCGGTGATCGACAGCGCGCGGCTGCACCGGGACCGATGGTCCGCAGCGACCCTGGCACCGGAGCCGCAAGCATCACACTCTCGAGCACACTGTGGACTCGTACATACTGTGGATTGCACGAACAGACGACCCGCGATCGCACTGACCGACCGGGCGCTCGCACCGACTAGGCACAGGAGACAGCACAATCGTGGCGCTGACAGATGACATCACTGCGTTGACCCAGCCGGCCTACCCCGACGACTGGTCCGAGGTGGACACCCGCGCCGTCGACACCGTCCGCGTGCTCGCCGCCGACGCCGTCCAGAAATGCGGGAGCGGCCATCCCGGCACCGCCATGAGCCTTGCCCCGCTCGCCTACACCCTGTTCCAGCGAGTGATGCGGCACGATCCGGCCGACACCGCCTGGGTCGGACGCGACCGGTTCGTCCTCTCGTGCGGCCACTCCAGCCTGACCCTCTACATCCAGCTGTATCTCGGTGGATTCGGACTGGAGCTCGCAGACCTCGAGGCTCTGCGCACCTTCAAGTCCAAGACGCCCGGGCACCCCGAGTTCCGCCACACCCGCGGCGTCGAGATCACCACCGGTCCGCTCGGCCAGGGTCTGGCCTCCGCGGTCGGCATGGCGATGGCCGCGCGCCGCGAACGAGGCCTGTTCGACCCCGAGCCGGCCTGGGGCGACAGCCCCTTCGACCACTACATCTATGTGGTCGCATCCGACGGCGACATCGAGGAGGGGATCACCTCGGAGGCATCGTCGCTGGCCGGTACCCAGCAGTTGGGCAACCTGATCCTGTTCTACGACGACAACAAGATCTCCATCGAGCACGGGACGAGCATCGCGCTGTCGGAGGACACCGCCAAGCGTTATGAGGCCTACGGCTGGCACGTTCAGGTGGTGGAAGGCGGCGAGGATGTCGCCGCGATCGAAGCCGCTGTCGCCGAAGCCAAGTCGGTCACCGATCGCCCGTCGATCATCGTGCTGCGGACCATCATCGGCTATCCCGCGCCCACCAAGATGAACACGGGCGGGGTGCACGGCTCCGCGCTCGGTGACGACGAGGTCGCCGCGACCAAGAAGATCCTGGGCTTCGACCCGGACAAGACCTTCGAGGTCACCGACGAGGTGATCGGACACACCCGCAAGCTGGTCGACCGTGGACGCGAAGCACACCAGGCCTGGGAGTCCCAGTTCAACGACTGGGTCGCGCGCGAACCGGAACGCAAGGAACTCTTCGACCGCGTCAGCCAGGACAAGCTGCCGTCCGGCTGGGCCGACGTGCTGCCGAGCTGGGAGCCCGGCAAGTCGGTCGCGACGCGATCCGCCTCGGGCGACGTCCTGAGCGCGGTCGCACCCGTACTGCCCGAGCTGTGGGGCGGCTCGGCCGACCTGGCGGGCAGCAACAACACGACGATGAAGGGCGCGAAGTCCTTCGGCCCCACGTCGATCTCCAACGCCGACTGGGACGCCGAGCCGTACGGCCGCACGCTGCATTTCGGCATCCGCGAGCACGCCATGGGCGCGATTCTCTCCGGCATCGTGCTGCATGGCCCCACCCGGGCCTACGGCGGCACCTTCCTGCAGTTCAGCGACTACATGCGCCCCGCGGTGCGGCTGGCCTCGCTCATGGACATCGACCCGATCTATGTCTGGACGCACGACTCGATCGGCCTCGGTGAGGACGGCCCGACCCATCAGCCGATCGAGCACCTCGCAGCCCTGCGGGCGATCCCGAACCTGAGCGTGGTCCGTCCGGCCGATGCCAACGAGACCGCGTTCGCGTGGAAGACCGTGCTGGAGCGGTCGAGCAGCAGCGGTCCGGTCGGCCTGTGCCTGACCCGCCAGAAGATCCCGGTGCTCGACAACACGTCGGCGGCCGGAGTCGAGAAGGGCGGTTACGTCCTGGTGGAGGCCTCGACCCCGGTGCCCGACGTCATCCTGGTCGCCACGGGTTCCGAGGTGGAGATCGCCGTGGCCGCCGGCCAGAAGCTCGAAGCCCAGGGCATCGGCGCTCGCGTCGTCTCGATGCCGTGCGTCGAATGGTTCGAGAGCCAGGACCAGAACTACCGCGACCAGGTCCTGCCACCCACCGTGAAGGCCCGCGTCTCGATCGAGGCGGGCATCGCGATGCCGTGGCACAAGATCGTGGGCGGCTTCGGTGAGAGCGTTTCGCTCGAGCACTACGGGGAATCCGCCGACTACCAGACGCTGTACACCGAGTTCGGCATCACACCCGACGCCGCCGTCGCCGCCGCGCAGCGTTCGATCGCCAATGTGAAGGGATAGCAGAATGACGCAGAATCCGAAGCTCGCCGAACTCTCCGCCGCCGGGGTCTCGGTCTGGCTGGACGACCTGTCCCGCGACCTCATCGGCTCCGGCGATCTCGCCGGCCTGATGGCCGAGAAGTCGGTGGTCGGTGTCACCACCAACCCGTCGATCTTCCAGGCCGCGCTGTCCAAGGGCACGAGCTACGACGACCAGGTCAACGAGCTCGCCGCACGCGGAGCGGATGTCGACGCGACCATCCGAACGGTCACCACGGACGACGTACGCAACGCCTGCGACGTCCTCGCCCCGGCCTTCGAGGCCTCCGACGGCGTGGACGGCCGCGTGTCCATCGAGGTCGATCCCCGCCTCGCCCACGACACCGACGGCACCGTCGCGCAGGCCGTCGAACTGTGGAAGATCGTCGACCGACCCAACCTGCTGATCAAGATTCCCGCCACCAAGGCAGGACTCCCGGCGATCACCCGCACCCTCGCCGAGGGCATCAGCGTTAACGTCACCCTGATCTTCTCGGTGGAGCGCTACAAGGAGGTGATGGACGCCTACCTCGACGGCCTCGACGCCGCAGCCGAGGCCGGGCACGATCTGTCGACCATCCACTCGGTCGCCTCGTTCTTCGTGTCTCGCGTCGACACCGAGGTCGACAAGCGCCTCGACGCCATCGGCACCCCGGATGCCACCGAGCTGAAGGGCAAGGCGGCGTTGGCCAATGCGCGGCTGGCCTACCAGGCGTATCAGGAGATTTTCGAGGTCGAGTCCCGCTTCCCCGATCTCCTCGCGCAGGGTGCCCGTCCGCAACGGCCGCTGTGGGCGTCGACCGGTGTGAAGAACCCGGATTACCCCGACACTCTCTATGTCAGCGAGCTCGTCGCGCCGAACACGGTGAACACCATGCCGGGCAAGACCATGGACGCCTTCGCTGACCACGGGTGGGTCAACACGGGGTCGATCGTCGGCCTCGCCCCCGAGTCGCAGGAGGTCTTCGACAAGATCGCGGCACTCGGCATCGACTTCGTCGACGTCTTCAAGGTGCTCGAGGACGAAGGCGTGCAGAAGTTCGAGGACGCCTGGAACGAGCTGCTCGACGCCACCGCCGAACAGCTCTCGGCCGCGAAAGGCTGACCCGAGTGCCCCGCGGCGGTACCGACTGGAACAACCCGCTCCGCGACCCCCGGGACAAGCGGCTGCCACGGATCGCGGGTCCGTGCAGCCTGATCATCTTCGGCGTGACGGGTGACCTCGCGCGCAAGAAGTTGATGCCGGCGGTCTATGACCTCGCCAACCGTGGTCTACTCCCCCCGTCGTTCGCGCTCGTCGGCTTCGCGCGGCGCGACTGGGACGACGACGACTTCGCCAAGGTCGTCCACGACGCGGTACGCGACCACGCCCGCACCGGGTTCCGTGAGGAGGTGTGGGAACGTCTGGCCGAGGGCTTCCGGTTCGTGCAGGGCTCCTTCGACGACGACGCCGCCTTCGACCGGCTCAAGGAGACCCTCGACCGACTGGACAAGGAACGCGGCACCGACGGCAATCACGCCTTCTACCTGTCGATCCCGCCCAAGGCCTTCCCCACCGTCTGCGAACAGCTGCAGCGCAGCGGCCTCGCCACCGAGGAAGGTGACCAGTGGCGGCGCGTGGTCATCGAGAAGCCGTTCGGGCACGACCTGGAATCCGCCAAGGAACTCAACGCGATCGTCAACAGCGTCTTCCCCGAGTCGTCGGTGTTCCGCATCGATCACTACCTCGGCAAGGAGACGGTCCAGAACATCCTCGCGTTACGGTTCGCCAACCAACTGTTCGATCCGCTGTGGAGCTCGCACTACGTCGACCACGTGCAGATCACGATGGCCGAGGACATCGGGCTCGGTGGCCGCGCCGGTTATTACGACGGGATCGGCGCGGCGCGCGACGTCATCCAGAATCACCTTCTGCAATTGATGGCGCTGGTGGCGATGGAAGAGCCGATCTCGTTCGAGCCCAAGCAGTTACAGGACGAGAAGATCAAGGTGCTCGCGGCCACACGCAACATCGAGCCGTTGGACCAGAACACCGCCCGCGGGCAGTACGGGCCGGGTTGGCAGGGCAGCCAGCAGGTGCCGGGACTCCTCGACGAGGAGGGTTTCGCCAAGGACTCCACCACGGAGACGTTCGCCGCGATCGCACTGGAGGTCGACTCGCGTCGCTGGGCCGGGGTGCCGTTCTATCTGCGCACCGGCAAACGACTCGGGCGGCGCGTCACGGAGATCGCATTGGTGTTCAAACGCGCACCCCATTTGCCGTTCGATCAGACGATGACGGAGGAACTCTCGCAGAACGCGCTGGTCATCCGGGTGCAGCCGGACGAGGGCATCACGCTCAGATTCGGATCGAAGGTGCCCGCATCCAGCATGGAGGTCCGCGACGTCAACATGGACTTCAGCTACGGCACCGCCTTCACGGAGGCGTCGCCCGAGGCGTACGAACGCCTGATCCTCGACGTGCTGCTCGGTGAGCCGTCGCTGTTCCCGGTCAACGAAGAGGTCGAACTCTCGTGGAAGATCCTGGATCCGGTGATCGAGCACTGGGCGGAGTCCGGCCAGCCCGACAGCTACGAGTCGGGGACCTGGGGTCCGGCGTCCGCCGATGAGATGATGTCGCGTACCGGCCGCGATTGGCGACGTCCATGAGACTTCAGGCACGACAGGCAGACCAGACACGACAGGATGTCAGACGATGATCGTCGAGTTGCCCGACACCTCCACCAACACCGTCGCCAAGAAGATCGTCGAGGTCCGTGAATCCGGCGGAGCGATCAGCCTCGGTCGGGTACTCACGCTGGTCGTGTGTGCCGAGCAGGGCGAACCGACGGAGGGCGCGATCGAGGCGGCGATCGGCGCGAGCAGTGAGCACCCGAGCCGGGTGATCGTGGTCAGCCGTGGCGATCGGTCGGCTCCGTCGCGGCTGGATGCGCAGATCCGCGTCGGCGGCGATGCCGGGGCGTCGGAGGTCGTGTTGTTGTCGCTGCAGGGCGATCTCGCCGACCATCCCCGATCGGTCGTGATCCCGTTCCTGCTGCCCGACACGCCCGTCGTCACCTGGTGGCCGGGTGAGTCACCCGCGGACCCGGCGGCAGACCCGATGGGATCGCTGGGGCGCCGGCGCATCCTCGACGCGAACCGGTGCGCCAATCCGAAGACGGTGCTGGCGCGGCGGTTGGCGACGTACGCGCCCGGCGATTCCGACCTCGCATGGACGCAGATCACCCACTGGCGTGCGTTGCTGGCATCCGCGGTCGACCGGCCGCCGCACACCCCCATCACCGAGGTCCTGGTGACCGGCCCCAACGACTCCCCCGGCATCGACCTGCTCGCCGGATGGCTGAAGTCGGCGTTGTCGGTGCCCACACGCCGCTCGGTCGGCAGCTTCGAGGTGCGGTTGATGCGCGAGGACGGACCGACCGTGCTGTCGCTGGACATGAACAACAACGCGGTGCTGAGCATGCCCGGGAAGCCGGACGGACGCGTCGCGATGAGCCGCCGCGAACTGCCGCTGTTGCTGGCCGAGGAGTTGCGCCGACTCGACACCGACGACGTGTTCGCACAGGCGCTGCAAGGCGTGGTGGAAGTCGACTTCGAAGGGCAGGCGGTCGCCTGATGACACCCGAGACGCTCGTGTTCGACGACAAGGACGCGCTTGTCGAGACTGCGGCCAGCCGGTTCGTCGACCTGGTGACGCATGCGCAGGCCGACCACGGTGTGGCGAGCATCGTGCTGACCGGGGGCAGCAACGGGATCGCGATCCTGCGGCACCTCGCCTCCGACAGCGGTGACATCGACTGGTCGCGGGTCGAATTGTTCTGGGGCGACGACCGGTTCGTGCCGGCCGACGACCCGGAGCGCAACTACGGGCAGGCACGTGAGGCGCTGCTCGACAAGGTCCCGGTCGATCCGGCCCGAGTCCATCCGATGGCACCGTCCGACGGCGATTTCGGCGACGACATCGACGCAGCCGCCGCGGCGTATGCCGAAGCCCTCGCGCATATCGGCGCCGGACAGGTGCCACACTTCGACCTCCACCTGCTCGGTATGGGTGGCGAGGGGCACATCAACTCGCTCTTCCCACACACCGCGGCGACCGCGGAGTCCGAGAAAACGGTTGTGGCCGTGGAGGATTCGCCGAAACCACCGCCGCGGCGGATCACGTTGACGCTCCCCGTGGTCAACCGGAGCAAGGCGGTGTGGTTCCTGGTCGCCGGCGAAGACAAAGCCGAGGCGGTCGCCGCCGCCCACACCGGCGCCCACGCCGCCGATTGGCCCTGCGCCGGCGCACACGGCACCGACGAGACCGTGTGGTTCCTGGACCGCGGAGCGGCGTCACGCCTCGCTTGAATCAGCCGACGAATCGGTGGGCAGCGTTGCCGGACACGTCGGGTGCGACGTCTGGGCACAACGCGATCGAGTGGTCGTAGAACCGTTCGTCGAGCGGAAGGAACGGAATCGGCGGCTCGTCCGCGACGCCGCGAAGCCGATCGGCGAGGTCGCGCTCGATCTTCACGATGGTTGATTCGTCGACGTCGCGCGCACGGGTGACGAGGTGCGGCCGCAAGGCTTCCATGCCCGTGTACCAGAGCGTCCCGTGCAGCGTCGTCCACAGCACGTCCTCGATGTCGCCGCTGATACCCCGCGGACCCAGGCTGCCCGGCCGGTCACCGGCGGTGACGATGGTCAATGCGCGGCGTCCGACGAGTCCCCCGTCGCCGTACTTGCGGGCGCGACCCGTGGCGGGATCGATCACGTCGTAGGCGAAACCGCGGTCGAAGACGCGGTCGACCCAGCCCTTCATGATCGCGGGCATCCCGTACCACCAGAGCGGGAACTGCAGCACGACCAGGTCGGCATCGCACAGTTTCTGCTGCTCGGCCTCGACGTCGTCCCCGCCTTCCTCGCGCAGCACCGGATCCCACTGCATCGCATACAGGTCGGACTCGAGAACCTGCCAACCCTCGTCGCGAAGTACCTGCGCACCGAATCGATGCAGATGCCGGTTCAGCGAACTCGGATCCGGATGTGCGACCACCCACAAAGCCTTCATGGTGCGTGCAACGCCGCCACCGGTCGTGCGCATTCCGGGCGCGAGCGAGCGAGACCACTACCCAGTCGACGGGAAACGGTGCCCAGTCGACGACACATGGCGCCCTGTCGACGGAACGAGGCGACCTAACCCGAGTTGCGCAGCGCGGTGGCGAGTCCGTTCATCGTCAGCTGGATGCCGCGCCGGATGCGGGGTTCGTCGTCCCCGGCACGGAACCTCCGCAGCAACTCGATCTGCAACAGGTTGAGGGGCTCCAGGTACGGGAACCGGTTGTAGACCGAACGTTTGAGCGCCGCGTTGTCCGACAGCAGATCCTCGGTGCCGGTGATCTTGGAGTACATGTCGATGGTCCGCTCGTGTTCGTCGACGATCATGCCGAACACGGTGTCGCGAAGTTCCTCGTCCGGGACCAACTGCGCATACCGGTGCGCCAGCCCCATGTCCGACTTGGCCAGCACCTGCGCCATGTTCGACATCACCGTCCGGAAGAACGGCCACTTCTCGTAGTAGCGCCGCAACGTCTCGAGGCGCTGCTCGTCGCCGGCGACCCACTCCTCGAAGGCCGAACCGGTGCCGTACCAGCCGGGCAACATGACCCGGGACTGCGTCCACGACAACACCCACGGGATCGCACGCAGATCAGAGATCTTCTCGGTCTGCTTGCGTGACGCCGGACGGCTACCGATGTTGAGGGCGCCGATCTCCGACAACGGCGTCGACGTGGTGAAGTACTCGACGAACCCCGGTGTCTCGTGCACGAGTTTGCTGTAGGCCGACCGCGCCAGACCGGCGATCTCGTCCATGTTGCGGTACGCGTCCTCGGACTCGTCCCCGAGTCCTTCCACGTCCAGGAGCGACGATTCGATTGTCGCGGCCAGCAGGGTCTCCAGATTGCGTTGGGCCAGAACGGGTTCGGCGAACTTGGCCGCGATGATCTCACCCTGTTCGGTGAGCCGCAACGAACCCTGCACCGCGCCGGGCGGCTGAGCGAGGATCGCGTCGTAACTCGGTCCCCCGCCACGGCCGACGGTACCGCCGCGGCCGTGGAACAACCGCAACCGGATTCCGGCCTTCTTGGCCGCCTCGACCAGGTCCAGCTCACCGCGGTACAGCGCCCAGTTGGCCGCCATGTAGCCGCCGTCCTTGTTCGAGTCGGAGTAGCCGAGCATCACCTCTTGCATCCCGGCCTGACCATCGACCAGGTCGCGATACAGCGGGATGTCGAGCGCCGCCAGCAGCGTGGCCGCACCCTGCTGCAGATCCTCGATGGTCTCGAACAGCGGCACGATCCGGACCGAGCACACCAACTTGCCCGATGCGTCGATGTCGATCAGTCCCGCCTCCTTCAGCAGGATCATCGGTTCGAGCATGTCGCTCACCGATGTGCACATGCTGATGACGTAATTGGGCACCGCCTCGGGGCCGAACGTCCGTACCGCCGCGGCGGCCGCACGGACGATGCCGAGCTCCTTCGTCGCGAGCTCGCTCAGATCGGCATCCGGCCGGGTCAGTGGCCGCCGCGCGGTCAGCTCGCTGACCAAAATTTCCACCCGCTCGGCCTCACCGAGTGACGCGTAGTCGGGGTGCACGCCGGCCCACGCCAGCAGTTCACCGACGACCTCCTCGTGCATCTCCGAGTTCTGCCGCATGTCCAGCCCGGACAGATTGAACCCGAACGTGCGGACGGCTTCCCGGAGTCTCAGCAGCCGATCGTCGGCGATGATGTCGTCATGCGTGGACCTCAGGCCGGCATCGACAACGTCGAGGTCGGCCAGCAGGTCACCGGCGCCGGCGTACGGTTCCGCGCCGTCGATCATGAACAGATCGGAGGTCTTCATGACCTCTTCGCCGAACATCTCGGCGGCGGTCGCGACGAGGCGGGACCGGATCTTCCGCAGCGCGACGCGGAACGGTTCGTCGGCCGCGGGGTCGTCCCGGTCCACGGCCGCCAGGTCATAGACGGCGTCGTCCGGCGACATCAGGCGGGTCGACATGCTCAGCTCCTCGGCGAGCAACCTCAGCTCCGACAGGTGGTTGCCGATCGCCGTCCGGGCTGCGAGCGTTGTCGCCATCTCGACGATCTCGCCGGTGACGAACGGATTGCCGTCGCGGTCCCCGCCGATCCACGACCCCATCCGCAGCATGGGATCGTCCTTCAGTCCCGCGTCGGGGTAGGCGGAGCGCAGTGCAGCACGAACCCCGGTGTTGATCTTCGGCACCACCTCGAAGAACGAGGCGTCGTAATAGCGCAGACCGGAACGGATCTCGTCCTGGATGTTGAGCCGTTCCAGCCTGATCAGGGCGGTTTGCCAGAGGGTCAGGATCTGCCTGCGCAGACCTTCCATGACCTCGGCGTCCTCGGCGGGTGTCAGCTCGGTCCGGCTGCGGAAGCGCATCAGCTCGGTGATCCGATTCTGCGCTTCGAAAACGGTGCGGCGACGCGTCTCGGTGGGATGGGCGGTGATGACGGGCACGACGGTGGCATCGGCCAGCGCACGACCCACGTCAGCGTCGGTGAGACCGGCCTGCGCGAGCTTGGCGTACGTCGCCTCCAGCGTGCTGTCCTGCGGCGGATCGCCGGCGCGGACGTGCAAGGCACGGCGCCGCTCCCGATGGATGTCCTCGGCGAGGTTGGCGAGCAGGGCGAAGTTGCAGAATGCGCGGATCACCGGCATGGCGATCGAGAGGTCGAGGTCGACGAACATGTCTGCCAACGTCTCGCGGTCGATCTCGGCGCGTCGAATCCGAAAGGCCGCGATGCGTGCGTTCTCGACGAGGTCGAAGACCTCGGTGCCGGAGTGCTCACGGATCATGTCGCCGAGTAGGCCCCCCAGCAACCGGATGTCCTCGCGCAACGGTTCGGTCAGCGCCCGGCCCTCGTCATCGATGATGATGTGATCGGCGATCGTCATCGTGGGGCGCCACGCGGGCGCTCCGGCGGACCGATGCTGCTCAGACGAGTTCGATTCGCTCATGCGCTCAAGTATTCCGGTATTCGCAACCCCCGGCATCTCGGGGCGGGCCTGAACGTGAAACGGCGACCCTCACCTGCCGAGAGGCAGACGCGGGTCGCCGCAGACGAAGCAGACCGGTCGGTCGGGCGTCAGGAGAGTTTGATGTCGACGCCGATGCCGATGATGAAGATGAACCAGATGATGCCGACGAAGACGGTGAGGCGATCGAGATTGCGCTCGACCACGCTGGATCCCGACAGCGACGACTGGACACCGCCGCCGAACAGCGACGACAGACCGCCGCCCTTGCCGCGATGCAGCAGCACCAGCACCACCATCAGCAAACTGGTGATGACCAATCCGATGTCGAGTGCGAGCTTCACGTGTAGTCAGTCCTGTTCGGTCGGTGCAGACAAGTGTGGCAGGCTGCGCCGACGGCGTGGAGCCGTCCGGGCACAACCTGCCACAGTCTACGCGCCCTTCGACGGGGCTTAGGGAACGGGGCCGGCCATCCCGACCCCTGAGGAGGCCCGGAGCTTGCGGAGGGCCGTCACGAAGGGGGGTTCGTGACGCTCAGCTGGGAGCAGCAGTTACGGAAGCGGGCCGCCGGCAGCGATGGCCGACAGGCTCGCGAACTCGTCCGACTTGAGGGACGCCCCGCCGACGAGTGCGCCGTCGACGTCGGTCTGGCCGACGATCTCGCCCACGTTCTTGGCGTTCACCGAACCGCCGTAGAGCACCCGGACCGCATCCGCGGTCGCGGCGTCGGCGATCTCACCGAGTGTCTTGCGGATCGCGCCGCACACCTCCTGCGCGTCCTCGGCGCTGGCCACCCGACCGGTACCGATCGCCCATACCGGCTCGTAGGCGATCACGACCTTGCCGATCTCCTCGGCCGAGAGCCCTGCCAACGAGCCCTTCAACTGGGTGACGTTGTAGTCGACGTGCTCGCCGGCCTCTCGGATGTCGAGCCCTTCGCCGATGCACACGATCGGCGTCAGACCGTGCTTGAGCGCGGCTTTCGTCTTCGCGAGCACCACGTCGTCGGTCTCGGCGTGCATGGTCCGTCGCTCGGAATGGCCGACGACCACATAGGTGCAGCCGAGCTTCGCGAGGAACGCACCGCTGATCTCACCGGTGTATGCACCCGAATCCTGCGCGGACAGGTCCTGCGCCCCATAGGTGAGCAGCAGTTTGTCGCCGTCCACGACCGTCTGCACGCTACGGATGTCGGTGAACGGCGGGATCACCGTGACGTCGACCTTGTCGAAGTACTTCGCGGGCAGCGCGAACGCGATCTTCTGGACGAGCGCGATCGCCTCCAGATGATTCAGGTTCATCTTCCAGTTGCCCGCGATGAGCGGCTTGCGACTCGCCATCAGCTCTCCAACACCTTCAATCCGGGGAGTTCCTTGCCCTCCAGGTATTCCAGCGACGCCCCGCCGCCGGTCGATATGTGCGAGAAGTCCGAATCCGGCAGTCCGAGCGTCCGGACTGCTGCCGCGGAGTCGCCACCACCGACGACCGTGAACGATCCACCCTTGGTGGTCGCCGCGATCGCCTCGGCCACGCCCCGGGTGCCCGACGAGAACTTCTCGAACTCGAAGACACCGGACGGCCCGTTCCAGAACACGGTCTCCGCGCCGGACAGGACCGCGGCGAACCGCTTGACCGATTCGGGCCCGATGTCGAGCCCCATCCAGCCGTCCGGGATCTCCTCGACCGGCACCGTCTTCGCATCGGCATCGGCCGCGAACTTGTCGGCGACGACGACGTCGACCGGCAACCGGATGACGTCACCGAACTGCTCGAGCAACCCCTTGCAGACGTCGATCTGATCCTCCTGCAACAGCGAGGTTCCGACGGAATGCCCTTGCGCTGCAAGGAAGGTGAACGCCATGCCGCCGCCGATGACGAGGGTGTCGACCTTCGGTGCGAGCGCTTCGATGACGCCGAGCTTGTCCGACACCTTCGACCCGCCGAGCACGACGGCGTACGGCCGGGCGACCTCATGCGTCAGCTTCGACAGCACATCCACCTCGGCGGCCACGAGCTTGCCGGCGTAGTGCGGCAAGAGTTTCGCGACGTCGTACACCGATGCCTGCTTGCGATGCACCACACCGAAGCCGTCGGACACGAAGGCGCCGTCGTCGCCGACCAGCTCGACCAGCGCCTTGGCCAGTGCTTCCCGTTCGGTCTCGTCCTTGGAGGTCTCGCGCGGATCGAAGCGCACGTTCTCCAGCAGGAGGACATCACCGTCGGTCAGTCCTTCGGCGCGCGCCAGCGCATCCGAACCGACAACGTCACCGGCGAGCTGGACGTTGCGGCCGAGTTCGGCGCCGAGTCGTTCGGCCACCGGGGCCAGCGAGAACTTCGGATCCGGTTCGCCCTTCGGACGACCGAGATGCGCGGTGATGATGACCTTCGCACCGGCATCGACCAGCGCCGACAAGGTCGGCAGGGAGGCCAGGATGCGGCCCGGGTCGGTGATCGTGGTTCCGTCGAGCGGAACGTTGAAATCCGACCGGACCAGCACTCCCCGACCCGAAACGCCTTCTTCCAGAAGGTCTTTCAGTGTGGGTACGCCCATGGTGGCGTTGCTCCTAGTGGCTCGAGGGCGATTACAGCGACTTGCTGACGAGACCGGTCAGGTCGACGAGGCGGTTGGAGTAGCCCCACTCGTTGTCGTACCAGGAGACGGCCTTGACCTGGTTGCCGATGACCTTGGTGAGGCCGGCGTCGAAGAGCGATGAATGCGGATCGGTGACGATGTCGCTGGACACGATCGGCGCATCGTAGTACTTCAGGATGCCCTTGAGCGGCCCCTCGGCGGCAGCCTTCATGGCGGCGTTGACATCGTCGGCCGACGGCGCCTTCTCCAGGATCGCGGTGAGGTCGGTGACCGAGCCGGTCGGGATCGGGACACGCAGGGCGTAGCCGTCGAGCTTGCCGAGCAGTTCCGGCAACACGAGGCCGATGGCCTTCGCCGCACCGGTCGAGGTCGGGACCACGTTGAGCGCGGCGGCGCGGGCACGACGCAGATCCTTGTGCGGGCCGTCCTGCAGGTTCTGATCCTGGGTGTAGGCGTGCACGGTGGTCATCAGACCGGAGACGATGCCGAACTCGTCGTTGAGCACCTTGGCGAACGGGCCGAGGCAGTTCGTGGTGCACGACGCGTTGGAGATGATGTTCTGGCTGCCGTCGTACTTGTCGTCGTTGACGCCCATCACGATGGTGATGTCCTCGTTCTTGGCGGGCGCCGAGATGATGACCTTCTTGGCACCGGCGTCGAGGTGACCCTTGGCCTTGGTGCCGTCGGTGAAGATGCCGGTGGACTCAACCACGACATCGACGCCGAGATCGCCCCACGGGAGCGCCGACGGGCCTTCCTTGATGGCCATCGCCTTGATCTTCTTGTCGCCGACGACGATCGTGTCCTCGCCCTCGAGCGAGACATCATCGGAGAGCCGGCCCAGGATCGAGTCGAACTTGAGCAGATGGGCGAGCGTCGCGTTGTCGGTCAGGTCGTTGACCGCGACGATCTCGATGTCGGTGGTGCCCAATGCCTTCTGCGCTTCCACCGCGCGAAAGAAGTTGCGGCCGATCCGGCCGAATCCGTTAACGCCTACCCGAACAGTCACTGTGGTGCTCCTTACGGTATTCATCGTCGAGGCTTGCGGCCGGTACGCAGGACGATCACGTCAGTGAAGGTGATGCGCGACCCACTTCAGCCTAGTAGGACGGGCCAGACGCAGCATGCGAAGGGTCCGATTCGTTCACCTGTTGTTCCGGGTCGGCCTCACGCCTCGTCGAGCAAGTCCGAGGTGACAGCCGACTCGGTGTCCGGGATGCCCTCGGTGCGCGCCTTCTTGTCCGCCATCGAGAGCAGGCGCCGGATTCGTCCGGCGACCGCATCCTTCGTCATCGGCGGGTCGGCGAGCTGTCCCAGTTCCTCGAGGGAGGCCTGCCGGTGGGTGATCCGTAACTGGCCGGCGGCGATGAGGTGATCGGGCACGTCGTCACCGAGGATGTCCAGGGCGCGCTCGACACGTGCGGCCGCGGCCACCGCGGCGCGCGCCGACCGACGCAGGTTGGCATCGTCGAAATTGGCCAGACGGTTGGCCGTCGCCCGGACCTCGCGCCGCATCCTGCGCTCTTCCCAGACCAACCGCGTGTCGTTGGCGCCCATGCGGGTCAGCAGGGCACCGATCGCCTCACCGTCACGGATCACCACCCGGTCCGCTCCACGCACCTCACGCGCCTTGGCGGACACCCCGAGACGACGGGCGGCCCCGACGAGGGCCAGGGCGGCCTCCGGCCCGGGACAACTGACCTCGAGCGCCGACGAACGGCCCGGTTCGGTCAGCGAACCGTGGGCGAGAAACGCACCGCGCCAGGCGGCTTCCGCATCGGCGACACTCCCGCCGACGACCTGCGCGGGCAATCCGCGCACCGGGCGTCCGCGCAGGTCGAGCAAACCCGTCTGCCGGGCCAGACCCTCGCCGTCCTTGGTGACGCGCACGATGTAGCGCGCACCCTTCCGGATGCCCCCGCTGCGCAGGACGTGGACGTCGGAGTTGTAGCCGTAGAGGTCGAAGATCTCGCGTCGTAGCCGCCGGGCCACATTGCCCAGGTCGACCTCGGCCTCGACGACCACGCGGCCGGCCACGATGTGCAGTCCACCGGCGAAACGCAGCAGCGCCGACACCTCGGCCTTGCGGCAACTCACCTGGGTCACGGTCAGACGGGATAGCTCATCCTTCACCGCCGCGGTCATCGCCACCGGTCCCTGCCCTCCTGTCACGGTCCTCCTGTCGGGTCGCACAGTCCTACGGCCGGGAAGCCGGTACCGCCACTGGCTCGCCTCACCGCTCGCGAATCCCCCGGCACGGAGGCGTCACCCCCGCGATGGGAGTCGTGGCGTCGGCAACTGCGCCGCCCGGGCCGGTGTCACCGCGTCAGCGGTGGCTCCCGGCGATCAGGTGGGCGCGGTCGGATGCACACGACTCACTCACGATTCTTGCGCCCGGACAGCGTATCGACTCAATTCACCTTCGCACAGTTGGTTCACCAGGGTGGCGACTTTCTCGGGGTCGTGCACCTGCCGGCCGGGAACCGCGAGGTCACCGACATGCAGACGTGCGCCGAACAACTCAGCCGCCCGGATCAGGTGATCCCGCTCACGCCCCGCGGGAACAGACGCGGCATCCACCACGACGTCATCCACGCGGAGGACATCGGCGTGTGCGTGCAGCACGTGCAGATGTCGCTCGACCGAGAATCCTGTCGTCTCACCGGGTTCAGGGGCGAGGTTGACGAACAGCATCTTGCGGGCCGAGGTGTCGCGCAGCGCGGTGAGCTGCTCGGGTACGAGCACGTGTGGGATCACACTGGAGAACCAGGAACCGGGTCCCAACACGACCAGGTCGGCCGACCTGATCGACTCGAGGGCTTCCGGACAGGCCGGCGGGTCGGTCGGCAGCAAGCGGACCCGACGCACTTTTCCGGGGGTGGTCGCGACCGCCACCTGGCCGCGGATACACCGGCTGATCCGCGGGTCGCTCTCCAGCCCGGACACGTCAGCCTCGATGTCGAGCGGCACCGCCGACATCGGGAGGACGCGTCCGTCGATGTCGAAGACGGCGACGAGTTCGTCGAGTGCCGCAACCGGGTTGCCGGTGACCTCCGTCAGCCCGGCCAGCAGCAGGTTGCCGATGGGGTGGCCGGCGAGAGCGCCGCGACCACCGAACCGGTGCTGAAACGTCGTGGTCCACAGCTCGTGCGCGGACCGACCGAGGGGGGTCGGCCCGTCCGATCGCTCCTCCAGGGCGGCCGGTGCGGACATCAACGCGGAGAGCGCCATCCGGAGATCTCCCGGCGGGATGACGCCGAGTTCGGCGCGCAGCCGACCCGAGGAGCCGCCGTCGTCGGCCACGGTCACCACCGCGGTGACGTCCCGACTCAGGTACCGCATCGCGGTGAGCGTGGCGTAGAGGCCGTGCCCGCCACCGAGCGCCGTGATCCGCATCTGCCGGTCTGCGGTGCCGTCGGTGCCCGTCACTCGCGCCCCAGGTCTCGATGGATCACCCGGACATCGAAGCGCGGCGCGCCACGTTCGTCGAGCATCTCCCCCAGTCGTCGGCCGATCTCCTCCGAGATCGCCACGCTGCGATGCTTGCCGCCGGTGCAGCCGATGCTGATCGTCATGTACCGCTTGCCTTCTCGGAGGTAGCCCGGTGCAACCACCTCCGCCATGCCGAGTTGGAGGTCCACGAACCGGGCCGCACCATCCTGCCCGAGTACATAGTCGCGGACGTCGTCGTCGCGACCATTGTGCGCCCGCAACTCGGGTATCCAGTAGGGATTGGGCAGAAACCGCGCGTCGGCGACGTAATCGGAGTCGATCGGCAGACCGTACTTGAAGCCGAACGACTGGACCGCGACGCTGAGGCGGTTGTCGGTGTCGTGCGGGTACACCCCCTCGACGACCTCACGGAGTTTCGCGGCGGTCAACGCCGAGGTCTCCACGACGAGGTCGGCCGAGTTCTTGATCGGCGCCAGGATCACCCGTTCGCGGGCGATGCCGTCGACCAGCGTCTCGCGACCTTGCAACGGGTGGCGCCGGCGAACCTGTTCGAACCGGCGGACGAGGACGTGATCGCTGGCGTCGAGGAAGAGCAGTTTGGTGCGGGCACCGGCCGCCTCCAACGACTTCCGCAGATCGTCGAGTTGCCCACCGATTCCGTCGTCGGACGCGCGCAGTACCATCGCGAGCCGTGCGACGGCGGGATCACTCTCCCGCACCGTCCGCACCATCGTCGCGATGAGCGACGGCGGCACGTTGTCGGCGACATACCAGCCGTCGTCCTCGAGGACGTTGGCCGCGGTGGAACGACCGGCACCGGACATGCCGGCGACGAACAGGACGGTGTAGTCCGGTGGCGACCCGGCGATGTCGGTGGTCGTGCCCTCCGTATCGGGTTGGTCGGTCACCGGTCCTCTCCTCCACTCGGGGCCTGCGTCGGAACGGGTATCTGTTGCGCGTCGGTGCGCTCGGGTTCTGTGGGCGCGGCGTCGCTGCGCTCGGGAGATGCGTCGTCGGCGAGCGCCGCGGCGACCGCCCGCGCGGTGGCCATGCCGATCCCGGGCACACCCGAGATGTCGTCGAGCGTCGCCTCCCGCAGGCGGGCCACCGATCCGAAGTGTGTGACGAGTGCGGTCCGCCGGGTGCGGCCGAGACCGGGGACCCCGTCGAGCACCGACTCGGTCATCCGTTTGCTGCGCTTGCTGCGGTGGAAGGTGATGGCGAACCGATGGGCCTCGTCGCGTACGCGCTGCAGGAGGAACAACGCCTCGCTGGTCCGGGGCAGGATCACCGGTTCATCATCGCCCGGAATCCACACCTCTTCCAGTCGTTTGGCCAGGCCGACGACCGAAACATCGGTGACGCCCAGCTCGTCGAGAACCGATGCTGCCGCATGCACCTGGGGCGCACCACCGTCGACGACGAAAAGGTTTGGCGGGTAAGCGAATTTACGCGTGCGACCGGTGTCCGGGTCGATCGCGGACTCGGTGGTGATCTCCTGGTCCTGCCGATGCCGCAGGAACCGACGTCGGGTGACCTCCGCGATCGAGGCGACATCGTCGGACCGTCCATCGCCGGCGGCCTGACGGATGGAATAGTGCCGGTAGTCGGACTTGCGCGGCAGTCCGTCTTCGAACACGACCAGTGACGCGACCACGTCGGTGCCCTGCACGTGCGAGATGTCGATGCACTCGATCCGCAGCGGCGCCTGATCGAGGCCGAGCCCCTCCTGCAGTTCGGTGAGCGCAGCCGAGCGGGTGGTGAGATCCCCGGCGCGGCGCAGCTTGTGCTGCGCCAACGCTTCCGAGGCATTGCGGGTCACCGTGTCGAACAGTGCCTTCTTGTCCCCGCGCTGTGGCACCCGGATGGCCACCCGAGAACCGCGCAGATCCGACAACCACTGCTGCAACTCCGCATGGTCGTCCGGCAGATCGGGGACGAGGAGCTCACGCGGGACCGAATCACCTCGGGCCCGGTCGTCGCCGATCTCCACCGACGCGTCGAGATCCACTTGCGCACCGTAGAACTGGGTGACGAACTGACTCACCTGTTCGCCGACCGAGTCGTCGTCGGAGCGCTCGACCACCCAGCCCCGCTGTCCGCGGACACGGCCGCCACGGACGTGGAACACCTGGACGGACACCTCGAGTTCGTCGCCGACCATGCCGACGACGTCGGCGTCGGTTCCGTCGCCGAGGACCACCGCCTGCTTCTCCATCGCCCGGCGCATGGCGCCCACGTCATCACGCAGACGCGCCGCCCGCTCGAAGTCGAGTTCCTCCGCAGCAGAAGCCATCTCGCGCTCAAGCCGACGAATCATCTGATCGGTCCGGCCGGCCAGGAAATCGCAGAAGTCGTCGACGATCTCCCGATGCTGCTCGGCGGTGACGCGACCGACGCACGGCGCCGCACACTTGTCGATGTAGCCCAGCAGGCACGGCCGGTCGATCTGCCGGTGACGTTTGAAGACGCCGGTCGAACAGGTACGTGCCGGGAACACCCGGGTCAGCAGATCGACCGTCTCCCGTATCGCCCAGGCATGGGAATAGGGGCCGAAGTACCGCACCCCGCGTCGTCGCGGTCCGCGGTAGACGAACAGTCGCGGGTACTCCTCGTTGAGCGTCACGGCGAGGACCGGGTAACTCTTGTCGTCGCGGTAGCGGACGTTGAACCGCGGGTCGAATTCCTTGATCCAGTTGTACTCGAGCTGGAGCGCCTCGACCTCGGTCCCGACGACCGTCCACTCGACCGCGGCGGCGGTGGTGACCATCTGCCGGGTGCGTGGATGCAACCCGGCCAGATCTGCGAAGTACGAGGTCAGGCGTGACCGGAGATTCTTGGCCTTGCCGACGTAGATGACGCGACCGTGGGCGTCGCGGAACTTGTAGACGCCTGGCTCGGTCGGGATCGTGCCCGGGGCGGGACGATACGTTGTCGGGTCTGCCACGCAGTCCAGGCTAGTGCCTGACTACGACCGTCCGTCCTGACCGGTGCCGCCCGCGGCGTTGTCGTCGGGACCGATGTGCGGGTGGTAGCGCTGTTCCAGTTCCCGAAACGCATTCATCGCCGCCACGGCACGGTCTGAGTCCCAGGCCTGCACGGCCAGAACGGGCACGTGTTCGTCGTCGGGCAGCAACAGCCGCGCCGAGAAACCTTTGTCCGGGTAGGTCATGCCCCGCACCCGGTCCCACTCGAACAGGCGCTCCCCGGTGAGATTGCGCACGCCGACACCGGCACGGCCGACGCGCAGGCGCGGCCGGGTGAACAACAGGATGAGCGCGGCCTCGACGACACCGATCAAGGCGAGACCGAGTTGGTCCGACCCGCCGATCTGGACTCCGGTGTCGGAGATGGTCAGCAACGCCGCAAACGTGATGTGGATCGCAATCACAACCGCTGCGACGACGATCGCGATGCGGGGCATCCGTCGGGGGCGGTAGTCGAGGTCCCACTGCACGGTCGTGGAGGTGCTCAACGGAGTTCTTCGCCGCGGGCCAGCGCCCGCAGGGTCAACGCGGAGTCCAGCGCGGCCGACGTGGCCTGCGCGCCTTTGTCCTCTTTGGATTCGGGCAGTCCCGCGCGTGCCAACGCCTGCTCTTCGGTCAGTGTGGTCAGCACCCCGTTGCCGACGGGGGTGGATTCGTCCAGTGACACTCGGGTCAGCCCGGCGGTCACCGCGTCGCAGACGTACTCGAAATGCGGTGTCTCCCCCTTGATGACGACGCCGAGTGCGACCACGGCATCGTGGGTGCGGGCCAGGGCCTGCACGATGACCGGCAGTTCGATCGCGCCGGCGACACGCACCACGGTGGGGTCGGCGACACGATGTTCGGCCGCCACCCGCAGTGCACCGTCGAGCAGCGCGGTGCAGATGGTCTCGTGCCACTGGGAGGAGACGATCGCCAGGCGCAGCCCGCTCGCGTCCGCCAGGTCGAGTGTCGGTTCGCCGTGCCCACTCACGCCGGGTCTGCCTCCCCGTTGCGTTCCACCCATTCCTCCAGGCCGACGAGGTCGTGGCCCATCCGGTCCCGTTTGGTGCGCAGGTAGTGCAGGTTCTCCGAGTTGGCCCGCACCGGCATCGGCACCCGGTCCACGATCTGCAGGCCGTAGCCGTCGAGACCGACCCGTTTGGCCGGGTTGTTGGTGAGCAGGCGCATCGAGCTGACGCCCAGGTCTACCAGGATCTGGGCGCCCAGTCCGTAGTCACGAGAGTCCGCGGGAAGGCCCAGGCGCAGGTTGGCGTCGACGGTGTCGGCGCCGGAATCCTGCAGCTGATAGGCCTGCAGTTTGTGCAGCAGGCCGATGCCGCGACCCTCATGACCCCGCATGTAGAGCACGACCCCGCGGCCCTCGCTCGCGACCATCTCCATCGCCGCGTCGAGCTGCGGACCGCAGTCGCAGCGCAGCGAGCCGAAGACGTCGCCGGTGAGGCATTCGGAGTGCACCCGGACCAGTACGTCGTGTCCGCCCCGGTCGGCGCCGGCGATGTCACCCTTCACCAGTGCCACGTGCTCCACGTCGTCGTAGATGCTCGAGTACCCGACGGCACGGAAGTCACCGTGGCGGGTGGGGATCCGCGCCTCGGCGACTCGGACCACGTGCTTCTCGTGCCGGCGACGCCACGCGATCAGGTCGGCGATCGAGATGAGCGCGAGGTCGTGGTCATCGGCGAACACGCGCAGCTCGTCGGTCTGCGCCATCGAGCCCTCGTCCTTCTGGCTGACGATCTCGCAGATCACGCCGGCGGGCGCGAGACCGGCCAGGCGTGACAGATCGACGGCGGCCTCGGTGTGGCCGGGGCGGCGCAGCACGCCGCCCTCTTTGGCGCGCAGCGGCACCACGTGGCCGGGCCGCGTGAAGTCGACGGCGCTGCTCTTCGGATCGGCCAGCAACCGCATCGTGGTGGCACGATCGGCGGCGCTGATGCCGGTGCCGATGCCCAGGCGTGCATCCACGGTCACGGTGTACGCCGTGCCGTGCTTGTCCTGGTTCATGGAGTACATCGGCGGCAAACCGAGCCGATCGCAGTCCTCCCCGGCCAGTGGCACGCAGAGGTATCCGGAGGTGTAGCGCACCATGAACGCGACGAGCTCGGGTGTCGCCTTCTCCGCGGCGAAGATCAGGTCGCCCTCGTTCTCGCGGTCCTCGTCGTCGACCACGACGACGGCCTTACCGGCCGCGATGTCGGCGATCGCCCTCTCCACCGAATCGAATCGCACGAGCTCGCGCACCTCCGGATCTGCCGGACCCGTCATGTCGTCACCGCCTACCGTTGCACTGCTCACCATGTCTACTCCGCTCCTGTCCCGCCCCGAACACCACGGTCGCTCACGCCCGGCAGGTTCGGGGACCCCGATTCCTGCAGAGCGGGATGAAGGCGTTCGACGTACTTCGCGATCACGTCGACCTCGAGATTGACGGGATCGCCCACCGTCGCGCCGCCCAGGTTCGTCTCGCTGAGCGTGGTGGGGATGAGTGAGATCTCGAACCACGCGTCACCGGAGTCGGCGCCCAACGCGGCGACCGTCAACGACACCCCGTCGACGGTGATCGAGCCCTTCTCCACGATGTACCGGCTGAGGTCGGCGGGCACGGCGATCCGCACGACGGTCCAGTGTTCGGAGGGGGTGACGGCGACGATCCGGCCGACGCCGTCGACGTGGCCCTGCACGATGTGGCCGCCGAAGCGCCCGTCCGCGGCCATGGCCCGTTCCAGATTGACCCGACTGCCCGCACCGAGATCGGCCAATGAGCTGCGCCGCAGCGTCTCGGCCATGACGTCGACGGTGAACTCGCCCGCATCGTGTTCGACGACGGTCAGGCACACACCGTTGACCGCGATGGAGTCGCCGAACCGGGCGTCACCGGTCACCAGGGGGCCGCGAACTCGTAGGCGGGCGGCATCGGACAGATCGTCTCGACGGACGATGGTGCCGAGTTCCTCGACGATGCCGGTAAACACTGTGCGCTCCTCGTGTTCTCGCTCGGAGCGCGTGCATGTGAGCATGAGGACGGCCGGGAGCCGGCGTCCGTTCTCTCACATCCGGACTCTGACCGTCGGCTCCGGATTCACACCGGATCTGCTGTCCCTGCCAGGTGGCAGGCGCTCGCGGGCTCGACGCCCACGTCTGTGGGTCACCATCACCGCCGGTGGGGAATTCCACCCCGCCCCGAGAACTCTGTCATCGAAATTAGCACGTCCGAACTCGACACGGCATCCGCCCGTCGACCGATGAGCTCGCCGTCACCTCACGACCCCGCACAGAAACCCCCGGTGTCGCGATCATCCGGCGTCGGCGGTGAGGCGGATCAGGACGTCGTCGCCGAGCGTCTCGACCGACACCAGCGAGAACCTGTGCGCATCGGTGAGCGACTCGACTCCCGGGACCTCGACCGACGCGGCCCCCGCACCGAGCACCAGGGGTGCGAGATAGACCTCGATCTCGTCGACGAGCCCGGCCGCCACGAATGCCCCGATGACCAACGGTCCGCCCTCGACCAGCACCCAGAGGGCGTCCTCGAGCCCGGCGAGCACTTCGGCTGGTTCATGAGTCCGGAAGTGTCGCGTCGGTGCCGCGTCGTCGGCGATCTGCGCCCCGGCGGGCAGATCACGAAATCCCATCACCACTCTCGAGGGCTGGTGCGGCAGCAGCCCGCCGTCCTCGTCCCGCGCGGTGAGCGCGGGGTCGTCACGCCAGACGGTGCCCGTGCCGATCACGATCGCATCCAGCCTCGCCCGCTGACGGTGCGCGCGCCGACGCGCCTGCTCCCCGGTGATCCATTGACTGGTCCCGTCGGGCGCCGCGACCCGACCGTCGACGCCCGAGGCGATCTTGGCGGTGACCATCGGACGTCCGGTTCGCTGCCGGAACAGCCAGGGACGCAACGGCCCAGCCGCTACGGCAGCCGCTTCGACACCGCCGACCACCCGCAGACCGGCGTCACGAAGCGTGCCGGCGCCACCGGCGGCGCGGGGATTCGGGTCGTCGATCGCGTAGTACACCGCGACGACCCCCGCGTCTCGCAAGGCAGCGGTGCACGGGCCGGTGCGGCCGGTGTGGTCACACGGCTCCAGGGTTACCACGGCGATGGCGCCGCGGGCGGCGGCGCCCGCCGCGGCCAACGCCATCACCTCGGCGTGCGGACCGCCCGGCGGCTGGGTGAATCCTCGTCCGAGTACAGTCCCGTCCTGCGCGATGATGACCGCTCCCACGGGCGGATTGGGCGAACTGATGCCCTGTGCGCGACGGGACTCGTCGATGGCCAGGTGCATTGCGCGGGCGACGTCGACTCCACCCGCGCCGACGTCCGCGGCGGCTGCGTCGGACACGACGATCAGTCCACCGGACCCCGTGCAGCAGCGGCCTGCTCGCGAAGCGCATGCACGGCCTCACCCGGGTCCTGGGCACCGTAGACCGCCGAACCCGCCACGAAACAGTCGATGCCCGCTGCTGCGGCCTGCTCGATGGTGTCGGCGTTGATCCCGCCGTCGATCTCGACGAGCAGGGTGAGGTCCTCGGCGTCGATCACCTTCCGGATGGCGCGCGCTTTCGCCAGCACCTCGGGGATGAACTTCTGCCCGCCGAAGCCCGGCTCGACACTCATGATCAGCAGGGTGTCGAAATCCCGGACGATGTCGAGATAGGGCTCGAGGGGTGTGCCCGGCTTGATGCTCAACCCGGCCTTGGCGCCCGCGGCCCGGATGTCCCGCGCCACCGCGACCGGGTCGTCGGTGGCCTCGGCGTGGAAGGTCACGTTGTGGGCGCCGGCTTCCGCGTACGGCGGCGCCCATCGGCCGGGCTGTTCGATCATCAGGTGGCAGTCGATCGGGATGTCGGTGGCCTTGAGCAGGCTCTCCACCACCGGCAGGCCCAGGGTCAGATTCGGCACGAAGTGCGCATCCATCACGTCGACGTGCAGCCAGTCGGCACGGCCCGGACCGGGCCCGGCCACTGCGCGCGCCTCGGCGGCGAGGTTGGCGAAGTCGGCGGAGAGGATGGATGGGGCGATCATCGGGGTACCGGTGGCGCACATGAGCACTGATTGTAGGGCGCGCGCGGAGGGATTCGGTGATCGTCGTCGCCGCCCGGCCGATCCGTCGTGTATCAGTCGTCGGCGAGGAGCGGAACGGCCATGCGGCGCACATACTTCGCGAGGTCGTCGAAGTCGGCGGCACGCAGCGCCTGACTCCCGATCTTCTCTCGCATCACCGCGATCCCGACCACGAGGGCGTTGAGCAGCTCGGCGCGCAGGCCGGCGTCGTCGCCGCCCAGCCGATCACCGAGCCCGCGGGTGAAGGTGTCCTCCACCATCTCGCGGATGATCTCGGTGATCGTGTCGTTGTTGACCACCCCCGCCAGCAGGGCGCTACTGCCCCGGCCCGACGCACTGGCGTCGAGAACCTCGCGCAGGATCCCTTCCGGCAGGTGCTCGATCGGGCTGGTCGCGATGAGTTCCGACACGGACGCGCCGCCGCCGCGGACCGCTTCGACGAACAGACTCTCCTTGGACCCGAAGTAGCGGTTGATCAGCGCCTGGTTGACGCCGACCTCGGCCGCGATGTCGCGGGTGGTGGTCTGCGTGGCACCTCGTTCGGCAAGCAGATGGCGAGCTGCCTGCAGCAATGCCTCACGGGTCGCTGCCGCATCCCTGCGCCGCGGGGCCGGCTGGGCCATCGGTCGCCTCCTCGAGCTCGGTCCAGGTCGGCCGCACGATTCGACGGCGCCTCTGACGCGCCAGCCTATCGTCACCCTCGGCGCTCCGAAGCGGCCTTCGTCACATAAGTCGTCACGCGTTGACTTGATGCCGCGCCGGGTCGTACGGTCTATGTAATCAGCTGTTGACTTAGCTCGGCTCACCGTCACTCCGAGGTGCGGTCGGCGGCTTCGACATACCCACCGCACAGTCTTCGATGGAAGGGCATCATGCACTCTCCTGCCTCCGCTCCACCCGGTCCGCCGGCCCAAACGACGTCCCGTCCAGGCGCCGTCGTCGCGACCCTGGCCTTCGCCGGCACGGTCGCCGCCGTGATGCAGACACTGGTCACGCCGCTGCTTCCGGAACTCCCCGAAATCCTGAACACCTCGGTCTCCAACTCGACCTGGGTGATCACGGCGACGCTGCTCGTCGCCGGCGTGGCCATCCCGATCACAGGCCGTCTGGGCGACCAGATCGGCAAACGCCGGGTGCTGCTCGCCCTCACCGTCCCCCTGGCCGCCGGGTCGGTCATCTGTGCGCTGTCGTCGTCACTGCTTCCGATGATCATCGGGCGAGGACTCCAGGGTCTCGGGATGGGGATGGTGCCGTTGGGGATCGCGCTGCTCCGGGATGTGGTGCCGCGCGAGAAGCTCAGCTCGTCGATTGCTCTGGTCAGCGCGTCGATGGGTATCGGCGGCGGGATCGGGCTGCCGGTGGCGGCCGCGGTCGCCGAGTTCGCGAGTTGGCGGGTGCTCTTCTGGGGTTCCGCGGTGCTGGCGGTGACGATCGCGATCCTGGTCTGGTCGCTGATCCCGGATGTGGCGCCTGCTGCCCCGGGCGGCCGATTCGACCTGCTCGGCGCGATCGGGCTCAGCGTCGGTCTCGTCTGCCTGCTGCTGTCGGTGTCCAAGGGCGCCGACTGGGGTTGGACCTCGGGTGCAACGCTGGGGCTCGGCGCGGTCGCGATCGTCGCCCTGGTCGCGTGGGCCGCCTGGGAACTGCGCACACGGGAGCCGCTGGTCGACCTGCGTACGACCGCGCGCCCCCGCGTGCTCACCACCAACGTCGCCTCGATCTTCGTGGGTGTCGCGATGTACGCGAGCATGCTGGTCATCCCGCAGATCATGCAGCTGCCCACCGAGACCGGCTACGGCCTCGGGCAGTCGATGCTCGCCACCGGTCTGTGGATGCTGCCGGGCGGTCTGATGATGATGATCGTCTCGCCCTTCGGCGGCAAACTCACCGACGCCCGCGGTCCCAAATTCACCCTGATGTGCGGCGCTGCGGTGATCACCGCCGGCTATGCGTGCTCGCTGCTGCTGCTCGGCTCGGCGTGGGGTCTGATGGTGTCGCTCATGGTGATCAACTCCGGTGTCGGTCTCGCGTACGGCGCCATGCCCGCCCTCATCATGAGTTCGGTGCCGGTCGCCGAGACTGCGGCGGCCAACGGTTTCAACACCCTGATGCGTTCATTGGGGACATCGTTCGGAGCAGCGGCCATCGGTGCGGTCCTCGGCCAGATGACCATCGTGTTCGCCGGCAGTGCGATGCCATCGGAGAACGGCTTCGAAGTGGCGATGATGATCGGCGGTGCGATGGCGCTGGTCGCGTTGATGGTCGCCGTCCTGATCCCGAAGCGCGGCGGCGAGGACTCGACCGGCGACGCAACCACGCGGACGGCACACACTGCGCGGGAGAAGGTAGAGGCATAGACCTTCTGGCATCACGGCTCCGGTCGCGTGTGACGCGATCGGGGCCGTTCCCGTTCCGATCGTCAGAGTGACGACCGGCGTATGGCCGCCAAGAACATCGCATCTGTGCCGTGGACATGCGGCCAGAGCTGGACGTGCGGCCCGGGGCCCGCATCAGGGACGGGGACGAGCGGGCGCGCATCGAGTTGTTCGGCGTCCGGATGCTGTGCGAGCACGTCGGCAACGACCTCGACGGTCTCCGCAGGGTGCGGCGAACACGTCGAGTACACGACGACGCCGCCGGGCCGGAGCAGCCGGAACGCCTCGGTGAGCAGCTCACGCTGCAATGTGACCAACCCGGGTACGTCCTCCGGCCGGCGACGCCAGCGCGCCTCGGGACGACGGCGCAACGACCCGAGCCCGCTGCAAGGCGCATCGAGCAGAATTCGATCGAAACCCGCCTCGAGTCTGCTGGCCCGCGCGTCGACGACGTGCACTTTGACCGGCAGATCGCGGACCACCTTGCGGATCAGCTCGGCCCGGTGTTCGGAGACCTCGACGGCGTCGAGGTGTGCTCCGTCGATGTCGGCGATCGCCGCCACGAGTGCGGCCTTGCCGCCGGGTCCGGCGCACATGTCCAGCCATCGCCCGGCATCGTCGGCGACGTCGACGACCGTGACAGCTCGTCCCACCAGTTGGCTGCCCTCGTCCTGCACACCGGCATACCCTTCGCGCACCGCGTCCAGATCGCCCGGATCGCCGCCCGGCAGGTAGACGCAGTACGGCGAGTACCGTCCGACCTCGCCACCACTGACCAGGGCGAGCTCCTCGGCGGTGATCAGGCCCGGCCGCGCCACCAGATGCACCGGAGGACGATCGTCGTCGGCGGCCAGCGCCGCCTGCAGTCGACCCGCCGACCCACCCAGCGCCTCGTCGAAGACCTCGGCGATCCACCGCGGATGGGCGTATCGGAACGCCAGGTTTCCGATGACGTCGTCGGCGATGGAGGGGGCCAGCTCGTCGATCCACAACTCCTCGTCGCGCTGGGAGACCTTGCGCAACACGGCGTTGACGAATCCGGCCGGCCCCATTCCCATTTCGGATCGGATCAGGTCGACCGACGTGGAGACCGCCGCGTGGGCGCCGATCCGGGTGCGGAGCAGTTGGTAGGTGCCGAGTCGAAGGACATCCAACACGTCCCCGTCGATCTCGTCGACGGGCCGCCGGGCAGCAGCGGCGATGACGGCGTCGAGCAGCCCCTGCGCGCGGGCGGACCCGTAGGTCAGCTCGGTGGCGAGCGCGGCGTCTCGGCCGGTGATGGCCCTGTCGCGCAGCATCTTCGGGAGCACCAGGTTGGCGTAGGCGTCGCGTGTCCGGATCGCGCGCAGGGTGTCCCTGGCCGCGGCCCGGACCGGATCGACCGCCTTGTCGCGGGTCTTGGGTGACCTCGTCATGCGCTCACCTTCGTCTCGGCGTGCATGCTCATCCGAGCACGGTGTCGTCGGTGAGCCGGGCGCCGCGCGCCCAGTCCGCCGCGGGCATGGCCTTCTTGCCGGGTGGCTGTACCCAGGACAGGCGCACCGGTTCGGTCGTGGTCGCGACATCCACGGTGCGCTTGGTCACGCGCAGCGACCCGGGGCTCGGTGCGGCGACATCGGACGCGAGTGGTTCCGCCTTGCCGACCGGACCGATCTTGATCCGCGCACCGTCGAGGGTGGTCCACGCACCGGGCGCGGGTGTGTGCGCGCGGATCCGACGCTCGACGATGTGAGCGGGCAGATCCCACCGGATACGAGCGTCGTCGACATCCACCTTCGGTGCGTGCGTCACCCCCGCGCCGGCCTGCGCCACCGGGGTGAGCGACCCGTCGTCGATTCCGTCGAGCGTGGACACGAGCAGTTCCGCACCGCTGCGGGCCAGTCTGTCCAGCAGGTCGCCGCTGGTGTCGGTTGCCGTGATCGTCTCGGTGATCACGCCGTAGACGGGGCCGGTGTCGAGCCCCTCCTCCAGCCGGAAGGTACTCGCGCCGGTGACCTCATCGCCGGCGGCGATCGCGTGCTGTACCGGCGCCGCGCCGCGCCAGGCGGGCAACACCGAGAAGTGCAGATTCACCCAGCCGTGCGTCGGCAGGGTGAGCAGGCCGGGCGGCACCAGCCCGCCGTAGGCGACCACCGCGCCACAGTCGGGGCGCCAGGACCGGAGTTGGTCGAGAACACCGGCGTCGGTGAGCCGGCGAGGCGTCATCACCTCGATGCCGTGCTCATCGGCGAGTTGGGCTATCGGCGACCGCACCAGGCTGCGACCGCGCCCGGACGCGGCATCAGGGCGCGAGATCACGCCGACGACGTCGTGGCGTGGGGAGTCGAGCAGCAGGCGCAGCGACGGCACGGCCACCTCCGGGGTTCCGGCGAATACGACCCTCATCTGATCCTTTCGTGCCGGACGACCGACATGTCGACGCTCATCCGATCGTAGGGGGATCGACCTGGACGCGGATCGGCCCGGTCTCGTGCTGTGCGTTTCGGCGGACCTGAGCCGCCACCAGCGACTCGGCCAGCAGCCTCCCGTCGCGTCGCGGCACCCTCAGCAGCACCCGCTCGACGTCTCCGTCCAGGGCCTCGCCGCTGCCGGCGGGCGGGCGGACTCCCGGCGGGAGCGGGACCGGCCCGAGCATCTGCCCGCCGTCGGGCAACTCCACGGACTCGACGAACGCCGACACCGTCCGCGCCGTCCCGTCGACGGAAGCCATCGTCACCGCGGGCGGGAATCCGAGCTCCACGCGTTGGGCGAGCTCCTGATCGGCGAAACCGACCGGGTCCCAACGGATCATCGCCTGCACCGGGGTAAGGGCCGCGTCGGCGACGATGACGAGTGTGCCCCCGTCCTCGTGCGCCCGCACCAGCGATCCCACCGCCATCCACCGGCGCACCGCATCCTCTGCCGCCCGGAGGTCGGCCCGGTCCAGCTGCGCCCAGGTGTCGAGCAGGACGGCCGCACCGTAGCCGCCCTCGGCCCGCGGCTCCGCGCCCGGCGTCGCGACGACGATGCGTGCGCCGCCGTCCACGTCGGCGGAGATGGTGGCGCCGCCGGAGGTGGTGATCGGTACCTCCGCGAATGCCCGACCCAGTTCCTCCGCGGTGCGGCGGGCACCGGTGGTCAGCGCCCTCACCTCGCCGCCGCCACACTCGGCGCACCGGAAGTTCGGCTCGGGCCGCCCACACCATCGACACGAGACGGCATCGGCGGAATCCAGCTGCAGCGGTCCGTGGCAGGCACGGCACCGGGCATGCGCGCGGCACCGGGCGCACGCCAATGACGGGATGTAGCCCCGCCGGGGCACGCTGAACAGCACCGGAAGGTCGGCGGCGATCGCCTTGCGTGCAGCGTCGAACGCGACACCGGGGATACGGGCCGACCGGGCCAACGGGTCGCCCGCCACCCGTCGGTCCTCGGCGCTGAGCGCCACCACGCGAGCCGTACGCGCACGCACCGTCGGACGGTCGGCGACGAGATCGTGCGCCCACCCTGACGCGACCAGCGCGTGGGCTTCGGTCGTACGCGCGAACCCGCCGATCACCAGCGCGCAACGCTGTCGATGGGATCGCAGGACCGCGACCTCACGCGGATGGGGATACGGCGCGCGTGGCTCGTTGAGGCTGTCATCACCGTCGTCCCAGATCACCACGAGACCCAGGTCGTGCACCGGCGCGAACACCGCGCTGCGCGTCCCGAGAACGACGTCGGCGGCACCGCGCCGCACCGCGAGCCAACGCCGATACCGCGCCGTCGGGCCGAGCCCGGCCGCCAGCGTCACGCAGCGATCGCCGAACACCGGCGCACAGGCACTCTCCAGCCGGTCGAGATCGCGCTGGTCCGGCACCACCAGGATGGAACCGCGACCGGCCGCGGCCGCGGCCGCCGCGAGCTCGGCCAATCGGGTCGGCCAGTCCTCACCGGAGGTTGCCTGCCAGACGGCCCGCGGATGCCCCTCTCGCATCGACTCCACGAACGACGCGGCGGCCGGGTAGACAGACCACCCGGTCAGGTCGGGTTCGGTCGGCGCAGCGGTTTCCGGGGCCTCGGTGTGTTCTTTCTCCGTACGTGCGTGTCGGGGCGGTATCGCCAGCCGGACGACGTCGGACATCGTGCCGGCGTAGCGGTCGGCCACCGCGCGGCACACCGACGCGAGATCCGGATCGAGAACGGATTCGGGCGACACCACACGTTCGAGCCAGCCGAGGCGGCCCGGGTGGTCACTCTGTTCGATCCGGTCGAGCAGGAAACCGTCGACCAGGCGACCCGAGAACCGCACCCGCACCCGCACGCCGGGCTGCGCCAGCTCATCCTGCTGGTCGTCGATCAGGTAATCGAACGGACGGTCGAGATGGGCGAGCCCGAGCATCGGCAACACCTTGCCGACGGGTTTGCGAGGCGCGGGCACACGAGAGCCGGCCCGTGCGGACACAGCGATCTGCAGGTCGGGTCGATCAGAGACCGGCAGCGGCGCGCAGTTTCTCCGCGCGGTCGGTGCGCTCCCACGGCAGGTCCACGTCGGTCCGGCCGAAGTGCCCGTAGGCCGCGGTCGGGCCATAGATCGGACGCAACAGGTCCAGGTCCCGGATGATGGCGAGCGGCCGCAGGTCGAAGACCTCGGAGATCACTTTTTCGATCACCACGGGGTCGACACGTTCGGTGCCGAAGGTCTCCACGAACAACCCCACCGGGGCGGCCTTACCGATGGCGTAGGCGACCTGCACCTCGATCCGACCGGCGAGTCCGGCGGCCACTGCGTTCTTGGCCACCCAACGCATGGCGTATGCCGCGCTGCGATCGACCTTCGACGGATCCTTTCCGGAGAACGCGCCGCCACCGTGCCGGGCCATTCCGCCGTAGGTGTCGACGATGATCTTGCGACCGGTCAGGCCCGCGTCACCCATCGGACCGCCGAGGACGAACTTACCGGTCGGGTTGACCAGCAGACGGACCTCGGAGGTGTCCAGGCTCGCCAGCCCGATCTCCGCGAGGACCGAGTCGACGACCTTGCTGCGGATGTCCGGCGTCAGCATGTTGTCGAGGTCGATGTCCGCGGCGTGCTGGGTGGAGATCACCACGGTGTCGAGCCGCACCGGCTTGTCACCGTCGTACTCGATGGTCACCTGGGTCTTGCCATCCGGCCGCAGGTACGGCAGCACACCGGTCTTGCGGACCTCGGTGAGTCGACGCGACAGGCGATGCGCCAGCGCGATCGGCACCGGCATGTACTCGGGTGTCTCGTCGGTGGCGTAACCGAACATCAGACCCTGGTCGCCGGCACCCTGGCTGTCGATCTCGTCCTCGGAGATGCCGCTGCGGCTCTCGTGCGAGTTGAACACGCCGCCGGCGATGTCCGGTGACTGTGCGCCGATGGCGACGTTCACACCGCACGACGCGCCGTCGAAGCCCTTGGTCGACGAGTCGTAGCCGATGTCGAGGATCTTCTTGCGCACGATGCCGGGGATGTCGACGTACGCGGTCGTCGTGACTTCTCCGGCGACGTGCACCTGACCGGTGGTGACCAAGGTCTCGACGGCGACGCGGGCCTTCGGATCGTCGGCCAGCATCGCATCGAGGATCGAGTCGCTGATCGCGTCACAGATCTTGTCGGGATGCCCCTCGGTGACGGATTCACTGGTGAACAGGCGTGACGCAGAGGTGGTCATCTGATCCTCTCAGGGTCTTCGCGCGGCCCGGTCCCGGGCGGCGTGGGCGACGACGTGTGTCGTCCATTGTCTCTACTGCTCAGCTTTGTCTCTACCGCTCAACACTGTCTCTACCATTCGCCGACCGCCACCCTGAGGTGGGCGTTCCCGGCTGCGCTCGGTGCGAACGCGTTCCAAACTACACAGGGCCACCGACGGTGGCGTCCTCAGGCCGTTGTGCCGTCAGACCGGGTTGTCGCCGTCGGCCAGCAGCTCGCGGACCTCGTCCAGAATCCGGCTCGACATGAGGGTCTTCGAACCGAGCGGGAGCGCCGTCTCGGTCCCGGTCGACGACAACAACCAGCCGGTGTTGTCTTCGGTGCCGAAGGCCTTGCCCTCCCCCACGGCGTTGACCACCAGGAGATCGCATCCCTTTCGGCGGAGTTTCGCGCGCCCGTGATCGAGGACTCCCCCGGTCTCGTCGCCGGTCTCGGCGGCGAATCCGACGATGACGGTATCGGCCGGGATTCGGCCCGCCTCTCGTCCGGTCACCAGTCCCCGGAGGATGTCGGGGTTGGTGGTGAGTTCGATCGGCGCGGGACCGGAGTCGGTCTTCTTGATCTTGGATTCTGCGAACGCGATCGGGCGGAAGTCGGCGACCGCTGCGGCCATGATGACGACGTCGGCCTCGGCCGCACGTTTCGTCATCTCGTCGGCGAGGTGCTGGGCGTTCGACACCCGGACGATGTCCACTCCGGCGGGGTCGCCCGGGTCGGCGGTCGATCCGGCGACGACGGTCACCGTGGCGCCGCGTTGCGCGGCTGCGCGCGCCAACGCGAATCCCTGCTTGCCCGAACTGTGATTGCCGAGGTAGCGAACCGGATCGAGCGGCTCACGGGTGCCGCCGGCGCTGATCACCACCCGGACTCCGGCGAGGTCGTACGGCAGCGCATCGGGACGTTCGAGCAGCAGTTCGCCGATCATCGCGATCTCCTGCGGGTCCGGCAGCCGGCCCGCACCGCTGTCGGTCCCGGTCAGCCGACCCGACGCCGGCGTCATCACCGTGGCGCCGTGTGCGCGCAGCGTCGCCACGTTGGCCTGCGTCACGGGGTGCTCCCACATCTCGGTGTGCATGGCCGGAACGAAGACGACCGGACATCGGACCGTGAGCAGGGATGCGGTCAGTAGGTCGTCGGCGCGGCCGGATGCGGCACGCGCCATCAGGTCCGCGGTGGCCGGGGCGATGACCACCAGGTCTGCGCCTTGGCCGAGGCGGACGTGTGCGACCTGGTCGACGTCGTCGAACACGTCGGTGCTGACCGGATTACCCGACAGCGCCTCGAAGGTCGCGGCACCGACGAACTTGAGGGCAGCCTCGGTGGGCACGACCCGGACATCGTGACCGGTCTCGGTGAAGTGTCGGATGACCGAGCAGACCTTGTAGGCGGCGATGCCGCCGCCGACACCGATCAGAACCCGGCGCCGGGCGCCGGGTGCGGCTGCGCGCGGTGTGACCATCCCCCGGGCCCGCGGCTCTTATTCGCCTTCGGTGTGCTCGAGGAGGTCGGAGTGGATCTCCCGCATCGCGATCGACAGCGGCTTCTCCTGCAGACCCGGCTCCACCAGCGGGCCGACGTACTCGAGGATTCCGTCGCCGAGCTGGTTGTAGTAGTCGTTGATCTGCCGGGCACGCTTCGCCGCATAGATGACCAGCGCGTACTTCGAGGAGGCGCGCTCGAGCAGCTCGTCGATCGGCGGGTTGGTGATCCCCAGCGGGGTCTCGTAGGCCGGTGCGTCGGCAACTTCGGTCAGGTCGAAATTCGTCGGGGTGCTCACGCAAACTCCTGCATCGCTGTGCTCTGGTGGCGACGTCCTGCCCTCGTCGGCAGGCGCCGGCGGTCTCAAACGTCTGAGGTCGGCTGTCGGGTGGGCGTCGGCGCGGACTGGTCTGCGGTCGACCCATCGGACCCGACCAGCAAGGATACCAACTCGGAGGCCACCTGGTCGACTTCGCGGTTGACCAGCACGTGATCGAACTCGTCCTGGGCGGCCATCTCGGTGCGCGCCGTCTCCAATCGACGAGCGACCGCATCGGCCGATTCGGTGCCGCGGCCGCTCAGACGCGTGACCAGGTCGTCCCAGGTGGGTGGTGCCAGGAAGACGCTCGTCGCCTCCGGGAGTCGGCGCACGACGTTGCGTGCGCCTACCAGGTCGACCTCGACCAAGACCGGAAGTCCGCGCCCCATGGCCTCCAACACCGGGCTCTTGGGTGTCCCGGAACGTTGCAGGCCACCGTGGATCTCGGCCCATTCCAGCATCTCGTCGTCGGCGATCATCCGGTCGAACTCGGCGCTCTCGACGAAGTGGTAATCGCGGCCGTCGACCTCACCGGGCCGCGGATCACGAGTAGTCGCCGAGACGCTGAAGAACATCTCCGGGAGCAACTCCCGCACCTTCGCGACCACCGTCGACTTACCCACGGCCGAGGGGCCGACCAGAACCACCAGTCGGCCCCTCGGAGGCGTGGATCGCGGCGGCTCGGGTGTCGGGCGGGTCACCGCCGAACCTGTGCCGTCATCACGCGCGTGTCGCTCGTGTGCTCGTCAGGAGCTGAACTTCTCGAGCAGCGCCTTCCGCTGCCGATCGCCGAGGCCACGCAGGCGGCGGGTCGGGGCGATCTCGAGCTCGGTCATGATCTCCTGCGCCTTGACCTTGCCCACCTTGGGCAGAGCCTCGAGCAGGGCGGAGACCTTCATCTTGCCCAGGATCTCGTCGTTCTCGGCATCCTTGAGCACCTGCTCGAGGTTGGTGCCGCCGCGCTTCAAGCGCTCCTTGAGCTCGGCGCGGGCCCGCCGAGCGGCAGCTGCCTTCTCCAACGCGGCAGCGCGCTGCTCGTCTGTCAACTGCGGAAGGGCCACGGGTTCCTCCGTCTTTCCTAGTCTTCGATTGGACTGTCATCAGTCGCGGGGTGCTTCTGATGGCGGTTGGTCGCCTGCGCGACCGTGGTGGTCGCTGTCAGCCGGCCGGCCACCGCCGCCGAATGGTGCGGCGAAAGCGACCGTACCCACGTGAGCAGGCATTTGCGAGTGCCACCCCAGCGAATCCAGCGGATTCAGATGTTGTAGCGGCCTCGCCTCCCGAACGTAGCGCACCGCCGTGACAAGGGGGTGCGGCAGGCCGCTGACTACGCATTTTGCGACAAAACTCCAGGTCAGCCACCCGCCGGGCACGCACCGCCATCCAGCGGCGTCAGTCGCGCCCGATTCGCGCTGCTGCCTGCGGTGATACGTGTGTGACACGAGTGGCGTCCGGGCATTTTTCGGATCCGGTTTGCTCTCGCGCGTGTCGCCGTCCGATCTGTCTGGACCGGGTCGACCCACGCGAGTCGATGTGTGCGCAGCGGCGGGATTCGCCTGATCCGCTAACCTCGCGAAATCTGCGGGAACCAGTTGGGTGTTTCGTGCGTCCAATCTCGTGGACGTGTCGGATGTGATGAGGATTCGGGGGGAAGATGTACGTAGATCCACCGCGTGTACATGCATTGGCGGGACGCACCCGGGGACATGCCGAGGACATCGGCGCGCAGTCGCCGGTCGCCGGCGGGGTCATCGCGGATCAGGGAGCCGGAGAGTCCGAGATCGCGCGAGTTCTCCGGGACTCCGCGAAGACCATCGACACCGTCCTGAGCTACCACGCGCAGCGACTGAACCATTTCGCAGACCTCGCCGACAAGGGTGCGCGCGAGTACGTCCGCACCGACGCCGCCGGCGCGCACCGCCTGGTGCAGCCCGGAACGGCTCCGGGCTGATGTCGGACAGTGACCGCTACACCGTCGACACTGTCCGCGCCTGGGACTTCACTTCGGCGCGGTCGGTGATCACCAAGATCGAGGCCTCGAGTGCAGCCGTGGGCCGGTCGGCCCAGGCCACCGCGCGCGACTTCGACGGCTCCACCGACTACTGGGACGCCGTGGGCGGCGACGCGGCTCGTAATCTGTCGCTGATGCATAAGAGCGACCTCGTCCGCTCGACCGCGGTGATGGACACGGTCGCGGAACGCTCCGCGTCGAAGCTCGACGAGATCCAGGGATACATCGACGTCCTGAACGCGAAGGTCGGCGAGATCAAGGCCTCGGAGTATCAACTCGCCTACCACCCGGACGGCGGCGTGTACTCGCTGAAGTCCAACGCCGAATGGGCCGACGAGTGGGGCTGGAGGACGCCTTTCAAACTCGTCGACAAGGAGGCCGACGAGTTGGGCTTCACCCTCGCGCTGCGCACTGCGCTGGCACAGGTGCAGACCATCGATCAGGCGGGTGCCGAGACTGTGCGCGGAACGTTCGAGAGCCTGGCACAGGGAGTGAAGGAAGGCGCGGTGCCGACCCCGGGCGACCCTCGGCTGCAGGAGATTCTGCGCAACTATCAGACCGAGAAGTCGGACGGCCAGGCGACGCTGTGGCCGGACGGGACGCTGCTCGCCGCCATCCGCGCCGTGCATCCCGACTTCGACCCCCGCCTGATGACTCCCGAGGAGGTCGCTTCCGTCTCATTGCTCCTCGCTCGCCAGGGCGCCAGTCCGATCGACCAGGCCAACGCGGCATACCGCTGGTATAACGCGATGTCGGCGGCCGACCAGGCGGCCAAGGATCGGTTCCCGCGCGAATCCCTCAGCGACGGTCACGGCGACGCCTTCCGGCATGCCTACTGGAATGCGTTGTTGACCAAGGAATTCGGCGCCGAGTGGACCGAGCAGTACACGACCGCCCACGAAGGACTCGGCGGTAACCCGGCCAATCGCGAAGCGATGGATCTGTACAACAACGAACTCGGCCGCAGCGTCGCCGAGGCGAACCCCGACGCCAGTGCCGAAGAACTGGCCGATCTGATCGCAGCCGAGGTGTCCGACGGAAGAACCATCGTGATCGGCGGCGACGGGGCCATAGATTGGAGCAAGAATGTCAAGGTCGGGGAGACAGGGCAACCCGGAACCGTCGGAGTTCCCCTGCCCGCCAACTGAAGTGTCACGCCGCATCCGCCGACTGGCGGGAACTGTTGCACTGATGACCGTGCTCGCCACGGTCGTCAACGGGTGTGCGGTGTCGCCGTTCGCTGGCGACGACGAGGAGACATGTAGCTCTGAGTTCGACCCACGCGCCGCAGGTGAACCCTTGGGTTCGAGCAACCGCTTTCTACACGTGAGCGCAGCGGCGGGTGCGACACCGGGTCTGACTACGACGCTGGCCGAGTTGACCGCACAGGCCGGTTGGGCCCAGTCCTACGACCAGATGATCAAGCAGTTCGACGGAATGAGCGATCCGGAGATCAACGAGCTGGCCGGGACGGGAACAATCTGCTGGCAGGTCCCCCACGGGGCCCCTGACGTCGGCGCCACGGGGTCATACATCTTCCTCAAGGCCCGAAAGCCGGTGCAGGCCGTGCGTTGGGATGCCGCGGGCGATCGCGACCCGATCTCGCTCCTCGACACACCCGGCGGCATCAACCCGGACACTGCACTGACCTCGAGGCCGGGTGTGAACCCACGGCTCGTCGTCGCCGCCCCTATCGAGGGTTGACGGCAACGCGAACTTGATCGCGAGGAGATCTCGGCCCGGTGAATCGTCGGTGGGATTCGCTGCGCGTGCCACGGGGTCGGCGGACAATGACAGCGCGCTTGCTGTCCCGCCGATCACCGCTCCGGCGGTGGTAACCCGTCGTAGGGAGAACCGTGTCGACCGCAGATCCTCAGTACTCCACCCAGGACCCGACCGACCCGGACCGAACTCCCGGCGACTCAACGAACAGCGCACGCACCGTCCAGCAGTACATCGACGAGCGACCGCTCTGGTCGGATGGGACCGATACCCCGTACGTGCCGATGACAGGCATGCAGTGGCGGATCTGGTGGCTGGCGGCTGCCGGCAAGTTCTTCGAAGGCATCATGATCTTTATGACAGGGGTTGCACTGCCCCTGCTGACGATCGACTTCGATCTCAACACCACCCAACAGGGCTTCGTGACCTCGGCCTCGTTGGCCGGCATCCTCGTCGGCGCGACCGTGCTCGGCAGTCTCGCCGACCGGTACGGCCGCAAGCGGATGTTCATCGTCGAGATGGCCGTCTTCGCGGTGTTCGTCGCCGGTACGACCTTCGCGCCGAACCTGGTGTTCCTCGTCATCTGCCTGTTCGGCGCGGGCATCGCCCTCGGCTGCGACTATCCGACCGCGCACATGGTGATCTCCGAGAGCGCACCGACCGTTCGACGGGGTCGGCTCGTGTTGTCGGCGTTCGGGTTCCAGTCGCTGGGCGCATTCGCCGGCACGTTCCTCGGATTCTTCATCCTCTACGAGAACCCGGAAGTCGACGCGTGGCGATGGATGTACGGCGCGGTGATCATCCCCGCGGTCCTCGTGCTGATCGGACGGTTCTTCGTCCCCGACAGCGCCCACTGGCTGATGGCCCGCGGACGTACCCACGAGGCGGAGACCGAGACCGAACGGCTCCTCACCCGCGAACCTCCCTACCCGACCCACGTCACGCTCCGGCGCGGTGCAGACGACGAAGTCACCACAGCCGCGTCGGGCAGCTATCTCGACTTGTTCCGCGCCAAGTACCGCCGCGTCACGATCTTCGCCTCGGTGCCGTGGGTGCTGCAGGATCTGAGCACCTACGGCGTCGGCATCTTCACGCCGGTACTGCTCGCCACCATCCTCGGCCAGCAGTCGGAGGTCAACGACCTGCACGACGTGATCCACAACGACATGCTGGGCGCCGAGGGCTCCGCCCTGATGGACATCGTGTTCGTGCTCGGCATCGTCGCTGCGATCTTCCTGGTGGAACGGTTCGGCCGGATTCGCCTGCAGATCACCGGGTTCATCGGCTGCGCGCTCGGCCTGTTCCTGGTCGCGATCGCGTCCCTGTCGCCACCGGACTACAACATCCCGCTGCTGTTCGCCGGCTTCATCCTGTTCTACTTCATGAACAATCTGGGGCCGAACTCGATGACGTATCTGATCTCGGGTGAGGTCTTCCCCACCGAGATCCGCGGCAAGGGAGCGGGATTCGCGGCATCGATCGCCAAGGTCGGTGCGGTGGCCGCGGCCTTCTTCTTCCCCATCGTCCAGGACGCGATCGGGACGAGCACCCTGCTGTTCATCCTCGTCGGGACGGCCTTGCTCGGCGTCGTCGTCACCATCCGGTATGGCGTCGAGACCACCGGCGTCAGCATCGAGTCCATGTCGACAGCCGACCCTCAGGACAGCGCGGCCTCCACGGCATCGCGGGTGTGAACGAATGCGTCACGCACGGCGCCGACCTGCGGGCCGGCACCGAGCACCGCACGACTGCTGGCCGGGAGGACCCACGACTGGTCGGCACCGGCGAACACCTCCGGCAGGTCTTCTGCGGTCGCGCCCTGCGCTCCGAGCCCCGGCGCCAGAATCGGACCGTTCAGCCCACCGAGGTCGAGACCGTGCTTGCGGGTCGCGCCGACCACGAGGCCGATCGTCGCGGTCCCGTCGGCGTTCGCGTCCGCGGCGTCGTCGACGATCGTCTGTCCCACAGTCCGTCCGCGCGCATCCGCGAGTTGGATCCCCGCACCGTCCGGGTTGGACGTGCGTGCCAATACGAACACCCCGCGGTCGGCGGCGCGGGCTGTCTCGAAGGCCGGCCTAAGGGATCCGAACCCCAGGTAGGGCGAGACGGTGACGGCGTCCGCGCACAGCGGAGAGGCGTCGTCGAGCCATTCCGTCGCGTACGCGGCCATCGTCGATCCGATGTCGCCACGTTTGGCGTCGGCCAACACGACCGCACCGGCGGCCCGACAGTCCCGGATGACCCGTTCGAGGACCGCGACCCCGGCCGCGCCGAACATCTCGAAGAACGCCACCTGCGGTTTGATGACCGCGGCGACGGGAGCCAACGCCTCCACACAGATGTCGGCGAACCGAGCGAGTCCGTCCGCCGTGACCTCGAGCCCCCACTGTTCGAGCAACTCGGCGTGCGGATCGATCCCGCCGCACAGCCGACCGCGCGCGGAGACCGCAACGCGGTACCGGGCGGCGAATCCGTGCGGTTCGGGCGTCATCAGCGGTTCACCAGCACCGCGTGCCGGCGCTGCAGCGACTCGACACCCATCTGACCGTTGATCGCGGCCTCGATGCCCTGCACAGCGGCGCTGGCACCCTGCACGGTCGTGATGCACGGGATGTTCACCGACACCGCGGCACTGCGGATCTCGTAGCCGTCGACGCGCGGTCCGGAGTTGCCGTACGGGGTGTTGATGACCATCGACACCTCGCCACCGCGGATGATGTCGACGATCGTCGTGTGCCCCTCGGCCGACTCGAAGTGCTTGCGTACGGTTCGGCAGTTGATCCCGTTGCGCCGCAACACGTCGGCGGTGCCCTCGGTCGCCAGGATCTCGAATCCGAGGTCGGCGAGGTGCTTGACCGGGAAGATCAGGGCCCGCTTGTCCTTGTTGGCCACCGATACGAAGATGGCCCCGCTGGTCGGCAACGATCCGTACGCGGCCGTCTGCGACTTCGCGAACGCCTTCCCGAAGTCGGCGTCGATGCCCATCACCTCGCCCGTCGACTTCATCTCCGGACTGAGCAGCGAGTCCACCCCGGTGCCGTCGTGGCGTCGGAACCGGTTGAACGGCAGCACCGCTTCCTTCACCGAGATCGGCGCCTCGGCCGGGGCCTCGCCGCCGTCGCCGTCGGCCGGCAGCACGCGCTGGCCGCGCAACTCGGCGATGGTCTCCCCCATCATGACGCGGGCACAGGCCTTGGCCAACGGCACCGCGGTGGCCTTGGAGACGAACGGCACCGTCCGGCTCGCACGCGGATTCGCCTCGAGAACATAAAGGATGTCGTCCTTGAGGGCGTACTGCACGTTGAGCAGCCCACGCACCCCGATCCCCTTGGCCAGCGCCTCGGTCGACGCACGCACCATCGCGAGATCGGACCGCCCGAGGGTGACCGGTGGCAGCGCGCAGGCCGAGTCACCGGAGTGGATACCGGCCTCCTCGATGTGCTCCATCACGCCGCCGATGTAGACCTCGTCGCCGTCGCACAGGGCGTCGACGTCGATCTCCACCGCGTCCTCCAGGAACCGATCCACCAGCACCGGATGGTCCTCGGTGAGCTCGGTGGCGCGGGAGATGTAGTCCTCCAACGATTTCTCGTCGTAGACGATCTCCATGCCGCGCCCACCCAGAACGTAGGAGGGACGCACCAGAACCGGGTAGCCGATGCGGGCCGCGGTCGCACGCGCCTCGTCGAAGCTGGTCGCCGTTCCGAACGCGGGCGCCGGCAGCCCGGCAGCGGTCAGGACCTTGCCGAACTCCCCGCGGTCCTCGGCGAGGTCGATGGCCTCCGGGCTGGTCCCGACGATCGGTACGCCGGCAGCGGCGAGCCGGTGGGCGAGGCCGAGCGGCGTCTGGCCGCCGAGTTGCACGATGACGCCGGCGACGTTGCCCGAGATCGACTCGGCGCGATAGACCTCGAGCACATCCTCGAAGGTCAGCGGCTCGAAGTACAGCCGGTCGGCGGTGTCGTAGTCGGTGGACACCGTCTCGGGATTGCAGTTGACCATCACGGTCTCGTAGCCCGCTTCCGAAAGCGTCAGCGCGGCGTGGACACACGAGTAGTCGAACTCGATGCCCTGACCGATGCGGTTCGGGCCCGATCCGAGGATGAGTACCTTCGGCCGATCCGGTTGTGGGGCAACCTCACTGGTGGCCGACGGGTCGAGTTCGTAGGTGGAGTAGTGATACGGCGTCTTGGCCTCGAACTCCGCCGCGCAGGTGTCGACGGTCTTGTAGACCGGATGCACCCCGAGACCGAGCCGGAATGACCGGACCGCCGCCTCATCGGCGAAGTCCGCACGCAGAGCAGCGATCTGACGGTCGGAGAACCCGGTGCTCTTCGCCTGCCGGAGCAGTCCCTCGTCCAGGCTGTCCGCGTCTCGGATCTCGGCGCCGAGTGCCGCTACCCCGCCGATCTCGGCGAGGAACCATGGGTCGATCGCGGTCGCCTCGTAGAGTTGCTCGACGGTCGCGCCGGCCTCGAACGCGAGCATCAACCCGTAGATGCGACCGTCCTTCGGGGTCCGCAACGACTGCAGCAGCTCCTCGAGGTCGAGGGTGGCGGGATCGGGCCGGTTGGGTTCGGTCCAGAAGCCGGCGGCCTTGGTCTCCAGGGAGCGCATCACCTTGCCCAATGACTCGGCGAAGCTGCGTCCCAGCGACATCGCCTCGCCCACCGACTTCATCGTCGTGGTCAGGGTGTCGTCGGCGCCGGGGAACTTCTCGAACGCGAACCGGGGTGCCTTGACGACGACGTAGTCGAGCGTCGGCTCGAAGCAGGCCGGGGTCTCCTTGGTGATGTCGTTGACGATCTCGTCGAGGCTGTAGCCGATGGCGAGCTTCGCGGCGATCTTCGCGATCGGGAAGCCGGTGGCCTTCGACGCCAGCGCCGACGAACGCGACACGCGTGGGTTCATCTCGATGACGACGAGCCGTCCGTTGCTCGGATCCTGCGCGAACTGGATGTTGCACCCGCCGGTGTCGACACCGACTTCGCGCAGGATGGCGATCGAGAGGTCGCGCATGATCTGGTATTCGCGGTCGGTCAGCGTCATCGCGGGCGCGACGGTCACCGAATCGCCGGTGTGCACACCCACCGGGTCGACGTTCTCGATGGAACAGACCACCACGACGTTGTCGCGGTTGTCGCGCATCAGCTCGAGTTCGTATTCCTTCCAGCCCAGGATCGATTCCTCGATGAGCACGTTCGCGGTGGGTGAGGCCGCGAGGCCGCCACCGGCGATCCGCTCGAGATCGTTGCGGTCGTAGGCCATGCCGGAGCCGAGTCCGCCCATGGTGAACGACGGACGCACCACCACCGGGTAACCGAGATCGTCCACGGTGTCGTAGACCTCGTCCATGGTGTGGCAGACGCGCGACCGTGCGCTCTCCCCGCCGACCTTGGCGACGATGTCCTTGAACATCTGGCGATCCTCGCCGCGCTGGATGGCGTCGAAGTCGGCGCCGATCAGCTCGATCCCGTACTTCTCCAACGAACCCCGGTCGTGCAGGGCCACAGCGGTGTTCAGCGCGGTCTGCCCGCCGAGTGTGGCGAGAACGGCATCGATCGGGTGGCCTGCGTCGCGTTCTGCCTCGATCACCTTCTCGACGTATTCGGCGGTGATCGGCTCGATGTAGGTGGCGTCGGCGAACTCCGGGTCGGTCATGATGGTCGCCGGGTTGGAGTTGACCAGGCTCACGCGCAGGCCTTCGGCCTTGAGCACGCGGCACGCCTGGGTGCCGGAGTAGTCGAACTCGCATGCCTGGCCGATGACGATCGGCCCGGAGCCGATGACGAGTACGTGGGAGATGTCTTCGCGGCGTGGCATCAGGCGCTCGTTCCTCGTGCACGGTCACCCTCGAGTTGGGTGACGAACTTGTCGAACAGGTAGGCGGCGTCGTGCGGGCCGGCCGCCGCCTCCGGGTGGTACTGAACCGAGAAGGCTTGTCCCGAAAGCAGTTCCACACCTTCGACGGTTCCGTCGTTGGCGCAGGTGTGGCTGACCCGCGCACGACCGAAGTCGGTGTCGAACTCCTCGCCGGCCTCGCCGTCGAGGGCGAACCCGTGATTCTGCGCGGTGATCGACACCGTGCCGGTCGCGTGGTCGATCACCGGGATGTTGATCCCGCGGTGGCCGAACTTCATCTTGTAGGTGTTGCGGCCGAGGGCGCGGCCGAGGATCTGATTGCCGAAGCAGATACCGAACAGCGGCAGGCCTGCGCCGAGCACGGCTCTGGTGAGTTCGACGGCGTCGTCGGCGGTCGCCGGGTCGCCGGGCCCGTTGGACAGGAACACGCCGTCCGGCCGCAGGTCGGTGATGGCGTCGAGTCCGACGGTCGACGGGAGGACGTGCACGCGGACGCCGCGCTGCGCGAACATCCGGGGGGTGTTGGTCTTGATGCCGAGGTCGATCGCGGCGACCGTGAACCGCGTGTCGCCGTCGGGTTCGACGGTGTAGGACGCATCCGTGGTGACCTCGCCGGCGAGGTCGGCGCCCTTCATCGGCGGTTGGTTGCGCACGCGCGCCACGAGTTCGTCGTCGGCGGCGAGCGCGGCACCGGAGAAGATCCCGGCACGCATCGACCCGTGGTCGCGCAGGATGCGAACCACGGTGCGGGTGTCGATGCCCGCGATCCCGACGACCTCCTGGCGCTGCAACTCCTCCTCGAGCGAGGTGGTCGCCCGCCAGTTCGACACACGGCGGGTGGGATTGCGGATGGCGTAGCCGGCGACCCAGATCTTCCCCGAATCACCAGTGGCCGAATCGCTGCCGGCGCTGCCGGTGCTCTCGCCGTCCTCGGTGTTCCACCCGGTGTTGCCGATCTGCGGAGCGGTGGCCACCACGATCTGCCGGTGATAGCTCGGGTCGGTGAGGGTCTCCTGGTACCCGGTCATCGCCGTGCAGAAGACCGCCTCGCCGAGCGTCTCGCCGACCGCTCCGTACGGCAATCCACGGAACACCTGTCCGTTCTCCAGCACCAGAACTGCTGTGCTCATTGATCTTTCCTCTGTTCGGCGTCGTCGGGGGCCGGCTCCGCCGAGGCGCGCTCGGCCTCGGCGAACTCGTCGACCCATCCCGGATAGACGGTCTTGTCGTCGGCGCGGAGTCCGGAGTCGATCTCGGTACCGGTGGGCAGCACCCAGCGGATCACGAGGACACCGTCGGCGGTCATCACCTTTCCGGCGAGTCCGCGCTCGGTACGGACGGCGGTGATCGACGAGCGTGGAATCCAGATCTCGGACGCCCCTTGCCGTTCGATCAGGATCCCCTCCGGGTAGGCCGCGATCGACGCCGCGGCCCGGTCCCCCAGATCGCCGACGGCGATCCGGTCCTGCCAGCTCGGCGCCATGGTGCTGCCGACGTAGAGGCCGGTGTCCGGTCCACGGGTGGGTGTCGGCAGGTCGTCGGGCGGCGGAGGTGGTGTCCCGATGGTCTCGGCCTGCCGTCGGCCCCGGTTCCGCCAGCCACGCAGGACGAGCGCCACCAATCCCAACCAGACGACGACCACCACGACGACGACACCGATCTCCATGCCGCTCACCGGGTCACCTCGCCGTCACGCGCGGTGATCACGCCACGCAGAACGGTCGCGGTGACTGTCGCCGGCATCGTCATCTCCTCGTACGGCGTGTTGCGCGACAGGCTCGCGAGGTCGTCTCCACGAACGATCCACGACCGGTTCGGGTCGACGAGAGTCAGTGTGCCGGGCTCGCCGACCTCGATGGGCCGGCCCTGATCCGGCAGGCCCACGATCTGCGCGGGACGCTCACTCATCACCCGCGCGACCCCGCGCCAGTCGAGCAGGCCCGGATTGACCATGGTGTCGACGACGATCGGCAGCGCAGTTTCCAGGCCGAGCATGCCCGGTCGGGCCTGCGCGAACTCACAGGCCTTCTCCTGGGCCGCGTGCGGCGCATGATCGGTTGCAACACAGTCGATCACGCCATCGGCGAGTGCGCGGCGCAAAGCCTCTTTGTCGCGCGTCTCCCGCAGCGGCGGGTTTACCTTGTTCACCGGGTCGTACGTCGCCAGCCGCGAGTCGTCGAGCAGCAGGTGATGCGGGGTGACCTCGGCGCTGATCGCGATGCCCTGGCCGCGTGCCCACCGGAGCAACTCGACCGTGCCCTCGGTCGACGCATGACAGATGTGCACCCGGGTGCCGGCATCGCGGGCCAGCAGCGCATCGCGGATGACGATGGATTCCTCGGCGGCACGCGGCCATCCGGTCAGCCCCAGCCGGGCGGCATTGGGTCCTTCGTGTGCGATGGCGCCGACCGTGAGTCGGGGTTCCTCGGCGTGCTGCGCGATGAGTACATCGAGGCTTTTCGCGTACTCCAACGCGCGACGCATCAGCAGTGGGTCGTCGACGCATTTGCCGTCGTCGCTGAACATCCGCACGCCGGCGACACCGGCGTTCATCATGCCCATCTCGGCGAGCTGTTTGCCCGCGAGGCCGACGGTGACCGCACCCACCGGGTGCACGTCGACGAGGCCGATGTCGCGTCCGGTTCGCCACACGTTGTCGGTGATCGTGGAGTTGTCGGCGACCGGATCGGTGTTGGCCATCGCGAACACCGCGGTGTATCCACCGAGCGCGGCGGCCATCGATCCGCTGCGGATCGTCTCGGTGTCCTCGCGTCCCGGCTCTCGCAGGTGCGTGTGCAGGTCGACGAACCCGGGCAGCAACACGGCGCCACCGCCGTCGATGCGATCGGCCCCGTCGGGAGCGGTCAGATCCGTACCGATCTCCGCGATCCGGCCGTCGACGACGAGCACGTCGACGGGGTCACCGTCGCCGTACGGTCGGACGTCGGCGATCAGGACCGATCCGGTTGTGGGGGTGCTCATGTCGCCGTCTCCACTGGCTGCGATCTCCTCATCACTGAGTTCCCGGGCTGTCCGTGCCGACAAGCAGCCGGAACAGCACCGCCATCCGTACGTGGACGCCGTTGCGTACCTGCTCCAGGACGGTCGCGCGCGGCGAGTCGGCCACCGAGTATCCGATCTCCATGCCGCGCAGCATCGGTCCCGGATGCAGGATCACCGCGTTGTCGTCGAGCAGGGCGAGTCGTCGGTCGTTGAGTCCGTACCGCACGGAGTACTCGCGTGCGCTCGGGAAGAATCCGCCGTTCATCCGCTCGGCCTGCACCCGCAGCAGCATGACGGCGTCGAGGGTGGGCAATTCGGCGTCGAGGCTGTGCGACACCGTCACCGGCCACTCCGCGACACCGACCGGCAACAAGGTCTGCGGGGCGATCAGGACGACCTCGGCCCCGAGGGTGGCCAGCAGGTGCGCATTCGAGCGCGCCACCCGCGAGTGCAGCACGTCGCCGACGATGCCGATCCGGCGACCTTCCAGGGAGCCGAGTCGCTGCCGCAGGGTCAGTGCGTCCAGCAGCGCCTGTGTCGGATGCTCGTGTGTCCCGTCGCCCGCGTTGATCACGGCGGGACCGTCGCCGTCGACCTCGGTCCAGGACGCGATCTGGTGTGCCGCACCGGAAGCCGGATGCCGGACGATCAATGCGTCGGCGCCCGCGGCGTGCAGGGTCTTGACCGTGTCGCGCAGCGACTCACCTTTGCCGGCCGAACTGCTCGACGCGCTCACGTTGATGACGTCGGCGCTCATCCACTTGCCGGCGACCTCGAACGACACCCGGGTACGGGTGGAGTTCTCGTAGAAGACGGTCATCACCGTGCGACCGCGCAGGGTCGGCAGCTTGCGGACCTCGCGGCCGGTGAGCGCCTGCTCGAACCGCTCGGCCTCGTCGAGGAGTTCGGTTGCCTCGTCGACGGACAGATCCTGCGTCGACAGGAGGTGACGCATCAGTCCTCGCCTCCCGGCTGTGGCTCGGCGCGGGTGACCGCAGCGCTCAGGACCACCTCGTCGATGCCGTCGTGCTCCTCGAGATGCACCGACACGTTCTCGTCGCGGGAGGTGGGGATGTTCTTGCCCACATAGTCGGCGCGCAACGGCAACTCGCGATGGCCACGGTCGACCAGAACGGCGAGCTGGACGGCCGCGGGGCGACCGAGATCGCGCAGCGCGTCGAGCGCGGCGCGGACCGTACGCCCGGAGTAGAGGACGTCGTCGACGAGGATGACGACGGCGTTGTCCACACCGCCCGCGGGTACCACGGTCCGTTCGAGTGGCCGATGTGGTTTCGCGCGCAGGTCGTCGCGGTAGAGCGTGATGTCGAGGAACCCGACCGGGACGTCGGTGCCGGCGAACTCGTTGATCCGCGCCGCCAGGCGCGACGCGAGATATGTTCCGCGAGTGGGAATCCCGATGATGACCACGCGCGGGCCGTCGGGCGAGTCGAGTGCGGTCTTCTCGATCACCTCGTGGGCGACGCGGGCAATGGTGCGGGAAACGTCGGAATCGTCGAGCAGAACCCGGCCGCCGGGCCGGGAACCTTCGGTTGGCGGGGCACCATCTGTTGACATGACCAAGCCGACCTCCTTCTCCGCCTCGCGGGACGGATCGTTAAAGGATGTCTGTCCCGGATGACTCTACACGGGCCCACCTCGCGAAACCGAGGCAACGCGATGTGGGCTTCGTCAACCTGTGTTCGCCGACGAGTCGATGTCGCCGCGCCGGCCGGGGTCAGTCCCCGCGACGCGGCTCGTCCGCCGCGGCGGCCGCCCGCACCTGCGGCGCGAGATCGGCGATACGGGCGAGCACCCCGTTGACGAAGGCGGGCGAGTCGTCGGTGGAGAGCTCCTTGGCCAGTTCCACCGCCTCGTCGACGATCACGATGGGGTCCACGTCCACGGAGTGGAACAGTTCCCACGTGGCCAGCCGCAGGATCGCGCGGTCCACGGCGGGCAGCCGCTCCAGCGTCCACCCGCGCAGATGCGACGAGACCACGGCGTCGACCTGCGGGAGGTCGGCGGCGAGGCCCTCGATCACCGTTGCCGTGTAGTCGTGGATGGTGCCGACGCTCTCGTCGTCGCGCACGTACTCGCGTCGCTCCGCGACCAGCTGTGTCGCGCTGACGTTCTTGGCCTCCGCCTCGAACAGCAGATCCACCGCGCGGCGGCGGGCTTTGTGTCGGGTACCGGGTTGCTTCACGGGTCGAGCGATCAGGCGTTGACGCGACCGAGGTAGCTGCCGTCGCGCGAGTCGACCTTCAGCTTGTCGCCGGTGTTGATGAACAGCGGCACCTGGATCTCCGCTCCGGTCTCCATCGTCGCGGGCTTGGTGCCGCCGGTGGACCGGTCGCCCTGCAGGCCCGGGTCGGTCTGCTCGACGAGCAGCTCGACGGTGACCGGCAGTTCGACGAACAGCGGATTGCCCTCGTGCACGGAGACCTGAACGGTCATGTTCTCGAGCAGGAACCGCGCCGAATCGCCCATCGTCGCCGGCGAGATCGAGATCTGCTCGAAGTCCTGGGCATCCATGAACACGAAGTCGGTGCCGTCGTTGTACAGGTAGGTCATGTCCCGGCGGTCCACGGTCGCGGTCTCGACCTTGACGCCGGCGTTGAACGTCTTGTCGACGATCTTGCCCGACATCACGTTCTTGATCTTGGTACGGACGAACGCCGGGCCCTTGCCGGGCTTGACGTGCTGGAACTCCTGGATCTGCCAGAGCTGGTCGTCCATGCGCAGCACGAGGCCGTTCTTGAAGTCGGCGGTGGTCGCCATGTGGTGTTCTTCCCTTGCAGTCGTCGTTGGGTGTGCCGAAGCGGACCGTCAGATGACGGTGAACGTCTTGTCGGTGGCGGTCAGCAGTTCCGGTGCGTCCCCGGCCTCCGGGCCGGCGACGACGAGAGTGTCCTCGATCCTGACGCCACCTCGTCCGGGGAGGTAGACGCCGGGCTCCACGGTCACCGCTGCGCCGCATGGCAGTGTACCCGTCGCCAGCGCGCCGATTCCCGGTGCTTCGTGGATCTGCAGCCCCACCCCGTGACCGAGGCCATGCACGTAGTGCTCGCCGTGGCCGGCATCGGCGATGACCGACCGCGCAGCCGCGTCGACACCGCGCAGCTCGGCACCGGGCCGCAGGGCGGCCCTACCTGCGGCCTGCGCCGTGGCGACCAGATCGTAGATCTCGCGCTGCCAGTCCGCGGCGCGACCCAGGACATAGGTGCGCGTCATGTCGGAGTGGTAACCGCCGACGACCGCACCGAAGTCGATCTTCACGAAGTCGCCGTCGGCGAGGGTTGCCCCGGTGGGACGGTGATGAGGGACCGCGGAGTTGGCGCCCGCCGCGACGATCGTCTCGAAGGCGATGTCGTCGGCGCCGAGGGCATACATCTCCCATTCCAGGGACCGGGCCACCTCGCGCTCGGTGGCACCTGGCCGGATGATGCCGCGTTCGATGATGGCGCCGAGCGCCTTGTCGCCGATCGCGCACGCCTGCCGCAGCAGTTCGATCTCACCGGCGTCCTTCACCATCCGCAGTCGCTGCACAGCCCCGACCAGGGGTTCGAGTGTCGGGGCCGCATCGACGCCGTCGGCCAGACGGGCTGCGAGCGACCGATGCGACGACACCGTGACCGCGTCCGCCTCGAAGCCGATCGTCACCGCGCCGGCGTCCCGGGCATGCAGCGCGAGTTCCGTCAGGCAGTCGCGGGCGATCAGCGCCTCGAGGTCGCCGGCCTGCTCGCCGACCTGTGTGCGGTAGCGGCCGTCGGTGCAGATCCGGTCGGCCGACGACTCGGCGCCGATGAGGACCGCACCGTTCGAGCCGGTGAAGCCGGACAGATAGCGCACGTTCACGAGGTCGCTGACGACGACGACGTCCGGTGGCGAGGCCAACTCGGCGACCTCGGATCGCAAGCGGTCGCGGCGGGCACGGTAGTCGCTGGTCATGGCGTTGACAGGCATCCTCCCACGCTACCGCGCCGGGGTCGGACGCCCGTCGCGCCGGTTACGCGGACCGTCGCTCACCGGGATGTGTTTTCGAACACGTTCACCGTTGCGTACGCTGTCCGCTATGTCTTCGTGGTTGCCGCGCGGTCTGGTGATGACCGCAGTCCATGTCATCGCCCGCGTTCTGCTCGGTGTGGCGGTCGTCGAAGCGCCGTTGAACACCACGGTGTGGAAGACGCTCGCGATCGGCGCGGTCGTGCTGATCGCCCTGATCTGGGGCGGCATCGACGGGGTCGCCGATGCGCGCGCCAACCCCGATCCCGACGACTACGCGGACCTGACGGTCCGCTGGCTGCAAGCCGGTTTGCTCGCCGGCGTTCTCGCCGGACTGATCAGCTGGATTCTGGGTCGCTTTGTTTTCGCGGGCATCGGCGAGGCGAGCCTGTTCATCGAACTCATCGCCGGCGGCTCCTTCACCGCGCTCCTGGTGTTCGTGCCCGCGTTCATGGGTGCCGCGGTCGGCCGGTGGATCACCCGGCGCGATCAACGCAAGAACGACGCCGACGACGACTGGTCGGTGCATCCGGACCGCGAGGCCGAGCACGTCGCGAGCTGATCGCGTCCGCGTGCGGCCACCCCGGACCCTGAGGAGCCCGCGAACGAAGTGAGCGTGCGTTCCCCTACTCCCTGAGGAGCCCGCGAACGAAGTGAGCGTGCCGCCCCCTGCTCCCCGAGGAGCTTCGGAGCGCTAGCGGAGAAGCGTCACGAAGGGCCGCCCTTCGTGACACTCGGCTAGCGCCTCGTTCCTCAGGGAACAGAGGGTGACGGGGGTCAGAGCAGCACGCCACCCGACGACGGTGTCTCACCGGCGATCGCGGAGTACGCGGCAGCGATCAGGCCGGGATCGGGACCCTCGAGGCGTCCCGGCTTCGCGAGGCCGTCGAGTACGACGAACCTGAGCACACCGGAACGGTTCTTCTTGTCCCCGGACATCGCCTCCAGCAGATCGGCCAACGCGTCCGCGTCGTAGCTCGTCGGTAGGCCGACGAGCTCGAGGACGGAGCGATGCCGGTCGGCGGTGTCGTCATCGAGACGACCGGCCAGGCGCGCCAGCTCGGCGGCGAACACCAACCCGACGGACACGGCGGCACCGTGACGCCAGCGGTAGCGCTCGCGTCGCTCGATCGCGTGCCCGAGTGTGTGTCCGTAGTTGAGGATCTCCCGCAGCGACGACTCCTTGAGGTCGGCGGACACCACATCAGCCTTCACCTGCACCGATCGACGGATCAGTTCCGGGAGAACGGTGCCGCTGGTGTCGACGGCAGCTGCCGGATCCGCCTCGATGAGATCGAGGATGACCGGGTCGGCGATGAACCCGGTCTTGATCACCTCGGCGAGTCCGGCGACGACCTCGTTGTGGGGCACGGTTTCCAGCGTGGCGGTGTCGATGAGCACGGCGTCGGGTTCGTGGAAGGACCCGACCAGATTCTTACCGGCGTCGGTGTTGATCCCGGTCTTTCCGCCGACCGCGGCGTCGACCATCGCCAGCAGCGTGGTCGGGATGTGGATGACACCGATGCCGCGCATCCACGTCGCGGCGACGAACCCGGCGAGGTCGGTGGCCGCTCCCCCGCCCAGACTGATCACCTTGTCGTTGCGCTTGAGTCCGATGCGGCCGAACACATCCCAGCAGAACGCGGCCACCGAGAGGTCCTTGCCCGCCTCGGCGTCCGGGATCTCCACGCGATGGGCGTCGAATCCCTTGTCGGCGAGGAACGCCCGGATCTGTTCGGCGGTCTGCGCCAGCGTCGGCTGGTACAGGATGGCGACGCGGTCGGCGCCGGTCGCGGCGATGGCGACGTCATCGAGCAGGCCACGACCGATGATGACATCGTAGGGGGATCCCGCGTTGACGGTGATCGCGGTCGGCTCCGTCATCCTCGGTTCCCCTTCGTCTTCTGGCTGGTCATGTGGATGCGACCCTTTCTCCCACGAGGGCGCGGGCGAGGTCGGCGAGAATGGCGTCGGCGACCTCGCCGGGATCACCGGCAGCCGCGTCGACGACGAATGCGCCTGCACGAGTGTATGTTTCGTCCCGCTGCGCGAGGAGTTCGCGGTAGCGTCCGGCCGGGTCTTCGCCGGCGATCAGCGGCCGGTCGCTGTCGGCGACACGGGCGAACCCCGCGTCGGCATCGATGCGGAGGTAGACGACACGCTGCCCGGCCAGCGCGGCCTCGACCGCCGGCGTCATCACCGCGCCACCGCCGAGTGCGACCACACCGCGATGGGACCCCAGCACGTCCAGCACGACGTCGCGTTCGATCTCGCGGAACCGCTGCGGTCCTTCGGTGGTGAAGATGTCGGGAATGCTGCGGCCCGTTGTCTGCACGATCACGGAGTCGGTGTCGACGAAGTCCACGCCGAGCCGATCCGCGAGCACCCGGCCGACGGTTGACTTCCCGGCCCCCATGAACCCGATCAGAACGGCCGATGGGCCGCGTTTGTTGGCATCGTGAGTCATGAGCGAGGCGGACGGGTGTCGATGCGTGTGCGGTAGCCGGCGAGGTTCTCGGTGGTCTCGGCGACCGAGTCGCCGCCGAACTTCTCCAATGCCGCCTGCGCGACCACGAGCGCGACCATCGCCTCGGCAACGACACCGGCGGCGGGTACGGCACAGACGTCGGAACGCTGGTGGATCGCGACGGCCTCGTCGCCCGTCGACATGTCGATCGTCGACAGCGCACGGGGCACGGTCGAGATGGGCTTCATCGCGACCCGCACCCGCAGATCCTCGCCGTTGGTCATGCCGCCTTCGAGGCCGCCGGCCCGGTTGGTGGAGCGCAGCACCCCGTCGGGACCGGGCACCATCTCGTCGTGTGCCTGACTGCCGCGGCGTCGCGCGGTGGTGAATCCGTCGCCGACCTCGACGCCCTTGATGGCCTGAATCCCCATCAGCGCCCCGGCCAGGCGGGCATCGAGACGGGTCTCACCGCTGACGTGCGAGCCGAGTCCCACCGGGACCCCGGTCGCGACGACCTCGACGACGCCGCCGAGGGTGTCGCCGTCCTTCTTGGCGGCCTCGATCTCGGCGATCATCTGCTTCTCGGACTCGGCGTCGAACGCCCGCACCGGGCTCTCGTCGATTGCGGCGAGGTCGGTGAAGCGCGGGCTCGGACCGTCGTAGGGCTCGCTCGCGCCGATCGAGATGACGTGGGAGAGCACCTCGATGCCGAGCACCTGGCGCAGGAAGTTGCGCGCCACGGTGCCGGCGGCGACGCGAGCGGCGGTCTCCCGGGCGCTGGCTCGTTCGAGCACGGGCCGCGCGTCGTCGAAGCCGTATTTGAGCATCCCGGAGTAGTCGGCGTGCCCGGGCCGCGGACGGGTCAGTGGGGCGTTGCGGGCGCTGCCCTCGAGTTCGGCGGGGTCGACCGGGTCGGCGGCCATCACCGTTTCCCACTTGGGCCACTCGGTGTTCGCGATCTCCACGGCCACCGGACCACCCATGGTGCGGCCGTGGCGCAGTCCGCCGACGATGGTGATCTTGTCCGCCTCGAACTTCATCCGGGCGCCGCGGCCGTAGCCGAGCCGCCGTCGGGCGAGCTGTTCGGCGATGTCGGACGAGGTGATCTCCACTCCGGCCACCATCCCCTCGACGAGGGCGACCAGGGCCGGGCCATGAGACTCTCCGGCGGTTATCCAGCGCAACACAGTGTTCGATTGTTCCATGACGGGTCAGGCGGACGATGTCCGCGTCCCACCCGTCGCCGAGCACCGGGCTCAGCGGTCACGGCGATCTTCGCGTCTCAGGTCACGGCCAGTCCGCAGATGCCGGCGGCGACGAGGGCGGGAGCGTGTGGCCGCGGACCACGGCTGCAGGTGAACGCATGACCGGCCGCGCCGAGGATCGCGGCCGTCAGGACGACCAGCAGCGCGAGCGTGGGGTCGGCGAGCAGGCCACCGAGCGCGAACGCCAGCTTGATGTCTCCGCCTCCGCCGAGCCCGGCCACGGCGGCGAACAGGTACGGCAGGGCCGCGACACCTGCCGATGCCAGGACCGCCGGATCATGCGTGGCCATCGCCACCGGAGCGAGGACGCCCGGCCAGACCGCGCCATTGGCGATCCGGCCTGTCCTTCGGTCATGGACGGCGATGATGGACAGCCAGACGCAGATGATGAACGACGCCACCGATCGAGCGTGCCGGACCGGGGCGCCTCAACGGCGGGGCCTGGCGCAGGCTGTGGACAGACCGCCGGCTGTGGAATCCGGACTCGACGTGCTGTGGGCGATCGGCTAACCGCTGTCGAGCGCTGCGGCCATGACGTCGCGGGGCGCCGGCCGACCGGTGAACTGCTCGACCTGACTGAAGGCCTGATTCAGCAGCATGACCAGTCCCCCGACGACCTGTCCGCCTGCGGCGCTCACCGCGGACGCCAACGGTGTGGGCCACGGGTCGTAGATGACGTCCACCAGGCGCGCTGCGGCGGCGAGCGAGTCCACGAGGACCGCCGCGGCCGGGGCGGGAACCGTCGAGACGACGACACCGGCTGCTCGAACGCGTCTGTCGAGTTCGGGGTCGACCGCGAAGGCGACGACCTCCGCCGACATGCCCAGGGCCGCGGCCACATCGATGACGCCGGTGGCCTTGTCGGCATCGCGGGCGACCACCGTCAGTCGGGTGAACCCGGCATCGGCGAGAGCGGCCACGGTGGGTAGCGCGGTGCCGCCTGCACCGACGACCACGGCTGCGGGATTCGTCGCCGCGTCGACGCCGACCTCACGCAATGCGCCGCTCATCCCGTCGATGTCGGTGCAGTCGGCGCGCCAGCCCCGCTCGGTGCGCACCAGAGTGTTGGCCGACCCGACGAGTTCGGCTCGGGCGGTGCGCTCGTCGGCGAAGGCCAGGGCGGCCAGTTTGGCGGGCATCGTCACCGACAGCCCGACGAACTCGGGGCCGAGCTGCGACACCAGCGACGGCAATTGCTCTGCGGTGCAGTCGATCCGGTCGTAGGTCCAGTCCTCGAGTCCGAGTGCGCGATAGGCGGCCAGATGGATCCGTGGCGAACGCGAATGGCTCACCGGGGACCCGAGCACCGCTGCCCGGCGTTGCGATCCTGCCATGTGCTCAGCTACACCCGGTGCTCAAAAGCTCGTTCTCACAAGCCCTTTCACGGTTTCGCGTGTGTTCCTCGAACGTCTCGGCGAAGAGCGTGGTGCCGTCGCGGTCGATGGTCACGAAGTAGAGCCAGTCTCCGGGTGTCGGGTTCTCGACAGCGGTCAGCGCCCGCTCGCCGACGGCGCCGATCGGCGTGGCCGGCAAGCCTTCGATCCGGTAGGTGTTCCATTCGTTGTCTGCCCGATACGCCTCGCCGTAGACGTCGATGTTGGTGACGTCGGCGGTGTAGTTGGTGGTGGAGTCCATCTCCAGCCGCTGCCCCTCGTCCAGCCGGTTCAGGATCACCCGCGCGACCTTGGCGTAGTCGCCCGGATTGGCGACCTCCCGCTCGACGACCGATGCCGTCACGAGGGTCTCGTACGGGGTCAGGCCCGACTCGTTCTCGGCGAGCAGACCCCATTCCTCGAACCGGGCGGCGCTCGCCACGATCAGGTCGTGGAGGATCTGTGTGGGCGAGTGGTCGGGATCGATCGACTCCCACGTCCCGGGTGCGATGAGTCCCTCGATACGACGGTGATCACCGTCGAGGTTCTCCACCGCGGACCGCGCCCACTCGGGCACGCCGAGCTGTTCGGGTGTCGAGTCGGCCGCCGCGGCCTCGAGTTCGGCGACGTCGGTCCCGATCTGCTGACCGTTCACTGTCACCGACGTGGCGTTCTCGATCATCTGGAAGATGCCCGGCGTGATCTTGCCGTCCACACCTTCCTTGTTGTCGAGTTGGAGGCCCTCGGGTACGACCATGCGCCCGACCCTGTTCGCGTTGCCGTCGGTCATCATCTCGACCGCGGTGGCTGCCGGGATCTGGGTACGCAGTTTGTAGAAACCGCCCGAGATCGGCTGGCCGTCCGCGGCGTCCACGAAGGCCTGCACACTGCCGACCACATCGTTGCTCTCCAGGATCACACCGAAGTCCATCAACGTGGAATCCTGCGGGATGTCGACGACGACATCCGCGGTGCCCGCCGCATTGGTGTAGTCGGTGGTGTCCACGGATGGACCGAACACTCCCACCGCACGCAGCCCGACCACCGCGACCCCGACGACCAGCACGAGCATGCAGGCCAGCGCGACGCCCAGGACGATGCGCCGACGCATGATCTTGCGCCCGGTCGGTCGCGGCCTACGCCCACCACCACCGCGCCGACGGTTCCGACGGTCTCGGGGTGGGCGGCTGTCGGTGGGTGTGTCCTCGAGGGCGAGATATCCCTCGGCGTCGTCGTCGGTGTCGTAGCCGGCGGCGGTCCGTTCGTCCTCGATCACGTCGGTCGCGGCGGCCTCCGCGCCCGGCCGGACGCGATGCGGCACGGCTCGCCGTCGCGGGTCGTCATAGTCGCCGGCACGTGGCCCGGGCCGGTCGCGATCGTGGAACTGCTCGGCGGGCGGCGGCACGTACGCGGGCATCACCCGTTCGGGAGGCCGGCGGCGCGGTGGTGGCGGCGTCGGCGCCCCCCATGTGTCGGTCCCCGGGGGGCGCGCCTCGACCCGCGGTTGCGGCCCGGTGATGGTCGGGTCGGTCGATGCCTCCCGGCGCCGCCGGTGACGGGTCGTCGGTTTGCCGTCCGCGGGCTGCGTGAAGTAGCGCAAGCGCTCGAGATCGAGCTGCTCGGTCGGCTGATCGGACAGGTCGTGCCGTCGGGGTCGATGGCGTTCGTCGGTCACCGAACGGTTCCTCTCAGATTCCCGCACGATTCGCCCACGCGATATGGACTGTTCGCGATCGCGAATCGCGTTGTGCGGTCTGGCTGGACGCATGCGGAAGTCATCGTCGCGAATCCAGCCACCCCTGCAGGATAGCGACCGCGGCGGCCTGATCAATCACGGCGCGCGAGGACTTGGCCGAGATTCCGCTGTCGCGCAGCGCCTGGGTCGCGGTGACCGTGGTGAGGCGTTCGTCGTGATACTCCACCCCGACCGGGTCGATCCGCTCGGCCAGCCGGTCGCCGAACTCGCGGGCGAGTTCGGCCGCGGTACCGCTCTCGTTGCGCAGGGTCTTGGGCAGGCCGACGATCACACCCACCGCCTCGTATTCGTCGACGAGCGCGGCGATGCGTCGGATGTCGTCGTCGGCACGCGGCGTTCGACGCACCGTCTCGACCGGCGTCGCCAGGATCCCGTCGGGGTCGCACACGGCGACTCCGACGCGCACCGAGCCGACGTCGACACCGAGTCGGCGCCCACGCGTCCAGGTCATCGGTCGCGGACGAGCTCGCGGATGCGGGTCATCGCCGGCTCGACGCCACCCGGGTCCGATCCCGCACCCTGGGCCAGGTCGGGCTTGCCCCCGCCACGTCCACCGACGAGGGGCGCCACGTCCTTCACCAGATCGCCGGCCTTGATCCCGAGCCCACGGGCGGCGTCGGTGGTGGCCACCACGAACGGCACCTTCGTCGCGTCATTGCTCGGCGAGAACAGCGCGATGACGGCCGGGCGATCGGCGACCTTGCCCCGCAGGTCGGTGGCCAGACCACGCAGGCCGTTTCCGTCGAGACCGCCGGGAACCAGGCCACCCACGATGAGCGTGCCGCCTGCGGTGGTCGCCGATTCGATCAGGCCACCCGCTGCCGAACGGGCCGCGTCGGCGCGCAGGCGTTCGACCTCACGTTCGGCATCTCTGAGCCGGCTCACGAGTTGTTCGACGCGACCGGGGACCTCGTCGGACGGAACCTTCAGCGACGACGCGAGTCCCGCCATCAGAGCGCGTTCCTTCGACAGGTGGCGGAATGAATCCATGCCGACGTAGGCCTCGACGCGACGAATCCCCGAACCCACCGAGGATTCGCCGATCACCGTCACCGGACCGATCTGCGCCGACGACCCGACATGCGTTCCGCCGCACAGTTCCATCGAGAACGGGCCACCGATCTCGACGACCCGCACGACGTCCCCGTAGTTCTCGCCGAACAGGGCCAGCGCCCCCATCGACTTCGCCTCGGTGAGCCCGGTTTCGAAGGTGTGCACCGGGTAGTTGGCCTCCACGGCCGCGTTGCTGATCTCCTCGATCTCTCGACGCTGACTCTCCGACAAGCCTTTTCCGGAGTGGAAGTCGAACCGGAGATAGCCGGGGCGGTTCAGCGAGCCCGCCTGCGTGGCCGTGGGGCCGAGCACCTCGCGGAGCGCGGCATGGACCATATGGGTACCCGAATGTCCTTGGGTGGCACCGTGTCTCCACGACTGGTCGACCGCCGCGATGACCTCGTCGCCCTCGGCGACCTCACCTTCGTCGACCGTGACCTTGTGCAGCCACACCGACTTGCCGGCCTTCTGCACGTCGGTGACCCGAAGGCGCACACCATCTCCCGTGGTGATGGTGCCGACATCGGCCATCTGTCCACCGGATTCGGCGTAGAGAGGCGTGCGGTCGAGGACCACCACGAGTTCCTGGCCGGGTGTGGCGGTCCGGACGCGGGCGCCGTCGGCCACCAGCCCGAGCACCTTCGCCTCCGACACGAGTTCGTCGAAGCCGGTGAACATGGTCGGGCCGCGGTCGAGGAACTCGCGATACACCGACAGGTCCGCGTGCCCGGACTTGCGCGCGGTCGCGTCAGCCTTGGCACGCTGCTTCTGCTCGGCCATCAGGGCGGTGAAGCCCTCCTGGTCGACGGACAGACCTGCCTCGGCGGCCATCTCGAGCGTCAGATCGATCGGGAACCCGTAGGTGTCGTGCAGTGTGAAAGCGTCGCCACCGCTGATCGTGGACGCCTTCGAGGCCTTGGTGGCCGCGGCGGCGTCGGCGAACAACTTCGAACCCGCGGCGAGGGTGTTGCTGAACGAGGCTTCCTCGGCGACCGCGACGTCGACGATGTGCTCGCGCTGTTCGGCGAGGTTCGGGTACGACGGCGCCATGGTGTCGATGACGAGGGAGATGAAGTCGTCCATCGTGGGCTGATCGGCGCCGAGCAACCGCACCGAGCGGACCACCCGCCGCAACAGCCGCCGGAGCACGTATCCACGGCCGTCGTTGCCGGGCAGCACACCGTCACCGATGAGCAGTGCCGAGGTGCGGGCGTGATCCGCGATGACCCGGAACTTCACGTCGTCGTCGTGATTGCCGGCGCCGTATGCGCGGCCTGTCAGCCGGGACGCGAGGTCGATGATCGGCTTCATCAGATCGGTCTCGTAGACGTTGTCGACGCCCTGCAGGATGCATGCGACGCGCTCGATACCCAGGCCGGTGTCGATGTTCTTCTTCGGCAGCGGGCCGAGGATCTCGTAGTCCTCCTTGCCGCCGCCTGGGCCACGGATATTCTGCATGAACACGAGATTCCAGATCTCGATGTAGCGGTCCTCGTCCGCCTCGGGGCCGCCCTCGACGCCGTAGGCGGGACCCCGGTCGTAGAAGATCTCCGAGCAGGGTCCACACGGGCCGGGCACGCCCATCGACCAGTAATTGTCCTTGAGCCCGCGTCGCTGGATGCGTTCGGCGGGCACGCCGATCTCGTCACGCCAGATGGCCTCGGCCTCGTCGTCGTCGAGGTACACCGTCGGCCACAGCTTCTCCGGGTCGATCCCGTAGCCCCCGTCGGCGACGCTGTTGGTGAGCAACGACCAGGCGAAGCCGATGGCCTCGCGCTTGAAGTAGTCGCCGAAGGAGAAGTTGCCCGCCATCTGGAAGAACGTGTTGTGGCGGGTGGTGATGCCGACCTCGTCGATGTCGAGGGTGCGCACACACTTCTGGACGCTGGTCGCACGGTCGAACGGCGGGGTCTGCTCACCGAGGAAGTACGGCTTGAACGGGACCATGCCCGCATTGACGAACAGCAGGTTCGGATCGTCGAGGATCAGCGAGGCACTCGGGACCTCGGTGTGGCCCGCCTTGATGAAGTGATCCAGGAAGCGCTGCCTGATGTCATGCGTCTGCACTGAGTTCGTCCTTGAAGTGGTGGTCGGTCACGCGGTCGACGTGCCGCTGCCCGGACGATCGCCGCGTCCGGGCTGGTCGACACACCAGCCTACCGTCGACGCGCCCGGCCGGTGACACCCCGCACGATGGATCGGAGTTTGCCCAGCCGCGACCCGATCTCCCGCTCGTGGCCGTGGTCGGTCGGGTGGTAGTAGTCGACGCCCACCAGGTCATCCGGCGCATACTGCTGCGCCAGCACGCCATCTGCGTTGTCGTGGGGATACCGGTAACCGATGCCGCTGCCCAGGCCTTTCGCGCCGGCGTAGTGGCTGTCACGCAGATGTGCCGGTACCGCACCGGACCGGCCGGCCTCGACGTCCGCGATGGCGGCACCGATCGCGGCGACGACGCCCGCCGATTTCGGCGCGGTCGCCAGGTGGATCGTTGCCTGGGTGAGCGCGAGCTTCGCCTCGGGCATCCCGACCAGTGCGACGACCTGCGCCGCGGCGACGGCCGTCTGCAGCGCGGTCGGGTCGGCCATGCCGATGTCCTCACTGGCGTGGATCATCAGGCGGCGAGCGATGAACCGGGGGTCCTCCCCCGCGACGATCATGCGGGCCAGGTAATGCAGGGCGGCGTCGACATCGGAGCCGCGGATCGACTTGATGAATGCGCTGGTGACGTCGTAGTGCTGGTCGCCGTCGCGGTCGTAGCGTACGGCGGCGCGGTCGATCGCGGCCTCGACGTCGGCGACGTCGAGCAGTGGCGGACCCGCCGGGTCACCCGGGTCGTCGGTCACCTCGCCGTCGGTCGCCTCGCCGTGTGTCGACTCGCCGTCGGTCGCCTCCACGTCGGTCGCCTCCACGTCGGTCGACTCCCCGACGTCGTCGCGCAGCGCGGCGTCGGCGCTGGCCTCCAGCGCAGTCAGTGCGCGGCGCGCATCCCCACCGGCGACCGCGACCAGGTGATCGAGCGCCGGGTCGGTGATCCCGACCCGGCCGTCGAGACCACGCGGATCGGCGATGGCCCGCCGCAGCACCTCCCGGATGTCCTGCTCGGTGAGTGACCGGAGTTGCAGGACCAGCGAACGCGACAGCAGCGGCGCGACCACGGAGAACGACGGGTTCTCGGTGGTCGCGGCGACGAGCAGCACGATGCGGTTCTCGACGGCGTCGAGCAGCGCGTCCTGCTGTGTCTTCGAGAAGCGGTGGACCTCGTCGATGAACAGCACCGTCTGCTGGCCGTCGACCAGCCGTCGACGCGCGACGTCGATCACGGCACGCACTTCCTTGACGCCCGCCGACAGCGCCGACAACGCCTCGAAGCGGCCTCCGGTGGCGCGCGAGATCAACGCGGCCATCGTCGTCTTCCCGGTCCCCGGGGGGCCATACAGCAGCACTGACGCGGCTCCGGAGCCACTGATGAGGCGGCGCAGCGGAGAACCGGCGCCCAGCAGATGCTGCTGGCCGACGATCTCGTCGAGCGTCTGCGGCCGCATCCGGACGGCGAGCGGTGCGGTCGCGGGCGCCACTGAGGTCAGTGACAAGCCGTTCACAGCCACCCCGGGAGGGGACGCGCCGGCGGGTGGGTCGAAGAGCCCATCCATCGCGCTGTCAGGTGAGCCAGGATCGCTGCAACGCCGCACCGACCCGCGCCGCGAATTCCGCGACCACCTGATCGCCGCTGCGGACCGCCGCGGCGGACAGATCGGTCCACCGCGCGACGACGACCCGCGGGTCGTTGGTGTGCAGCGCCCAGTCATGGGTGTAGCCGGCCGGACTGACCTGCGGCACCTCGACGGACGCGACGCCGTCGTGGGCGGGCAGCATCCAGATCGTGGACAGCCACGTCCACAGCAGCCGCGCGGTCAGGATCTTGCGAGAGCTCTCGCCGTTGTGTCCCAGAGCGGGCCAGATCCCATGTACTTCCGACCGCCATGCGTCGACCATCGCTATCTCGAGGTCGGTGCGATGTCCGCTGTTGACCGTCGACAGTTGCGCGCCGCACGTCACCAGGGCGTACGCGATGTCGAGTGTGGCGTCACGGAAACCGCCCCACTCGTAGTCCATGAACTGGACACCAGCGTCGTTGAGCATGATGTTCTCGGGTCCGACGTCGGACGGGCTGAACGCCCGGTGGTCGCCCTCGGGAAACAGCAGGCATGCCGCGGCGAGGCGATCGTGCACGTCGGAGGGCAGGTCGACGCCCAACCGCTCCAGTTGGGCGGATGCGTCGGCCACCGCGCGGACGGCGGACTCACCGAGGATGTCGCCGTCGGCGGTGCCGGCGTCGCGGCGCAGGATGGCCCGGAAGTCGAATTCGCCGCCCACGGTGGCGGCGTGCATCCGGCCGAGGGCCTGTCCCCACGCGCTGACCGCATGGGATGCCTCGATCGCGTCGGTGCCCGACAGCAGCGAGTTCATCGACCGTCCGTGCCCGAGGTCGGTGAGGACCAGGACGCGGATCTCCGGGTCGGAGGCGATCAGCTGTGGGCCCGGCCGCGACTCGTTGGGCAGGGCGGTGGCGTATTTGTAGGAGGCGAGTTCGCGATGGAAGGCGCGCGGGTCCTCGTCGGCGGGCAGCGCCTTGATCACCAAGGTGCGGTCCATCGACAAGGGGTTGGCCAGCACCCGTGCCCGTACGACGACCGTGCGGCCGCTGCCGCCGAGATCCTCGGGATCGGCGAGGGTGACGGAGGAACCGGCCCGATGCGAGAGAACCGCCTCGGCCGCGCGCACCACACCGGCGATGCGACTCTCAGTTATTACCGTCATGTCACCAACCAACCTACCCAATCCGGGATCAGGCGTCACCGTCTTCTTCCGTCTGTAACCGAGTTCCCGCGCGCCGCGTCGGCGATCAGCCAGATCCTGTCTCGCACAACAAGGATCGCGCGAGTCCGGCGTGTCGTCACGCCCCGTCATCCATTCGGACCACCTTCGCCGCGGGTCCGTGACCTGCGCGCGATCAGTCCGTGGCCTGCGCCTCGACCTCTGATTCGGCCCCCGAATCACGGCCCGCTGCCTCGTCGATCGGACTGACGTCGACCGACACGTCGATCCGGCTCTTCTTCGACTCGGTGTAGATCACGCCGCGGAGCGGCGGGACGTCGTCGTAGTCACGCCCCCAGGCCACAGTGACGTGGCGTTCGTCGACGAGTTTGTCGTTGGTGGGGTCGAAGGCCACCCAGTCGTCGCCGGGCAGCCAGACGGCTGCCCAGGCATGACTCGCGTCGGCACCGAAGATCCGTTCCCGGCCGGGCGGCGGGTCGGTGGCGAGATAGCCCGATTCGTAGCGGGCGGCGAGTCCGACGGACCGGAGACAGGCGATCGCCACCCGCGCGAAGTCCTGACACACCCCCATACGGCGTTCCAGCACCGTGTCCACCCGCGTGCTGATGGCGGTCGAACCCGATTTGTAGGTGAAGTCGCGAAAGATCCGGCCGGTGAGGTCGGTGACCGCCTCGATCGTCGGTCGCCCCGGCGTGAACACTCCGGCGGCGTAGTCGCGCACCGCATCGGTGATCTCGGGCGGGTACAGGTCGAGGGCGAACTCGGTGGCCGCAGCGCCTGCCAGACCGGTGACGGAGGGTCGGGCCAGTTCCCAGGGCCCGAGGGCCGCGGGTGACAGCAGCACGCCGGCGTCGGGCGGGTCGACCTCCACGACCGAGTTCGCAGTGACGGTGAGTTCGTCGTGGCTGCTGCGGACGTGGAAGTAGGAGTCGCTGTTGCCGTACACGTCGACCCCGGTGGACCAGTCGTCGGGTTCGGGTTCGATCCGCACGTCTGCGGAGATCACCCGCTGGCCGGGCAGGTCCCGGGGTGTCAGATAACACCGCCCATAAGACGACGACACGACGTCGTCGTAGGTGTAGCAGGTGCGATGCATCACGCGGTAGCGCCGGGTGCGGCCGGGATCGGTCACGGCGAGTCACCTCCCCCACCCCAGATCGGCTGGGCCTGGCGAGGCGGCGCGAAGCGGGTGCGATTGAGCACGTCGGACAGATCGCGGACACCGGTGCCCAGCGCCGTCATCAGGTCGTCGAGGTCGCTGCGGTGCCCGGCGGTGTCGACGGTGGCGAGGTCGTCGGGGTCCGAGCGCCGCAGTTCGGCGACGAGTTCCTCGACGATGCGCTCTGCTGCCGCCGACCGCAGGGCGTCCGGCAAGACTGCGAGGTCTTCTTGCATGCGACTGAACTGGAAGGTCAGCGAACGCGGGTTGGACTCGTCGAAGAACAGCAACTCCGCGACGGCGTCGAGTTGGTAGAGGCCGCGGTTGCGTCGCCGGTAGATCACCGACGATTCGTTGGCCACGAGATAGGACTCCAACAGCGCCTGCTCGATCTCTCGGTCACGGTGGTCGGCGAACAGTGCGCGGGTGAGGTCGACGAGGGTCACCGCCCGCTCGATGCGCCGGCCGATGTCCATATAGCGCCACCCGGCGTCGTGCACCATCGATTCGGCCTGCAGACCGGCCAGCGCCAACACCCCGTGCAGCACCTCGTCGTGGGCGTGGCCGAGTTCGGACCCGAGGTCGAGTGCCGAGTCCGTGGAGTCATCGCCTGCGTCTTCCATGTCACGCGCCGTGCGGACCTGCGCGATCAGTTGCTCCAGGGCCCGCTCCACGGGCGCCAGCACCATCCACGTGCTCGTCGACATCTGGTCACGCACTGCACGTGCGGACGCGATGAGGCGTTCGACGGAATGCGCGATGGTGCCGGGGATGAGCCGGGCTGCCGTGAGGTCGGTGAGCTTGGCGATGGCGTCGGCGACCCGTTCCGGGCTCGGTGAGCTGTCACCGCCCGCGATCAGCTCGTCGGTGCGCAGATAGGTGGCGGTGCCGGTGACGAGTCCGGTGGCGTGCAGCACGAGTGGAACCGCGGCCGTACCGCTCATCCAGGGCCGGTACTGCACCTCCTGGTATCGCTCACGTGCCACCTTGGCCAGCCGGGTGGTGGCCTCGGTTCGTTCTCCGTACCGGCCGAACCAGAACAGGTCGGCGAGTACACGGGGGCTGGCCGCGGCGGCGACGTCAAAGTACTCGAGCGTGCGGGCCGGTCGTGTCGCACCACGCGCCACCGCCTCATCGACGGCACCCGCCGTCGTCGTGGATCGTCGGGAGACGTGTCCGCCGATGTCGGCGCTGGTCACCCAGATGTCCTTGGCGGCGACGGTGCGCACCGCGGAACCGGCCGGGCCGTCGGCCAGGACTGCGCCGAGGCCGCCTGGCATCACCGCGTAGGTCGGGCCCTGCGCGACGCTGAACGCGCGGATGCCCACCGGCGCGGCGCGGAGTGCGGCGGTCCCGGGTCCGTCCGTTCGACCGGGGGTCATGGTTGGTGCCACCGAGTACGGGCGCAGCTCCCGGCCCACCCACTGCCAGGTCTGTGCCTCCACGCGGGCGGCGAGCTCGGCGCGGGTGGCGGCGTCGACGAGCGGGACCACGACCTCTTCGCCGGAACGCACGTTGCTGAGGACCAGGCTGTCCATATCGGCGAGGATCTTGCCGCGCTGCAGATCGTCGCCGGCCCAGTAGGTGGGCACCGACGGCAGGGCGAGTTCTTCGTCGATGAGCACCGGAGCGAGCTTCTCCAGGACGGTGTGCATCGCCGGGCTCTCGACGACGCCGGCGCCGAGGGTGTTCACGACGGTGACCGTCCCACGCGAGATCGCCTCCACGAGGCCGGCGACACCGAGGCGGGAATCGGTCCGCAGGTCCAGCGGGTCGGCGTACTCGGCGTCGATGCGCCGCAGGAGCACGTCGACCCGCTTGTGCTTGCCCAGCGACCGCATGTAGACGACACCGTCGCGGACGGTGAGGTCGTTGCCCTCGACGAGCGGGAACCCCAGGATCGAGGCCAGATGGGCCTGGTCGAAGGCGGTTTCGGACATGCTGCCCGGGCTGAGCACCGCCACCGTGGGGTCGTCGACACCCGGCGGCGCGTAGTCGAACAGGGCGAGGCGCAAGGTGCCCACGAAGGTGGTCACGGGCCGCGGCGCGCACGTCTGGAAGAGCTGCGGGAAGGTTCGCGAGAGGAGTCGCCGGTCGATCATCGCGAAACCGATGCCCGACGGCGCCTGTGTGCGGTCGGCGAAGACCTCGAACCGACCGTCCGGTGCGCGGCCGAGGTCGATCGCGTGCAGGAACAGCGCGTGGGGCCCGGGCACCTCGAGTCGCACGGCCTTGCGGATGTAGGCGGGATGGCCGAACACCATCTCGGGCGGGATCAGACCGCTGCGGATCGTCTTCTGGTCCCGATACAGATCGCGCAAGAGTAGGTCGAGCAGGGTCGAGCGCTGGATGATCGCCTTCTCCAGGTCCGACCACTCGACACCGTCGACGAGCAGCGGCACCGGGTCGACCTGCCAGTCGCGGGCCACCGTCGTCGACCCGACGACTTCGTTGTAGATGACGCCTTCGTCGCGGATCGCGGTCGCCAGACGCGTCGCCGCGGCCCGCAGTCGCGGGTCACCACGCAATCCGTAGCCCGCCACCAGATCCGTCCAGGCGGTACGGACGCGGCCCGAGCCGTCGACCATCTCGTCGTAGGGGGTGGGCGCCGCGGTGCCCATTCCATCCGTGGTGGCGAGCCGCTCCACGTCGAACAGGGCGGAACCGTCGGGGCGATACCGGTCGAACACCGTCGGCAACCCGGTGCCGGCGGTGTTGCCGGACGAAACAGTCACCGGAGAACTGTACGTGCCCGACGCAGATCGAGGATGGCCGGTACCCCGGTGTCGGTGGCGATCCGTGCCTGTCGTTCACGCAGCAGTCCGACGTCGACCGACCCGCTGGTGTGTCCGGCCGCCTCGAACCGTCCGTTGCGGCGTGACTCGGCCTCGACCGCGTTGACCGGCGGGCGGTCGTAGGCCCGTCCACCGGGGTGGACGATGTGGTAGGTCGCGCCGCCGACCGACCGTTCCGACACCGTGTCGACGAGGTCGAAGGTCAGCGGGGTGTCGACGGTGATGGTGGGGTGCAGCGCACTCGGCGGTTGCCATGCGCGGAACCGGATTCCGCCGACCTGCTCGCCGGTGCGGCCGGTGGGACGCAGCGGGATCGGATAGCCGTTGCAGGTGAGCAGGAACCGGTCGTCCTCGCCGCCGAGCACGCGGACCTGGACACGCTCGATCGACGAGTCGACATAGCGGGCGGTACCCGTTCCGGTCGATTCCTCGCCCAGGGTGTTCCACGGTTCGATGGCGCCTCGCAGTTCCACCTCGTGGTCGCGGATCTGGACGGTGCCCAGCCGCGGGAAGCGGAACTCGGTGAACGGGTCGAGCCACGCGGTGTCGAACGGGTAGCCCGCGGCGCGCAGTTCTTCGGCGACCGCGGCGATGTCGGCGATCACGTAGTGCGGCAGGAGGTACTTGCCGTGCAGGTCGGCGCCGTGGCGGATCAGCCGTCCGCGGTAGGGCTGCTCCCAGAACCACGAAACCAGCGACCGCACGAGCAGGGACTGCACCATCGCCATCTGGTGATGGGGCGGCATCTCGAAGGCACGCAGTTCCAGCAGGCCGAGTCGGCCGCGCGGCGAGTCCGGGCTGTAGAGCTTGTCGATGCAGAACTCCGCGCGATGGGTGTTGCCGGTGATGTCGGTCAACAGGTGGCGCAGTGCCCGGTCGGTCACCCAGGGGTTCGGCGGGGCATCGACGCCTTCGGCCCCGCCGGCCTTGACCGCGAGCCGATCGATCTCGGCGAAGGCGATCTCGAGTTCGTACAGCGACGATTCCCGGCCCTCGTCGACGCGCGGTGCCTGCGAGGTGGTGCCGACGAACCGACCGGAGAACAGGTACGACAGCGCCGGGTGACGCTGCCAGAAGGTCAGCATCGACACCAGCAGATCCGGTCGGCGCAGCATCGGCGAATCGGCCGGGGTCGGCCCGCCGAGTGTGATGTGGTTGCCGCCACCGGTGCCGCCGTGACTGCCGTCGAGGTCGAACGTCTCGGTCCCCAGCCGCACGCGCCGAGCATGGTCGTAGAGCGATTCCAGGAGCTCGGACTGCTCGCCGAATCCGTTGGTCGGCTGGATGTTCACCTCGATGACGCCGGGGTCGGGTGTCACGGTGAGGGAGGTGAGACGGCCGTCTGCCGGTGGCCCGTAGCCCTCGACGACGACTGGTGTGTCGATGGCCGCGGCGGCGTCCTCGACCATCTCGACGATCGCCAGGAACTCCTCCAACGTCCCGGTCGGCGGCAGGAAGACGTACAGCACACCCCCGCGCATCTCCGCGACGACGGCGCTGCGGGGCACGAACGCGGCCGGGTCCATCTCCTTGACCGACCAGCCGAGGGCCTGCGCCGGATCCTCGGGCAGCGGCTCCGGACGCGCCGACGGATCCGACTCGAACAGTGTCGGTGCCGGCCCCCACGACAGCGAGTTGAGGGGCAACCGCAGGCCCGCCGGCGACGTGCCGGGGCTGAGCACCAGGCGGCCGCGGCGAGTGGTCCAGCGTGCGCTCTGCCAAGCCGTCTCGTCCTCCGAACGGCTCAGCGGCAACACGTAGGCGGTCGGCCCGGTGACCGCCTCGTCGAGCTTGGCCAGCAACGCGCGGCGGGCCGGGGTCGAATCCGCCGGCGGCTCGAGGTCCTCGTCCGCATCGGCGGCCTCGACGGCGGCCTCGGAGAGTTGGGCGGAGACGAACGTGCGCAGGGTCGGGTCGGCGCCCGGATCGCCGGGCGGCAACGCCGCGAGGTCGCGCATCCGCAGCAGCGGATCCTCGAACGCCGGCATGACCTGGGACAGCGGCAGCCCGAGCCGCCCGGCGAAGGCGGTGAGAAGTTTCTGCGCCGTCTCCGACGACCCTCGCGTGCCCGGTGCCGGTCCGCTGGTCTCCACGTCGATGCTCGCCTGCGCCTCGGCGCGGCTCGCCCACGGGTCGGCGAGGAGTTCGGGGCGACGCCAGATCGGCCGGCCGTCGGTCCGCCACAACAGCGCGATCTGCCAGCGTGGCAGAGGTTCGCCCGGATACCACTTGCCCTGGCTGCGCTGGACGAGGCCGGCGGGCGCGTATTCCGTCTTGAGTCGACCCGCGAGTTCGGACGCGAGGGCACGCTTGTGGGGGCCGTCGGCCGCGGTCGTCCACTCGGGGTCGGTCTGGTTGTCGATGGAGACGAATGTGGGTTCGCCACCCATCGTCAGCCGGACGTCGTTGGCGGTCATCTTCTCGTCGAGGGCGAGGCCGAGTTCCTGCACGCGCTCCCACTGCGATGGCGTGTACGGGAGGGTGACGCGCGGGTCCTCGTGGAAGCGGGTGACCGTGTTGGAGAAGTCGAGTGTGGCGTGGCACGGTCCGGTCGCCCCGGTGATGGGCGCGGCGCCACCGGGATTCGGGGTGGCGGCAAGCGGGATGTGACCTTCGCCGGCGAACAGCCCGGAGGTCGGGTCCATGCCGACCCAGCCGGCGCCGGGGAGGTAGACCTCGGTCCAGGCGTGCAGGTCGGTGAAGTCGGCATCCGGTCCGGACGGGCCGTCGATCGATTTGATGTCGGACGTCAGCTGCACCAGATATCCCGACACGAAACGGGCCGCGAGGCCGAGTTCGCGGAGCACCGCGACGAGCAACCACGCGGAGTCACGGCAGGAGCCGATACCGCTGGCGAGGGTGTACTCCGGGGTCTGGACACCCGCCTCCAGGCGCACCGTGTAGCCGACGGCCTGCTGCACGGCCTGGTTGAGGGCGACCAGGAAATCGATGATGCGGATCTTGCCGGTCGGCTTGTGCCTGGCGGCGAACGCCGCGACCGACGGATGCACCGGGGCGCCGGTGAATTCGCCCTCGGTCACCCCCACCGGCCGAAGGAAGATCTCCAGATCGTTGCGCAGTTCGTCGGGATACTCGAAGCCGTAGTTTTCGGCCCAGTCCTCGATGAAGAAATCGAACGGGTTGATCGCGGTGAGGTCTGCGATGAGACTCACCGTGATCGACAGCGTCGTCGAGGGCTCAGGGAACACCAGCCGCGCCATGTAGTTGCTGAACGCGTCCTGTTGCCAGTTCAAGAAGTGTTCTGCGGGTTCCACTTTCAGCGAGTACGCCTCGATCGGCGTGCGTGAGTGGGGCGCGGGTCGCAACCGCACCACGTGCGGGAAGATCTTGGCCGATCGATCGAATGCGTAACTCGTGCGATGCTCGAGGGCCACCTTGATCGTCATGGTCAGAAATCACATCACAATTAGCGACCCGATGCCGAGTATGCGGGCGGCGTCACCCGCCCGCCCGGCCGGTGCCTCGTGTGTGGTCAGGCACCGCCCTGCGCCGGTTCGGCCGGCGCGCCCGCATCCCCCTGCTGCTTGCGGGGTACCGGCTTGGCGTCGATACCGGATTCCTTGCGCTGGGCAGCCGTGATCGGTGCCGGCGCGTCGGTCAGCGGGTCGACGCCACCGCCCGACTTGGGGAAGGCGATGACCTCACGGATCGAGTTCTCCCCGGCCAGCAGTGCCGTGATGCGGTCCCAGCCGAACGCGATGCCACCGTGCGGGGGCGCGCCGAAGGCGAAGGCGTCGAGCAGGAACCCGAACTTCTCCTGCGCCTCGTCGTGCCCGATCCCCATGATCTCGAAGACCCGCTCCTGAACGTCGCGGCGATGGATACGGATCGAACCGCCACCGATCTCGTTGCCGTTGCAGACGATGTCGTAGGCGTATGCGAGAGCGGCACCCGGGTCGGACTCGAGCTGCTCGAGCGACTCCGGTTTCGGGGCGGTGAAGGCGTGGTGCACGGCGGTCCATGCGCCGGACCCGACGGCGACGTCGCCGGACGCGGTCGCCTCGTCCGCCGGTTCGAACAGCGGGGCATCGACGACCCAGGTGAACGCCCAGTCATCGGCCTTGATCAAACCGAGTTTCGACGCGATCTCGCCGCGTGCGGCGCCGAGAAGGGCACGTTGGGCCTTGGCCGGGCCGGCGGCGAAGAAGATGCAGTCGCCTGGTTCGGCACCGACGTGTGCGGCGATCCCGGCCCGCTCGGCATCGGAGAGGTTCTTGGCCACGGGCCCGCCGAGTTCCCCGTCCTCGCCGACCAGGATGTAGGCCAGCCCCTTCGCGCCGCGCTGCTTGGCCCATTCCTGCCAGGCGTCGAGTTGGCGGCGCGGCTGAGACGCGCCGCCGGGCATGACCACCGCACCGACGTAGGGTGCCTGGAACACCCGGAACGGGGTGTCGGCGAAGAACTCTGCGCATTCGACGAGCTCGATGTCGAACCGGAGATCCGGCTTGTCGGAGCCGAACCGACGCATCGCGTCCGCGTAGGTGATCCGCGGGATGGGCGTGGTGATGTCGACGCCGATGAGCTTCCACAGGGCGACGAGGATCTCCTCGGACAGGGCGATGACGTCGTCCTGGTCGACGAAGCTCATCTCGACGTCGAGCTGGGTGAATTCGGGCTGGCGGTCGGCGCGGAAGTCCTCGTCGCGGTAGCAGCGGGCGATCTGGTAGTACCGCTCCATCCCGGCGACCATCAGCAGCTGCTTGAACAGCTGCGGGCTCTGCGGCAGCGCGTAGAAGGTGCCCGGCTGCAGACGTGCGGGCACGAGGAAGTCGCGTGCCCCCTCCGGTGTCGAGCGCGTCATGGTGGGGGTCTCCACCTCGACGAAATCGTGTTCGGCCAGCACGCTGCGCGCGGCGGCGTTCACCTTGGACCGCAGGCGGAGGGCGTGCGCGGGGCGCTCACGCCGCAGATCGAGGTAGCGGTGCCGCAGGCGCGCTTCCTCGCCCGGGTTCTCGTCGAGCTGGAAGGGCAACGGGGCCGACGCGTTGAGCACGTCGAGGCCGACGGCGTTGATCTCGATCTCGCCCGACGGAAGGTTGGGGTTCTCGCTGCCCTCGGGGCGAACCTCGACGACGCCGGTGACGGTGACGCAGAACTCGGCGCGCAGCCGGTGTGCCGCCTCGGCCACGGCTTCGTCGCGGAACACGACCTGGACGAGACCAGAGCTGTCGCGGAGGTCGATGAAGACGACGCCCCCGTGGTCGCGACGACGCGCCACCCAGCCGGCGACGGTGACGGTCTGCGAGGCGTCGGCGCGGCGCAGCGAGCCGGCGAGATGCGTGCGGAGCACTCAGGGGTCCTTCCAGGGGGATCGAAGCGAATCTCGGCTCATCCTACTGACGTGACCTGGACCGAACCCCACCCGGGCGGCCGGGCGAATATGCTCGACCGTGCCGACTCCGGCGCGCCGCCGGGCCTTCGGATGTGGAGCCGGGACAAGGAGCGAGGATGGTTTTTCAGGGCGACGGACCCCTCGACACCGGCTCGGTCTCCGGTGGCGGAGGTGGCGGCGGTGTGGGACGGATCGCCGTCGGGGGTGGCGCCGGGCTGATCATTACCATCGTCGCGTTGTTCTTCGGCATCGATCCGGGATCGCTCACGGGTGGGACGTCCTACGGCGGCGGCACCTCCAACAGCCAGGACGTGGCCCAGATCAACGAGCACATCCAGTCGTGCACCATCGAGAAGGCCAACGTCGACACCATCTGTCGTATCGTCGCGACCACCAACAGCCTCGACGACGTGTGGTCGGACCTCATGCCCGGGTACACGCCCCCGAGCACGAAGATCTTCACCGGGGCGGTCACCACCGGATGCGGACCGGCGTCGTCGGCGACCGGGCCGTTCTATTGCCCGGCCGACCAGACCGCCTACTTCGATCCCTCGTTCTTCGCGCAACTGGAGCAGATGGGCGGCAGCGACGGACCCCTCGCGCAGGAGTATGTGGTCGCGCATGAGTACGGCCACCACATCCAGAACCTCACGGGCGCCCTGCAGCGGGGCAACCGGATGGGTTCGCAGGGGCCGCGGTCGGGGTCGGTGCGCGTGGAGTTGCAGGCCGACTGCCTCGCCGGTGTATGGGCGTTTCACGCGGACAAGGGCCCGGACGCCATGCTCGAACCGTTGACCCAGAACCAGATCGACACGGTGATCCAGACCGCGAAGGCGATCGGGGACGACACGATCCAGGGCGCGAACTCCAACCCGGAGGGCTGGACTCACGGCTCGGCCGAGCAGCGCTCACGGTGGTTCACCATCGGGTATGACTCCGGCAACCCCAATCGATGCGACACGTTCGCGACCAACGACCTATGAGCGGCGACCCGAGCGGTGTGGCGGCCTCGGCGCCGCGGTCGCCGACTGTGGTCGACCGGATCGCGGAGCGATACCTCGCGGATCAAGCGGCGCTGGACCCGCTGTTCGCGACCGAGGTCGGGGTGCCGGGCCATGACCATCTGCTGACCGACTTCTCCCCCGCCGCCTCCGCCGCGCGCACGGCCGAGGCGCGCGCCACCGTGCATGCGCTCGCTGAGGCACACATCGTCGACGACGTCGATCGCGTCACGGTCGCCACCATGTCGGCGTCGCTGCATCGTGAGATCGCCCTCGCGGAGTCCGGTGAGCGGGTCGGCGACTGCAATGTGATCGCGTCACCGCTGCAGGCCGTGCGCGACATCTTCGATCTCATGCCGACCGACAGCGCGCCGGAACGCGCGGTGTTCGTGGAACGGCTGCGAGCGCTGCCCGAGTGTGTCGACACGATCATCGACGGACTGCGACATCGGGTGGCGCACGGTCCGCCGATCGCGCGACGCCAGGTCGAGTTGGTCGCGGCGCAGGCGGGCGGGGCCGCCGAGGCGATCGCGACCAACACCGAGCCGATTGCCAACGATCCGGCGCTCTCTGGGCCGCTCGAGGTGGCGCTGGGCGATGTGCGCGTGGCGTTCGGTGCGCTCGCCGCCGTCCTGCGGGCCGAGGTGGCGCCCGTGGCGGTGACGAGGGACGGGATCGGCCGAGAGCGCTACCTGCGTCATCTGCCTGCGTATCTCGGAGCCGACGTCGATCCGGACGAGGCCTATGCCTGGGCCCTGGATCGGCTGGCCGCGATTGTCGCCGAGCAGGCCACGCTTGCCGACGAGCTACTTCCCGGCGCGACGGTACCGGAGGCGATGGCGCATCTGGACACGTTGCCGCGCTATGCCATTCACGATCGGCACGAGTTCGTCGCGTGGATGCAGGAGCTGTCCGACCGGGCGGTGGAGGGTCTGGCGGGCACACATTTCGACATCCCGTCGCGCTTGACGCGGCTGGAGTGCCGATTGGCGCCGTCTTCGACGGGGATCATCTACTACACCCAGCCGAGCGCCGATCTGTCGCGGCCGGGGCGGATGTGGTGGTCGGTGCCGCCCGAGCAGGACGTGTTCCACACGTGGCAGGAGACCACCACCGTCTTCCACGAGGGGGTGCCCGGTCACCATCTGCAGATCGGGGCGGCGATCGTGAGCGACGATCTGAACGCGTGGCGCAAGCTCGCGTCGTTCACGTCCGGGCACGGCGAAGGTTGGGCTCTGTATGCCGAGCGGCTCATGGCCGACCTGGGGTGGCTCGACGATCCGGGCGACCGGATGGGCATGCTCGACTCGCAGCGTCTGCGGGCCGCCCGCGTCGCCGTCGACATCGGGGTGCACTGCGGACTTCGGTCCCCGGCGGCACTTGGCGGCGGCACGTGGGACGCCGAGAAGGCATGGCAGTTCCTGACGAGTTCGGTGGCGATGGACCGGGCGGTGCTCCGATTCGAACTCAACCGCTATCTGGGGTGGCCGGGGCAGGCACCGTCATACGCTCTCGGACAACGGGTCTGGGAAGAAACCCGCACCGCGGCCCTCGCCACCCACCGGGACTGGACCCTCAAGGACTTCCACACTCGCGCGCTCGCCCTCGGTGGGGTGTCGCTCGACGTGCTCGCCGACGAACTCACCGCGCAGTGACGACCGTCAGCGCGGGTAGGTGATGATGGTTTCGCCGGTGCGCAGGTTGCGCCAGGTGATGGTGCGGTCGGTGTGCATGGTCGGCACCCAGCCGCCGTCGTGTTTGCGGTGGTGGTCGGGCCGGCACAGCGGTGCGAAGTTGAAGGGCACGCTCCAGCCGCCGGCCAGCGGGTCGGCATGGTTGAACTTCACCAGATGATCAAGCTCGCACTCGTGCGACGGGCGACTGCAGTACGGGTAGCGGCAGCGCCGATCCAGGTAGGTGATCTCGGCACGCATCCGATCGGGTGGTCGATAGATCAGGGCTCCGGGTGGTGGGATGTCGAAGCCGCCGTGTCCGCTGGGGTCGATGGGTGGCGCCAACGCTCGTTCGCCGACGACGATCAGTCGGCTCGCCGGTTTCGGGGTCGCGAGGGTGGGAACGGTGATGATCTTCGCCTTAGGGGCGAGTCTCTCGGCGTGGGCGGGATCTATGGCGCCGTAGCCCTGCAGTCGGGTGGGTTCGACGCCGGTCGGGTCGTACAGAAGCGTCCAGGCCGGTGGGGTCGGGAGGTCGGCGGGCGCTGGGTCGAGGGCGGCCTGTTCGGTGCTGTCGTCGGCGGTGCCGGTGTCGTCAGCGGTGCCGGCGTCGGTCTCGGTTGTGTCGGCGTCGGTCTCGGTGGTGTCCTCATCGTCGGTGCCGTCGACGTTGGCGATGTCGGCCGCGGGCTCGCTGCCCGTTTCGGTGACCTCGTGGTTGTCGGAGCCGTCCGCGGTGTCGGCGGTGTCATGGGTCTCGGCGGATGCGGCCGGCTCGGCGTCGGCCGGATCAGTGTCGGCCGGATCGGTGTCGGCCGGATCGGTGTCGGTGGGCGCGGTGATGGACGCGCTGCTCGGCGACCTACCATTCTCGTCGTCACCGTCGCTCTGGTCGGTCTCACGGTCGGTGGTGTCGGTGGTTTCGGCTGTCTCTGGGTGAGGCTGGTTCGAAGCGTTGCCGCCGGTGCTGGGCGCCGTCCGCTTGCCGCGCTTGGTGTGGGTCTTTCCTGCGGTGCAGGTGTCCTCGCCGCATTCACACGTCAGGGTGGCGCCAGGGATACCGACGATCTCGCCGAACGCGAGGATGCGCTGGCGGCCGAGGGTGCGCGGATCGCTCTTACACACGCGTGCGGCAACCAGCTTGGTGATGCGGTCACGCAGATGCACGCCGTGCTCGGCAGGCATGCAGGCATCGAGGTTCATGTGCCCGCCGGCTTCGTTGCTGAAGGTGATGTTCTCGAAGGCTTCAGCGATCGCATCCCGGGATTCGGCAGCACCGTCGGGGTCGAGGCTGATGACCGCGTCGGCGAGATCATCACGCAGGCCGGTGTCGGTGGACGCCCGATTCCCCAACTCCAACGCGAGGTCTTCGAAACTGACCGGCCCATCCTGGTCGGGTTGCGGTTCCGGTTGCACCTCGGCATCCGGATCGGTGTCGTCGGCCTCGTCGTCGAGGAGGTCGTCGAGAGTCGGATCGGCCGGCTCGTCAGCCGCATCGTCGGCGTCGGTGGTGTCGGTGTCGGGGTTGGGGAGTTGGTCGCGCAGATCGCCTTTGGGCGCGATGTCGGCGGCGTGCACCATCACTGACATGCGGTGGGTGCTGAACTCGCCGGCCAGATAGGCCATCCGAATCTTCGGGTACTCCTGTAGGGAGGCGCCGAGTGAGTACCATTCGCCGGCTTTGGTTTTGTTGATCCGTAATGCCAGGGAGATTTCCCCGACCGCGGTGTTGCGGGCGGTTTGGCCGAAGATCATGCGGTGGCGACCATCGGCTCCGAACAGTCGTTCGTTGTAGGCGCTTTCGCCGATGTGGTAGGCCATCAGTAGTGCGCGGGCTTCGGCTTGTCGGCTCAACCGCAATGCGTCGCGCGCGAACGCCCCCAATCCCTCAGCGCCGACCGACGACAACAGTGTGTCGTCGGCTGCGGGATCGGTGTAGGTGAACACGCCAGGCCTTTCGTGGGTGGGAGGTGCTGTGCGGGAATGGGACTGATGTCAGAGTATCGGGTGGGTCTGACAATCTTGGCGGGTCGGCGGCTGCCTGTGGATGACGTTGAGTCTGCGCTTTTCGATTGCGTTCAGGATATGGGTCGGGTGTGACAAGAACTGTGGTGCAGTAGGTTTCGATGGTTCCTTCGGTCTCGATACGTCCTCGCCTAGCGGCTCGGACTACTCGACCAACGGGTGAAAGTTGCGGCGGGGTCGGTGTAGGTGAACACTCCAGGCCTTTCGTGAGTGGGAGGTGCTGTGCGGGAGTGAAACTGATATCAGAGTATCGGGTGGGTCTGACAACTTTGGTGGGTCAGCGGCGGCCTGTGGATCGTTGAGTCTGCGCTTCTCGATTGCGTTCAGTATATCGGGTGCGTACGACAAGTTCGGTGGTGCAGGATGATTCGCTCGTTCCGGAGGTCTCGATACGTCCTCGCCTAGCGGCTCGGACTACTCGACCGACGGGTGGGGGCGCTCGGACTACTCGACCAACGGGTGGGCGGAGCGGCGGGGTCGGTGTAGGTGAACACGCCAGGCCTTTCGTGAGTGGGAGGTGCTGTGCGGGAACGTGATTGATGTCAGAATATCGGGTGGGTCTGACAATTCCGGTTGCTGATCCGGAGCCTGTGGACAACGGCTCTGCTGCGGTTTCTGATTGAGTTCAGGGTATCGGTTGGGTGTGACAAGTTCGGTGGTGCAGTAGGTTTCGCGGTTCTTGGGTCTCGATCTCGCAAGGCTCAATCGGTCTCGATACGTCCTCGCCTAGCGGCTCGGACTACTCGACCAACGGGTGGGGGCTGCTCGGGCTACTCGGCCAACGGGTGGGCGGAGCGGCGGGATCGGTGTAGGTGAACACGCCAGGCCTTTCACGAGTGGGAAGTGCTGCGCGGGAGCAACTGATATCAGAATATCGGGTAGGTACGACAACTTTGGTTGCTGATCCGGAGCCTGTGGACAACGGCTCTACTGCGATTTCTGATTGAGTTCAGGATACCGGCGGGGTGTGACAAGTTCGGTGGTGCAGTAGGTTTCGCTGGTTCCGGAGGTCTCGATACGTCCTCGCCTAGCGGCTCGGACTACTCGACCAACGGGTGGGGGCGCTCGGACTACTCGCCCAACGGGCGGGGGCGGTTCGGACTACTCGACCACCGGAGGGGCGGCTCGGACCACTCGACCAACGGGTCGGGGTGCTCGGACTAGTCGACCAACGAAGGAGGTGCGACTGGACTACTCAGCCGAGCAGCTTCCGAACCTCGTCGACGATCGCGTCGAGCGACACTTGGTGCTGCTCGCCGTTGGTGAGGTCCTTGACCTCTACCCGGCGTTCCGCGAGTTCCCTGTCCCCCAACACAAGTGCGAGGCGGGCTCCGGAACGATCGGCCGCCTTCATCGCGCCCTTCAGGCCGCGGTCGCCGTAGGCGAGGTCGACTCCGATTCCGGCCGCGCGCAGTTGTCCTGCGACACCGACCAATTCGGCCTTGGCGTCGGACCCCAGCGGAACTCCGAACACCTGACACCGCGCGATGTCCGCGTGCGCAACGCCCTCCGCTTCCATCGCCAGCATGGTGCGGTCGACCCCGAGGCCGAAACCGATCCCGGAAAGATCCTGCTTGCCGCCGATCTGTTGCATCAGCCCGTCGTAGCGGCCCCCGCCGCCGATGCCGGACTGTGCGCCGAGCCCGTCGTGCACGAACTCGAAGGTGGTTTTCGTGTAGTAGTCCAGTCCGCGCACCAGCCGTGGGTTCAGTTCGTAGGGCACGCCGAGCCGTTTGAGATGGGTCAGCACCAGATCGAAATGTGCACGCGCGTCGTCGGACAGGTAGTCGATGAGCAGCGGCGCATCCGCGGTGGCGGCCTTCACCTCGGGGCGCTTGTCGTCGAGCACCCGCAGCGGATTGATCTCCGCCCGACGTCGAGTTGCTTCGTCGAGGTCGAGCCCGAAGAGGAACTGTTGCAAAGCTTCCCGATAGGGCCCGCGACTCGCGGTATCGCCGAGCGACGTGAGTTCCAGTCGGAAACCCGACAGACCGAGGCGCCGGTAGCCCTCGTCGGCAACCGCGATGACCTCGGCGTCGAGCGCGGGGTCGTCGACCCCGATGGCCTCCACGCCGACCTGCTGCAGCTGGCGGTAGCGGCCGGTCTGGGGCTTCTCGTACCGGAAGAAGGGTCCCGCGTAACACAGCTTCACCGGGAGTTGACCCCGGTCGAGACCGTGCTGGATCACCGCTCGCATCACACCCGCGGTGCCCTCCGGCCGCAGCGTCACCGAGCGGTCACCGCGATCGGCGAAGGTGTACATCTCCTTGCTGACGACGTCGGTCGACTCGCCCACACCACGCGCGAACAGCGCGGTGTCCTCGAAGATCGGCAGCTCGATGTGGCCGTAACCGGCCCGTCGCGCCGCATCGGTCAACGTGTCGCGCACCCGTCGGAAGTCGGCGGAGGCAGGCGGGAAGTAGTCCGGCACACCCCGCGGCGCGGCAAACTCGGCGCTCACAGTCCGAAACGTCCCTTCTTCGGGGTGGAGTCCTCGCGACCCGGAAGGTCGACGAGGAAGGGGTTGCTCGCACGCTCGGCGCCGATCGAGGTCTGCGGGCCATGTCCCGGCAACACCTGGGTGTGATCGGGCAGCGGCAACAGTTTGTCGGCGATGGAATCCAGCAACTGTTGGTGATTGCCACCTGGTAGATCGGTCCGGCCGATCGACCCGGCAAACAGGACATCTCCGGAGAAGCACACCGGCACGACGTCGACCGATCCGGACGTCTCTCCCGGCTCCGTCTCGACCGGTACGTCGACGCCGAGAAGCACCGATCCCTGCGTGTGGCCGGGTGCCAGGTCGACCGAGATCCGGATCCCGGCCAGTTCGACATCCTCGCCGTCGCTGAACTCGACCACCTTTTCCGGCTCCCGGAACTCCATCGCGCCGATCAGGCCGCCCAGTGCCCGCCCCAGTCCCATTCCGGGATCGGCGAGCATCGGCCTGTCGTCGGGATGGATGTAGGCCGGGATGGAGAACTCGTCGCACAGTTCGGTGGCATTCCACGTGTGATCGAGATGCCCGTGGGTCAGCAGAACCGCGACCGGGGTCAGGTCATGCTCGGCCAACAACTCGCGGACCCGCGCCGCAGCGTCCTGCCCAGGGTCGATGATGACCGCTTCCGAACCTGCCTCGGTGGCGAGGAGGTAGCAGTTGGTCTGGAACATCCCGGCCGGGAATCCGGTGATCAACATGCATCCATTGTGACAAAGCACCTCGGCACCGCGACTCGCGCCCGCCCCGACATCGCCTGCCCCGACCATTGAACTCTCAGGTTCGGCTGGCACACTGGCCTGTCGATGTAGCATCAGCGCCGATTGACGTGCCCGAGGCCGCACGTACCGCCTGCCATCCCCCGGGGGGAGCCACGGCACACGAGTTCAGGAGGATCCAACCGCGTGTCCAGCAACGAGGAACGTCGCGAGGCAGCCAAGCGCAAGCTCGAGGAACGCCTCGAGCGGGAACGCCAGGAGAAGCGGCGCCGCAAGATCATCATCGCCTCGGTGTCCACCGTGGTGGTCGTCGCGATCGTCGCCACCGCGACGACTCTGATCGTGAAGAAGATCCTCGATGACCGCGAGGCCGCTCGTTGGACAGCGTGCTCCTACGAGGACCAGCCCAACCGTTTCGACGAACTGCCCGCCGAGGTTCCGCCGGAGGTCCCGGCCGACCAGCGGGCACAGGCACAGACCTATCTCGACGAGATGCGCGCCGGAGAGTCGAAGCAGCGCACTTCCCCCAAGCCGGACGACCGGCAACTCAAGGAGGGCACCGCCAACCTGGTCCTCGACACCAACCAGGGGGCCATCCCGGTCACGCTGGACCGACAGGGCGCCCCGTGCAACACCGCCGCGGTGATCTCGTTGGCCGAGAACGACTTCTACGACAACACCCCGTGCCACCGCCTCACCAACAGCGAGTCGCTGAAGGTGTTGCAGTGTGGCGATCCGACCGGAACGGGAGCGGGTGGTCCCGGCTGGTCGAGCCCTGACGAACTGCCGACCGACCTGGCACCCGCCGGCGAGGCCGACCCGATGTCCGGCACCGCACCGGTGACGTATCCGCGCGGAACGGTGGCCATCGCCAACAGCAACAACCCGCAGATGGCGCAGAGCAACACCGGTTCCAGCCAGTTCTTCCTGGTCATCCAGGACAGCCAGCTCGCCCCGAACTACACGGTGGTCGGCAACGTCGATCCCGACGGACTCGCCGTGCTCGACAAGATCTCGGAGAACGGTCTGACCCCCGGACCGAACGGCAACGCGGAGGACGGCCGACCGGCGCAACCGGTGGACATCACCGCCGCGACGGTCGACTCGGGCACGCAGGACTGAGATACGCCGGCACGGAGGGCTGAGCTGCGGCGGATGGCCCTTCGTGACGCGTCGCTCGTCCCTCGCAACGCTCCTCAGGGACCAGGGAGACGCCTCGCAACGCTCCTCAGGGACCGGGGGGGGACGCATGCTCGTTCCTCGCGACGCTCAGGCGGCGGACGTCACCCGGTAGACGTCGTAGACACCCTCGACGTTGCGGACCACGTTCAGCACGTGCCCGAGATGTTTCGGGTCGCCCATCTCGAAGGTGAACTTGCTGATGGCGACTCGGTCGCGACTGGTGGTGACCGACGCCGACAGGATGTTTACGCGTTCGTCGGCGAGCACCTTGGTGACGTCGGACAGCAGCCGGTGCCGGTCGAGCGCCTCGACCTGGATGGCCACCAGGAACACCGACGACGGCGAGGGTGCCCAGGAGACCTCGATGATCCGTTCGGACTGCTCCTTCAGCGACGACGCGTTCGTGCAGTCCGTGCGATGCACGCTGATCCCGCCGCCGCGGGTGACGAACCCCATGATCTCGTCGCCGGGCACCGGCGTGCAGCATTTGGCGAGCTTCGCCATCACGTTGTCGAGGCCTTCGACGACGACCCCGGCGTCACCGCCCTGACGAGTGCGCGTCGGCAACGTCGACGGCGTCGACCGTTCGGCGATCTCGTCGACCGCGTCGTCGAGCCCGCCCAACGAGGCGACCAACCGGTTCACCACGTGCCGCGCGGAGACGTGGTTCTCCCCCACCGCCGTGTACAGCGCGGTCACGTCCTGATACCGCAACTCCTTGGCGATCGTCGCCATCGACTCGGCGCTCATCAAGCGCTGCAACGGAAGTCCACCACGGCGAACTTCCTTGGCGATGGCCTCTTTGCCGGTCTCGAGTGCTTCCTCGCGCCGCTCCTTGGCGAACCACTGCCGGATCTTGGCCTTCGCACGCGGCGACACGACGAAGTTCTGCCAGTCCTTCGACGGCCCGGCATTCGGCGCCTTCGATGTGAAGACCTCGACCACCTCACCGTTCTCGAGGGTGCGCTCGAGTGCCACGAGGCGGCCGTTGACACGGGCACCGATACATCGGTGTCCGACCTCGGTGTGCACGGCGTAGGCGAAGTCGACCGGTGTGGACCCGGCCGGCAGCGTGATCACGTCGCCCTTCGGCGTGAAGACGAAGATCTCTTGCACGGCCAGGTCGTAGCGCAACGACTCCAGGAACTCTCCCGGGTCCGCGGCCTCCCGCTGCCAGTCGAGCAGTTGACGCATCCATGCCATGTCGTCGATCTCGGCGGCGTCGGACTTTCGCGGTCCCTTACCTTTTCCGCGACTCTCCTTGTACCGCCAGTGCGCGGCGATGCCGAACTCCGCGGTGCGGTGCATCTCGTGGGTACGGATCTGCACCTCGAGTGGCTTGCCCTCCGGGCCGATGACCGTGGTGTGCAGCGACTGGTAGACCCCGAATCGGGGCTGCGCGATGTAGTCCTTGAACCGGCCCGCCATCGGCTGCCACAACGAATGCACCACGCCGACGGCGGCGTAGCAGTCACGCACCTCGTCGCACAGAATCCGGATGCCGACCAGATCGTGGATGTCGTCGAAATCGCGGCCCTTGACGATCATCTTCTGATAGATCGACCAGTAATGTTTCGGCCGTCCCTCGACGCTCGCGGAGATCCGCGCGCCGCCGAGAGCGTTGTTGATGTCGGCCCGCACCCGGGCGAGGTAGGTGTCGCGTGAGGGTGCCCTGTCGGCGACGAGCCGCACGATCTCCTCATATCGCTTGGGGTGCAGGATCGCGAACGACAGATCCTCCAGCTCCCACTTGACGGTCGCCATTCCCAGCCGATGGGCCAGCGGCGCAATGACTTCCAAGGTCTCGCGGGCCTTGCGGGCCTGCTTCTCCGGCGGCAGGAACCGCATCGTCCGCATGTTGTGCAGTCGGTCGGCGACCTTGATGACCAGGACACGGGGGTCCCGGGCCATCGCGATGATCATCTTCCGGATCGTCTCGGCCTCGGCCGCGCTGCCCAGCGCCACCTTGTCCAACTTCGTGACGCCGTCCACGAGGTGGGCGACCTCGGCACCGAAGTCCTTCTCCAGGGCCTCGAGGGTGTAACCGGTGTCCTCGACCGTGTCGTGCAGCAGTGCCGCCACCAGCGTGGTGGTGTCCATCCCGAGGTCGGCGAGGATCGTCGCGACCGCGAGCGGGTGGGTGATGTACGGGTCGCCGGATTTCCGTGTCTGCCCGGTATGTCGTTCGTCGGCGATGTCGTAGGCGTGCTGCAACAGCGCGACGTCGGCCTTCGGATAGATCTCGCGGTGCAGGGTGGCCAGCGGCTCGAGCACCGGCCGTACCGGACTACGGGTCGCGGTCATCCGCCGCGCGAGGCGGGCGCGGACACGACGCGACGCCGACGTCGAGGGCGCGGCCAGGGTCTCCGTCTTCGCGGCGGCACGCTCGGCACCGTTCGCGCCGGTCGTCGGTGGTGTTCGTTCGCCGACCTTCGGGCCGGTCCCTTCGGCGCCGTCGCGCGCGGGTCGGCCCGGCGCGTCTTGCCCGGGGGTATCACGGGGAGGTCGTTCCTGCTGCCCCGACGACGCCACCTGTCCCTTCCGGGTGTCGGTGTCGACCTCGTCGTGCATCATGACCTCCTCTCCGCCGGCCGCGTCACCGGATCTGAAACGCCGGATGAGGCGAGTCTAGTCCGCCCGGCGAAAGCGGACCGCGGATCGCTTCGCTGCTCGCCGGAGAGACCTTCCCGTCAACCGGTGGTCACGGCATGCACCGGCACGTGCGCCCCGAGGCCTTCGGTGATGGTCGCGCGCCCGGGGAGTCCGTCGAGTTCCATGATCACCGCGACCCCCACGACGTGCGCACCTGCCCGAGCCAACAGATCCGCCGCGGCCACAGCGGTGCCGCCGGTCGCCAACACGTCGTCGACCAGCAGGACCCGCTGTCCGGCGATGTCGATGTCACTGGCCGGAATCTCGAGGCTCGCGGTGCCGTACTCCAGGTCATAGGTGACGCTGTGCACCGGCGGTGGGAGCTTGCCACCCTTGCGCACCGCCAGGACACCGACGTTCAGTTCGCGCGCCACCGCACCGCCGAGCAGGAAGCCTCGCGCATCGATACCGGCCACCAGGTCGACCTCGGTGCAGCCGTGCGTCAACGCGGTCACGACCGACGACAGCCCGACCGGGTCGGCCAGGACCGGCGTCAGGTCCTTGAAGGCGATACCCGGCTTGGGGAAGTCCGCGACGAGTCGTGCGTGCTCGGCAATCGCCTGTCGTGCACGGGCCAGCGCCCGTTCGGTGGTCTCGTCCCCGCCGGGCAGATGTTCTGCGTCAGTCACCATGTGCCGTCCACCGATCCATGTTCCATCCGGTCCCGTTGCGGCCCAGTCCGGCCACCACATTATCGACCCCGGTGCCCCACACCTGCATCCGCGGCGCGGCGAACAACGGGATCGAGGGCAGTGTCGCCCACGCGGTGTTCTCGATGTCCCGGACCAGGTCCAGGCGGTCGGCGGCGAGATCCGACGCCACCAGTCGGTCGACGGCACCACTGACGCGCGGGTTGCGGTATCCGTTGATGGCCAACGGGTCTCCGCCACGCAACGAGAAGGCATCCCGGGACGGGTTGGCTGCCCCGGCAGCGGCGAAGGACGCGCCGTTCGCAACGATCAGCACATCGACGTCGCGCCCGAGCGCTGCAGGGGTGATCTCGGCGGACCCGGCGTCCACCACCTCGATGCCACTCTGCGCGCACGACTCGGCGATCGCCGCCACGATCTGACGACGACGTTCCATCGGCGCGAGGTACCCGATCCGGACGGTCATCGCCTCGCTGCCGGCGGAGTCGTTGCTCAGCGTCCGCGCACGGGCGATGTTGGGACGCGCATATGCCCGGCCGAACGCACCGTTGAGCTGACCCGCCAGGTTGTCGGCCGGAGCCAGTACCCGCAGGTTCCAACTCTGGGCGCCCTGCCCGAACTGGCGGGCCAGGCCGTCGCGGGGCACGCACGAGGCGAATGCCTGCCGGGCTCGCAGGTCGGCGAACACTCCGCGCTGTGCCAGCACCAGTTCCTCCACCGCGAGTGCGCGATTCGGTTGCGGCAGCGGCTGTTGAGCGACCTCTGTTCCGGCCGGGACGATGTCCTCGCCGATCACGCCCGACCCGACGTCGGCGACGTCGAAGTTCCCCTCCGGCAAGCGGCGCGTCGCGTCGGTGCCCCGTCCCCACACGACCACGCGCGACGCCGCCGGCGCATCGCCCCACCAGGCCTCATTGGCGACGAGCTCCAGGCCACCGGACTGCGAGTACCGGTTGATCCGGAACGGTCCCGAAGCCGGGAACCGAGGTTGGTCCACGGGGCCGGGCGTGAGGTCGAATCCGGTGTTCCAGGCGTCCGCGATCTCCTCCAGTGCGGCGTCGTCGTCGGACCGGATCGGTTCGACGACATCGCCGACCCCCGCCAGACGCGCGACGACATGTGCGGGCAGCAACGTGCCTGCGCCGAACAACGAGAGCCAGTCCCGGTAGTCGCGGCCTTGTGCGAATCGGACGGTTGCCGTCTTCTCCCCCGGCGCGCAGTCGACCGCCTCGATGTCGCGGTAGCCCGCGGTCGTCGCCGGGCGGAAACCGGGAAAACGCCCGCTCATGGCCGCCCAGGCGAGCACCAGGTCGTCACAGTCGAGCGCGGTCTCGTCGGAGAAGCGTGCGGCGCGGGTGAATTCGTAGCGCAGGGTGAGACCGGAGCCGGGAACCGGTGTCACGGTGCCGATGTCGCGATCGGGGGTGACCTGCCCCTGGGCGCCCAGATAGCTGAAACCGGGCAGCATGCGCGTGGTGGCCATCAGGGCTCCGCCGGCGTTGCCGTCGACGGTGTTCGCGTTGTACGTGTCGATCCGGGCGTCCACGACGTAGTCGACCGTGGGTGGGCCCTCCTCCCCACAGGCGGTGAGCAGGCCGGTGGCCACCAGGATCACGGCCACCAACGTCGACATCGTCACGGGCAGGCCGCTTCGTCGGCGGGCGCCCGACCCGCTCCGCACAGTCACGACCCGTAGACTAACGCGCCCTGCGAGGTTTCCCCGTCGGGGTGCGGGGCGCGTCGTCGGCTCCGGCGCGACGCCGCCGGCCGGACGGGCGACCGCGGGTCGGCCGCGGAAGGTCGGAGAGATCCTCGCCGGCCTCCACCCGGGCACGGCGGTCGAGCACCTGCTTGGTGTGGCGCGCGATCTCCGGCCTGCGTTCCTTCAAGGTGGCCAGCAGCGGTGACGCCAGGAAGATCGACGAGTACGCGCCGACGACGACACCGACGAGCTGGATGAGTCCCAGATCCTTGAGGGTGCCGACGCCGAGCATCCAGACGGCGATCACCATCAGCGCGATGATCGGCAGCACCGAGATGACGGTGGTGTTGATCGATCGCATGAGCGTCTGGTTCACCGCCAGGTTCGCCTGCTCGGCGTACGTGCGGCGGCTGGTCTGCAGCACCGACCTGGTGTTCTCCGACACCTTGTCGAACACGACCACGGTGTCGTAGATCGAGAAGCCCAGAATGGTGAGCAGACCGATGACCGTCGCGGGGGTGACCTCCCAGCCGACGAGCGAATAGACGCCTGCGGTCACGATGATGTCGAAGAACAGCGAGACGAGCGCGGCCACCGACATCTCCCGGTCGAACCGCACCGTGATGTAGACGAACACGATCACCAGGAAGACCGCGAGCGCGATCAACATCTTCTCGGTGATCTCGCCGCCCCACGTCGAACTCACGTCCGACGAACTGACGTCGGCGGTCGTCAACTCGGGGCCGAACCGATCCGCGAGCGCCCGCGTGATCTGCTCGGTCTGCGCGGCGTCCAGCGTCTCGGTGCGGACCTGCACGGTCTCCGCCTCGCCGGTGCCCGCAGTCTGCACGGACTCCGGCTCCTCGCCGAGCGTCTCGGCGAACACGGTCTCGACGGCATCTGCGGTGACCTCGGACGATGCCGGGACGGACACCTGGGTGCCGCCCTCGAAGTCGATGCCCAGGGTGAACCCACGGATGCCGATGGAGGCGATACAGATTGCCAGGATCACCGCCGTGACGATGTACCAGGTGCGGCGATGCGGGATGATCCCGAACGCACCGGTGCCGGTGTACAGCCGCGACAGGAACGAGCGTTCCTTCTCAGCGACGTAGTTGGCGTCCGACGGGCCGGCGGGCTCGGCCGGTGTGGTCTCGGTCGCGTCGGTCTCGGACACCACCGTGCTGCGTCCACCACCGTCGCGGCCGGAATTGGGGCGTTGTGTGGTCATCGCGACGATCCTTCCGTTTCCGGGACGCGTGCGGATCGTTCGGCCTCACGGCGTTGTCGGGCGACCTCGCTGACCGCCCCGAGGCCGTTGACCTTAGGACGGGACAGGAACTCGGAGCGGCTGGCCAGCACCACCAGCGGGTGGGTGACCAGGAACACGACCACGACGTCGAGGATGGTCGTCAGACCCAGGGTGAACGCGAATCCGCGCACCTCGCCGATCGCCAGCACGTAGATCACCGCCGCGGCGATGAAGCTGACGGCGTTGCCCGACCAGATGGTGCGGCGGGCGCTGGCCCAACCGCGTGGCACAGCGGACCGGAAACTTCGGCCCTCACGCATCTCGTCCTTTATTCGCTCGAAGTAGACGACGAACGAGTCGGCGGTCATACCGATACCGATGATGAGGCCGGCGATGCCCGCGAGGTCGAGGGTGAAGCCGATCCACCGGCCCAGCAGGACGATGATCCCGTACACCATCGCGCCCGACAGGATCAGCGACAGCATCGTGAGGATGCCCAGCATCCGGTAGTAGAGCAAGGCGTAGAGCAGCACCGCGATCATGCCGACCGCACCGGCGATCAAGCCGGCCTTGAGCGACGACAGACCCAGCGTGGCCGACACGGTCTCGGCGTCGGACGCCTCGAACGACAGCGGCAGCGACCCGTATTTGAGGACGTTGGCCAGGTCCTTGGCGTCCTGCTGGGTGAAATCACCGCTGATCTCGGTCTGCGGTGTGGTGATCGCGCTCTGGATCTGTGGCGCCGACACGACCCTGGTGTCGAGGGTGAACGCGGTCTGTTTGCCGATGTTCTGGGCGGTGTAGGTCGGCCAGAAGTCGCGGGCCTCGTCCTTGAACTCGACCTGGACGATCCAGGAGCCGGCCTGCTGGGTGGTTCCGGCCGAGGCGTCCGCGATGTCGCGGCCGTCGATGATTTCGGGTCCGAGCAGATAGACCTGGCTACCGTCTTCCGAACACGCCACGAGGTATTGGTCGGGAAGGTCGTTGCCCTGCAGCGGGTCGTAGTGGTCGGGCGAGCAGTTCATCCTCGCCATCTGCTCGTTGAGCGGGGCGAGGTCGGCACCCTGGGGCGCCTGCCGCAACCGGCGCTGCTCCTCGATCATCGCGGCCTGCGTCGCGTCGTCCTCGGCGCTGTCCTGTCCGGTCGAACCCGGCTCACCCGAATCCTCGGCGTCCGGTTCCTCCGGTTGTGGCGTCGCGGGTACGACGTTCTCCACCGGCCGGACGAACAGCCGTGCGGTCTGGCCGAGCGTGCGCGCCTGGGCGCCGTCGTCGCCGGGGACGGTGATGACCAGGTTGTCGCCGTTGACGACGACCTCGGACCCCGAGACACCGAGCCCGTTCACGCGCTGCTCGATGATCTGCTTGGCCTGATCGAGCTGCTCGTTCGTCGGCGGCTGGCCGTCGACGGTGCGCGCGGTCAGCGTCACCCGGGTGCCGCCCTGCAGGTCGATACCGAGCTTGGGTGTCGGTGAGCCGCCGCCGGTGAAGAAGACCAGTCCGTAGACGACGGCCAACAACGCGAGGAAAGCGGTCAGGGGTCTCCACGGCGGAATCTCACGTGGAGGTCCCGACCGCTTCGCCGACGCCCGGCGAGGTGTGGTCACTGCTGTTCTGGTCTCCTAGGCGAATGCGCGTGCGGACACGACAGGTCGGCACGCGCGCACGAGCCGGTCGGTGGCTCACTCTACTGACTGCGCGGTAAGCACTGCGTCGGCGGTGGTCACCGCCGGATCGGTGAGGCGGATCGCCGGTGATGGGCGATCCGCTGCCGGGTCACCGGTCCTCGGTCGAACCCTCGGGACGGTCGGCGGAGTAGCTGTCGTCGGCACGCGAACCGGTCGACGGATCAGTGGCGGTGTCCTGCGGTTCGTCATCGAGACCCTCGGGGCGCGCGGTGAGCGCGCCCGGGTAGGTTTCGGCGGCTTCGTCGGTGGGCACAACGCGCACGACGGCCTGGCGGCTGAACCGGGTGATGACGCCGGTGGCGATCTCCAGGTCGACGTAGTCCGGCGACGAGTCGTCCACGACCGTCGCGTACAGGCCCGCGGTGAGCTGGACCCGCACACCGGTGCTCACCGAGTTCTGCATCTCCTGCATCTCGTTCATGCGCTTCTTCTGCTTGCGGATGCTGAGGAACATGAAACCGGCCAGCAGGGCCAGCAGGAGGGGGAAGAAGAGGGCGTCCATGACGGAAACAATCCTTGTCGGTCGGTCGTGGTGATTTCGGTGTCTCATCCGGCTCGGCGCAGGTGGGGGCCGATCGCAGGCACGCTCGGACACACCAACTCATCCGGCGGCTCTAACCAGTGTGCCATGCCGGTCCCGCGAGCCGAATTCTCCGGTCAGAGATCGTCGAACAGACTTTCGGTGATCGCATCGCGGCTGCGGACGCCGAAACTGGCGTTCATGGCGCCCGCCGGTGGCGTCAGGCCCAGGTGATGCCAGGCGGCGGCGGTCGCCACCCGCCCGCGGGGGGTGCGCGCCATCATTCCCGCCCGTACGAGGAACGGCTCGCATACCTCCTCCACCGTGGTCGGCTCCTCCCCGACCGCGACGGCCAGGGTGGACACCCCGACCGGGCCGCCGCCGAAACCGCGCACCAGCGCGCCGAGGACCGCGCGGTCGAGCCGGTCGAACCCGAGTTCGTCGACGTCGTAGACGGCGAGCGCCGCCCGCGCGATGTCGGTGGTGATGACCCCGTCGCTGCGCACCTCCGCGTAGTCGCGGACGCGGCGCAGGAGGCGGTTGGCGATGCGCGGGGTTCCGCGCGAGCGGCGTGCCACCTCGGTGGCCGCGTCGTCGCGCAGTGCGATGCCCAGGATGCCCGCCGATCGCCGCAGCACCCGGACCAGTTCGTCGGTCTCGTAGAACTCCATGTGTGCGGTGAAGCCGAACCGGTCGCGCAGCGGGCCGGTCAGGGAGCCGGACCGCGTGGTCGCACCGACCAGGGTGAACGGTGCGACGTCGAGCGGGATGGAGGTGGCGCCGGGCCCCTTGCCGACGACGACGTCGACCCGGAAGTCCTCCATGGCCAGATACAGCATCTCTTCGGCGGGTCGGGCGATGCGGTGAATCTCGTCGATGAACAGGACGTCGCCGTCCACCAGGTTGGACAGCATCGCCGCGAGGTCGCCGGCACGCTCCAGGGCGGGCCCGGAGGTGACCCGGATCGCAGCGCCCATCTCCGCGGCGATGATCATCGCCAGCGAGGTCTTGCCCAATCCCGGCGGCCCCGACATCAGGATGTGGTCGGGGGTGCCGCCACGCCCCTTCGCTCCCTGCAGGACGAGCTCGAGCTGCTCACGCACCCGCGGCTGGCCGATGAAGTCGGCGAGTGAACGAGGACGGAGCCCGGCGTCGAAGTCACCGTCGGAGTGCAGTTCCGCGGCGCTGACGTCGCGGTCGGCGGGGTCGGGCATCGGTGTCTCGGTCATGCGGTCTTCCCCAAGAGTGCCAACGACTTCCGCAGCACGGTGGATGCGTCGGCGTCGGGTTCGTCGGTCAGGATCGCGGTGACCGCCTTGTCCGCGGGACCGGTGGTGAAGCCGAGCCCGACCAGCGCCTCGGCGACCTGATCGCGGATGGTCCCGGGGACGGGCGCCACCACCGCACCATCCGGCCGTGCGGTCGTCGGGGCATCGACCTTGTCGCGCAGTTCCACCACGAGTCGCTCGGCGACCCGCTTGCCCACGCCGGGCACGGCGGTCAGGGCCTTGACGTCGGAGTCGGCCAGCGCACGGCGCAGCGCATCCGGTTCGAGCACGGCGAGCGTTGCCATCGCGAGCCGCGGGCCGACGCCGGTGACGGTCTGCAGCAGTGTGAACAGGGACCGCGCATCGGGTTCGGTGAACCCGTACAGCGTCATCGAGTCCTCCCGCACGATCATCGACGTCAGCAGGGTGGCCTCCTCGCCGCGACGCAGCGACCCGACGGTCGCCGGCGTCACCAGCACCCGATAGCCGACGCCCGCACAGTCGATGACCACATGATCGAGCGCGACGTCGACGACGGGCCCGCGCACTGACGCGATCATGCTGCTCCCCCCTTGCCGGGTGCCGGACGGCCGGCTCCCGCAGCGGCGACCCGCGCACGGTGGCGACGCGCCAGCTCGTCGGCGCGACGCTGTGCCTCGGCCATCTTCTCCGTCATCGGGCCTCGCCAGCAGTGGCAGATGGCCAGCGCCAGGGCATCGGCCGCATCGGCGGGTCTGGGCTTGGTCTGCATGCCGAGAATGCGGGTCACCATGGCGGTGACCTGTGCCTTGTCCGCGCGACCACTGCCGGTCACCGCGGCCTTGACCTCCGACGGGGTGTGGAATCGCACCGGGACGTCGCGTTGTCCGGCCGCCAGCGCGATGACGCCGCCGGCCTGCGCGGTGCCCATCGCGGTGGAGACCTGGTGCTGGGCGAAGACACGTTCGATCGCGACGACGTCGGGTTGGTGCACATCGAGCCAATGGCAGGCCGCCGTGTAGATGGCCATCAGACGATCGGCCAGTTCCTGGTCGGCCGGTGTGCGGACCACGTCGACGTCGAGTGCCGTCACGGTCCGCCCCCGACCGGACTCGACCAGCGCGATCCCGCATCTGGTCAGACCGGGGTCGACTCCCATCACACGCACGCACCCTCCTCGGGACAGCGACAGCCGAACAGTTGTTCGAGATTCTATCGGTCCGGCCCGACGCCGCGGCCGAGCAACACACCCCGCCGGGCCGGGTGGTCCGGCGAGAGCGCGCGACAATGAACACGCCATGCCGACCTTCTCCCCTATCACCCCGGACGGTCTCGTCGAGCTCGGCGCCGAACTCGCGACACGTCGTCCCCGGCGGCGGGTGGTGCTGCTCGTCGACGGTCCCGACGCCGCCGCACCGGCCGATCTGGCCGGCCGGATCGCGGATCGTCTGACCACGCTGGGGCGGCCTGCCGCGGTGGTGTCCTTGGTCGACTACCTGCGGCCGGCGTCATTGCGTTTCGAGTTCGGGCACACCGACGCCGAGAGCTACCGAACGATCTGGTTCGACCTCGACGCCGTACGCCGCGAGGTGATCGACGCGCTGCGCGATCGTGGTCAGTGGCTACCGCGACTCTGGGATCCGGACCGGGACCGGTCGTTCCGCGATCGACCGCGCGAGGCGGCGCCCGATCAGGTGCTGCTGGTGGCCGGGCCGATGCTGCTCGGCAGCGGCCTACCCGCCGATGCGACGGTGGCGCTGCGGCTGACCGCCGGCGCATTACATCGGCGCACCCCCAACGAGGAGGCCTGGACGATCCCGGCGCTGCTGGATCACGACCGCACCGCACCGATCGCGGATGTCGAGGTCCGGTACGACCATCCCGACCGGCCGGCGGTCCGGGCAGTCCTGGAGAAGTGACCGGTCAGGCCGGCGACGATGTGGTCGTCAGGCGTCGAGTTCGGCGAGGACCTCGTCGCTGACGTCGACGTTGCTGTAGACGTTCTGCACGTCGTCGGAGTCCTCGAGGGCGTCGATGAGCTTGAATACCTTGCGCGCACCGTCCGCATCCACCGGTACCTCCACCGATGCGCGGAAGTCGGCCTCCGCGGAGTCGTAGTCGATACCCGCGTCGACCAGCGCGGTCCGCACGGCGACGAGATCGGTGGGTTCGCTGACGACCTCGAACGACTCACCGAGGTCGTTGACCTCCTCGGCACCGGCGTCGAGCACCGCCATCAGGACGTCGTCCTCGGACTGCCCGTTCTTCTCCAGCGTGACCACGCCCTTGCGGGTGAACAGGTACGCCACCGAACCCGGGTCGGCCATGTTGCCGCCGTTGCGGGTCATCGCGGTGCGGACCTCGCCGGCGGCCCGGTTGCGGTTGTCGGTGAGGCATTCGATCAGGATCGCGACACCGTTGGGGCCGTAGCCCTCGTACATGATGGTCTGCCAGTCGGCGCCGCCCGCTTCCTCACCGCCGCCGCGCTTGCGGGCGCGTTCGATGTTGTCGTTGGGCACCGACGACTTCTTGGCCTTCTGGATCGCGTCGTAGAGCGTCGGGTTGCCGGCGGGGTCGCCGCCGCCGGTACGCGCGGCCACCTCGATGTTCTTGATGAGCTTGGCGAACATCTTGCCGCGCTTGGCGTCGATGACCGCCTTCTTGTGCTTGGTGGTGGCCCATTTGGAATGGCCGCTCATGACACTCCCGCATCCGTCTAGACGTCAACTACCGACGTGACCGCCCGGTGACGATCCGCCCAACTCCTCGATCTTACCGGTGCGCGATGGGACGCCTCACACTCCCGATGCGCGCACCATGTCGACGAAGTAGCGGTGCACCCGCCGGTCGCCGGTCACCTCCGGGTGGAACGACGTGGCGAGCACGTTGCCCTGCCGCACCGCGACGATGCGATCCTTTGCGGGTCCCTGCGGGACGCGGGCGAGAACCTCGACGTCGGGACTGATCGATTCCACCCAGGGCGCCCGGATGAACACGGCCCGCATCAGTGGGTCGCCGGCCCGGTCGGTGACACCGGCGAACTCGAGGTCCGTCTCGAAACTCTCGACCTGACGGCCGAAGGCGTTGCGCCGCACGGTGATGTCGAGCGCGTCAAGATGCCGCGCGTCGGGACGGGTGTCGAGAATCGTGGTGGCCAGCATGATCATGCCCGCACACGATCCGTACGCGGGCATGCCACCGGCCAGTCGTTCGCGCAGCGGATCGAACAGGTCGAGGACGCCGAGCAGGTGACTCATCGTGGTGGACTCCCCGCCGGGGATCACCAGCGCGTCCGCCGCGTCGAGTTCCGCCGGACGGCGGACGGTGGCCGCCTCGGCACCGGCGTCGGTCAGCGCGGCCAGATGCTCGCGGACATCACCCTGCAGTGCGAGGACACCGATGCGCGGGCTGCGGACGGCACTCACCGATCCGGCCGCGCGGTCGGTCCGGCGGACGCGTCGCGACTGACGCGACTCAGGCCCTCCTGGGTGACGGCCGCGACCATGCGGCCTTGCAGGTCGAAGATGCGGCCCTGAGTGAGTGCACGCCCGGCGGCCGCGGACGGCGATGTCTGGTCGTAGAGCAGCCATTCGTCGGCGCGGAACGGCCGCATGAACCACATCGCGTGGTCGAGGGAGGCCGCCTGCTTGATCTCGGTGTCGGGGTGGGGCACCCGCGACGATCCGAGGAGGGTCATGTCGCTCATGTAGGCGAGGGTGCCGACGTGGAACACCTGATCGTCGGGCAGACGGCCGCGGTGGCGAAACCACACACGCTGCTGGGCGGCGAAGTAGCTCGATTTCGCGAGCTTGTCGTGCGGAACCATCCGCAGGTCGAACTGATGCCACTCGCGGAAGATCGCCCGCGCCTCCTCCGGCAGTTCATCGACCCGGTCCGCCAGTTCGTCCGGCGGTGGGACCGGCGGCATCCGATCCTGGTGTTCGATCCCGACATCACCGGTGACGTGGAACGACGCCGACATCATGAAGATCGCCTCGCCGTCCTGCACGCCGGTGACCCGGCGGGTGGCGAACGAACGTCCGTCGCGGATGCGGTCGACGAGGAACACCGCAGGTTTGTCCGGGTTCCCCGGGCGGAGGAAGTAGCCGTGTAGTGAATGGACCGCGTACTCGTCGGAGACGGTGCGTGTGGCCGACATGAGTGCCTGTCCGGCCACCTGACCGCCGAAGGTCCGCTGGAAGAGACTCGGAAATGCGGGACCGCGGTAGATGTCGGTCTCGATCGCCTCGACCTGAAGGATCTCCTCGATGGTTGCCACGGGAGAACAGTATCGCGCCGGCGTGCGACCACACTCGGATGCAGTCGGGCGCCGTCAGAGTTCGTCGAGCGCGACCAGGCCGTCCTGCACCGCACGGGCGACGAGCGCGGCCTTGGTGGGCGCCGGACGACCGATGTCGGCGTACTTGGCGCGAATCCGTGTCAGATGGGTGTTCACGGTCCCCAGCGAGATGTAGAGCTCTTGCGCCACAGCGGGTTTGGTGTCCACTTTGAGCCAGGTCCGCAGCACTTCGACCTCGCGGGTGGTCAGTGCCGGTCGATCGAACTCGGGTGCATCCACACGGCAGGTGCATGGTGTCGTGCCGGAGTCGTCGTCGAGTGTCGACGTGACCAGGGTCATGCCGGCACCGGCGGCCGTACCGTCGCGCCCGGCGACCGGGTGCTCGGCACCAAACGCACCCCACGGCGCGCCCGGCAGCGGCATCCGACGTTGGGCAAGGCGGGCCAGTGCCTCCTGCCGACGCCGTGCGGCCTCGTCCTGACGGCGGACCTCCCGCGCAGCCCCGACCCGGTCGACGACGCGGCCGGCGCGGTGGACGCCGGATCGAACAGCAGAGTGATGCCCTGGGATCTGGTGGGAGATGACGGTCATGGTTGTCCTCACTCGTCGAGGCAGGCGATCGGTCCGGCCTGCTGTCATGAGTTGGACGCGACGACTCGGCGTCAGGTTCCCGTCAATCTGTTCCGTTTTCGCGATCTGTTCCGTTTTCGCGATCTGTTGCGTTGTCGATGGCCTCGTCCCCCACCGCGACGACCACCACCGTGACGTTGTCATGGGCGCCGAGCGCCAGCGCCCCGTCGACCAGGGCGTCGGCGGCCTGTTCGGCGTTGTCGGCGCCTGCGAGGATGTCGGCGATCTCCTCGTCCGGGAGTTCGCCGGTGAGGCCGTCCGAGCACACCAGCAGGACGTCGCCGGGCAGGGCCGGCATGGAGAAGAAGTCGGCCTCGGGCTCCACCATGCCGGCCCCGAGGGCGCGGGTGATGACGTTGCGCCGGGGGTCCACCCGGGCCTCCTCCGGCGTCAGGAATCCCGCGTCCACGAACTCCTGGACCTGCGAGTGGTCCACGGTGAGTTGCGCGAGGACCCCGCCCTGCAGGCGATACGTGCGGGAGTCACCGATGTTGAGCACCAACCAGTGCGGCACACCCTCGTGCGTGACGAGTACCGCACCGGTCGCGGTGGTCCCGGCACGTCGCGGGGACTCCGTGGCGATCTCGCCGATCCGGTCCTGGGCCTGCGTCAACGACTCGATCAGCGCCAGCTGGGTCTCGGTCTGATCCTGCAGACTCGCGACATCCGCCAGGGTCAGCAGCGCGGTCTCGCTGGCGACCTCGCCGCTGTCGTGGCCACCCATGCCGTCGGCGATCAGGTACTTGCCGGGAGCCACCAGCGCAGCGTCCTCATTGGCTTCCCGGACACGTCCGACGTTGCACACGACGGCCCAATCGAGCCGTAGGCCGGCAAGGATGTCGGTGCCGCAACGGGATGCGTCCCGCACGATGGTCGCCGAGTCCATGATCAGCAGATCCTACGGCAGATCGGCTACCAGCCCCGTTCGGCGAGGCGGTGTGGCTGCGGGATGTCGTCGACGTTGATGCCGACCATCGCCTCACCGAGCCCACGTGACACCTTGGCCAGCACGTCGGGGTCGTCGTGGAAGGTGGTGGCCTGCACGATCGCCGCCGCCCGCTGTGCGGGGTTGCCGGACTTGAAGATCCCCGACCCGACGAACACACCCTCGGCGCCGAGCTGCATCATCATCGCGGCGTCGGCCGGGGTGGCGATCCCGCCCGCGGTGAACAGGGTGACCGGCAGCTTGCCGGCCTGCGCGACCTCGGCGACCAGCTCGTAGGGTGCCTGGAGTTCCTTGGCCGCCACGAACAGTTCATCGGCCGGCAGCGACGTCAGACGCCGGATCTCGTAGCGGATCTTGCGCATGTGGGTCGTCGCGTTGGACACGTCACCGGTTCCGGCCTCGCCCTTGGATCGGATCATGGCCGCGCCCTCGGTGATCCGGCGCAACGCCTCACCGAGGTTGGTGGCACCGCACACGAACGGCACGGTGAACGCCCACTTGTCGATGTGGTTGGCGTAGTCGGCGGGGGTCAGCACCTCCGACTCGTCGACGTAGTCGACCCCGAGGCTCTGCAGGACCTGCGCCTCGACGAAGTGCCCGATGCGGGCCTTGGCCATCACGGGGATGGACACCGCCGAGATGATCCCGTCGATCATGTCCGGGTCGCTCATCCGCGAGACACCACCCTGGGCGCGGATGTCGGCCGGGACGCGTTCGAGCGCCATCACGGCGACCGCACCGGCGTCCTCGGCGATCTTGGCCTGCTCGGGGGTGACCACGTCCATGATCACGCCGCCCTTGAGCATCTCGGCCATGCCGCGCTTGACGCGCGCAGTGCCCTGCCCGACGGTCGGCCCGGTGCCGTTGAGGGTGTTCGGGGCATCCGGTCCGGGAGTGCTCCCTGACTGGAACTGACTCACTTGATGTCTCCTGATGTCGTCAACCCGGCAGAACATGCCGGGGTCCGCGTGACGCGGGCTGTCCCCCAAGTCTAGGCGAGGTCAGGAACCACTCCCCGGGGTGACCCGTTCGACGATCTCGAAGAACTGCGGCAGCTCGGCGGTGCCGCCGAGATGGAGCCACGCCACCAGCCGCCGCTCGGCGAGGCTGCGGGTGTCGCGGACGGCGTCGTTGTAGAAGCGGCGAGCCATCATGATGCGGGTCTCGGCGTCCGCGAGTTCGACGACGAGACCCTGCGGCCGGGACTGGGTGTCGAGCTGGGCGAGCAGTGTCGACACGGTGTTCTCGGCCTGCTCGCGGGTGTCGGGTGTGGCCCGTTCGGCCTGGTCGGCCGCCACGGTGAGGCGTTGCCCCGCCTCCCGCGCCGTGTCGTCGTAGCTCACGCTCATGCCCGCGGCGATCGCCCTGGCCACCACTGCTCGGCGCGCCAGCGCGGCGTCGAGTGCCTGTCGTGCCAGATCGACGCGGACGTTGAGACGGTCGAGTCGATTCGCGGTCTGATACGCCCAGCCGGCCGCGAGGACGACGAGCAACACGATCAGCGCGATGATCGCCACCGTCAACCCCGAGATCGTCATCGCCTCCCCCTCCGCCTCTGCGTCCGCGTCTGTGTCTGCGTCGGCACTACTCGGCCACCACGACCGGGCTCGCACCCACCGTCACGGTCTCGTACACGCGCAGGATCTGATCGGCCACCCGCGACCAGTCGTACCGGTCGGCGCGTCGACGACCCGCCGCCACCAGCTCGGCCCGGGCGTCGTCGTCGGACAGCAGGTCGATCAGCGCCTCGCCGAGGTCGTCGGACGACCCGGTGGCCACCAGGCGTCCGGACCGGCCGTCGTCGAGGACCCGCCGGAACGCGTTGAGGTCGCTGGCCACCACCGCCGCCCCGGCGGCCATCGCCTCCACCAGGACGATCCCGAAGCTCTCGCCACCCAGGTTGGGCGCGCAGTACACGTCGGCCGAACGCAGCGCCCGCGCCTTCGTCTCGTCGTCGACCTGACCGAGGAAGACCAGATGGTCGGCGAGGGCGCCGGCACGTCGGCGCAACGCGCGCTCGTTGCCGCCGCCGACGACGAGTACGCGGACATCCGGGAACCGGACCACGATCGCCGGCAAGGCGCGTATCAGGATGTCGATGCCCTTGCGGGGTTCGTCGTAGCGGCCCAGGAACAGGATCGTGCGTCCGGGCCACGGATAGCCCTCCAGCGGTTCGGCTCCGGCGAAACCGGCCGCGTCGATTCCGTTCGGGATCTCCACCGCATCGGAGCCGAGGGATTCCATCTGCCAGCGCCGCGCCAGCTCCGAGACCGCGATCTTGCCGGCGATCCGCTCGTGATACGGCCGCAGGATGCCCTGGAACACCGACAGCCACATCGACCGGGTCGTCGAGGTGTGGAAGGTCGTGACGATCGGCCCCGAGGCGACCATCAGCGACAACATCGACAGACTCGGCGCATTCGGCTCATGCACGTGCAACACGTCGAAACGACTCCGAGCGACCCAATCTCGCAGCCGCAGATAGCCGGTGGGACTGAAGTTCACCCGCGAGACCGACCCGTTGTACGGGATCGCCAGGGCCGGACCGGCCGAGACCACATAATCCGGCAGCGGGGTCTGCGGCGCCGAAGGGGCCAGCACGCTGACCTCGTGGCCGCGTTCGATGAACACCTGCGCGAGCTCGACCACGTGGGCCTGCACCCCGCCGGGCACGTCGAACGAATACGGGCAGATCATCCCGATCTTCATCGGCCGACCTCCCCGGTCGGCGCGGGGCCCCCGGCCCCGTCGGTGCCGATGCGCGCCCGGCGGGCCTGCGACCAGTCCGCCTCCCACAACGGCTGCAGCATGTGCCAGTCCTGGGGATGGGCCGCGATGTTGGCGGCGAAGGCATCGGCCAGTGCCTGGGTAGCCGACTCGACGCCGCCGGAGACGTCGATCGGCGCCCCGCACGAGATCAGCGACGTCGGCGCCTCGGTGAACCAGTGATGCACCGGCAGCAGCGCGGCACCGGTTTCGATGGCGAGTCGCGCGGAACCGGCGGGCATGCGCGTCTTCTCACCGAAGAAGGTCACCGGGACGCCGTGACGTGCCAGGTCGCGTTCGCCCAGAAGACAGACGATGCCGTTGTCACGCAGCCGTTGCGCCAGTTGACCGAACGGAGGTTGCTCGCCGCCGCTCAGCGGGAAGATCTCGAAACCGAGCGACTCGCGGTAGGCGACGAACCGTTCGAACAACGATTCCGGTTCGAGGCGTTCGGCCACCGTGGTCAACCTGCCGTAATGCTGCACCAACCAGACACCGGCCATGTCCCAGTTGCCGGTGTGCGGCAGCGCCAGCACGACTCCTCTGCCACGCGCGATCGCCGCATCGAGGTTGGCACGGTCGGCGGGAGGAACGGTGACGGTGGCGGCGGTCTCGGCCATGTCCTGGGTGGGTAGCCGGAATGCCTCGCACCAGTAGCGCGCATACGACCGGACTGCTGCTGCGACCAGCTCGTCGGGCACCTCCCCCGGCGAGGTTCCTACGACACGGGCGAGGTTGCGCCGCAACTGATCCGGACCGCCGTTGCGTCGTCCGACGAATCCGCCGGCGCGGTCGAAGGCGGCGCGCGCCCACCCCTCGGGGGCGTGGCGAACAGCCGCCCACCCGGCCGCGTATCCCAGATCCGACAGTCGCGACGTCAGCGAGCTCATCGGGTCCTTTTCGCCGTCAGCATGGGTGTCAGTGTGCCCCGGCGGGGCGCTGCGTGCCGGTCGGGGGTTCCTCGTCGCGGCCCTCCACCGTGTGCTCACCCTCGTCGGAGTCCTCGGCGTCCTCGGATTCGTTGGACCCGAGCGGGATCAGCTCACGGGCACTTGGCGACTCGTGAATCGACCACATCCGCTGTCCAACCGTGATCACCGACAGAACGGCCAACGCCCACATCGCCACGTGGATCGCCCAGTCGAGACTGAGACCGGTGAGGCCGGCACCGACCAACACGATGATCAGGCGGTCGGGTCGCTCGATCCAGCCGCCGTCGCCGTTGAGTCCGCTGGCCTCTGCGCGCGCCTTGGCGTAGGAGATGACCTGCGAGGTCACCAGGCAGATGAGGGTGGCCACCAGCAGCAGGCTGTGTGGTTCGGTGATCGCGCACCACCAGGCCAGCCCGGCGAAGATCGCGCCGTCGGCGACCCGGTCGCAGGTCGCGTCGAGGACGGCCCCGAACCGGGTGCCACCGCCACGCGCCCGAGCCATCGCGCCGTCGAGCATGTCGAACATCACGAACAGCCAGATCACCAGCGTCCCGACGAACAGGTGACCCATCGGGAACAGCGTCAGTGCGGCAACGATGGTGGCGGTCGTGCCGATGAGCGTCATGAGGTCCGGGGTCAGTCCGGTGCGCAGCAATGCACGGCCCAGCGGCAAGGTCACCTTCGACACCGAGGCACGGCCCCGGATGCTCAGCATCTGACCGCTCCTTTCCTCCCCCGACCGACCGGCATCACGACTGTTCGTGCCACGCCGCGGCGAGCAACGAACGGGTGTCGCGCAGCAACTGTGGCATGACTTTCGTCTCGCCGACAACCGTGATGAAGTTCGCGTCGCCGATCCAGCGCGGCACGATGTGCTGGTGCAGGTGTTCGGCCAGGGAGCCGCCCGCCGCGTACCCGAGGTTCAGGCCCACGTTGAACGCATTCGGGTTGGACACGGCCTTGATGGTCCGGATCATGCGCTGCGTGAATGCCATCAACTCCGCGGATTCCACCGCGGTGAGCGCTTCGAGGTCGGCGACCTGCCGGTACGGCACGATCATCGTGTGACCGGGGTTGTACGGGTACAGATTGAGCACCGCGTACACGGAATCACCGCGCGCGACGATCAGGCCCTCTTCGTCCGACATCGTCGGGATGTCCAGGAACGGATGCCCGGTCGCCTTCTCCGACGGTGGCGGGTCGGCGGTGATGTAGGTCATGCGATGCGGACTCCACAACCGCTGCAGGCGATCCGGGTCGCCGGTTCCGCAGTCACGGATCTCCCCGTGCGCACGGTTCTGGTCGGGTTCAGCCATCCGTCGAGTCCGATCCGGCGACGACACCGGGATCGATGACATCGGCCGTCGGGGAATCGTTGCGTCGCGACTCGACCCAGCCGCCGATGACGTCGACCACGGTGTCGACGGGGACACCGTTCACCTGGGTGCCGTCCCGGAATCGGAAACTGACGGCGTTCGCGCTCACGTCGCGCTCGCCGGCGAGCAGCATGAACGGCACCTTCGCCTTGGTGTGGGTGCGGATCTTCTTCTGCATGCGGTCGTCGGAGAAGTCGACCTCGGCACGAATCCCGCGCCGGCGCAGTTCGGCGATCACACCCTGCAGATGATCGCCGAATGCCTCGGCCACCGGGATGCCGACCACCTGCACCGGCGCCAGCCAGGCGGGAAACGCCCCGGCATAGTGCTCGGTGAGCACCCCGAAGAACCGTTCGATCGAGCCGAACAGTGCACGGTGGATCATCACGGGGCGATGCTTGGCACCGTCGGCGCCGGTGTATTCGAGTTCGAATCGTTCAGGCTGATTGAAGTCGAGCTGGATCGTCGACATCTGCCAGTTGCGCCCGAGCGCATCCTTCACCTGCACAGAGATCTTCGGGCCGTAGAACGCGGCGCCCCCGGGGTCCGGCACGAGATCCAGTCCCGATTCCCGGGCCACCTCCGCGAGGGTGTTCGTGGCGATCTCCCAGGACTCGTCGTCGCCGACGAACTTCTTCGGGTCCTTCGTCGACAACTCGAGGTAGTAGTCGTCGAGGCCGTAGTCCTTGAGCAGGTCGAGCACGAAGGTCAACAGCGACCGCAGTTCGTCGCGCATCTGCTCGCGGGTGCAGTAGATGTGGGCGTCGTCTTGCGTCATCCCGCGTACCCGGGTGAGGCCGTGCACCACGCCCGACTTCTCGTAGCGGTACACGGACCCGAACTCGAACAGCCGCAGCGGCAGTTCGCGGTAGGACCGGCCGCGCGAACGGAAGATGAGGTTGTGCATCGGGCAGTTCATCGGCTTCAGGTAGTAGTCCTGAGCCGGCTTGCGGACCGTGCCGTCCTCGTCGTACTCGGCATCGAGCTGCATCGGCGGGAACATGCCGTCGGCGTACCACTCGAGGTGACCGGACAGCTCGTACAGATGCGACTTGGTGATGTGCGGGGTGTTGACGAACTCGTACCCGGCCTCCGTGTGTCGATGCCGCGAGTAGTCCTCGAGCTCCTTGCGGATGATGCCGCCCTTGGGGTGGAACACGGGCAGACCGGAACCGAGTTCCTCGGGGAAGCTGAACAGATCGAGCTCGGCGCCGAGCTTACGGTGATCGCGGCGTTCGGCCTCGGCGAGCAACTCGAGATAGGCGTCTTGGGCTTCCGACGACTCCCACGCGGTGCCGTACACCCGCTGCAGGTCTGCGTTGTCCTGGTCGCCGCGCCAGTAGGCGGCCGAGCTGCGGGTCAGCTTGAACGCGGCGATGTACTTGGTCGTCGGCACATGCGGCCCGCGGCACAGGTCGCACCAGATCAGTTCTCCGGTGCGGGGATTGAGATTGTCGTACGCGGTGAGCTCCGCTCCACCGACCTCCATCACCTCGCTGTCGGCCGCGGCGCCCTTGTCGTCGATCAGTTCGAGCTTGTACGGCTCGGACTCCAACTCCATCCGCGCCTGGTCCTTCGACGCGTAGACGCGCCGGGAGAACCGCTGCCCCGATTTGATGATCTGTTTCATCTTCTTCTCGAGGGCGGCGAGGTCCTCGGGAGTGAACGGGTCGGCGACGTCGAAGTCGTAGTAGAAGCCGTCCTTGATCGGCGGACCGATGCCGAGCTTGGCCTCCGGGAACAGTTCCTGAACCGCCTGGGCGAGCACGTGGGCACACGAATGCCGGATGACGCTGCGTCCGGCCTCGGTGTTGGCCGCCACCGGTTCGACGTCGGTGTCGAGTTCGGGCACCCACGACAGATCGCGGAGTTGTCCCGCCGCGTCGCGGACCACGACCACCGCCTCGGGGCCCTTGTTGGGCAGATCATGGTCGCGCAGCGCAGTGCCCGCGGTAGTCCCAGCTGGCACACGGATCGTGGCAGGGCTGGTCACCATCACATCGTCGGGCACGAAACCGCTCCTCTGGTGGTCGTTCGGGTTGCCTGCAGGCACACCGGATCAAGGCTGTTGTGGCAGCACGATCGTATCCGGGTGGCGGATACGCATCCGCACCGGCGCACACCGGATCAGGGTATCGGCCCGGCCGACCGTGTGGCGTCGATGTCCACCCAGCCTGTCACCCCCTTCGGCACTCCGCCCACCGTTCGCGGCGTCGCAGGTCTCCGGCCATTTCGGGCCATCCCGATATCCGGCGCGCGCAGTACGATTGCGGGGTTCGAACCGCCGCAGGCAGTCGGGCCGGGGGACGACAGCTTCCACGAACCCGTCAGCTTCCACGAACACGTCGACAGGGAGGCCGGGACATTGAATCGAAGCGATCGATGCCCCATGGATGCGGCGGTGATCCGACAGGAATCCGGTGGCGGGTGACGTCGTCGGGGCCCTGCGGGCCCACCTGCACGCCCATGATCCTGAACACGACGCCCTCCGTCGTGCCGTGCGCTCGTGCGCATTCATTCCCGCGACCTTCGCCATCGCCTTCTACGTCGTCGGCGGCACGCAGACCCCCGTGTTCGCGGTGTTCGGATCGTTCGCGCTCCTCGTCTTCGTGGACTTTCCGGGCGACCGACGAACCCGCGCGACGAGCCACCTCGGGCTCGGGGTGGTCGGCGCGGTGCTCATCACCCTGGGCACCGCGCTTTCCGGGATCGCGTGGGCGGCGGTGCTCGCGATGTTCGTCGTCGGCAGTGTGGTCCTGTTCAGCGGCGTCGTCAGCGCGGCGTTCGCGGCGGCGGGGCGGTCGGTCCTGCTCACCTTCGTGCTGCCGGTGGCCGTACCCGCACCCATGGGTGCGGTGGCCGACCGACTGTTGGGATGGGGGCTCGCCGTCGCCTGCTGTGTGCCCGCCGCGTTGTTCGTGCTGGCACCGGTTCACCACGACCGGCTCCGCGAACGCGCGGCCCGCAGTTGCCTGCTTCTCGCCGAGTTCGTCGAGGGCACGGGTGACGCGGTTGCGGTTCGCGCAGCCGCCGCCGATCTCGAGAAGAGCTTTCTCTCCGGCGCCTGCCGTCCGGTCGGCCTGTCCGCAGGCAGCCGTGCACTCGTCCGGGTGGTGAGCGAGCTGCAGTGGCTCACCGATCGGCTCACCTCTGCGCGCACGTCGGCGCGCGGACCGTCGCCGACGACCCGCGCGGCGCTGCTGCGAGCCGCCGCGGCGACCCTGAACGCCCGGACCGCAACCGATCGTGACCGTTCGCAGAGCGAGCTCGAGACGCTCGTCGCTGAACTCGACGTCGAACGCGATCGGTGGTTCAACGACTTCGCCGAGACCGTTGATCAGCACGGCGCATCCGCTGTCCTCGAGTCGCACGCCGTGGATTCGGCGGTCATCGCCGCCGGCCGGATCATCGCGTGGTCCGGCGCTGCCGACGCGCGCCCGGTACTCGACCGCATCCTGGGACGCCGCATCCCGTCCGTGTTCGCCGACGGACGACCGGCCCCCACGTCGCTCAGCTCACCCAACTACCTGCGGGGCTACCTGCGGTGGGGATCGGTGTCCCTGCGGGACAGCCTGCGCGGCGGGCTCGGCCTGGCGATCGCGGTCGGCGTGACCGAGCTCTTTCCCGTTCAGCACGGATTCTGGATTGTGCTCGGCACGATGTCGGTGTTGCGCAGCTCGGCGCTGACGACCGGTTCGTCGGTGCTGCGGGCGTTGGTCGGTACGTTGTTGGGCTTCGGGTTGGGTGCTGCGCTGCTCATCGCGGTCGGTACCGGACCGGTTGCCCTGTGGATCGCGCTCCCGCCGGCCGTGTTCCTCGCCACCTACGCACCCGAGGTGATCTCGTTCCTGGCCGGGCAGGCCGCGTTCACGCTCGTCGTCGTGCTCTTGTTCAACGTGATCGCACCGACCGGATTCGAGGTGGGCGTGATCAGGGTCGAGGACGTGGCGATCGGGGCAGCCGTCGCCGCCGTCGTCTCGCTGGCCCTGTGGCCGCGCAATCCCATGATCGCGTTGCGTCGTCAACGCGCCGAGGCCGCCGGGTCGGTCGCAGATCTGCTGGCCGCCGCCGTCCGGAGGGTGACACGTCATCGTCCGGTCGAGGCGGGCCTGGAGGTGGATGCTTCGCGGACCATCCGGACCTTCGAGGACGATGTCCGCAGGTACCTCACCGACCGAGGGGGCACTCCCGACGACATCGACGCGGTCATGGCCTCGTCGTCGCGAATGCTGCGGACCATGCTGGCGGCCGAACGGATCGCCCAGATCCCACTGCGCGGATCATCGACGTCGGACACCGCGGTCCGTGACGCGCTCGAACAGCACGCCACGTCGGTCGGAGCCCGGCTGGACGGTGACCCCGGCGGGCGAATTTCGGCGTCGGTGGCGGCCGATGTCCTGGACGCCCGCACCACACCCACCGTTCCCAGCGACCTGCTGTGGGCCGCCGCCTATCTCAACGATCTCGAACAGATGTGGCGCCATCCGACACCTGCCGCGCCACACTCCCCCGGCCCGTAAGAATGACTTCGTGGGTCAGGACAGGATCGGGCTGTCCAGCCAGGCGGCGTCGATGCCCACCCAGCCGGCGACGAGGCCGAGGGCGCCGAGCAGCCACAACGTCACGACGACGACGGCGGCCGTGCCCAGCCAGACGATGGCCTGCACCGACCAGTGTTGTCGCCCGATCCAGTCGATCCACAGGTCGTACTTGCCGCGCGCGAACTTGAGGAGTCGGTGAGCCCACGTGAACTCAGACGCGAGGATGCCCAGCCCGACGAAAACGGTCAACCAACCTGGTCCCGGATACGGGATCGTGACGATGCCCACGAGCAGCACGATCGTGCCGACCACGCCGACGGCGACTCGATAGGTGAGATAGAGCCGGGGGTTACGACGAATGAGGTATCGCTTCTTGCGCCACCACAGCCGCAACTGCTTCCAGCCCGACATCGTCCTCGTTCCCACCCCTGTGACCGTTTGTGCCCGACCAGCCTAGCCGACCGGGGTGACCACCTCGGTGGGCCGATCGAGCGCGGACACGCGATGAACGCGACTCCGGTGCACGCCGGTTACCAACGTCACGATGATTGTGACGAGCAACACCAGGGGGTAACAGCCCGCGTAGAAGACCACCGCGAGTCGGTCGAACCACTGCGGATCGGGCCATCGCGGCATCATGAAGAGGCCCAGGGCGATCGCGTGATCGGAGCTCAGCCGCGGCCCGCTGTCCCACCAGTGATACCACCAGGTGAACGAGACGGTGACGATGCCGATCGGCCCGAGCCACCGCCACCAGACCACCCACCCGCGGTCGCGCGAACCGCGATAGGCGACGTCGAACGCCACCACGAACAGCGGGACGAACCACACCCAGTGATGGCCCCAACTGAACGGCGACACGGTCGCCGCCGTCATCCCGATGATGCACACGGCGAGCAACTCCCGGCCGCGTCGATGAGCGACGCAGGCCGCCCACACACCGAGCACTGCGGCGATCGCGGCGAAGGGCATCCACAACCACCACGGCGCCTCGTATACCCGGATGCCGTCGAGCGGGTGGGCGAACCGTCGGATGTCGAAGTAGGCCAGCAGTTGTGACACGAACCCGTTGACGGACTGGTTGGCGGGTGAGTCGACCATGCCAACCCGCGCCGTCCCGGCCACCGCCTGGGTCCAGTACGTCCACGAGTCGCGGGGCACCACCAGGAACCCCACGACGACGGTCGCGGCGAACACGCAGAGACCCGTCACAACGGCGCGCCACTGCCGGATCGCGGCCAGGTAGACGAGGAAGAACGCGGGTATCAGCTTGAGCCCGGCGGCCACGCCGACCCCGACGCCCTTGAGCCGGGAGCCCGGCCGCACCAGATCCAGCAGGGCGAGGTCGACGATGATCAAGGTCATCAGCACGATGTTGATCTGCCCCAGCCAGATGGTGGTGCGCACCGGTTCGAGCGCGGTGGCGCTCACCGCGAGCAGCACGGCGAACGCATACAGTCGGCCGTCGCATCGATAGCCCAGACTGCGGAAGCCGAGCACGATGACGCAGGCGAGCATGCCGAAGGTGGTGACCCACCAGCCGAGGGCTGCAACGCCCTCCGCGACGAGTGCCACCGGGGTGAGCATCAACGCGGCGAACGGCGGATAGGTGAACTCGAGGTGCCACAGGACCGGCCCGACGTACAGCGGTTCACCGTCCAGAATCGTCTGCGCGCCTGCGCGATACACCTTCAGATCGGTGAGGTTGGCGAACAACCCGTAGAACGGGTTTCCGAGTGGCACGGCGGCGACGTGCCACATGACGACCCCAATGGCACACACGGCGGCCAGCGCCACCAGTCCCCAGGTGATCGGGGGCGCAACCGACCGCTCCCGATCCGGGGCGGCGGCTGCGCACGCAAGGCGAACATACCGGCGCCGGACCTCGGTGGCGCGGAGAATCGCCGTGGGAGTGCGACATTCGCCGCCTCATCGGGTGGTCGGTCATTCGTGCAGATGCACCGCGGAAATTTCGCTTGACCGGCACTCAAATCAGTGCTTGAGTGATGGTCAAATGAAAACGACTCGTGCCTACACCCAGTCCGACCGTGCCGACAGCACCGTCGCCACCCGCGACCGAATTCTCGCCGCGGCGACGAAACTGTTCCTCGAGAAAGCCTTCGAGGACGTGACACTCGCGGCGATCGCCAAGGCCTCGGGCGTATCGCATCAAACGGTGCTCAATCATTTCGAGTCCAAGGCGGGCGTCGTGGTCGGCGTGACCGAGGTGCTGGCCGCGGAGACGTTTGACGCGCGCGCGGCGCGCCCCGGTGACCTGGAGGGCGCCATCACCGCGCTCGTCGGGAACTACGAACAGATCGGCGATGCGAACGTCCGCTGGGCGATGGCCGCGGATCGGTTCCCCGACCTCAACGCTCAACTGGATGTCGCGCGCGCCGGCCACCGCACCTGGCTGGCAACGGTTTTCGCCGACAGCATCCCGACGAACCCGAAACGGCGCGAACAGTTTCTGGACGCGCTGCACGCGGCCACCGACGTCTATGTCTGGAAACTGCTCCGACGCGACCTGGGGCGCAACCGCGCAGACACCGAGAAGACCATGGCCGGCCTGGTGGCCGGCATCCTGACAGGAAACTCAACATGACCACTCGCACATATCTGTTCGCGCTCGTCGACGGGGGCGGCACTGTTCCGCCGGAACTCGGTATGGTGCGCCGACTCGTCGAGCGCGGGCATCACGTCACCGTGCTCGCCGAAGCGTCGATGATCCCGGATGTGGCAGCCACCGGCGCAGAGCACCTGCCGTGGACGGCGGCCCCGAACCGTGCGTCACGGCTACCGGAGGACGCGTACTACCGGGACTGGGAGTGCCGCAATCCGTTCGAACTGTTCCGGATGCTGCTCGACCACCAGTTCATCGGTCCCGCCCCGGGCTACGCGCGGGACACGGCCGCAGCGATCGACACCGTCCGACCCGACCTCGTCGTGTGTTCGTTCTTCGCGATCGGCGCGATGGTTGCCGCGCAGGCGCGGGGAGTGCGGTTCGATGTCCCGTTCCCCAACGCCTACCTGCTGCCCGTCGACGGAATGCCGCCTGCGTGTCTCGGCTTGATGCCCGCCCGCGGCCCGCTGACCCGACTCCGGGACCGGATCATCGGCCGTGTGACGTTGCGGCAGTGGAACAAGGGAGTGCCGAGGCTGAACGCACTCCGCGAGGTTTACGGCCTGCCGCCGGTCGCCGAGTTCTTCGACCAGGTCCATCTCGCACGCAGGCACCTGGTGCTCACGTCGCGGGAGTTCGACTTTCCCGCACAGATGCCGGACCACGTCCGCTATGTCGGCGCGGTGCTCGACGACCCGGACTGGGCGACCACGACATGGACGCCGCCCGCGGGTGACGAACCGCTGGTCCTCGTCGCGCTGTCGTCGACGTTCCAAGATCAGACGGCCTGCCTGCAACGCGTGATCGACGCTCTGGCGGAGTTGCCGGTGCGCGGCTTCGTCACCACCGGTCCGGCCATCGATCCGTCCGCCCTGACGGCACCCGACAACGTCACCGTGGTCGCGGCGGCACCCCATTCGGCAATTCTCCCGCACGCGAGCGCGGTCATCACCCACGCCGGCCACGGCACGGTCGTCCGCGCTCTCGCGGCGGGGACACCGATCCTCGCACTCCCCCATGGCCGCGACCAACCCGACAATGCGATTCGGGTGAGCGCCCGCGGAGCTGGGATCACTCTGTCGCGCAAGGCGAGTCGGCGCAAGATCGCCACTGCGACACGGCGGTTGCTGGCCGATCCCGCCTACGCCGAGTCCGCCGAGAGGCTGGGATCGATCATTGTCCGCGATTCGCGTACGGATGCGGTGATCGCCGAGCTGGAAGAACTCGAACTGCCAGACGGGTCCGCCGCACGGCCGATCATCTGATCCGGCGTCTCCTACGGCGTGCGCTGACCTCCGCCCGGTGGTCGGGGCTGTCAGTCGAAACGGTGAGCGCGCGCGCCGTCGGCATACGCCGGCCATCCGGATTCGCCCGTGGTGGCGAAATCCACCCACGCCCGATGCATGTCATCGGCAATGCGCTGGTCGGGTTGCGGACCGACCAACGCGTGCGCTGCGTCGAGGTGATCGAACACAAACGGGATCTCGACGGCGTGTCCGGCCTCGATGTCGGCCTGCGGGCTGCGATAGCCGAACTCGTAGAGGAACGTCGATCCGGGCGGACGGGAAAGCGCGATGCTCGTTGTCGGCGCGGAGAAGGCTCGCGCGGTGAGTGCCTCGGCGAGTGCGTCTCCCGGGGTCGCACCAGCGTCCAATCTGCCGCGCAGAAAGTCCAGGCCGCCCGGTGCCCGCCCCAACACCGCTGCCGCGCCGTCCTCACTGACCGCAGCGGCACCGCCGGTGGCCGCCATGAAGAAGCGGTATTCGTCCGCGTTCCACCCGGCGATCAGGGGGATGTCCGCGCCCGCGCCGTCGGCGATCGCGACGTGCGGAACGCTGGTCAGGATCTCGCCGTCGATCACGGGGAACTGGGACATGATCCCCATGCCCACATTGATCACCGATGTTCCCCACAGTGCGGGGTCGGGATTGGTCATCAGCTCCAGCGCCATCTGCGTCTGCGCCCTGAGTAGTGCCGCGGCGTCGACGCGGCCCAGGGCGTCGACCGTCGCTTCAACGCCCAGTAACGCGGCGACTCGTTCGGTCACCTTGCGCGCATCGGACACATCGGCCGCCGCCGAACCGTTGCCGCTCTGCATGATCGCCCGGTGGAACAGACCTTCACCTCGTGGTGAGGCGAGCAATGACGCCACGCTCATCGCGCCCGCCGACTCCCCGAAGACGGTCACGTTGTCCGGATCTCCGCCGAATGCCGCAATGTTCTCGCGTACCCATTCCAGCGCTGCGAGCTGGTCGCGAAGACCGCGATTCTCCGGCGCGCCGTCGATCGAGGCGAAGCCCGCGGTCCCCAGCCGGTAGTTGATACCGACGCAGACGACGCCGTCGCGGGCGAATGTGTCACCGGCGTAGATCGTTATCCGATTGGAGCCACGGGTGAAGGCACCGCCGTGAATCCACACCATCACCGGCAATCCCGCACCACCGGGGTCGGGTGTCCAGACGTTGAGGTTCAGATAGTCGTCGCCAGGCACGATCACGTTCTCGAGGAGGGCGGCGATGGGGGCCGGGTACGGAACCTGGGGCGCCGTCGGGCCGTACTCGGTGGCTGCCCGCACACCATCCCATCCCGGCGGGCTGGTCGGTGCTGCAAACGCTGCCGGCCCAACGAGCGGTGCGGCATAGGGAATCCCGAGGAATGACGAGATCCCGTCGACGGTGCAGCCCACTACCCGACCGGCGGTGGTGCTGACGACGGGAGCATTCACGGAGGCACGGGTCACAGTGTCCGACCGTACAAGACGCTCCGCGACGGCGAGCCGATCCGGCGCGCCCGGGTGAGCTGCTGCCTGCTGTCGACCGTCCACGGTCGTTCCGATCCCACGAAGCGCTGACCCGCGCGGAAGCGGCGCGGACTCAGGGCACGAGCCGTATCGTCGACAACGTGCAGGAAACGTCGTATGCACAGTGCGGCGATCTCAGCCTGGCGTACCGAGTATTCGGCGACGGGCCAATCGAACTCGTCTTCGTCGGCCCGATGGTCACTCACCTCGAGTTGTTCTGGACGGTCCCGGAGTTCAAGTCCTTCTTCGATCACCTGGGTTCCTTCTGCCAGGTCCTACTCTTCGACAAGGCCGGCGTCGGCTTGTCGGATCCACTCCCCCGCGTCCGCACGATCGATGACCGCGCCGCCGAGATCGAGGCGGTGATGGACGCCGCCGGATTCACCGACGCCGCGCTGTTCGGTATGAGCGAAGGTGGTGCGCAGTCGATTCTGTTTGCCGCGCGACGACCTGAGCGTGTGCGAGCACTGATCCTGTTCGGGTCGTTCGCATTTCTCGCCGGGGCGGATTGGAAAGCTCTGGAAGGCGATCCGACACAGCTGCAAGCACGTCAGCGGAGCGAACTCGGTGAGGCTTTCACACCGCCGATCGAGAAGATCGCCGGACTCCAGGAATTCGCGCGAGCCGCCAGGAACGCCTGGGGAACGGGCGCGGCGAGCAAGTGTCTGTTCCCGTCGACCCAGTCGATGCGCCAGCTCGCACTGGTCGAGCGGATGTGCGCCAGTCCCGGCATGGCGCGGGCGACGATGCAATCCAACCTCGCGATCGACGTCCGGGCGATCCTGCCCACGCTCTCCACACCGACCCTGGTGATCCATGCCCGTGACGACACGATGCCCGTGCAGTGCGGCCGCTATCTCGCCCATCACATCCCCGACGCCCGCTGGCTCGAGGTCGACGGGATCGACCACGCACCGTGGGCCACCGAGCCCGACCGAATCCTGACCGCGATCGAGGAGTTCCTCACCGGAAGCCATGCTGCGCCACCGCAGTCGCATCGCGCGCTGCGCACGGTGCTGTTCACCGACATCGTCGCGTCGACGCGGCACGCCGAGAAGGCGGGCGACGAGCGATGGCGAGCGGTGCTGCATCGCTTCGGCTCGATCACCGCCGAGGAGACGGAGCGTTTCGGTGGCACCGTGGTGAAAAACACCGGCGACGGACACCTCTCGACGTTCGATGGTCCGACGCAGGCCATTCGCTGCGCCGAAGCGGTACGGACCGAGACCGAGATGATCGGTGTCGAGATCCGGGCCGGGATACATGCCGGTGAGTGTGAACTGATCGGCGACGACATCGGCGGAATCGCCGTGCACATCGCCGCACGCATCCTCGGGCAGGCCCGGCCGGGCGACATCCTGGTGTCCCGCACCGTCCGCGACCTGGTCGTGGGTTCGGGAACCGGCTTCGCCGACCGCGGAATCGTCGAACTGCGGGGTGTCTCCGGGATGTGGCAACTATTGGCGGTCGAGCGGCATGGGGTGCTGGCCGGATCGGCGGAGGCGCAACTGATCGCCACGCCGACACCTGGTCCTCGGGTGGCGATGCGGGGCGCAGATCGGGCGGTCGGCCTGATGGCACGGCACACGCCGTGGATTCTTCGTGGACTGGCCCGCCTCGGACCGACGAACGGACAACGGTGAGATCGGCCGCAGAGATGAATGGTGGTCCCGGCTGGGATCGAACCAGCGACCTTCCCGGTGTGAACGGGACGCTCTTCCACTGAGCCACGGGACCGTGTTTCGGCGCGAGGCGCGCCGGTGCACGAGGAGGAAGGTTACACGGAGTTCTGCGTCTACCCCAAATCCGCGTGTTCGGGACGTGTCTCTGGCTACCCACACCGTCCCTGGCTGGACATCCTCACGTTTGCAGCGCTCTGACCAGGCGATTTGGTGTGTCGCGAGTACGTCCGATAGTGTTCTGCTTCGCGTCGAGAGCACAAAAGATCCACAAGATCGCTCCCGACCATGCGGATGTAGCGCAGCTGGTAGCGCATCACCTTGCCAAGGTGAGGGTCGCGGGTTCGAATCCCGTCATCCGCTCGGCGCGAGTCCTCTCGCATCTGGTGGTGTGGCCGAGTGGTGAGGCAACGGCCTGCAAAGCCGTGTACACGGGTTCGATTCCCGTCGCCACCTCCACACCAATTGCATACCCGCGCGATTAGCTCAGTGGGAGAGCGCTTCCCTGACACGGAAGAGGTCACTGGTTCAATCCCAGTATCGCGCACCATTGTTATTGCAGGTCAGGCACCCTTTCGAGGGTGCCTTTCTTGTTGTCACGACGTGGTGACTCTGAACGCTTCGACGGAAAGTGACATACGCGAAGCCAACTCTTGTTTCGATCAGCAGATGTCGACACTTCTCACCTCCCCCGAGCTCGATATCCAGCTTCTCTTCACCGAATCCGTTCCAGAGGTCACCGAGTTCCTCCGGGATGTGGTTCGCAAGCAGGAACCCATTGCGGTGACCGTCGGCGACCCCGAGCCCACCGCATACTTCGTGAACCTCGCCCGCCTGACGCAGTTCACCCTGACCGATCACGAACCGGAGCAGGACGGCGACGGCGCGGTCACTGTGCTGTTGTCGATCGCGCAGGTACGGGAGTAGCCGCCATACCGCCTGTTGACTTCACTCAGTGCTCCACGTCACAATCACGATCGGAACATGACATATATGTCATGTTCTGCTCGGGTTTGATGCGGGTGCACCTTTGGTGACTGCCTCGCGATCGGGCATGTCAGCGACAAGGAGGTCACGTGACGACATCGGAATCAACCACCGACATGCGCGAACTCGGTGCCCGAGTACGCAACTGGGGTCGTTGGGGCGCCGACGACGAGCGCGGGACCACCAACCTGATCACGCCCGAACGAGTGGCCGCGGCAGCCGGCCTGATCCGCACCGGAGAGATCTTCGACCTCGGCATCCCCCTCGACGCCGACGGTCCGCAGCCCGGCGGCGTCCGTATGAACCCCATCCGTCTGATGTCGGAGAACGGACAGGAACAAGTCCTGCCCGGCGGCTTCAAGTGGGCCGACGATTTTGTCTTCATGCCGCTGCAGGCCGGCTCGCAGTACGACTCCCTCGCTCACGTGCACTACGACGAGAAGCTCTACAACGGCCATCCCGGCGACGAGGTCACCATCAAGGGCGCGGGCAAGTGCGGCATCCACACCCAGGGCAAAGGCATCGCCGGCCGCGGGGTGCTGCTCGACATCGCCCGTCACCGCGGGGTCGACTGGCTGGAGGCCGGGTCGACGATCGGCGCGGACGAGCTCGACGCGGTGGCAGCGGCGCAGGGCGTCGACGTCGGGCCCGGCGACATCCTGCTGTTCCGAACCGGCTGGCGCGCCAAGTTTCTCACCGAGCGGGACCCCCACGGATTCATGTCCGGCGAGCCCGGCCTGGCGCTGAGCAGCGCACAGTGGCTCCGCGACCGTGACGTCGCGGTCGTCGGCTCCGACAACTGGGCAATCGAGGCGATCCCGGGCGAGAACCCCGGCGCGCTGTTCGAAGTGCACATGGTGTTGATCCGCGACATGGGGATGACGCTGGCCGAGATGCTCGACTTCGAGGAACTCGCCGAGGCCTGCGCCGCCGATGGCCACTACGACTTCTTCTTCGCCGGCCCGCCGCTGAAGTTCACCCGGGGTGTCGGCTCCCCGATCAACCCGTTGGCGATCCGCTGATGGATTCAGCCGGCGTCGAGACCCAGTGCGCCGACGCACATCTGGTCCAGGGTCGTCAGCAACAGCTCCTCGTCGGCGTCCTCGCCCTGCACCAGCCAGAGGTAGAGCGTGTGATCGACCATCGCCGCCATCGCCCGCGCCGCCATCACCGGGTCGAGCGCGACGCTCGCGCGGCCATCGGCCTGCCACCGGGCGATGGCCGCAGCGGTTCGATCGATCCATTGGGCGCGGTGCCGGTGACGCAATTCGCGGAACTCCTCGTTGAACGTCGCGACCTGCTCGACGATCGCCATCATGCGCGCGTTACGCCGATACGCCTCGTAGTAGGAACGGTTGGCCGCGACAAGTCGCTGCGTGGCCGAGAGGTCGGGCGCCGACGGCTCCTGCAAGTGCACCTCGGCGAACAGCCGAGTGCTCAGTTCACGAAAGACGTCCTCCTTGGACACGAAGTACCGATAGAACGTCCCGTACGAGACCGACGCCTCCTGCGCAATCAGTTCGACCCGGGCATCGAGGAATCCGACCCGCTCGAACACCCGTTGCGCGGCGTCGAGCACGGCGTCGCGGGTCGCCCGGCCACGTCGAGACAACGACTCGACAGGAGCGGGCACCGATGAGCTGCTGACCGACGACTTCGCCACCTCCAGAACCATCCACCAGGCTGACATGACCGTCAAGTCATACCCACCTCGACAAGGAGTTCCGATGTCCCCCCAGAACACCACGTTCGAACTACGCGGAATCAACCATCTGGCCCTGGTGTGCGCCGACATGCGGCGCACGATCGACTTCTACTCCGGGGTCCTGGGCATGCCGCTGGTCAAGACCCTCGACCTACCCGGCGGGCTCGGTCAGCACTTCTTCTTCGACTGCGGCGGCGGCAACACCGTCGCGTTCTTCTGGCTTGCCGACTCCCCCGACGCCGCACCCGGGATCGCTGCGCCGAAAGGCCGCCCGGACGAGGGCGAACTCGCCAGCGCCGTGGGTTCCATGAACCACGTCGCGTTCGCCGTGCCCCCCGAGCAATTCGACGACTACCGCACCCGGCTCGAAGCGGCCGGAGTCGCGGTCAGCCCCGTCCTCAATCACGACGACAGTCCCGCTGGAGTGTCCCGACACGTGCACCCCGGCACGTTCGTCCGGTCGTTCTACTTCCAGGACCCCGACGGCGTACTGCTCGAGTTCGCCTGCTGGACCCGGGAATTCACCGCCGCCGACGTGGCCCACGAGCCCAAGACAGCAGCCGACCGCCACGCCCACACGGCCCCCTGACCCGCACACGCCCTGACCGGCACGATCGAACATCCGAGAGGAACAGATGCCACGCCTTCCCGAAGTCCACCGAGCCGACGTCACCGACAAGAAGATCCTCTTCTTCTACGACCGGCTCTTCGGCCCGGACAAGGACCCGGCGGTCGACCACGGCACGATCCACGCGACGCCCGGCGACTGGTGGACCGTGTTCGCCAACGACCCAGACGTCTTCGGGCATGCCGTGCGCGGGTTCGCCCTCTATCGGGGCGCCACAATCGACCCACTGCTACGCGAACTGGGTCAGGGCCGTGCGGGTTTCGCGCGCGGCAGTCAGTTCGTCTTCTCCCAGCACTGCAAACAGATGCGGTCGCTGGGCATGCCCGAGGAGAAGATCGCAGCCATCCCCGCCTGGCAGGTCAGCGACCTGTTCACCCCACTCGAACGCGCCGTACTCGCCTACACCGACGGCCTCGTACTCGACGGTGGGCGCGTACCCGACGGGGTGTTCGAGGTACTGCGTGAACACCTGCCGCCGGCGGAGATCGTCCAGCTCACGTACATCACCGCGATGTACGACATGCACGCAACCATGTGCAAGGCTCTGCGCCTCGAATTCGACGACGTACCCGAGCGCATCGCGGAGGTCGAGATCCCCGACGACGTGCAGGTCGCCGATCTTTCCGCGGACCTCGCAGGCGAGTGACACCGGCCGGTGCCTGCCCGCGCCGGCGGCGTAGGCTGCGGGCGTGCCAGAGCCCGCGCTGATCGAGATCGTCACCGACGCCGTGCACGCGCCGGACGTGGCGGCGCTGGCGGCGGCCACGTTCCCATTGGCCTGCCCACCGCATTCGACCGCCGAGGACATCGCCGCGTTCGTCACGTCGAACCTTGATGCGGACAGCTTCGCCGGCCACATCGTCGCGGCCGATCGAGATGTGCTCGTGGCACGCGACGGCATCGGCGGCGACGTGATCGGATACTGCCTCGTCGTGCACACGGCGCCCACACACCCGGATGTGGCAGCCGTGGTGACCCGACGGCCGGTCACCGAGGTCTCCAAGATGTACGTCGCCGCCGATCATCACGCACTCGGCCGCACATCACCCCCGTCGCACGCACTGATGGATGCCGCGCTCCGACTCGCCCGCGAGCGCGGCAGCGTGCTGGCCTGGCTCGGTGTGAATCAGGAAAACGAACGCGCCCAACGGTTCTACGCGAAGATGGGTTTCCGCCGGGCCGGAGTCAAGACCTTCGACCTCAACGGCAGCATCGAGCACGACTACATCTATGTGCAGCCGTTGGACTGACCGATCAGACCGCGGATTCCGCGAACCGCGACAACGCCAGCAGGCGTGACGTCGCGCGCAGATACTTCTTGCGATACCCGCCGGCGAGCATCTCCTCGGTGAAGATCTCGTCGAGCTTGTTGCCGGACACGGTGACCGGGATGTTTGCGTCGTACAGACGGTCGGCCAGCACCACGATGCGCAGCGCCACCGACTGATCCTGCGCCGGATGCACATCACGGATGCACACCAGCGACACCCCGTCGACGAGATCCTTGTACTTCGACGGATGCAGGGTACTCAGGTGCTCGCACAGTTCGTCGAAACCGTCGAGCGTTGCGCCCTGTGTGGCGTCGGCCAGCTCCTTCAGTTCGGCGTCGGTGCGCGGTTCCGGCGCCGGCGGCAGATCACGGTGACGGTAGTCCGGGCCGTCGACGCGGATGGTCTCGAAGACCGACGACAGTTTGCGGATCTCCCGCAGGAAGTCCTGCGCGGCGAACCGTCCCTCGCCGAGTTGGCCGGGCAGCGTGTTCGACGTCGCAGCGATCGACACCCCCTTGGCGGTGAGCTCGGTGAGCAGCCGCGACACCAGCATGGTGTCACCGGGGTCGTCGAGTTCGAACTCGTCGATGCACAGCACGGTGTGTTCCGACAGGCGTTCGACGGCGTTGACGAATCCGAGCGCACCGACCACATGGGTGACCTCGACGAACGTGGCGAACGCCTTCGGCTCCGGAAGCGAGTGGTAGATCGAGGCCAACAGGTGGGTCTTGCCGACACCGAATCCGCCGTCGAGGTAGAGCCCGATCCCCTGCCCCGTGGACTTGCGGGAGAACAATCCACGCTTGCCGCCGCGGACCTTGCCCGCCCGCGCGACGAAATCACGGGCCTTGGCCACCGCCTCGGCCTGGGAGGGCTCGGCCGGGTCGGGGATGTAGGAGTCGAAGCTGACCGAGTCGAACGTCGACGGTGGCACCATCTCGCCGATGAGCGCCTCGGGTGCGACCGTCGGGTTGCGGTCGCATAGTCGTGCCGTCATAGATAGGCAGCGTATCGACCTCGGCCATGATGGACGCATGTTCGGTCTACAGAAAGCGACCCAGCTCACACCCGCCGACGACGAGGCCGCGACGCTGCGGTGGCTCGCCGAGCAGTACGCCTACCCACCGCGACCGTCGTCGCCGCCCTGCCTTCCGCGGCCCTGTGTCCGGGCGAACATGGTCAGCTCGATCGACGGCGCGGTCACCGTCGACGGCAGGTCCGGCGGCCTCGGCGGACCCGGCGACAAGATGGTGTTCCGGGTGCTGCGGGCGCTGGCCGACGTCGTGCTGGTCGGTGCGAGCACCGCGGTCACCGAGGGGTATCGCCAGCCCTCGCCCGACGACGCGTTCGCCACCGACCGCGAGGCCCGCGAACAGTCACCGGCCCCCGCGCTCGCCCTGCTGTCGCGATCGCTGTCGATACCCGACGACTATCCCCCGCTGGCGAATGCGGACACGATCGTCCTGACCTGCGAGTCGGCACCCGCCGATCGCCGGTCGGCGCTGGCCGACGCGGGCGCCACCCTCATCGACTGCGGCGCGGACACCGTCGACGTGCACACGGTGATGGACGTGTGCGCCGAACGTGGGTGGATTCGCGTATTGAGCGAGGGCGGACCGTCCCTGCTGGGGGCGCTGGTCGCCGCCGATGTGCTCGACGAGTTGTGCGTCACCACCAGCCCCACTCTGGTCGGCGGCGACGCGGGGCGGATCATCGGGCACGACGGGCCGGCCGACCTCCGCCGGATGCGGCCCGAGTCGTTCATCACCGACGACGACGGGTTCGTGTTCACCCGCTGGGTCCGGGCGAGCGCCGACGACGCGTGACGCCACTGGATCGAACTGTGCGCCGCACCGGCTCGGTCGCGGCACCGGAACCGTTGACTAGGCTCGCGGTCATGCGACGAGCACCCCGGCGGAAGGCCAGCGGTCGGTGGCGCGCCGCGGTGCTGTCGGTGGCCGCGGCGACCGTGACCATCGTCGGCGTCAGCTCGTGCGCGGTCGGCCCCGACCCCGGACCCGACGTGGTCACCGGCGGCGACGGTGCCGCCGAGGCGCCGACGTCGTCGTCGGCGCCGGCCGGACCGCCACCGATCCAGGCGCCCCGCAACGAACTCGACTGGACCGACTGCGGGCGGGAGTCCGCCGGACGATGGGACATCGATCCTTCCGGCGGTGTCTCCGTCGAGTGTGCGGAGCTGAGTGTCCCGGTCAACCCGTACCGCCCGACCGGCGACACCCTCACCGTCGCGCTCACCCGCGCGAGCGTCGAGGCCACGCCCGCCGACGCGCCGCCGCTGGTGCTCACATCCGGGTCCGACGTGCCGTCCTCGCGGACGCTGATGATGCTGGCGACCAGTCCGGGCCGGTCCGTGCTGGCCCGGCATCCGGTCGTGGCGGTCGACCGACGTGGCAGCGCGGCGAGCAGCGAGATCGACTGCATGACGCGGTTCGAGCGCGCCGCGATGCTCAGCAACGGGCTGGCCGAGGGGCCGGCGTCGCAGGAGCAGCGGGTCGATCGGCTGGCACGTGCCGCGTCGTCGGCGTCCGACGGCTGCACCGAGACGCTCGACCCGCACCAGCTGGATTTCGGCGAGGCGTTCGCGGCCGCCGACATCGAGGCGCTGCGCATCGCCTGGGGCGTCGACCAACTCGCACTCGTCGGCGTGGGCGAAGGGGCCGATGTGGTCCTCGCCTATGCCGGGAACTTCTCCGGTCGCGCCGGGCGGATCATCCTCGACACCCCCACTCCTTTCGGTGCCAACGCCCGCGACCGTGCCGCGGCGCGCGCCACCGGCGTCCAGGCGGCGCTGCGGACTTTTGCCCAGCGCTGCAACGCCACCGGGTCGTGCCCGCTCGGCGCCGACGGCACCGCCCGGATCGCCGGCGTCCTTGCCAAGGGGCGCGCCGGTGATCTCGGCGGACTCTCGGACACCGAGGCCCTGTCCGCAATCACCACGTCGCTGGCACTGGCCGCCGACCGGCCGGAATCGGTGACCGACCTGGCGGCAGCCATCGCCGCGGCCGACCGCGGCGACGTCGGGGCACTCACCCGGCTCGCCGACCGCGCCGCGACGCTGCGCACCACCGACGGCCAGCTGGTGTCGCACTGCAACGACGTCAGCGGACCGGTCGGCCAGAACGAGATCCCCGGCCTGATCGACTCATGGTCCCGACAGAACCCGTTGACCGGCGCGGACAGCGCCCTGTCGCTCATGCGATGCAACGCCTGGGCGTCGTCGACGCCGGTGAATCCGCCCAGCGCGCTCCCGGTGGACCCGCTGATGCTCGACGGCGCCAATGACCCGATCAACGGGGGCGGCGGCGCCGAGGCACTCGGTGGTCTGTTCATCAGGGCAGGCACAACACCGACGAGGGTGACCTGGGACGGGCTCGGCTATTCGGTCCTCGCGCGCAGTGCCTGCGCCGCGGAGATCGTCGCCCAGTATCTGGGCGACGAGCCGCTCGGCGAACCGACCGACCGCGGCTGCCCCAGCTGAGCGTCGACAAAGCCTGCGGAAACGTCGCACGGCATGCGGATCCGGCACCCGGCACGTAGTACGGTTCGCGAGTGGCGATTCTCGACAGGTACCTCCATCCGCAGATGAACTTTGAGCGGATCATCCCGATGGTGCTGTGGCCGATCTCCATCATGATGATCTTCCAGCGGTCGGTCATCCTTGCTGTCAACGGCGACCGGACCGACGACTTCCGGCCCGTGTACCAGGCCGCGTTGCAGTTCCTCAACGGTCAGCCGGTCTATGCCGAGAATCTCGACACCGTCGATCCGCACTACCTGTACCCCCCGTCCGGGACTCTGCTCATGGCCCCGATGGCCGTGATCGATCCGGAACGGTCGCGCTGGATCTTCATCGTGCTCAGCGTTGTCGCTTTGGTCGCGTCGGCTTTCCTGCTGGCCAAGCTGTTCGGGTTCTCCGCGCGTTCGTGGGTGGTCCCGGTGATCCTGTTCTTCTTCTTCAGCACCGAGACCGTCTCGCACACCCTGATCTTCACCAACTTCAACTCGTTCGTGCTGCTCGGGATGCTCGCCTTCATGGTGTTGATGATGCGCCGACGAGACCTGTGGGCCGGGGTTCCGATCGGCCTGGTCGTCGCGGTCAAGCCGGTGCTGATCCCGCTGCTTCTGCTGCCGCTGCTCAATCGGCAGTGGCGGGTGCTGATCACCGCGATCGGTATCCCACTGATCCTCAACATCGTCGCGTGGCCGCTGATCGCCGATCCCGGATCGTTCGTGACCCGGACCGTGCCGTATCTCGGCGAGGCGCGCGACTACTACAACAGTTCGATCGCGGGCAACGGCGCCTACTTCGGCGTCGCCGACTGGCTGGTGCTGCTACTGCGGATCGCATTCGTGGCGATGGCGATCTTTGGACTCTGGTTCCTGTACCGCTACTACCGGCGGACCGACGAACTGCTGTGGCTCGCCACGTCGAGCGGCATCCTGCTGGCCACCCAGTTCCTCGTGGGTGCGCTCGGCCAGGGCTACTACTCGATGCTGTTGTTCCCGCTGTTGATGACGGTGTTCCTCCCCGGCTCGACGATGCGCAACTGGCCGGCCTGGCTGGGTGTGTACGGCTGCATGACCTTCGACGCGTACTACTCCGAGGAGTGGATCGCGTTCGGCCGGATGCTCGAGTACAACAAGGTGACCTGGGGCTGGTCGCTGCTGATGATCGCGGTGTTCTGCTCGCTGCTGTTCCGCTACCTGGACATGCGCCGCGACGGTGTCACGTCGCTCTCCGGCGACGCCGGCGGTGGGGCCGCCGATCCGGCGCTGACCGACCGGTCGCGCGACGGTGGCGACGGTGTCGATGCAGTGGCTACCGTGGAGAAATGAGTCCGAACACTCCCGCCGAATCCGAGTCCACCGACGCCCGGCCGATCAGCGACGACCAATGGCGTGAACGGCTGACACCGGCGGAATACCGGGTGCTGCGGCAGGCCGGCACCGAGGCGCCCTTCACCGGCGAGTACACCGACACCACGACCATCGGTGTCTACCGCTGCCGTGCATGCGACGCCGAACTGTTCCGCAGTGAGCAGAAGTTCGAATCGCACTGCGGGTGGCCGTCCTTCTTCTCCCCGCTCGCCGGTGACGCGATCATCGAACGCGCCGACACCTCGCTGGGGATGCGGCGAGTGGAGGTGCTGTGCGCCAACTGCGGCAGTCACCTCGGGCACGTCTTCGAGGGTGAGGGCTACGACACCCCCACCGATCTGCGGTACTGCATCAACTCGATCAGCCTGAAGCTGGAGCCGACGACGCCCGACCGCTGATCGAGTAGCGGAGCGCCCCAACTGCTGAACCAGTAGGCGGGCACCTCAACCGCCGATCGAGTAGCCGGGACGGCGCCAACCGCTGATCGAGTAGCCAGCGAGCGACAGCGAGCGACAGCGAGCAGGCGTATCGAGATCCCGGACACCAGGTTTCGATACGCGCCGGACTCGCAAGCTCGCACGCCGCTACTCAACCAGCGAGGCAGACACCCTCGACACCCCTCAACCGCTGATCGAGTCGCGGGACGGCCCCAACCGCTGATCGAGTAGCCGGCGAGCGACAGCGAGTCGGCGTATCGAGATCACACACACCAGGTTTCGATACGCGCCGGGCTCGCAAGCTCGCACGCCGGCTACTCAACCAGCGAGGGGTACGCACGCGGCCACACAACCCAACAAGGGACACGCCGCTACTCAACCAGCGAGGCAGCCCCCCAACCGCTGATCGAGTAGCCGGCGAGCGACAGCGAGCAGGCGTATCGAGATCCCGGACACCCGGTTTCGATACGCGCCGGGCTCGCAAGCTCGCACGCCGCTACTCAACCAGCAAGGGACACGCACGCCCCCAACCGCTGATCGAGTAGCCGGCGAGCGACAGCGAGCAGGCGTATCGAGATCCCGGACACCAGGTTTCGATACGCGCCGGGCTCGCAAGCTCGCACGCCGCTACTCAACCAGCGAGGGGTACGCGCCCGGCCACTCAACCAGCGAGGGGTACGCACGCGGCCACTCAACCAGCGAGGAACGCGCGCTTCTCAACCGGCGCTGGCGTCCGTCAGGGCAGCGAATCGATCAGCGCGGTCGGTTCCACCCGCGGGCCGGTGAAGAACGGGGTCTCCTCGCGCACGTGCAGCCGCGCCTCGGTGGCGCGCAGGTCACGCATCAGGTCGACGATGCGGTGCAGTTCGGGGGCCTCGAACGCGAGCAGCCACTCGTAGTCGCCGAGCGCGAACGACGACACCGTGTTCGCACGGACGTCCTTGTAGGCGCGCGCGGCCTTGCCGTGGTCGGCGAGCATCTTGCGGCGTTCCTCGTCGGGCAGCAGGTACCACTCGTAGGACCGCACGAACGGGTACACGCAGATGTAGTTGCCCGGTTCCTCCCCCGCCAGGAACGCCGGGATGTGGCTCTTGTTGAACTCCGCCGGACGATGCAGCGCCACGTTGCTCCACACGGCGTCGCTTGCGCGGCCGAGGATCGTCTCCCGACGGAACCTCGCGTAGGCGGCCTGCAGCTGTTCGAGTTCTTCGGCGTGCCACCAGATCATGTAGTCCGCGTCCGCGCGCAGACCGGAGACGTCGTAGACGCCGCGGACCACCACACCGGAGTCCTCGAGCGACTTGAAGAAGTCCGTGGCGTCGGCCTTGGCCTGGTCACGGTCGGTGCCGAGTTCGCCGGGGCGGACCGCGAACACCGAGAACATCAGGTAGCGGATGGTGGCGTTGAGTTCTGCGTAGTCCAAACGGCTCATGGGTTCATGGTGCCACCGCGACCGTGCGAACGATCAGTCAGGTCAGGTCGGTCAGACCAGATCACCGAGCAGTGCCGACACCGCCCGCCCGGCCTGCCCGATGCAGGCGGGGACCCCGACGCCGGCGTAGGCGGACCCGGCGAGCACCAGGCCGGCAGGTCGGGCCGCCTCGACGGCGGCCATCGACGCCAGGTGACCGGGGGCATAGACAGGTAGACCGTTGGTCCACCGCTGGACGTAGGTGGCGCGCACTCTCCCCGACGGCGCCCCGACCCCGGCTGCGGCGCACACTGCGTCCAGATCTTCCAGCGCCTCGGCGCGGATCCGGTCGTCGACGCCCTCCTCGATGCAGTCATCGGGGATCGGCGCCCGATAGCGGCCGAAGGACGCGCGCACCGACACCGGCCCGTCGTCGTCGGCGAGATGGGCCCACTTCCTGGAGCTGAAGGTGAAGGCCTTGGCCCGCAACGTGTCCCCCGTCGCCACGAGGACCCCGGAATGGTCCGGCAACTCCGTGCCGGGTTCCAGCGCGATCGACACCATCAGGGACGATGCGCGCGGTACGGCCCGTAGCGGCGCCGCCATCGCAGGCGCTGCCCGATGCAGAAGGTGACCGGCCTGCCAGGCCGGCAGGGCGAGCACCACACCGTCGTAGGCGACGTGGCGGTCGCGTTCGACCTCCAGACTCCAGCCACCGTTGTCCGGGGCCAGCTCGCGAATGTGGCGACACAGCCGCGGTTGGACACCGGCCGCCTCGGTCAGCGCGTCGACCAGCACGGCATAACCACCGACCAGCGTGCCGAACACCGGACCGGCGCCGGTGGCCTTGGCCGTGAGATCCGCCACCGCGGCCGTCAGGCTGGCCGCACCCTGATCGAGCGCCGCCGACAACGCCGGAAGGGCTTCGCGCACACCGATGTCGGCGGCCAGACTCGAGTAGACCCCGCCCAGCATCGGGTCGACGCTGCGCGCCACCACCGATGGTCCGAACCGGTCGGCCACCAGCTCGCCGACCGACGGGTCGTCGCCGGCCCGCCACGACAGTGGCCGCGTCGGCTCCTGCGCCATTCGCTGCAGGTCCGCAGGCTCCACCAGGTCGGACACGGCTTCCTGGGTGACCGGGATGCCCATCAACGCGGGTGTCGGCAGCGGATGCAGGCGACCGTTCGACCACACCGCCGGACGCCGCGGGGTCGGCGAGACGACCCGGTCGGCCAGTCCGAGTTCCCGGATCAGGTCGAGTGCCTCCGGCCGACGCACGATGAACGCCTCGGCGCCCACGTCGACCGTCCGCCCCCCGACGTCGACGGTGTGCAGGACGCCGCCCAACCGGGGTCCGGCCTCGTACACATCGATGTCGGCGTCATCGCCCAGCGCGCGGCGCAGTCGATATGCGGCCGTCAGACCGGAGATACCACCGCCGACGACCGCGATGCGCCGAGCCGGCATCAGAGGCTGTGGATCAGCTCGACCGCTCGGGTGAGCACGTCGGGGTCGGTGCCCGGCAGGACGCCGTGACCGAGGTTCATGATGTGGCCGGTCGCACCGGCGCGCACCGCACGGTCGCCATCGGCGACGACGCGCCGGACCTCACGCTCGACCACCTCGGGGCCGGCGAACAGCAGGGTCGGATCGAGATTGCCCTGGACCGCCTTGCCCGGGCCGACTCGGCGGACCGCCTCGTGGAGCGGGACGCGCCAGTCGACACCGATCACGTCGGCGCCCGCATCGGCCATCGCGCCGAGCAGTTCGCCCGTGCCGACACCGAAGTGGATGCGCGGGACGTCGTGGTCGGCGATCTCGGCGAACACGCGGGCGCTGTGCGGGGCGACGAATGTCTGATAGTCGGCGAGCGACAGCATGCCCGCCCAGGAGTCGAACAGCTGCACCGCATCCACCCCGGCCTCGAGCTGGACACGCAGGAAGGTGATGGTGATGTCGGCGAGACGCCCCATCAGCGCGTGCCACGTGTCGGGGTCGCCGTACATCAGCGCTTTTGTGCGCTCATAGTGTCGGCTCGGGCCGCCCTCGATCAGATAGGACGCCAGGGTGAACGGCGCACCCGCGAATCCGATCAGGGCGGTCTGGTCCGGCAGTTCATCCAGCAGCAGACCGATCGCGTGGGCGATCGCACCCACCGAATGGTCATCGAGGCGAGGCAGATTCGCGACGTCGCCGGCCGTCCGCACGGGATCGGCGATGACCGGCCCGGTACCGGCCACGATGTCGAGATCGATACCTGCCGCCTTCAGCGGAACCACGATGTCGGAGAACAGGATGGCGGCGTCGACGTCGTGGCGTCGGACCGGCTGCATCGTGATCTCACAGACCAGCTCCGGGTCGAAGCACGACTCGAGCATGCCGTGGTCGGCGCGAATGGCTCGGTACTCGGGCAACGACCGGCCGGCCTGTCGCATGAACCACACCGGGCGCCTCTCGGGGCGGCCGCCGGTGGCCGCGGCGACGAGCGGGAACGGGTGCGCACGGCGCGCGCGGGATCGCATCATCTCGGACATCACCCCTACTCTGCCACGTCTCGGCGCGCCTCCGACCACGGTGGGGTGGCCGGACCTACCGTCGAACCGTGTCCTCTCCTGGAGCTCCGACAGAGCCTGCTGACTTCCGCGCCGCGGTGTCGTCATTGCATGCCGCGCGGATCCGGCCGGAGATCGAGGTCGGGCCCATCCGTCCGCCGCAGCGTCTGGCCCCCTACAGCTACGCCGTCGGCGCCGAGGTCCGCAGCGGCGACGACGCGGATGATGTTCCGGTCGACTCCGCCGGCAGTTCCTTCGGCCGACTGATCCTGCTGTACGACCCCGCCGGCCAGGACGCCTGGAACGGCACGATGCGCCTGGTCGCGTATGTGCAGGCCGAGGTGGAGGCGGCGCTGGCGATGGACCCGCTGCTGCCCGAGGTGGCCTGGAGTTGGCTCGCGGACGCGCTCGGCGTCCCGGCGGGCGAGACCTCGGGTTCGTCCCCGACGAGTGGAGTGATGGTGAAGGCCCTCGGCGGCACCGTCACCTCGACGACCTCCGTGCGCTACGGCGACATCGCCGGACCTCCGCGCGCCCACCAACTCGAACTGCGGGCGTCGTGGACCGCCGACGGACTCGACCTGGCCGGTCACCTCGAGGCGTTCTGCGAGGTGTTGTCGTCGGCGGCCGGCCTGCCCCCGGTGGGCGTCACCGATCTGGGTTCGGCCTGAACCGGCGGCGGGTGTCGGATGAGTGACGGTGACGGCGACGACCGGTCCACCGGACCGCAACCGGACCAGGAGCCTGAGGAAGAGCCGACCACACCGCTACTGGCACCGGCGGAGGGCGTACCACCGGTGCTCGTCACCGCCACGGAGTTCGCCGCCGCCGCCGAAGCGATCGCCGCCGCCGACGGGCCGATCGCGGTCGACACCGAACGCGCGTCGGGATACCGCTACTCGCAACGCGCCTACCTCATCCAGATTCGGCGCGCCGGCGCCGGCACCTTCCTGCTCGACCCCATCGAGGACCCGGCCGGTCTCGCGCCGGTCATCGCCGCCCTCGACGGACCCGAGTGGGTGCTCCATGCGGCCGACCAGGACCTGCCCTGTCTGCGCGAGGTGGGCTTCGTCTGCCGCGAGCTCTACGACACCGAGCTGGCGGGCAGGCTCCTCGGCCTGAGCCGGGTGAATCTCGCCGCGATGGTCGCGCAGTTCCTCGGCCTCGGCCTGGTCAAGGGCCATGGCGCTGCCGACTGGTCGCGCCGTCCGCTGCCCGCGGACTGGCTCAACTACGCGGCTCTCGACGTTGAAGTGCTCATCGAACTCCGCGACGCGATGGACGCGGCGCTCGTCGAGGCCGGGAAGGACCGGTGGGCCCGCGAGGAGTTCCAATTCGTGCTGGACCGTCCGCCGGCACCACCGCGGCCGGACCGATGGCGCAAGACGTCGAACATCCACACGATCAAGAACACCCGCACCCTCGCGGCGGTCCGCGAACTCTGGACCGCCCGTGAGGAGGTCGCGCAGCGCCGTGACGTCGCGCCGGGCCGGGTGCTGCCGGATTCGGCGATCGTCACGGCGGCCACGGCGAATCCGGCCACGCATGCCGAGCTGACGCGGCTGCCGGTGTTCGGCGGCCCGCGGCAACGGCGTCAGGCCCGGATCTGGTTGGGGGCGCTCGAGCGGGCCCGCGACCTGCCCGATGCCGAACTGCCCCCACGCAAGTCGCCGACGATCGGGCTGCCGCCGATCAACCGGTGGGATCAACGCAACCCGGAGGCGGCCGCGCGGGCGGCACGTGCGCGCCCGGTGATCAAAGAGATCGCCGAGGCCAATGCACTGCCGGTGGAGAATCTGCTCGCCCCCGACGTCGTCCGTCAATTGTGCTGGGAGGGAGTCGATCTGCCAGCCTCACCCGAGGCGGTCGATGCCCGGCTGGCCGCCGAGGGGGCGCGACCGTGGCAGCGCGACCTGACCGTCGACGCCCTCGCCGCCACGCTCAACGAAGTCGAGACCGGCTGAGCCGGTACGCGGGGCCGAGCCGGTCAGCTGTCGCCGTCGGGTGCGCTCGACAGGTCCGGACTGGAGAGGTCTGCGGTGTCGTCGGGATCGGTCGCCGAGTGCATCTCCGCCACCGTGGCGGTGATACTGCGGGCGAGATCCTGTGCGGTGAGCCCGAATCCGGCCAGAATCTGGCCCCGGGAGGCATGGGCGACGAACTCTTGCGGGATACCGCGGTGCTGCACCGGCACGGTCACCCCGGCCTCGGAAAGGGCCGCGCTGACCGCGGATCCGACGCCGCCGCGCACCCCGCTGTCCTCCAACGTGACCACCAGTCGATGCCGGGCCGCCAGCGCCGCGATCGATTCGGGCACGGGTAGCACCCACCGCGGGTCCACCACGGTCGCGTCGATGCCCTGACGCCCCAGGCGTTCCGCGGTGTCCACCGCGAGCCCGCAGAAGGCACCGACACCGACGATCAGCACGTCACCCGCCGCCGCACCGACGCCAGGCGCGGCGCGGTGCAGTACGTCGACACCGTCGTCGAGCCGCTCGACTGCCCGGATATCTTCGGGCACTGCACCTTTGGAGAACCTGACGGCGGTGGGACCGTCGCTGACACCGAGCGCCTCGTCGAACTCCTCCCGCAGCCGGACAGCGTCTCGGGGTGCGGCGACGCGGAGGCCGGGCACCAGCGACATCAGGGACAGATCCCACATGCCGTGGTGGCTGGGGCCGTCTGGCCCGGTGATCCCGGAGCGGTCCAGCACGAGGGTCACCGGCAGCTTCAGCAGCGCCACGTCCATCAGCAACTGATCGAACGCACGGTTGAGGAATGTCGAGTAGATCGCGACCACCGGGTGCAGGCCGCCGAGCGCGAGACCCGCCGCCGACGTCACCGCGTGCTGTTCGGCGATGCCGACGTCGAACATGCGATCCGGGTACTTCTCCCCGAACGGAGACAACCCGGTCGGCCCGGGCATCGCCGCGGTGATCGCGACGATGTCGTCGCGACGCGAACCCGCCTCGACGATCGCCGACGAGAACACCGACGTCCAGTCCTGCGGTGCGACGCTGGTGGCCCGGCCCGTGCGCGGGTCGATGACACCCGTGGAGTGCATCTGGTCGGCCTCGTGGTTCTCCGCCGGCGCATACCCCATGCCCTTGCGGGTGACGGTGTGCACGATCACCGGCCCCCCGAACGCCTTGGCGCGCCGCAGTTCCGACTCCAACGTGCCGATGTCGTGGCCGTCCACCGGACCCACGTACTTCAGACCGAGGTCGGTGAACATCGCCTGCGGGGCGATGAGGTCCTTGAGCCCGCTCTTCATGCCGTGCAGCACCGCGTAGGCGGGCTGCCCGACCACCGGGAGTTGCTTGACGGCGCGGCGACTCTCGTCCAGGAACCGCTCGTAGCCCGGCTGCAGCCGCAGCAGCGACAGGTGGCGGGCCAGACCGCCGATGGTCGGCGCGTACGAACGGCCGTTGTCGTTGACGACGATGACGACCTGTCGGTCGCCTGCCGCGATGTTGTTCAGCGCCTCCCAGCACATACCGCCGGTGAGGGCACCGTCGCCCACCACGGCGACGACCGTACGGTCGTCCTGCCCGGTCAGCTCGAAGGACTTGGCGAGCCCGTCGGCATACGACAGCGCCGCCGAGGCATGCGACGACTCGACCCAGTCGTGCTCGCTCTCCGCACGCTCCTGGTAGCCGGTGAGACCACCCTGCTTACGCAGGTCGTCGAAGCCGTCGCGCCGACCGGTGACGATCTTGTGTACATAGCTCTGGTGACCGGTGTCGAAGATCACCGGGTCCCGCGGCGACTCGAACACCCGATGCAGCGCGAGGGTCAGCTCGACCACACCGAGGTTGGGTCCGAGGTGGCCACCCGTCGCCGACACCTTGTCGATGAGGAATTCGCGGATCTCGGTGGCCAGCGCGTCCATGTCATCGGACGACAGCGCGGCCAGGTCGGCCGGCGAACCGATCCTCTCGAGCACGCCCATCAAGTCCTCCATCACTGTCGTCGAATCCGGATCGGCAGCACGCCGGGCTGATGGCGCGCGACCCGCATCGGGCCCCCGGCCGCGATCGGTGTTTCCCGACAGTCTACGGACCGACGGAAGCCGACCACCCCGACGACCACGGCGGCCCCGCGTCGAGTTGATCACACGCCGCGTCGTCACATTCCCCGGCGAGCCGGCACGAGGCAGGCGATCGCCTCGACGTGGTGGGTGAGCGGGAACGCGTCGAACGCCCGGATCTCACGTACCCGGTAGCCACGGTCGACGAACATCGACAGGTCGCGCGCGAAGCGGCCGATGTCGCAGCCCACGTGGACGATCACGCCCGGGTCGGCGTCGGCCACGACGTCGATGACCGTGGCACCGGCGCCGGTACGCGGCGGGTCGAGCACCACGACGTCGGGCGACGGCAGCCGGGCGGCCACGGCCGCAACCTCTCCGCGATGGAGCTCGACCGGGTCGGCGGCAAACGTGTCGGCCGCCGCGTCCAGCGCCGAGGTGTCGGACTCGACGACGTGGACGACTCCCGGTCGCCCGCCCCCGCCACCCGGATCGGTGGCGGCATCGAGAAGGGCGGCGGCGAACACGCCCGCGCCGCCGTAGAGGTCCCACGCGACGCCGCCGGCCGGGCTGCCCGACGACGCGGCGATCATCTCCACCACGGCTCGCGCATACCCGGTCGGCGCGGCGCGATGCGCCTGCCAGAACCCGGCGACCGGGATGCGCCAGGTCCGCTCACCGACGCGGTGTGCGGCCGTCGCATCTCCCTCGAGGACACGCTCGGCCCGTGGCTGCTCGCGACGTCGTCGCGCTGCCTGCGCCCGGCCGCGGGCGGCCCGACGCGACCCGGCACGAACGGGTTTCGGCGGGGCCAGCTCGGTGACGTGACGTCGACCGTCCATGTCGGACATGACCACGAGGTCCCCGCCGGGGGTCAGGGCGAGGTCATCGAGCCCGTCCAGCATTCCGGCTTCCGGTGCCACACACCGGTGACCGGCGACGATGCCCGGCCCGTGCGCGGCGTGCATGCCCGCGCGGCCGTCGGCGTCGATGCCGAGCCGCGTGCGCACCCGCCAATGCGTGCCGTCGTCGCCGAGGCCGGCCACTACGCCCGGTTCGACGCCGAGGTCGTCGAGCTCGTCTTCGCCGAATCCACCGATCCGGGTCAGCGCGTCGCGCAGGATCTCCGCCTTGAGCTCCCGGGTGTGCGCGGGGTCGATGAAGCCCAGGTCGCAGCACCCCGCACCGTGCCGCGCAGCGTCGCACGGCGAATCGACCCGGTGTCGCGACGGTTCGATGATCTCGACCGCGTCCGCCCGCGCGAAACGCTGCTGGCGGTCGTCGACGATCCGCGCCCGCACCAGCTCACCCGGGACGGCACCCCGCACGAAGACGACACGTCCGTCGAGACGCCCCACGGCCTCTCCACCGTTGGCGGGACGATCGGGGCGGAGGACCACCTCCTCGTGGTCGCCGGATGACGCGTGCGTGCTCACCGCTCGTCCGGATCACTACCGAGTGCACGTCGCGTGTCACCGGGCGCCGTGTACTGGAGGTCTCGATTCTTGAGGCGGTCCGAGGAATTGAGCTGCCAGGGCACGGATGTGACCATCACGCCCGGTTCGAACAGCAGACGTGTCTTGAGCCGCAGCGCGGATTGATTGTGCAAGATCTGCTCCCACCAGTGCCCCACCACGTATTCGGGGATGAACACGGTGATGACGTCGCGTGGCGATTCGCGTCGCACCCGGCGCACATAGTCGATGACCGGGCGGGTGATCTCTCGATACGGCGAGGCGATGACCTTCAGCGGCACCGAGATGTCGCTGGCCTCCCACTGCGACACCAGCTTGCGGGTGTCGCGGTCGTCGACATTGACGGTGATCGCCTCGAGGACGTCGGGCCGGGTCGCGCGGGCGTACAGCACGGCTCGTCGGGTGGCCAGATGCAGGGTGGAGACCAGCACGATCGAATGGGTGCGGCTCGGCAGCACCGATTCCTCGTCGGCCCGTTCGAGTTCGCGCTGCACCGTCGAGTAGTGCAGGTGGATCAACTTCATCAGGATGAACAAGGCGACCATCGCGATGATCGCGATCCACGCACCCTCGCTGAACTTCGTGAGCAGAACCACCACGAGCACCGTCGCGGTCATCACCAGGCCGACACTGTTGATCACCCGCGACTGCTGCATCCGCCGACGAGCGCTGGGATCGGTCTCGGTGCGCAGGTGCCGTGTCCAGTGCCGGACCATGCCCGTCTGGCTCAACGTGAACGACACGAACACGCCGACGATGTAGAGCTGGATCAGCGAGGTGACCTGGGCGCCGAAGGCGACGACGAAGGCGGCGGCGGCGAGCGCGAGGAACACGATGCCGTTGCTGAACGCCAGCCGGTCGCCGCGGGTGTGCAGCTGGCGTGGGAGGTAGCGGTCCTGCGCGAGCACCGACCCGAGCACCGGGAAACCGTTGAACGCGGTGTTGGCCGCGAGGATCAGGATCAGCGCCGTCACCGTGGCGACGAAATAGAACCCGGGAGTGAACGAGTCGAACACCGCATGCGCGAGCTGGGCGATCATCGATTTCTGTTGATAGCCGTCGGGCGCGCCGACGAGATCCTGCGCCGGGTCCTCCACGTACTTCGCGCCGATCTGTTGCGCCAGCAGCACGATGCCCATCAGCATCGTGATCGAGAACGCCCCCAGCAGCAGCAGCGTGGTCGCGGCGTTGCGCGACTTCGGCTTCTGGAAGGCCGGGACCCCGTTGCTGATCGCCTCCACACCGGTCAGCGCCGCACATCCCGACGAGAAGGCACGCGCCACCAGGAACACGAACGCGATGCCGGCCAGGTGGCTCTCCTCGGCGCGGATCTCGAAGTCCGCGGTCTCGGATTGGACGTCCTCGCCGAGCACGAAGATCTCGACGAATCCCCAGATCAGCATGGTCACCACGCCGAAGATGAACGCGTAGGTGGGGATGGCGAGGACGGTGCCGGACTCCTTGATGCCGCGGAGATTGACCGCCGCCAGCAGCAGGATCACCGCGACGCTGAACAACACCTTGTGATCGGAGACGAACGGAATCGCCGAGCCGACGTTCTCCGCCGCGGACGCGATCGACACGGCGACGGTCAGCACGTAGTCGACGAGCAGGGCGCTGCCGACGGTGAGCCCGGCGTTGGGCCCGAGGTTCACCGTCGCCACCTCGTAGTCGCCGCCCCCGGACGGGTAGGCGTGCACGTTCTGCCGATAGCTGGCGACCACCACGATCATGACGACGCAGACCGCCACCGCCACCCACGGCGTGAACACCAGCCCACTCAGGCCGGCGATCGACAGGACCAGGAAGATCTCCTGCGGCGCATAGGCCACCGACGACATCGCGTCGGACGCGAAGACCGGCAGGGCGATGCGCTTGGGCAACAACGTGTGGCCCAGTCGGTCACTGCGGAACGGGCGGCCGAGCAGAATCCGTTTGGTCGCTACGGACACCTTGGACACGGTGGACACCAGGCAACACTAGAGCGTGTAGTAGACATTGACCACAAGGGCCGACGGCAAGTCCCGGTCACACGCATCGACCTCGTACGTCGGTCCGGCAGCGGCCTCGACGACGGCTCCCGGCGGTGTGTACGGTCAGCGCCCGGCGGGACCGCGTCCGGGGTAGGTTCGATGCGTCCGATGCCTCCGCAGCGGCCGCCACCGGTCTCCGCCCGGCACGTGTGCCGGACGCGATCGCGGCGGTATCGGCAAACAGGCGGAAGGGTGCAGGTGCAGGTAGTCATCATGGGGTGCGGCCGGGTCGGGTCGTCGTTGGCCATGGCGATGCAGAAGCGAGGACACGACGTCGCGGTGATCGACCGGGACGAATCGTCGTTCATCCGGCTCAATCCCCAGTTCCGCGGCACCACGGTCGTGGGGGTCGGTTTCGATCGGGATGTGCTGACCCGCGCGGGGATCGAACGCGCGGACGCGTTCGCCGCGGTCTCCTCCGGCGACAACTCGAACATCATCGCCGCGCGGGTCGCCCGCGAGACGTTCGGGGTGGATCGCGTCGTCGCCCGCATCTACGACGCCAAGCGCGCCGAGGTCTACGAACGCCTCGGCATCCCCACCGTCGCCACCGTCCCCTGGACGACCGAGCGCTTCGTCTCCGCCCTCGGCGAGACATCGACGACCATCGAATGGCGCGATCCGTCCGGCACGTTGGTGATCGCCGAACTCGAGGTCGACGAATCGTGGATCGGCGTGAAGGTGAGCAAGTTCCAGGAGGAGACGGGTGGCCGAGTCGCCTTCTTGAACCGGCTCGGCAAGCCGATCCTCCCGGATCTGAAAACGGTTGTGCAGCAGGACGACCTCATCTATGCGGCGGTCCCGGTGGACCGGCTCGACGAAGCGCGTGCCACCGCCCGATCACCCCGCAACACATCCGAGTGAGCCAGGCAGGGAGAACACGATGAAGGTTGCCATCGCCGGCGCCGGGGCCGTTGGCCGCTCGATCGCACGCGAATTGATCGTCAATCACCACGAGGTGACCCTGTTCGAGCGCAACGTCGCGCACATCGACCCCGACGCGGTGGAGCACGCCGTCTGGGTGCAGGCCGACGCCTGCGAACTGAGCAACCTCGAGCGCGCAGAGTTGCAGACGTTCGATGTGATGGTCGCGGCGACCGGCGACGACAAGGCGAACCTGGTGGTCAGTCTGCTCGCCAAGACGGAGTTCGCCGTCAACCGGGTCGTCGCGCGGGTCAACGATCCGCGCAACGAGTGGCTGTTCGGCGAGGACTGGGGCGTCGACGTCGCGGTGTCGACGCCGCGCATCCTGGCGTCGCTGGTCGAGGAGGCGGTCTCCGTCGGGGATCTGGTGCGCCTGATGACGTTTCGGCAGGGCCAGGCGAACCTCGTCGAGCTCACGTTGCCGCCCAACACCCCACTGGCGGGCAAACCCGTACGGCGTCTGACACTCCCCCGTGACGCCGCACTGGTCACGATCCTGCGTGGCGGGCGGGTCATCGTCCCGCAGAGCGACGACCCGATCGAGGGTGGCGACGAACTCATCTTCATCGCGCCCGCAGAGGCCGAACCCGCGCTGCGGGAGGCCATGCAGATCGCCCACTGACACCCGGGTCGATCGCCGGCGCTCCCGTGGCGCCGTCGGGATCAGGCGTGAGCGGGATCAGGGCGTCAGCGGCGGTCGGCGTGCGGCTCGCTCGACGCCATGTCGTCGCCATCGACGGCCAGTCGGTCCTCTTCCTTGCTTGCTCGCCGGACGAGCAGCACGGTTGCCAGGACGGCGAGCGCGGTCAGCGGCCACCCCATGCCGATCCGGGCGACGGCGAGCCAGCCGGTGCTGCCGTGGTCGTACAACTCGGACTGGGTGAGATAGCGCGCGGCGAAGACCAGCGCCCAGAAGGCGGTGGCCAGATCGTAGGCATGGAGCGTCCGGCGATGCTTGCGCCACCGGGTGCCATCACCACTGATCAGGTTCCAGATGACACCGACCAGAGGCCACCGCACGACGATCGAGGCCACGAACACGATCGCGTACACGAGCGTGGTCCAGATGCCGAACAGGAAGTAGCCCTTCGCATCACCCACCCGGTGGGCGATGAAGACACAGATCGCGACGCCGATCAGCCCGGAGATGGCGGGGTTCAGCGGCTCCCGGCGCACCAGCCGTACGACGAAGATCGCGACAGCTGCGACGAGCGCGGCGACGATCGCCGCAGTGAGACCCCACACGGAGTTGACCGGGACGAACACCACGATCGGGATGGTCGAATAGATGAGCCCGGTGGGACCGCCCATCTGCTCGAGCAGCGACGGGGTGGTCGCGCGTTCAGTGGTCGATTCCGCCGGAGCCGACGGTGTCGTCGCCGGGTCACGGTCGCCTCGCGCGGTGTCGCTCCCGGCGGGCTCGTCCGGCGACGTCATTCGTCGTCGGGGCCCTGGAGTTCGTAATACGGGTTGTAGATGATCTTGGTGCCCTCGTGCTCGGCGAGGCGGCCGCGCACGGTCACCTTGCGGCCCGGTTCGATGCCCGGGATGCGGTTGCGGCCGAGCCATTTGAGAAGCACGGTGTCCGAGCCGTCGAAGAACTCGGCCTTGACCCCGACCTTGGCGGTGCGCGAGCAGGTCTCCACCGACCTCAGCTCGCCGTGCATGGTGACCTCGTCGCCGCGACAACACTCCGCGGCCCGCTGGGCCCCGGTTGCCGCCGATTCCTCGGCGATCTCCACAGCATCCGCCTCGCCGAGATCCTCGGTCAACCGGCGGGTCAACCGCTTCAGATAGCCGGTGGTAGGCATGTGCACCCTCCTGGGTGACTCGTCTCTGGTCGAGACGCTCGGTGAGACATCGGGCGGGTTCGCCGTCCCTGCTTGCAGTCGCCAGCGTAATCCTGCCGCTGCTTCCCATACAACGTCGGGCATGATCATTACATGCCCGGGCGGTACACGACGGACAGGCCGATGCCGACGACCCTCGTCGCGATGCCCGGGACCGGCTCCGACGCCGATTACGTGCGTCGGGCATTCGGCCCGGCGGCCGCTGCACTCGGTGTGACATTGATCGCCCTCGATCCGCAGGCGTCGCTGGTGGCGGGCCATCGTCGATGCCTCGACGAGATCGCGCAACGGTCGGGACCGATCCTGGTCGGCGGCGTGTCCATCGGGGCCGCCGTGGCGGTTGCGTGGGCCCTCGACAATGACTGCGCCGGCGTGTGGGCTGCGCTGCCGGCGTGGAGCGGCGACCCGGTGAACTCGCCCGCCGCATGGAGCGCATCGACCACCGCGGCGGCACTCCGGACCGATGGGTTGGAGGCGACACTCGCCTCGATGGAGGCGTCCAGCCCGCCGTGGCTGGCGGCCGAGCTCGGCCGGTCGTGGCGCTCGCTACATCCCGCTCTCGTCGACCAACTGGGCGAGGCCGCGTTGTTCCGGGCTCCCGAGGTGACCGACATCTCGCGTCTGGCGGCCCCACTGGCAATCACCGCGGCCACCGACGATCCCGTGCACCCGTATGAGGTCGGGCAGGCCTGGTCGGCCGCAGCGCCCCGTGCCGCACTGACGGACGTCAGTCTCGATGAGTGGGGACACGACCCGTCGACGCTCGGATTCGGTTGCGCGCGAGCCTGGCTGACGATCCGTTGAGCGGACCGCCGATTCAGCCGCGCTGGTCTCGGCGGAAACGCTGCATCGCCGAACCCGACGACCGCGGGGTCGGTTCCTGCTCGTCGTCGGCGGCCACGGTCGGCGGCGCCGATTCGGGTCCGGCCGTCCCGGGCGCCCCGGCGGCTCCCGCAGCACCGGCTCCCGGATTGCCCTGAGCCGTACCCTGACCGTCCTGCATCTGCTGCTGCGCCGCCGCGACCTGCTCGGCCAGCACGGGCGGCAGGACGACCGGCAGCGGATCGCGCGGCGGGAAGGGGTCGCTCCCTCGACGGACCACCGACTCGGCGAGCACTGCCCGTGCCAGCCGGGCGAGTTCGTCGGCTCGGTCGTCGGGTCCGCTCGCGACGCACCGCACCATCCATCGCGGACCGTCGACCCCGAGGAAGCGGTGCTCACCTCCGGGCACCACGGCAACGACCTCACGGCCCCAGTGGCCGTCCTCGATCGAGACGGTCGCACCTTCGTCCCGCAACGACTCGGCGAGTTCCCGGACCACCTCCCGCCACTGCCCCGGCGACTTCGGCGCGGCGAACGCGGTCACGTTGATCCGGCCGTGCGGGGTGACCAGATAGACGGCCTGTGGTTGGTGGTCGGCAGACATCTCGACGGTGACCTGACCGCCCTCTACCACCGGAACCAGGACCGATCCGAGGTCGAGATGGGAGTTGCCGAGCTCCTCGGCAGGGGTCTCCAGCGCGTCGATGTCGTATGGGCCCTGCGCGGTTCCGATCCGCAACGGTTCGGTGGCCATCTCGTGTCTGCTCCTTGACATGTGTGCGGCGACGGATTGTCCCGTTCGCTGCGCGGTTGGCTGGTGGTGCCGATCAGCTTCCGGCGCCGGACTCGCGATCGACGTCGGGCGCGGCCTCGGCGAGCATCACGTGCCCGCCGCTGGACCCGTGGCCACCCGCACCGCGGCTGGTGTCGTCGAGCTCGTCGACCTCGACGACGTCCGGCAGCTCCACACGTTGCACGAGCAGCTGTGCGATCCGGTCCCCGCGCGCGATGGTGATGGGCTCGTCCGGGTCGAGGTTGATCAGGCACACCTTGATCTCGCCTCGGTATCCCGCGTCGATCGTCCCGGGGCTGTTGACGATGGACAGGCCGGCCCGGGCGGCGAGCCCGGACCGTGGGTGGATGAGCCCCACGGTGCCGTGCGGTAGCGCGATGGCGATGCCCGTGCCGACGAGCTGGCGGCGTCCGGGCGGCAGCTCCAGATCGATCGTGGAACAGAGGTCGAGGCCGGCGTCGCCGGGATGCGCCCGGGTCGGCAGTGCGATGTCCGGGTCGAGACGGCGGACCGCGATCGCCCCGACCCCGGTCCCGTCTCCGCTCGACGGTGTCGCAGTCGTGGATGCCACGGTCGTGGATGACGTAGTGGGAGAATTCGGCGCCACGAGGGCAGACTACGCTGGTCGCGTGACTCCCCCTGCATCACCTGAGAATCCGGCCGGTCGTCCTTCCGACGACGACGGCGCCGGTTCGAACGGCGACGCGAACAGTGCGGCGCCAGAACAAAACTCGGCGTCAGACCGATTCAGCGAACGACTGAGGGTGCCCTGGTGGTGGTGGCTGGCCGCTGCGGTGGTGACCGGCGTCGTCGGATATGAGATCCAACTGTCCGCGCGCGACTCGGCGTGGAGTGTCGTCGGCTACATCGTGGTCGGCGTGCTGTGCGCGGCGATCCTGTGGTCGCTCGGACGAGCCCAGGTCCGGGTCACCGGCGACGGTGAGCTGCACGCCGGGCGGGCGCGGCTCCCCCGGGCGGTCATCGCCCGGGGCGCGACGGTGCCGGCGAGCGCGAAGAGCGCCGCGTTGGGCCGCCAGCTCGATCCGGCCGCGTTCCTCGTGCACCGCACTTGGGTGAAGACGATGGTCTTGCTGGTACTCGACGACCCCGACGACCCGACGCCGTACTGGCTGGTCTCGACGCGTGATCCCGCGGGTGTGCTCGCCGCACTCGAACTGCCCGATGCGGCCGCCGACGCCGGGATCGCGGAGCATTAGCCGGGTCCGGTCGGGTGTCTCCAGATCAACGTTCCTGGATGAACGGCGCCGGATAGACGGCGGGGCGGGTTCGACATCGTCGACCCGCCCCCGTCTTTGTCGATGCGCATCAGGGCTGTGCGCAGGTGGACCGAACCGTCAGGCGCAGTCGACGCAGATCTTGGAGTTGCCGTTCTCCCGCGCCAGCCGGCTGCGGTGGTAGACGAGAAAGCAGCTGGTGCAGGTGAACTCATCGGCCTGTTTGGGGATGACCCGCACCGACAGCTCCTCACCGGACAGATCAGCGCCGGGCAGTTCGAACGATTCCGCGGTGTCACCCTCGTCGACGTCGACGGCCGACGACTGTGCTTCGCTGCGGCGGGCCTTCAGCTCCTCGAGCGAGTCCTCGTTGAGATCCTCGGTATCCGTGCGTCGTGGCGCGTCATAATCAGTAGCCATTGTGTGCCTTACCTATGTGAGAGTGTGAGGGGCGCTCTCGGTTGCCGCGGCTTGTGGCCGGACAAGCGTAAGTGCGCGATCCCGCCGGGATTGTCTTGCCGTCGGGCGTCACTTCAACGTCATGACCGGTGCAATTCGTTACCCAGGACCCTGCGGACCGGCGTGATCTTCATCACATTCGGCTCGCATGCCTCCCGACTGCTTCGGAGGGCGGGCGCCCAGAGCCTAGTGCACCCGTGCGGCTGGGTCAACGACTCCGTCGTCCGGATCATTCCCGGGTGTGTCGCGCCCCTCCAAAAGGCTGGCTACGCCACCAACCGGCGGGACCGGTCGGCCTGCCTGCGCTCCGCTCGGACGACGACCCTTTAGAGTGGTGCCGCAGGTTCGAGGCGAGAAGGAGCCGATTCGCGGTGGTGGCGCAGATAACCGGGGGCTCGTCGGTCGACGCCAAGGGGCGTCCTTTCCGGCGGCGGCGTGCACGGCCGGCGATCATCGCAGCGGTCGTGCTGCTGGTGGCCGGGTTGGCGACCTGGGCCGTCGCGTTGAGCGAGTCCGGGCCCGCCCCGGTACCGACCGCCTGCAACCAGCCGACACCGGCATCTGCGGATCCCTCGGCACCGGCACCGGCGACACCGCCGCCACCACCGCCGGAGCTCGCGGCTGTCGACCGCGACGAGATGCTCCAGGTGGCCCCCGCCGCCCTGTCCACCTTCCAGGTCCGGGTGCTCAATGCGTCGTCCCTGCGGGGCGCGGCCCGGTCGGTGTCCGACGACCTCACCGCACAGGGTTTCACCCCCGCCGTCGACACCCCCTACGCCGACGACACCGTCTACGCGAACCGCGATCTGGCGTGCTACGCCCAGATCCGATTCGGCCCGGCCGGGCAGTCGAGTGCCGCAGCCGTCTGGCTTGCGCTGCCGTGCGCGCAGCTCGTCGACGACGGCCGACAGGGCACCTCGGTCGATGTCGCGCTCGGTGAGTACTACGAAGCGCGTGAACAGTCCCAGGACGCCCAGGCGGCGCTGGAGGCGTTGCGGACCGCGGACCCGCGCAACCCCGAGACGGGCGCAGATCCCAGCCTCGTGGAGGCCGTGCACTCGTCGTCCTGCTGAGCGGCCCTAGCTGGTGTCCCGCGTCACGCCGGACGCTCTGGTGCGACGCCCGAGTAGTCAGTCGGACGGGATGGAACGACGCGCGCCGAGGTCATCGAGGAGCCGCACGAATCGATCCGCGATGCCGGGCGCGCAGGCGACGGTCACATGGCCGTCGGAGGATCGCGAATCCGGCGGCGGGGTGTGCACCACCGCGCCGGCCTCGGCAGCGATGAGCCCGCCGGCCGCCCAGTCCCACGGGCTCAGACCATGCTCGAAATGCGCGTCCACCGCGCCGCTGGCGACCATGCACAGGTCGAGCGCGGCGGCCCCGACCCGCCGGACGTCACGGATCCGGGGCAACAGCTCCGCCACGATCGACCCCTGCTCGGCACGGCGCCCGGAGTCGTAGGAGAACCCGGTCGCGACCAGTGCGAGATCCACCTGGTCGATCGGGTTGCACTTCAACGGGACCCGCCCGTCACCAGCATCGAGGTGGGCCCCGCGGCCGGCGGCGGCCGAGTAGGTGATGCCGCGCGCGACGTCGATGACGGCACCGGCCACCGACCGCCCGTCGACCTGTGCCGCCACCGAGACGGCGTAGGCCGGGATGCCGTACATGAAATTGACCGTGCCGTCGATCGGATCGACCACCCACCGCACACCCGACGGGACGTCGACCGAGCCGCCCGCTTCCTCGCCGAGCACCTCGTCGTCGGGACGGCGCGCACGCAGCTCGGAGCGGATCAGGTGTTCGGTCTCGGTGTCGGCCAGCGTGACCGGGTCGGTGGGTGTGGATTTGGTGGTGACGGCCGGCGCCGCTCCGGAGGCCGCGAGCGCGGGCGCACCGACCGCGTCCGGATCATGCCCGGGCCGCGGACCGAACAGCTCGGGACGCCGGGCACGGACATGGGCTGCAGCGCCGCACGCCACGTCGATCGCGACACGTTCGAGTTCGTCGAGGCCCGGCTCATCTGTCACGCCACTATGTCAGCACACCGTCGCCATCCGCGCCGCGGCGGGATTGTCGTGTGAACGTCGGCGCCGCCACGGGTGACGAGTTGGTGTCGACTCCAGCAACACACCGCGACGCTGGATAGCCTGGGTCGCACATCATTGACGAGGGTTGGACCAGAGAGGACACCCCACATGACCGACGCCGAGACAGCGACCACCGCAACCAACCTCGGATTCGGGGTCGACGTCGGTGGTTCCGGGATCAAGGGCGGCATCGTCGACCTCGACAGCGGCGAGTTGGTCGGCGAGCGGTTCAAAGTGCTGACGCCGCAGCCGTCGACACCCGAGGCCGTCGCGGGCGGGGTGGCCGAGGTCGTCGACCACTTCGACTGGACGGGTCCGATCGGGATCACCCTGCCGGGCGTCGTCACCGACGGCATCATGCGGACCGCGGCCAACATCGACAAGGGCTGGATCGGCACCGACGTGTACGACCTGTTCGGCGCGCACCTGGGCGGGCGGGACCTCTCGGTGCTCAACGATGCGGACGCTGCCGGGGTCGCCGAGGACCGCTATGGCGCGGCCGCCGACATCGCCGGGGTTGTCATGCTGCTGACCCTCGGCACCGGTATCGGTTCGGCCATCCTGATCAACGGCACCCTGGTACCGAACACCGAGCTGGGTCACATGATCGTCGACGGCAAGGAGGCCGAGCACCGCGCGTCGTCGAAGGTCAAGGAGGACAAGGGCTGGACGTACGAGAAGTGGGCGGAGAAGGTCTCGGAGGTCCTCATCGCCTACGAGGTGCTGTTCTGGCCCAAGATCTTCGTCATCGGCGGCGGTATCAGCCGCAAGGCGCACAAGTGGGTGCCGTATCTGACCAACTCGACTCCGGTCGTCCCCGCCACGCTGCAGAACACGGCGGGTATCGTCGGCGCGGCGATGGCCGTGACCACCGGTCTGCGCCCTTGATCGTCCATCCCGGTGTGCAACGTTCCGGGTAGGTGATCAAGCGAGCCATCGATATCGTCCTGACCAGGGCTTTGCCACACGGGGCGTGTCGATGTCGTTACAATGGTGCACACCGGTCATCGCGCACCGAGAAATCAAGCCCCTGATCCGCGTCGGCGTGTGGCGCCGCGCGGGATTCACGAGTCAGTTCCGAAAGGTTGTACGTGGCAGCCACCAAGACCCGACAGGCCGACGTCGAAGAATCGACAGACGCGACTACCGCCACGGAGCCCGCGCCGGCCAAACGGACCGCCAAGAAGGCCGCGAAGAAGGCCACCGCACGCAAGGCGCCCGCCAAGAAAGCGGCGGCGAAGAAGGCCCCGAGCAAACGCGCCGGAAAGAAGGCCGAGAAACCGGCCGACGACGAGAGCGCCGATTCGACCGACGATCTCGAAGACGGTGGCTCGATCGATGACATCGACGGCCCCGACTCCGAACTCGATGACGACGTGGAGATCGACGACGACATCGAGGTCGATGACGACGCCTCCGACGACAGCAGTGACGACGAGGACGAGTCCGACGACGACTCGGAGGAGACGTCCGAGGCCACTCCCGCCCAGGGCGCGAAGGCAGTCGAGACCAAGCCCAAGGAAGAAGCCAAGGAGAAGACCTCCGGTGACTTCGTCTGGGACGAAGAGGAATCCGAGGCCCTCCGTCAGGCCCGCAAGGACGCCGAGCTCACCGCCTCCGCCGACTCGGTCCGCGCCTACCTCAAGCAGATCGGCAAGGTGGCCCTCCTCAACGCCGAGGAAGAGGTCGAGCTCGCCAAGCGCATCGAGGCCGGGCTGTTCGCGACGGAACGTCTGCGGCGCATCGTCGACTCCGGCGAGAAGCTCAGCACCGCCTCCAAGCGCGACCTGAACTGGATCTCCCGCGACGGCAACCGTGCCAAGAACCATCTGCTCGAGGCGAACCTGCGTCTGGTGGTCTCACTTGCCAAGCGCTACACGGGCCGCGGCATGGCGTTCCTGGATCTGATCCAGGAGGGCAACCTCGGTCTGATCCGCGCGGTGGAGAAGTTCGACTACACCAAGGGCTACAAGTTCTCCACGTACGCCACCTGGTGGATTCGTCAGGCGATCACCCGTGCCATGGCCGACCAGGCCCGCACCATCCGCATCCCGGTGCACATGGTGGAGGTCATCAACAAGCTCGGCCGCATCCAGCGTGAGCTCCTGCAGGATCTGGGCCGCGAGCCCACTCCGGAAGAGCTGGCCAAGGAGATGGACATCACGCCGGAGAAGGTGCTGGAGATCCAGCAGTACGCGCGTGAGCCGATCTCGCTCGATCAGACGATCGGCGACGAGGGTGACAGCCAGCTCGGTGACTTCATCGAGGACTCCGAGGCCGTGGTCGCCGTCGACGCGGTCAGTTTCACCCTGTTGCAGGATCAGCTGCAGTCGGTGCTCGAGACCCTGTCCGAGCGCGAGGCCGGCGTCGTCCGGTTGCGGTTCGGGCTGACCGACGGGCAGCCGCGGACGCTCGATGAGATCGGTCAGGTCTACGGCGTCACCCGTGAGCGCATCCGGCAGATCGAGTCGAAGACGATGTCCAAGCTGCGCCACCCGTCGCGTTCGCAGGTGCTGCGCGACTACCTCGACTGACGCAAGTCTGCAGCGGCCCTTCGTGACGGTCGCTCGTTCCTCGCTCCCTCCTCAGGGGCCGGGTCGGTTGCCGACCCGGCCCCTGAGGAGTTCTTGATGCTGAGGAACCTCACCCGCCCGGCCAGTGAGGAGGAACGTCACCCCCGGTCCCTGAGGATTTCCGGAGCTTGCGGAGGAACGTCACGAAGGGCACTCACAGATCCGGCGTTCCGAACGACCCGTCCACACCCGGTCGGTACTCGATCACATCCACCACCGCATCGACCGGCAGCGGCCCGTACAAGTGCGGGAAACGCATGCCGCCCGGATCGGGCGGATCGCCCGGCTCCCACGCCACCGGCGATAGCAACCTGTCCGCGTCGATCACGAGCAGCAGCACATCGTCGCTACCGGCGAACAGGGCGTTCGCCGGTAGATGCACCTGATGCGGGGCGGACAGATGGATGAATCCGACCTCGGTCAGCGACGGCGGTTCATGGCTCCCGGCGCGGAGTGACGCCGCCCACTCCGCTCGGCCACACAGGTGCAACAACAAGCGCTCGGCTTCATTCGAGACCACCCGAGCTGCATAACCATGGCCGGAACGACTTGTCAAGGGTTGCGCTCTAACAGATTCGGCGACCGCGTCGGATGGGGGTCCTCGGCGTCCCTCGCCTTACGATTCTCGGCATGCTGGTGACCCGACGACCCATCGACCTCCTGCGGGTGGCGTCGATGCTGTGTCTGCGGCGTCGCGGCCGACTCGCCTGATCGACCGCCGCGACGCGTACCGACCGCGCGACCGACAGGGGATGTCCCCGGCCATGCGCGTGTCCCGCCTCCCCGTCACCTGAACCGAAAGTTCCCCCTCCGCATGCGCACCATCGTTCTGATCGGCTTCGTCGGTCTCGCCGCACAGCTCGTCGACGGCAGTCTCGGAATGGCCTATGGCGTCACGACGACCACTCTGCTGTTGGCCATCGGGTCCAATCCGGCCGCCGCGTCGGCGACCGTCCACCTCGCCGAGATCGGCACCACGCTCGTGTCGGGGGTCTCGCACTGGCGCTTCGGCAACGTCGACTGGAAGGTCGTACGTCGCATCGCCATCCCGGGTGCGATCGGCGCCTTCCTCGGCGCGACGGTGCTGTCGAACCTGTCGACCGAGGCGGCCGCGCCCCTGATGGCGATCATCCTGCTGCTGCTCGGCCTGTACATCCTGGCCCGGTTCACCTTCCTCGGCATCTCGCGCGAGAACCTCGGGAAGCCGCTGCGCAAGCGATTCCTGTCCCCGCTCGGTCTGGTCGCCGGTTTCGTGGATGCCACCGGTGGCGGCGGCTGGGGACCGGTGGGCACCCCGGCGATCCTCGCCAGCGGCAGGCTGGAGCCCCGCAAGGTGATCGGCTCCATCGACACCAGCGAGTTCATCATCGCGGTGGCTGCGAGCCTCGGCTTCCTGGTGAGCCTGGGCTCTCAGGGCATCAATTTCGCCTGGGTCGGTGCGATCCTCGTCGGCGGCATCATCGCGGCGCCCATCGCGGCGTGGCTTGTGCGGCATGTCCCGCCGCGACTGCTCGGTGCCTCCGTCGGCGGCCTGATCGTGCTGACGAACGCCCGCAGCCTCATGCGCAGTGACCTCGTCGATCTGCCGTCGCCGGCACAGACCTCGATCTACATCGCCATCGTCGTCGTGTGGGTGGCAGCGTTCGCGTACTCGCTGCGTGAGTACCTACGCGACCGGGAGAACGAGTCGTCGGACGCCGTCAGCAGGGTGCGCGAGGAACAGGCCAGGGCTGAGCAGGACGACACCCAGCCCACCGTGCCCGCCGCGACACCGACACCCTGACCACAGCACCTGACCGACGTGCGAACCGAAACCGGGCACGTAAACCCGCATTGAGTGTGTGTTGCCGTTCGAGTGGCACGTGTTAACGGTGAGTGACGACACACCCGGGCGACCCGCGGAACAATACGAAAGCCCCAAACGTCTGAAAGGGTGAGGGTGACGCATCAGACCGATGTGTCGGCTCACGAAGGGAAAGGCGATCGGCAACGACGCCAACGCCGGACCGGGACGGAGGAATCATGTCAGACACCGCCACCACAGCCCCGATCTCCATGCCGCTGACCGCCGCCGATCGCTGTGATCGCTGTGGCGCCGCCGCCAAGGTGCGGGCCGTGCTGCCCGCAGGTGGAGAGCTTCTCTTCTGCCGCCACCACTTCAACGAGCACGAGGCCAAGCTCGTGGAGTTGTCCGCGGTCGTGGAATCGTCGGAAGAACTGGTCTGAATCGTCCACACGACCTATGCGACCCGGCCGGGTTTTCCGGCCGGGTCGCGTCGTATCCACGGTCGACTGGGCGCTGTTTTCCGTCGACTGGGCACCAGTTGGCGTCGACTGGGCAGCGCGTCATCGAGACGCGCGCCCAGTGAACGTGAATCAGCGCCCAGTCGACAGAAAACAGAGCCCAGTCAACGAGAAGTGGCACCCAGTCGACGAGGCGTCGGCCCGGACGACGTCCGCGCCGAGCTCAGCGCCATTCACGCAGCGCGGTGATCCGTTCCCGTAGCTGATCGGCGGTGGCCATCGCCGTGGGTGGTCCGCCGAGGCGCTCGCGCAACTCGTTGTGGACCATGCCGTGCGGCTTGCCGGTCCGATGATGATGCATCGCGACCAAGGTGTTCAGTTCCTTGCGCAACGCGTGCAGGTTCTCCCCCGCCGGCCGTGCCGGCGGAGCGGAGGTCTCGATGACCTGCGCCGGGCCCGCCGCCGAACGCTGCGCAACCTGATCCGCCTGCCGTTTGCGCAGCAGCTCACGCACCTGGTCGGCATCGAGCAGCCCCGGTAGCCCGAGATAGTCCTCTTCCTCGGTGCTGCCGGAGAATGTCGCCGTGCCGTAGGAGGCGCCGTCGAAGATCAGCTGATCCAATTCGGCGTCCGCGTGCAACGACTCGAATGCCTTCTCGTCCTCGCCCGGCTCGTCCTTCTGCTTGTTGGCGTCGATCAGCGCCGCGTCATCGAGACCGTCGCTCTCTCGATGTGGTTTGCCCAGTACGTGGTCGCGCTCGGCCTCCATCTTGCTGGCCAGGTCGAGCAGGACGGGCACCGACGGCAGGAAGACGCTCGCGGTCTCCCCCGGTCGCCGTGAGCGCACGAACCGGCCGATCGCCTGCGCGAAGTACAACGGTGTCGACGCGCTGGTGGCATACACACCGACGGCGAGACGTGGCACGTCGACACCTTCGGAGACCATGCGCACCGCGACCATCCATTCGTCGCGTGACGCGGCGAACTCCGCGATCCTCGACGACGACTTCGGGTCATCGGACAGCACCAACGTCGGGCGTGTACCGGTGATGGCCGTGAGCAGTTCGGCGTAGTCGCGGGCGACGGTCTGATCGGTGGCGATCACCAGTCCGCCGGCGTCGGGCATACCCCCGGCGCGGAGCTGACGCAGCCGGGTCACGGCCGCCTCCAACACCGCGGGAATCCAGTCGCCGTGCGGATCCAGGGCGGTCCGCCAGGCGCGGGCGGTGTGCTCGGCCGACAGCGGTTCGCCGAGCCGGGCGGTGAACTCCTCACCAGCACTGCTGCGCCAGCTGGCCTGGCCGCTGTAGGCGAGGAACATCACCGGTCGCACGACGCCGTCCGCGAGCGCGTCGGCGTATCCGTAGGTGTGATCGGCCTTCGAGCGCAGGACGCCGCCCGCCTCCGGTTCGTAGGTGACGAACGGGATGGGTGAATCGTCGGAGCGGAACGGCGTACCGGTGAGCGCGAGCCTGCGGGTGGCATCCGAGAACGCCTCCCGGATCGCCTCACCCCACGACTTGGCATCGCCGCCGTGGTGGATCTCGTCGAGGATCACCAGGGTTCGGCGATTCTCGGTGCGGACCCGATGGCGGGTCGGGTGTGCGGCGACCTGCGCATAGGTGAGGACCACGCCGTGATAGTCGGAACTCGTCTGCCCCACCGAGTTGCTGAATCTCGAGTCGACCGCGATACCGACGCGTGCCGCCGCCTCGGCCCACTGGTGTTTGAGATGTTCGGTCGGGGCGACGATCGTGATCTGATCGACCGTGCGGTCGTCGAGCAGTTCACGTGCCACCCGGAGGCCGAATGTGGTCTTTCCCGCGCCCGGTGTCGCGACTGCCATGAAGTCCACCGGGCGGCGGGTCAGGTACTTGGTCAGGGCCCGCCGCTGCCACGCGCGAAGCGGGGGGCCCGGAGGGATGACTGCCTCTTCGGCTGCCACGCCGTCGGCTGCTGAAGTCACTCGTGCACTGCTCCTGACATCTGGTCTGATGCTGGCTGTTCGCTCGGACGCCACTCGGGGGCATGAAAGATCCCCTCGCGCATCGAGCCGTCCGAGGGGACCCGGCCATGATACCCGGGCCCGGCTCCCGGGCTCTCCCCCGACGCGCGCTCTGCCGCGCCCGGCCCGCGGACCGCGACGGCGCACCCGGCAGGGACCGGTCGCCCCGTTCGGACCTGCGATCAGGGATGCTAGAGCCATCAGTCGCCGAAATCGGAACCCAGCGCCCCTCACCGAGGACCATGTGTCGTCGGGCGGTTCCGCGCATCCGAGCGAATCCCCGACCGGGAACGACGTCGGCCCCGCACCGGTCTCTCGCCGTACCGAACGACGACGGCCCGCGCCCACCCCAACTGCGCCCACCCCTACTGCGCCCACCCCTACTGCGCCCCTCGACGACTCGTCCCCGACGACGCCGCTGCCACCCCGCCCACCGAGTCGTCCGCAGATACGCCCGATTCCTGCGAGTTCTCCGGGTTCGACGCCCCCGCCACTCCCGGCCAATCCTGCCTCAGCGACCCATCCGCCGAGCAGGGAGCGTGACGTCTCGCCGCGGTCACCGGACGATGACCCGCCACCGCCGACATCGCCGCCGGGCGCGTCGCCGCCGGGCGCATCGGCGGCGGACCGGGGCGTCGACGACCCGGCCGAGGAGCCCCGTCCGGAGAGCCGACGTCCGGTGCTGCGCAATCTGCACCGACTGGTGTGGCGAACCATCGTCAAGTCGTGGGACGACGGAATCATCGGGATGGCGGCGCAGGCCGCGTTCTGGCAGGCGTTGTCACTGCCGCCGCTGCTTCTCGGATTGCTCGGCAGCGTCGGCTACATCGCCGGTTGGTTCGGACCGGACACCGTGGACGTCATCTACGACCGGATCGTCGTCTTCGCCGACCGGACGTTCTCCGAGAACGTCGTCGACGAGATCATCATGCCGACGGTCGACAATGTGCTGGGTCGCGGCCGGGTGGTGGTCATCTCGGCCGGCTTCCTCATCTCGCTGTGGGCGGGTTCGTCGGCGGTGTCGTGTTTCGTCGCCTCGATCGTGCGTGCGCACGGTCAGCACGAGGTACGGAACCCGGTGTGGCAGCGCTTCTTCGCTCTATTCCTCTACATGGGATTCCTGGTCGCCGCGGTGTTCGTGCTGCCGCTGGTGGCGCTCGGACCCAACTATCTGCACGAGATCGTGCCCGACTCGTGGGATCCCGTGATCACGCACCTGATCGACTTCGGCTACTTCCCGTTCGTCGCGGTACTGCTGCTCGTGGTGCTGACCACCCTGTATCACCTCGCGCTGCCGAACCCGCTGCCGTGGCATCGCCTGGTCGGCGGCGCCGTGGTCGCCGGGATCTTCTTCTGGGTTGCCAGCTACGTGCTGCGCATCTACCTGACCGAACTGACCCGCGCCGGCTACAGCTACGGTGCGCTGGCCACCCCGGTGGCGTTCCTCTTGTTCGCGTTCTCGCTGGGATTCGCGATCGTCGTCGGTGCCGAATTCAACGCCGCGGTGCAGGAATTCTGGCCCGCCAAACCGCCGGTGTCGGCGCAGATGCGCGACTGGGTGTCGACGCAGACAGCCGAGATGACCGGCCAGCTGCGGACCCTGCCCGACCGCCTCGCGTCGGGGCCGATCCGACGCCATCGGCCGGACGCGCCTCCCCGGAGACCGCCGCCATCCGAATGACCCCGACCGAGGCCCGGCCTCGGCCCAGGGGAATGCTCAGTCCTTGCGCATCCGGCTGTAGATCTTCTTGCACTTCGGGCAGACCGGTGAGCCGGGTTTGGCCGATCGCGTCACGGGGAATGTCTCCCCGCACAACGCCACGACGTGATTGCCCATGACCGCGCTCTCCGCGATCCTGTCCTTCTTCACGTAGTGGAAGAACTTGGGGCGGTCGTCGTCGCCGTGATCGGTGGTGTCGGCGTCCGGCCGTTCGTCGACGTCGGTCCGCTCGTCGAGGTCCGGCCGCTCGATTGTCTCTGTTCCCATGGAGACCATTGTGCGCCACGACAACGCCGGAAGGGATACGGCTCCGAATGACCTGTGTGAGACCTCGACAGTCGGGTTCGGATCACGGGGGCCATGAGTGCATCCCGGGCGGCGAAGTGGGATGGTGGAAGCATGAGCAGAGAAGGATCGAGGGGGCACGCCAACGACCCCCAGGCCTTTCTGATCACCGGTGCGCAACAGTCGCTCGACGACCAGCATCGGGTGCGTGTGCGCAAGTATCTGACGTTGATGGCCTTCCGCGTTCCCGCGTTGGTGATCGCCGGCTTCGTCTACAGCGCAACGGGCAACGGGCTGCTGGCCCTGGCCATCGTCGCGGCATCCATCCCGATCCCCTGGGTGGCGGTCCTGATCGCCAACGACCGGCCTCCCCGCAAGCGCGGCGAGGTACCCCAGTACCGGTACGGAACCGACCATTCGGTCGTCGGGCCCCCGCCGCTGGACGGGACGCGGCGAGCGATCGACGGGCGCATCGTGGATGCCACGACGGACCCGTCCGGCGACGAGCGCACCGACCGCGACCGTCGTTCCCGCTGAGCCACACTCTCAGCAACTTCTCATGTAGACGACTGCATCTGCCGGCAAACCGGCTGATCAGCCCATATCTGGGCGAAGTGGGCACCGGACCCTCCCGGGAACTTTCGCCCATCTGTTCGCGTTGAACCCGGTGTACGCACTCAAGTCAGGAGGCCGAATGTCAAGCTCGACAGTTGCACGCCCGACCACGACTATCGGAGTCGCAGACGATCCCGCCACAAGCACCGTTCGCCCCGCGATGACGGAGCAGGATCTCGACGCCCAATCCCCGGCCGCCGACCTTGTCCGCGTCTATCTCAACGGCATCGGCCGCACCGCCCTGCTCAACGCGGAGCAGGAGGTCGAACTGGCCAAGCAGATCGAGGCGGGCCTCTATGCCAAGCACCTGCTGGCCACCAAGAAGCGGCTGTCGGCCACCAAGAAGCGTGACCTCGCCGTCATCGTCCGCGAGGGCGAGTACGCGCGTGCACATCTGCTCGAGGCCAACCTCCGCCTCGTCGTCTCCCTCGCGAAGCGCTACACCGGTCGCGGGATGCCCCTGCTGGACCTCATCCAGGAGGGCAACCTCGGCCTGATCCGTGCGATGGAGAAGTTCGACTACGCCAAGGGCTTCAAGTTCTCGACCTACGCCACCTGGTGGATCCGTCAGGCGATCACCCGCGGCATGGCCGACCAGAGCCGCACGATCCGCCTGCCCGTCCACCTCGTGGAGCAGGTCAACAAGCTGGCCCGGATCAAGCGGGAGCTACACCAGCAGCTCGGCCGTGAGGCCACCGACGACGAACTCGCCAACGAGTCGGGCATCCCGGCCGAGAAGATCGCCGATCTCCTCGATCACAGTCGTGATCCGGTGAGCCTCGACATGCCGGTCGGCAGTGACGAGGAGGCACCGCTCGGCGACTTCATCGAGGACGCCGAGGCAACGTCGGCGGAGAACGCCGTCATCGCCGGTCTGCTCCACTCGGACATCCGCTCGGTGCTGTCCACGCTCGACGAGCGTGAGCAGCAGGTGATCCGGATGCGCTATGGCCTCGACGACGGCCAGCCGCGGACCCTCGACCAGATCGGCCGGATGTTCGGGCTGTCGCGCGAACGTGTCCGGCAGATCGAACGCGAGGTCATGGGCAAGCTGCGGCAGGGGGAACGCGCGGAGCGCCTCCGCGCCTACGCCAGCTGATCTCCGATTCTGGTGCCGTGCATCGGTGACCAACTCAAACGCTGACTAACTCAATCGTCTCGGTCCGGTGTCCGCACGTGTGGGCACCGGACCGACGCGTATCACCGCACTCAGTACCGCTGCACCGTCCGGCGATGCCAGGATCGGATCACAGTGCACCTCGCGGACCTCGGGGATGTCGTCGACCAGCGTGGAGATCCGCGTCAACAGATCGGTGAGGGCGGCGCGGTCGACGGGCGGCTCCCCGGCGTAGCCCGTGAGCAGCGGCGCCGACCTCGGCTCGTCGAGCAGTTCGGTGGCGTCCAGCGGCGACAGCGGAATCGCCCGATACCCGTGGTCGCCGAGCAGTTCGAAGGTGCGTCCGGACAGGCCGAACGAGATCAGCGAGCCGAACGACTGGTCGTCGCGAACCCGGACCGTGGTCCCGATCCCCTTCGGCGCCATCTTCTGCACATGGAGAACACGGTCCCCGGTCAAGCCGCTCAGCTCGGAGAACGCCGTGATCACCGCGGTCGCGTCCGGGAGGTCGAGACGGGCGCCCTCACGGTCGAGCCGGCCGCGCCACGTCTCGGACGTCGCCTTCACCGCCACCGGGAACCCGAGGCGGTCGGCCGCGGCTGCCGCCTCGTGCATGGTGCCGACCTCCTCGAACGGCACCACACCGATCCCGTACCAACCCAGCAGCGTGGCCGACTCCCGGGGTCCGAGCGTGCGGCCAAGTCCGGACGGATCGTCGGGCGCACCGGCCATGGCCTCCCGGACGAACGTTCGCGCCGCCTCCGGGTCGGTGCCCTCCGGCCGATGGATCTCCGACTCGGGGCGCTGCGTCCAGCGGGCGTACTGCCACGAACGCGCCAGCGCGTTGGCCGCCCGCTCGGGACTCCCGTACGACGGGATGGAGCCGCGTTGCGGCAACCCGTTCGGCCCGGGCTTCATCAAACCGGGCGGTATGCCCTCGACGGCCAGGAAGGTGGTTGCGATCGGTTTGGGTCCGTCGGCATCGGGTGTGTTGGCGGCCGCCATCAGCGCACGGGCATGCCAGTCGGCGTCCACCGCCACGGGCGGCACGAACACCACGAGCACCGCATCCACCTCGGGATCGCGCATCGCCGCGGTCACCGCGGACTCGAACTCGTCCTCGGTGGCACCGGCGCCCAGGTCGATCGTGTCGGTGACCTCGAGGCCGCCGCCGCGGGCCGTGTCGGCGGCCAGGCTGCCGAGTACCGACGAGTTACCGATGATGCGGGTGCGCGGTCCGCGCGGGATCGGTTGGTAGGCGAAGATCGTTGCGCAGTCGAAGAGTTCGGAGATGGTGTGGACCTGGATGACACCGGCCTGATCCAGCACCATCTGGGCGATCTGGTCGTCGAGGTTGGCCGCCGACGACCGTTCGGCGCGGGCCGCGGTCATCGCCCCCTTGCCGGCCTTGACCGCGACGATCGGTTTCGACCGGGAGACCCGACGTGCGATCCGGGAGAATTTGCGCGGGTTGCCGAAGCTCTCCAGGTAGAGCAGGACGACGTCGGTGTCGGTGTCGGTGTCCCAATACTGCAGCAGGTCGTTGCCGGACACGTCCGCGCGGTTGCCGGCCGACACGAACGTCGACAACCCGATCTGACGGCGCGCGGCGGTGTCGAGGATCGCGATGCCGAGCGCGCCGGACTGGCAGAAGAAGCCGACACGCCCGGCAGCCGGGATGCGCGGTGCCAGCGTGGCGTTCAGGGCGATCGACCCACTGTTGTTGGCCACCCCGAGCGCATTCGGACCCACGAGGCGCATGCCGTGCTCGCGGATCTGCTCGAGCAGCCGCCGCTCGCTCTCCAGGCCCGCCTCACCGCTGTCGCCGAACCCGGACGAGACGACGACGAGGGTGCGTACACCCTTGACCAGGCAGTCGTCGAGCACGTCGTCGACGATCGCGGCCGGCACCGCCACCACTGCCAGGTCGACCGGGTCCGGGACATCACGGACCGTGCGGTAGGCCCGGATACCGCGCACCGACGGCGGGCGTGGGTGTCCCCGACGCTGCGCCGGTGACGGCCGTCCGAGACCCGCGCCACCGTGCCCACTCCCCGGATCCTCGGCGGCGTCCTCGGTCGGGGCCGGGCCGTTCACCGGGAACACCGGACCGGTGAATCCACCGGCGATGATGTTGGCCAGCAATGCGTTTCCGACCTTCTTCGGGTCGGTCGAGGCCCCGATCACGGCGACCGACGACGGCCGCAGGAGGTTGGCCACGCTCCGCGCCTCGGAGGCGCGCTCCCGCCCGTTGCGCACCGACATCAGCGCCTCGGTCGGGTCGATCAGGAATTCGACGTGCACCGTGCTGCCGTCGAAGCTCCGGGACAGCTGATATCCCGCGTCCCGGAACACCGCGACCATGTTCGGGTTCTCGCTGAGCACCTCGGCCTCGAATCGGGTGAAACCGTTCTCGGCCGCAGCCCCGGCGAGGTGCTCCAGCAGGATGGGTCCCAGCCCCCTGCCCTGATGATCATCGGCGACGACGAACGCCACCTCCGCCGATTCCGGTTTGCCGTCGAACCCCAGTCCCTCGTAGAGACCGATCGCGATGATGTCGCCGCCCAGCACGGCGACGAGTGCCACCCGTTTCTGGTAGTCGACGGTGGTCATCCGTGCCAGTTCACGCGGCGGAAGGGTGGGGGTGGGTCCGAAGTACCGCATGTAGCGCGTCCGCTCGGACAGGTTGGAGTGGAAACGCACCACGCGGTCGGCATCGTCGGGCACGATCGGCCGCAGGTGCACCACACCGCCGTCGGAGGCGAGTACGTCGGCGATCCAGTGCCGCGGATAGTCCCAGGGATCGCGCGGTCGCGGCTGCTCTGCCATCGCACCCGGATCCGTCGACGTCGCAACGGCATCCGGAAGCTTCTCGGTCTGGTCCTGATCAGTCACGAGGATCCTCCGGGTCGAGGCCGTGCAGCGGGTACACCGCTCGCCGGGTCGCCAGAATTGCGCGGTCGGTCTGACGTTGCGCGGAGCCACTCACTCCGTCGGGTGGGTCCTGGCCGGTGTCACCATCCCAGGCGACGAAGTCGACGTCACCACCGTCACCCATCACCCCGACCGGCGGCCGCGAGTAATCGGAGTGCACGGTCTGGGCGATCTGCCCGGCTGTGGCACACCATGATTCGTTGATCTCGGTGTCCACCGCCACGTCTCGGTCCAGCACGACGGCCAACAGATGCGTCCAACTCCGCGGCACCACGTCGACCACGCCGTAACCGCCGCCGCCCACCGCGATCCAACGTCCCTCGCAGTACTTCTCGGCCAGGTCGCGCATCGCCTGCATCGCGGCGCGCTGCCCGTCGACGGTGAGCGACAGGTCGGTCAGCGGGTCCGCCCGATGACTGTCCACGCCGCACTGGCTGATCAGGATCTGCGGCCGGAACTGGTCGAGAACCGACGGGACCACCGCGTGAAAGGCCCGCAGCCACAGGCGGTCGGCCACATCCGGCATGAGCGCGACGTTCACCGCGGTGCCGGCGGCGTCACCGTCACCCACCTCGGTCGGCCATCCTGTACCCGGCCACAACGTCGCCGGATGCTGGTGCAGCGACACCGTCAGCACGCGTGGGTCCGCAGCGAATTCGACCTGCACGCCGTCGCCGTGGTGGGCATCGATGTCGACATAGGCGATCCGGTCGAATCCGTTGTCGAGCAGCCAGCGGATCGCCACCGCACAGTCGTTGTAGATGCAGAAGCCCGCCGCCCTGGCCTTCATGGCGTGATGCATTCCGCCGCTGATGTTCACGGCCCGCCGCACCGAACCCGAACCCACCGCCTGCGCCGCCGCCAGGGTTCCGCCGACGAGTAGACGCGCCGCCTCGTGCATGCCGTCGAACACCGGGTTGTCGGCGTCGCCGAGGCCGAAGAGGCGCTCGAGCAGCGGGCCGGACAACGACGCGGTACCCGATCCGACCGCCCGCACGGCGTCGATGTATTCGGTCGAGTGCACCACGGTCAGCGCCGAGTCGTCGATGTCGAGCGGCGCCCGACTGTCCACCCCGTCAAGGATGCCGAGACTCTGTGCGAGTGTCATGGTCAGGGCCAGTCGGACGGGATTCATCGGGTGCGTGTGGGCCCACTTGTAGCTCAGGAAGTCCTCACTCCAGATGACCGCCGCCGCTTCGTCGCTCGTGGTCGGAGTCACGCTCCCAGGCTAGTGTCCCGCGCCGGGAATTGGTTGATGATCCCGACGTGGGACATGGTTGTCTCGCCTGACGGCACCGCCGGGTTCGCCGACACGCCACCGTTCGCCTCTCCGGGGACGTCCTGGGCTGCGGATTCGCGACACGCTGGGGGCGGGCGACGTCGGGACGTCAAGGTACCCTTGGTGGAGACGAAGGGACTGCGTACCGTGAACGATCTGGTCGACACCACCGAGATGTACTTGCGGACGATCTATGACCTCGAAGAGGAAGGCATCGTCCCCCTCCGCGCGCGTATCGCCGAGAGGCTGGAGCAGAGCGGCCCCACCGTGTCACAGACGGTGGCCCGGATGGAGCGCGACGGCCTGCTGCACGTCGCCGGAGACCGGCACCTGGAATTGACCGACAAGGGCCGGGAACTGGCCATCGCGGTGATGCGCAAGCATCGCCTCGCCGAGCGCCTGCTGGTCGACGTCATCGGCATGCCGTGGGATCAGGTCCACGAGGAGGCCTGCCGCTGGGAGCACGTGATGAGCGAGAACGTCGAACGACGCCTGCTCACCGTCCTGGACAACCCGACCACGTCGCCCTACGGCAACCCGATCCCCGGTCTCGATCAGCTCGGGGTGGTCCATGCCCCGGCCACCGACGGCGCCACCCGCCTGTCCGACCTGCCGCAGGGGGCGCCGGTGGTCGTGATCGTCCGACGCCTGTCCGAGCACGCCCAGTCCGATACTGCTCTGATCAGCGAGCTGCGCGAGGCAGGGGTGGTGCCGAATGCCCGCGTGACGGTGACCATCAGCCCCGGACGAGCAGTGGTGAACTCGCCGGGCCACGAAGGCCTGGAACTCGCCGAGGAGATGGCGCACTCGGTGTTCGTGGAGAAGGTCTGAACCCGCGGCGCGGGATCTCAACCCACCTCGCGCTCCACACTCGGGTCGGGCATCACCACACCGAGCGTCGTGGCGACGTCACGGCACATGGGGATCATCTCGCGCATCGCATCGGGAGGTAACCCGCCGCGCAGCGCCTTGTCGAGCAGGACTGCCAGCGACCATTCCGGGTCGGCGTTCAGCGCGCAGTCGAGTGCGACCCCGGCGTATCCCCCTTCGCCGTCGACGTAGTGCTGGTAGGCGAGCATCGTCGCCGCACTCGCCCGACTCCGTCCGGTCAGGCGCCGGGCGAGCTCGCGCCACAGCGATTCCGCCGCGTGGCGCAGGTCGGTGTCCGCGAACGCTATCGCCGCATCTCTGACCTGCAGCCGTAGCAACGCCTCGCCCAGGCGGGTGACGGTGGCGCAGTCGAGGTCCGGTACCGACGACGGGACGGCGCGCGCGAGCACCTGGTCGAGGATCTCGCGCAGCAGGACCCCGTCGTCGGGGTCGTCCACGACACGCAGGCGCGCGGAGGTCCCGCCGCCGTCGTGTGGACCCACACAGTGCGGCAGCGGCCGCAGCATCTCCTCCATCTCCTCGCGGTGGGCGAGCACCCGGCGCCCGGTCCGCACCGTCCGCCGGACGGCGGTAGGACTGGTGTGCGGGTCCCCTATCCGGCCGCTCACCGAACCCGACGGCGCGACCGGCGAGGTGGACGACGTGGCGCCCGCGGTGACCCATACCCGTTGCCAGCGTGCGTTTTCGACGAACGCGCCGACGACGAATCCGGCGCAGATGCCGCCGACAGCGGCGAAGCGCTCATCGGCGACCTCGCACACGCGCCGATACCGGTCGTCGGAGATCGGATGACGATCGTCCACCACGACGGCGACGACGGACCGCACCTCGTTGCGCGAGCACACATCGGCGAGCCCGTCGAGTACCGAGACCAGGGCGTCGACGAGCTCGCCGTCCTCGTCGAGAACCAGATCGTGGCGCATCGACGTATTGATCGTCCCGGGGTCGTCGCCGAAGGCCAGCAGGATCAGGGACCGTTCGGGAATGAAGCCGATCATGCCCGGCAGCGCCGTCAACAGCGCCGACGGATGCAGTGGACGGGAGCGTGAGGAAGGTGACATGCGCCCATCCTCGGTTCCCCGACGACGCGCGCCATCCCACGAGCGCGGGTGTGGACAACTCCGGTCGGCGATCCACAGCCTGCGTGTGAGGCACCCGGCTGATGCAGGTCAGCCGAACGCGGCGGTGACCGCCTTGTCGAACAGCTCGTCGAGCGCTGCGCCGGTCTCCGCGGTCATCGGACCCGCACCCTGTTGGCGGTACTCGACGATCACCCGGATTCCGTCCTGCTGGGCCAGCAACGTGGTGGTGGCGGTGATCAGCGGCGCCTCACCGCCACCGGTGGTCATCCTGCGGCGCAGGGCCGAGGTGTCGACCGATCCACGCTCCGGTGCGGGCATCACCTCGGTGAGGACGGTGGACGTCGCGGTCGGGGCGGCACCCGTGGTGGTGCGCGCACATCGCTCCGCCAGCTCGGTGACCTGCGCGAGTTCGTCGTCGACGTGCACGACGGCCGCGGTGAATGTCGCAGTCGAGGTCGCCGGGTCCGGACCGACGAGGATCGCCGCGCCGTCGGCGGGTACCTGATGTGGAGTGCAGTCGGCCGGATCCACGCTGCCGTGCAGCGGACGACCGGTCAGGTCGGCAAGCGCTGCGGGGACGGCCGGCGCGGGTAGGCGGGTCGCCGTTCCCGCCGGAAAGTCCGCGGGCGCGACCGCGAGCGGCGACAGGTCCGCTCCGCCACCGGCGGTCGCCTCACCGTCCACGGAACAGCCTCCCACCAGCAACGACAGCGCGACGATCAGGACCGGCCCCCAGCGCGTCGGTCGGCTTGTCCTCGTCGACATCGGGGGCCTCGGCAGTTTCGGACGCCTGCCACCCCACGACACCCCGACCTCACGGCGCACGGATCCGATCACAACGGTCTACTGTGCCACCGATCGCGACGCGCCCGGGTCACGACACCCCGGACGCCGTCCGGCTCCGGTGATCGACGGCTCGGTGATCACCGGTTCGTGATCGGCGGCTCGGGAATCGACCTCGGGGCGAGGTTGTTGGAACGATCAGACCTCGCCCCGGCAGCTGGATGAGGCGCCTGATTGGCCCCGCACACCACCGATGCGAGAGAATCGACAGACCCGACACGAGGAGGCACGACCATGGACGAGCGGTCCGCCGAGCACAGCGCGCTGTACTCGCTGGAGTTTCCCGCGCCCCAGGTCTCGAACGAGGAGGGCGCGGGACCGGTACTCGTCCACGCCCTGGAGGGATTCGCCGACGCCGGGCATGCGGTGGCCCTCGCGGCCCGCCACCTGCGTGACGCGCTGGACTCCGAACTCGTCGCCACATTCTCCACCGACGAGCTGGTCGACTACCGGTCGCGGCGGCCCACCGTCAGCTTCGACGGGAACACCTTCACCGACATGGAGATGCCCTCACTGACCATGCACGCGGTCCGCGACACCGCCGGCCGGCCTTTCCTGCTGCTGGCCGGTGCCGAACCGGATCTGCGCTGGGAGCAGTTCGTGGAGGCAGTGCGTCGGCTCGTCGAGCATTTCGGCGTCACCGACGTCATCGGGTTGAACGCGATCCCGATGGCGGTGCCGCACACGCGTCCCGCGTCGATCACCGCGCACGGCAATGACATCGAACGTCTCGGCGACCTGCCCCGGTGGGGTTCGGCGATGAAGCTGCCGGCCAGTGCGTCGATGCTGCTCGAACTGCGGATGAGCCAGCGCGACTACCACGCCGCCGGCCTGTCGGTACATGTGCCGCACTACCTCTCGCAGACCGACTACCCCGCGGCGTCGGCCCGGCTCCTCAGTGCAGTCGGCGAGATCACCGGCCTGCAGATCCCCGTCGCGGCTCTCGACAACGCCGCCTCGAAGGTCCGCGAGCAGGTCGACAAGGAGGTCGAGGGCAACACCGAGATCGAACAGGTGGTCGCCGCCCTCGAGTCCCAGTACGACACCTTCACCCAGGCGCAGGCCGAGCGGTCGTCCCTGCTGGCGGCCGAGGCCGATCTGCCGACCGGTGACGAACTCGGCGCCGAACTCGAACGGTTCCTGGCCGAGCAGACCCGCGACGACGACTCCGGCGACGGTGACGGACCGGGCGGTTCGCCATCACCGACCTGAGCGGGCCGGATCTGGATGACACCGGAACGGGTGCAACACATCTGAATCCGGGGCCGACCAGTCCCGGTCACCTCGTTCCGGTCGCGGACGAGGACACCGCCTTCGACGTGTTCACCCGCTGGTGGAACGACCGCGGTATCGAGCTGTACCCGCATCAGGAGGAGTCGCTGCTCGAACTGATCGCGGGCAACAACGTGATCCTGGCGACCCCCACCGGCTCGGGCAAATCATTGGTGGCCGCAGGTGCCATCTACTTCGCGCGCTGCCGCGGTGAGCGCGCCTACTACACGGCCCCGATCAAGGCCCTGGTCAGCGAGAAGTTCTTCGACCTGTGCGCCACCTTCGGCGCCGAGGAGGTCGGCCTGCTGACCGGCGACGCCGCGGTCAACGCCGACGCCCCCATCATCTGCGCGACCGCCGAGATCGTGGCCAATCTGGCGCTGCGCGACGGCAGTCGCAGCGACATCGGGACCCTCGTGGCCGACGAGTTCCACTACTACGGCGAATCCGACCGCGGGTGGGCGTGGCAGGTGCCGCTCATCGAGTTGCCCCACACCCAGTTCCTGCTGATGTCGGCCACCCTGGGCGACACATCGTTCTTCGTCGACGACCTGACACGACGAAACGGGCGCGACACCGCTGCCGTCACCGGCACCGAACGCCCCGTCCCCCTCGACCACAGCTACGCGATCACCCCGATCCACGAGACCATCGAAGAACTCATCGCGGCCGGTCGGGCACCGATCTACGTGGTGCACTTCACCCAGGCCGCCGCGGTCGAGCGGGCGCAGGCCCTGACGTCGGTCAAGATCGCCGACAAGGCCGAACGCGCCGCGATCGCCGACGCCATCGGAGATTTCCGCTTCCACACCGGTTTCGGCGCCACCCTGTCGAAGCTGCTGCGCGCCGGTATCGGCGTCCACCACGCGGGAATGCTGCCGCGGTACCGCCGGCTCGTGGAGCGGCTCGCGCAGCAGGGTCTGCTGAAGGTCATCGCCGGCACCGACACACTCGGGGTCGGCATCAACGTACCGATCCGGACCGTCCTGTTCGCCGGGTTGAGCAAGTACGACGGCACCCGGGTCCGCCGGCTGCGTGCCCGCGAGTTCCATCAGATCGCCGGACGAGCCGGGCGAGCCGGATTCGACACGGTGGGGTACGTCGTCGTGCAGGCTCCCGAGCACGACGTCGAGAACGCGCGGGCGGTCGCCAAGGCCGGCGACGACCCGAAGAAGCTGCGCAAGCTGGTGCGCAAGAAGCCCCCGGAAGGTTTCGTGTCGTGGGGTGAGAAGACGTTCACGCAATTGGTCGACGCGCCGGACGAACCGTTGCGCTCCCACTTCCGCATGACCACGGCCATCCTGATGGAGGTGTTGGCGCGCCCGGGCGACTGTTTCGCCGCCGTGCGACACCTGCTGGAGGACAACCACGAACCACGCAACCGCCAGCTCCGGCACATCCGGCACACCATCGAACTGTTCCGCGGTCTCCGGGACTCGGGCATCGTGGTGCAGCTCGACGCCCCGGACGCCGACGGCAAGAACGTCACGCTGTCGGTGGACATGCCGGAGAATTTCGCGCTGACCAACCCGCTGTCGTCGTTCGCGCTCGCGGCCTTCGAGATCCTCGATCCGGAATCGTCGTCCTATGCCCTCGACGTCGTCTCCGTCCTCGAATCGACACTCGAGGATCCGCGGCCGTTGTTGTTCGCGCAACGCAAATCGGCCCGCGACGCTGCATTGGCCGAGATGAAGGCCGACGGGGTGGAGTACGAGGAGCGAATGGCCCGGCTCGAGGAGATCAGCTGGCCGCGACCACTGCTCGACGAGATCGAGTTCGCGTTCTCCGTCTACCGCCGCGGCCACCCCTGGGTGAGTTCGTACCCGCCCTCGCCCAAATCGGTGCTACGGGAGATGCTGGAGCGGTCGATGACGTTCACCGAACTCATCTCCGTCTACGGACTCGCCCGCAGCGAGGGCGTGCTGTTGCGGTATCTGTCGGATTGCTACCGCGTACTGCGCCAAGGACTTCCGAACACAGTGCTGACCCCGGAGGTCGCCGAGATCACCGAGCACGTCGGCGCCATGGTCCGCGCGGTGGACTCCAGCCTGGTCGACGAATGGGAACAACTCACCCACGCCGACGTGTGACCCTGCGGTCACGGCGCCCGAACCGTGCGCGGGCGATCAGCTCAGTGCGGCCCGCATCCTCGCGGCCAGCTCACCGACCTCGTCGGTGGTCATGACGAACGCCGGCGATATCTGCAACGCTCCCTGACCGGCGGCGCGCCCGCTCACGCCGTGCTCTCGCATCCGGCCGATCATCGCGGGTGCCTGAGCCGGGTCCGCGAGCTGCACCGCGGTCACCGCACCCAGGCCGGTCCGGACCTCGGCCACCGATTCCAGCTCCGCCAGAGGTCCCAACGCCGTGGCGAGGTCGGATTCCAGCCGTGCGGCCTCGCCCAACAGGCCCTCACGCTCGATGATGTCGAGGTTTGCCATCGCGGCAGCAGCAGCGCCGGCGTGCCCGCCGTAGGTGTACCCGTGTCGCCACCAGACGCCACCGGCGTAGAACGGCTCGGCGATGCGCGGGGCGATGAACACTGCGCCCATCGGGACATACCCGGAGGTCAGACCCTTCGCGGTGGTCATCATGTCCGGCTGCAGATCGAAGCGGGCGGACGCGAACCAGCTGTCGCCGCCGATGCGGCCGAAACCGGTGACCACCTCGTCGGCCACGAACAGGACATCGTGGTCACGGCAGATCTGACGCACCTCGGCGAGGTAGCCCTCCGGCGGGAGGTAGATGCCACCGGCGCCGATGATCGGTTCGCAGAAGAACGCGGCGATGCGATCGGCTCCCAGTCGCTCGATCAGTCCGAGCAGGCTCTTGGCGTTGTCCCACTCCACGGACTCGGCATCGGGCATCAGCTCCCCGTAGCCCTCGCGGTTGCCCGGGATGCCTGCCAGGGCCGTCCCGGCGACATGCATCCCGTGATAGGCCTTGGTGCGTCCGACGATGATGTTCTTGTCCGGCTTGCCGACCTCGTGCCAGTAGCGCCGGGCCAGTTTCGCCGCCGTGTCGACGGAGTCGCTGCCTCCGGAGGTGAAGAAGATCTTGCTGTCGGTGACCGGCGCGATCGTCGCGAGCCGATCCGCGAGCTCGGCGGTGACATCGGCGGTGAGGTCGCCGAAACCCGAGTAGTGCGCAATCCGTCCGAGTTGATCGGCAACGGCCTGCGCCACCTCGGTTCGGCCGTGCCCGATGTTGGTGAACCACAGGCCCGCGGTCGCGTCGAGGTATTCGCGACCCGTGGAGTCCCAGATTCGGGTGCCCTTGCCGCGGGTCACCACGAACGGTCCGTTCGCGGTGACCGATCCCATGTCGGCGAAACCGTGCCAGAGTGAACCTGCCATGCGCCAATGATGCCGGGCGCCACCGACGTCCCGAGAACCAGGTCGCCACTCGCGGCGCGGAAGGATGTGGTCGGGGCCACTGAACACCACCGCATATCCTGGACAGATCATGTCCGCCCCGACCGCCGCCGACCGTCGCGCCCTGCTCGAGACGCTCGACGACCTCACGATCGTCGATGCGCACAGGCTTCGTCGTCGCCTCGACAAACTGGGGCGCCGGCCCGCTCCCGCGGCGTGGGATCGGCTCTGCGTGGACGTGGCCGCGGCCGGCTCGCGGATCGAACGACGCCGGGCCACTGTCCCCGTCCTGGAATTCCCGCCCGAGCTCCCGGTGTCGGACGCGCGGGACGAGATCGCCGCGGCGATCGCCGAGCATCAGGTGGTGGTCATCGCCGGCGAGACGGGCTCGGGAAAGACGACGCAGCTGCCCAAGATCTGCATGCAGATCGGGCGCGGCGTGCGTGGCGCGATCGGCCACACCCAACCGCGACGGATCGCGGCGAGTTCGGTGGCGCGCCGTATCGCCGACGAGACCGGCACCGAGGTGGGCGACGCGATCGGCTTCTCGGTGCGGTTCACCGACCGTGCCGGCGCCGACACCTTGGTCAAGGTCATGACCGACGGCATCCTGCTGCGGGAGATCGGCACCGATCCCCTGCTGCGCCACTACGACACCCTCATCATCGACGAGGCGCACGAACGCAGCCTCAACATCGATTTCATCCTCGGCTATCTCAAACGCCTGCTCCCACGTCGGCCCGATCTCAAGGTGATCATCACCTCCGCGACCATCGAGCCAGATCGCTTCGCCCGCCATTTCGCCGATGCCGTCGGCGGTGCCGAGGTCCCCATCCTCGAGGTCTCCGGCCGCACCTATCCCGTGGAGGTCCGCTATCGCCCGTTCGGCGATGCCCGCGACCCCGACAATGACCACCGCGATCTCGACCAGGCGCAGGCGATCGACACCGCCATCGGTGAACTGTGGTCGTCACATCGCAGCGGCGACATCCTGGTGTTCCTCCCGACCGAGCGCGACATCCGGGAAACCGCAGATGCGCTGCGCCACCGGGCCTCGGCAGGTGCCGAGATCGTGCCGCTGTTCGCCCGCTTGTCGATCGCCGATCAGCAACGGGTGTTCTCACCCTCCTTCGGACGTCGGATCGTGTTGGCCACCAACGTCGCCGAGACGTCGCTGACCGTCCCCGGCATCCGGTACGTGATCGACACCGGAACGGCGCGCATCTCGCGATACTCCACGCGTTCCAAGGTGAACCGGCTTCCGGTCGAACCCATCTCGCAGGCGAGCGCCCGACAGCGCGCCGGCCGGTGTGGCCGTGTCGCCCCGGGTGTCTGCATCCGCCTCTATGCCGAGGACGACTTCGACACCAGGACGGCGTTCACCGACCCGGAGATCCTGCGTACCAACCTCGCTGCGGTCATCCTGCAGATGGCGGCGCTGAAACTCGGCGACGTGTCGCAGTTCCCGTTCGTGCAGCCGCCGGATGCCCGCGCGATCCGGGACGGCATGGCCGTCCTCGCCGAACTCGGCGCGATCCGGGAGACCCGACGCGACGACCACGAACCGGTTCTCACACCCATCGGCCGTCAGATGGCGCGTATCCCGGTGGACCCGAGACTCGCCCGCATGCTCATCGCCGCCCATGACGGCGGCTGTCTCGACCACGTCCTGGTGATCGCTGCCGCATTGTCCATCCCCGATGTGCGCGAACGCCCGTCGGAACATCGTGAAGCCGCCGACGCCGCGCACCGGCGGTTCGCCGTCCCGGGTTCGGAATTCCTGACCTACCTCGAGCTGTGGGATTATCTCGGTGATCGGCGTAAGGAGTTGTCCGGCAACCAGTTCCGCCGCACGTGCGAACGCGAGTTCCTGCATTTCCTGCGCATCCGCGAATGGCAGGAGCTACACCGGCAGCTGTCCCGCATCGTCGGCGACCTGGACTGGACGACAACCGCCACAGAGCGCGACGCCGACGCGATCCACCGCGCCATCCTCGCTGGGCTGCTCGGCAACATCGCTGCCCGGCAGGGTGATTCGCGAGATTTCCTCGGTGCCCGCAACACCAGCCTGGCGATCTTTCCCGGCTCGGCGCTCGCCCGGAAACCTCCGCCGTTCATCATGGCGGCCGAGATCGTCGAGACCTCACGGTTGTTCGCCCACACGGTCGCCGGTGTCGACCCGCTCTGGGCGGAAAAACTGGCCGGCGACCTGGTCCGGCGTAGCCATAGCGAACCGCATTGGTCGGCCAAACGCGGATCGGCGATGGCCTACGAACGGGTGACGCTCTACGGGGTCACGCTGGTCGCGAGGCGACGAGTGCAATTCGGCGCGATCGATCCCGCGATGTCGCGGGAGATGTTCCTGCGTCATGCCCTCGTCGAAGGTGACTGGCGCACGGACCACGCCTTCTTCCACCGCAATCGGGAACTCCTCGAGGCGGCGGCAGATGTGGAACACCGAGCCCGTCGCCGTGATGTCGTGATCAGCGAACAGCAACTGTTCGACTTCTACGACGCCCGCGTCGGCGACGAGGTGGTCTCCGCGCGGCACTTCGACACGTGGTGGAAGAAGGCCCGCCGCGAGAACCCGGAACTTCTCGACCTGCACCCGGAGGACGTCGCGGCCGACGTGGCGGTCGCCGACACCGACTTCCCCGGGGCATGGCAGCAGGGTGACACCCGTCTCGAGCTGCGCTACCGGTTCGAGCCGGGCGCGCCTGACGACGGAGTCACCGTGGTGATCCCACAGCCGCTGCTCGACCATGTGCGGACCTCCGGGTTCGACTGGTCGGTGCCGGGACTGCGTAGCGAACTGGCGACGGAGCTGGTGAAGTCGTTGCCCAAGGCGCTGCGGAAGTCGATGGCACCCGCGCAGCGATTCGCCGACCTCGCCCTGTCCCGGCTCACACCCCGATCGGAGCCTCTGATCACGGGACTGGCCCGGGAGCTCTCTGCCATCACGACGATGACGGTGGCCCCACGCGATTTCGCGCCCGAACGGATCCCGCCGCACCTCACCATGAACTTCGCGGTGGCCGATACGAACGGCGCCGTCCTGGCGAGCGGAAAGTCGCTCGCCGCGTTGAAGAAGCAGTTCGCCGACGACCAGAAACCGGCACCCGTGCGGATATTCACGGAGTGGACGGCCGACGGCATCGGCGAGATCGCCCCTACGGACACCGCCACGGTGGCAGGGCAGACGGTCACGCGCCACACCGGACTGGAGGTTGCACGCAACGGCGACGGCCACCCGATCGGGGTGATCCGCACCGACGTCGCCACCGCCGCCGAGCGCAACCGACGGCACGCCGAGGCGGTGGGGGTACTCCTGGACAACGCACTTCCCGGCTTGTCGCGCAAGATCACCGCAACGCTCGACGCGCCCGGCCGACTCGCGCTGAGCCAGAGCCCGTATCGGCGTCCGGACGACCTGGTCGCCGACTGCACCCGACGCGCGATCCGCGACGTCGCCGCCACCGATCGTCTCGAACGCATCCGGTCCGCCGACGACTTCGATCGTCTCCGCGACGAATTGCGACCTGCGGTGAGCGACGCGGCGCCTGACTACTTCGTGCTCGCCACCGATGCGCTCCGGCGCGTGGCACCCCTGCGGGCACAGATCGATCGACTGAGCGGATCCGTTGCCGCCGATGACGTTGCCGACCAGCTCGAGAACCTCGTCTTCGACGGCTTCGTCGCGGCCACCTCCCGTGATCACCTGGTTCATGTTCCCCGGTATCTGGACGCGGCGATCGAACGTCTCACCGAGCTCCCCGCCGCCGCTGCACGCGACCGGGACGGCCTGGCCGCCGTAGACCGCGTCGTCGCGCACTGGAACCAGCGCGGCGCACAGATTCCGCCCGGACGTCGGGCCGCGCTCGACGAGCACGCCCACTGGCTGGTCGAGGAGTTGCGGGTCGGACTGTTCGCACAGCGCCTCGGCACCGCACGGCCGATCTCGGAGAAACGCGCCATCCGGGCACTGGACGCGTTCAGATGAGCCGCGCCGGCGGTCTCGTGACTATTCGGTCACCGAGGCCCGCGACGTCTTCTGGTGCGTGAGATCGCCTTGTAGATCATCGATCTCACGCTGGAAATCCTCGAGCGAGTCGAACGACCGGTACACCGACGCGAAACGGAGATAGGCGACCTCGTCGAGGTCCCGCAGTGGTCCGAGGATGGCGAGCCCCACCTCGTTGCTGGGGATCTCGGCAGATCCCGATGCCCGGACCGCGTCCTCGACCTGCTGCGCTAGCTGTGCGAGCGCATCCTCGGCGACGTCTCGGCCCTGACAGGCACGTCGGACACCGCGCATCACCTTCTCGCGACTGAACGGCTCGGTGACGCCGTTGCGCTTCACCACCGACAGCACCGCGCTCTCGACCGTCGAGAATCGGCGACCACAGCTCGCGCACGACCGGCGCCGTCGGATCGCCTGCCCCTCGTCGGCGACACGCGAGTCGATGACCTTGGTGTCTTCGTACCTGCAAAACGGGCAGCGCATGTCGTCCTCACGCACATCTCGGGACACACCGGCGCACCGGACACCCGCCGCGCCGTGCCGGTTCCCGGCCGGACCCTGTGCCATCGAGGATACCGTCCGGGTCTCAGCGGTACGCGGGGGCGATCAACGCCTGACCCACACGCAGGCCCGAACCCGGCAGATCGTTGCGCTCGACGATCTGCGCGATGACCGCATCCCGCGGCACACCCGGGGCGACCCGGTCCGCGATCGAACTCAGCGAATCGCCTTGCCGGACATGCACGACCTCGGTACCCACCGGGGCCGGCTCGACCGAGGCCGCGTAGTCGGACCCGACGATCGCAACGACCCACACCACCAGCGCGAGCGCGGCACCGACGAGGACGGAGGCGGCGGTGGCACGTCGGCGCGCGATGACGTTCCGGTCGACCACCGGTGCGTCACAACGGGTACCGGAGACATACGCCCCTGGACGCGCCGACTGACCGACGGGTCGCCGATCGGCCGGACGAACCGGCGCGTGAGCACCGCCACGCGGTGGTCGGGTCACCGGCGCCCCGACCCGGCCCGCACGGTGCGGGTTCCCGACGGACTGCCGACCGGACGGCCGGGCGGACTGAATCAGTTCTGTCGTGCTGATGGTCGGGGTGCTGATCGTCGCGGTGCTCATCGAACGTGTCCTCCTGATCGAGTGCGGATACGGATCGGGCCCCACCGGCTCACCGGGATCGACATCGTGATCGATCACGTGTTCGATGGAACGCATGTTCGAAACCTAACACGCCACTCCGACAAAGTCTCGACACACGTCGAACACATGTTTGAACAAGGTCGAATGTTCGATTACTGTCGGCGACAGGAACAAGACAGCAGCACACAGAAAACAGCGGGACACAGAACGGCAACCGGGTCTCGATCAGCGGGATCGAACAGTGCAATCGAACAGTGGCATCGAACGGGGGCATCGAACGGTGGCATCGAGGAGTTCGCCCCGAAGCGTCCGGAACCGCAGTGCCCGGCACCGCCGGGCACTCGACAGAAAGGACTACGCAGATGACTGACAGGGCCGGTGGAAACAGATCCGGAGGACGGCGCGGCGCCGCCCGCGGGATCGATCGACCCGACACGGCAACCGGAACGTCGGATTCCGACCCGGTTGCCGACCCCGCGGCCGCGGAAGCGAGCCTCACCCCGCGTCAGCGTGGGGTCCTGGAGTACATCCGGGCGTCGGTCCGCGAGCGCGGCTATCCGCCGAGCATCCGCGAGATCGGGGACGCCGTCGGTCTCACGTCGACGTCGTCGGTCGCACACCAGCTGCGCACCCTCGAACGCAAGGGTCTGCTCAAGCGCGATGCCAATCGCCCCCGCGCGGTCAACATCCAGGACGGCGACCAGCACGTCCCGCCGGGCGGCTCGTCTGCTGCGGCCGAGAACGATGATCTGCCCACTCCGACGTTCGTCCCGGTGCTGGGACGGATCGCGGCCGGCGGACCCATCCTCGCCGAAGAGGCCGTCGAAGACGTGTTCCCCCTCCCCCGCGAACTGGTCGGTGAGGGATCGCTGTTCCTGCTACGCGTCGTCGGCGAGTCGATGATCGACGCGGCGATCTGCGACGGGGACTGGGTGGTCGTCCGACAGCAGAGCGTTGCCGACAACGGCGACATCGTCGCCGCGATGATCGACGGCGAGGCGACGGTGAAGACGTTCAAGCGCAAGGACGGTCACGTCTGGCTCATGCCGCACAACGAACTCTTCGAACCCATCCCCGGCGACGATGCCGCGATCCTCGGCAAGGTCGTCACCGTGATGCGCCGCGTCTGAGGTCGCTCCGGGCGGTCAGCTCTCCAGGGCCGCGGTCGCTGCCGCCCGCGCGGCCGCCGGGTCCGATGTGGCCAGCGCCGCGTCGGCGGCGGCCCGGCACTGGTCCGTGGTGGTCTGCGCCAATCGTGCGCCGACTGCCGCCGCCGCTGCGGGCGCCGACGACAGCGACGTCACACCGAGTCCGACGAGGACACAAGCGAGTAGCGGATCGGCGGCCGCCTCGCCGCACACACCGACCGGCTTGTCGACCTCCTGGCCCGCTCGGGCCACCCGCGCGATGAGCGCGAGAACCGCCGGCTGCCACGGGTCGGTCAGCGCCGCGAGTTCCGCCGACATGCGATCCGCCGCCATCGTGTACTGCGTGAGGTCGTTGGTCCCGATCGAGACGAAATCCACTTCCGCGAGAATGGCTTCGGCGAGGATCGCCGCAGCGGGCACCTCCACCATCACCCCGGCGACCAGGCCGCGCTCCCGGACGGGCGCGGCGAACTCGGCGGCCTCCGCGGCGGAGGCGATCATCGGCGCCATGACCCACGGAATGGGCTCGCGGCCCTGCGCGGCCGCGGCGATCGCATCCAGCTGGGCCGTCCGGATGTCCGGATGCTCACCGGCGATCCGATTACCGCGGACGCCGAGCGCCGGGTTGGCCTCATCGAGTTGCGTGACGAACTTCAGCGGTTTGTCGGAGCCGGCGTCGAGCGTGCGGATGACGACCTTCTGCCCGGGAAACGCCTCGAGAACCTCACGGTAGAGACCGGTCTGCTCCTCCACCGACGGCGCATCCGAGCGATCCAGGAAGGCCAGCTCTGTCCGGAACAGACCGACGCCCTCGACCGGATACTTCATCGCCGTGCGCGCCGACGTTCCGTCGGCGACATTGGCGAGCACGCTGACATGCCGTCCGTCCGCGGTCTGCCCGGGCCCGGACCAACTCGCGACGAGTGCCGCCATCCGCCGACTCTCCTCGACCTGCGCGGTCGCCTCGGCGGCATCCGGCTCGACCTCGAGGGTCCCGGCCGTCCCGTCCACGAGCACGGGGGTTCCGGCAGGGACATCGGCCAGGCCCGACACCGCCACCACACAAGGGATGCCGAGCTGGCGGGCGATGATCGCCGTGTGACTGGTGGGCCCGCCCAGCCGGGTGACGAGCGCGGTGATCTTTGCCGGGTCCAGTCCCGCGGTGTCGGCCGGCGCGAGGTCGTCGGCGAGCAGGACCGACGGCTCGTCGGGTTCGGGGACGCCGGGCTCGGGGACGCCCAGCAGTTCGGCGACGACCCGGTCGCGGACGTCGTTGAGATCGGTGACCCGCTCGGCCATCAGACCTCCGAGCTTGGTGAACATCGCCGCGAACTGCTCGGTGGCCAGTACCGCGGCCGCCGGTGCCGTGCTCCCCTTGGCGATCAGGCCTGATGCCGCACCCACCCAGCCACGGTCCTCGGCCAGACCGGCAGTCGCCGACAGGACTTCGGCCGCAGCGCCGGATGCATGAGATGCCCGCTCCCGCAGGCGTGCGGCCACGGTCGCCGCGGCGTCGGTGAACCGTTTGGTTTCCACTTCGCGTTCTTCGTCGGGGACCGGTGCCGCCGTGGCCGGGTCGTACACGGGTCGTTCACCGGGCCACACGGTCGGCGCATAGGCATGTCCTGCGACTACAGGCGTTCCGCTCAGTACGTGTGTGTGCTCCACCGAAATCCTCACTGTGGTCGACGGGCGTGACCCATCAATTATGCGTCTCAGCCGCCCAGAGTCACCGTTGTGATTCAAGTTACAAGAAACGCTTGACTTGTCAACATAAACAGGCGTAAACACAGATACATCAACACCACAAACGCAGGAAAACCAACAGGTGAGGTTCACGTGTACGCCGAGGAACGACAGCAGGCCATCGCCGATCGCGTCCGCGTGGACGGCCGCGCCTCGGTCGCCGAGTTGGCTGCGCTGTTCGACGTCACCAGTGAGACCGTCCGGCGTGATCTCGCCGCCCTGGAGCGCGCCGGACATGTGCAGAGAGTCCACGGCGGCGCCGTCCGGCCTGGCGCCACACCGGTCACCGTCGAGCAGGGCATCGACGAACGGCAGAGGTCACACACCGACCAGAAACTGGCGATCGGACGCGCCGCGATCCGGTTTCTCCCCGACGCCGGTGGTTCGGTCTTCTTCGACGCGGGAACCACCACCTATCAGGCGGCCCTTGCATTTCCGCGGGACCGCCGGCTGACCCTGGTCACCCACAGCATCCCGATCGCCGCTGCACTTGCCGGTCTCAACGGCGACAACCTGCACATCCTCGGCGGCCGAGTGCGTGGACTCACCCAGGCGATGGTGGGCGCCGGCACCGTCGACACTCTGGCCCGACTGCGTGTCTCGACCGCGTTCGTGGGAACCAACGGGATCAGTACCGCGCACGGACTGTCCACCCCGGATCCCGACGAAGCAGCCGTGAAGGCGGCGATCTGTCGCAGCGCCGATCGCGTCGTCGTGCTCGCCGACTCCTCGAAGTTCGGGCACGAGGACCTGACGTCCTTCGCCGACCTCACGGACATCGACGTGCTGATCACCGACCGGGGTATCGACCCGGCGACCACCGCGGAGCTCTCCGACAAGGGGATCGAGACGGTGATCGCATGACCACGCGACAGCCACCATCCAACAGCCGTTGCACAACCGGCCCGACGAGAGGCACCCGATGACCGCATCCCGGCCCGACCCGCTCGATCCCGCCCCCTCGCATGCCGACCCGGCCCCGACGATCCTCACGGTCACCGCAAACCCCAGCCTCGACCGCACGCTGGAGTTGTCGACCCCACTCACGCACGGCGCTGTGCAACGCGCCCGGACGGCGCTTGCCGAGCCGGGCGGCAAAGGGGTCAATGTCGCACGGGTGGCCGCCGCTGCGGGGGTCCCGACCCGTGCGATCCTGCCGGCGCGAGCCGGTGACCCGCTGCTCACCGCGCTCGACGACGTCGCGCTCCCCTACCTCGCCCTGCCGATCGACGGTGAGGTCCGATCGAACATCACAGTTGCCGACCCCGACGGCACGACCACGAAGATCAACGCCCCCGGCTTCGTGCTGGACGACGCCCAGGCCCGACGACTCGCCGAACTCGTCCTCGAGAACGCCCGCGGGGCACGGTGGGTCGCCTTGTGCGGTTCATTGCCGCCCGGATTGCCCGCCAACTGGTACCGCACCGTCGTCGACGCGCTGTCCAACTCGGGATGCCTTGTGGCCGTGGATACCTCGGGTGCGCCACTGGCGGCGGCGGTCACCGGTCGGGTCGACCTCCTCAAACCCAACGACGAGGAACTCGCCGAGGCGGTCGGCGCCGACGCGGCACAGCTGTCGGCGGCAACCGCCCGGGGCGACCACGCCCCCCTGATCGAGGCTGCCGGACAACTGGTGGAGCGGACCGGCGCGGCGATCCTCGCGACGCTCGGCGCGTCGGGCGCACTTCTCGTCACGGCGACCGGTTCGTGGTTCGCGGCCCCGCCCCCCATCGTGCCGCGGAGCACCGTAGGCGCCGGAGATGCCGCGCTGACCGGATATCTGATCGCCGAGAGTCGCGGCGCAGCGGAACCCGAGCGTCTGCGCACCGCAGTCGCGTACGGCTCGGCGGCGACCGCCCTACCCGGCACACGACCGCCGGCGCCCGAGCAACTCGACCTGTCCCACGTGCATGTCACCGAACTCACCGGGTCGCCCCGCGCCGGCTGACCCGCACCCCGCAAGCCCCGATCCCCAAGGAAGACCCCGAGAAGGAACCCCCGATGTCAGAACAGATCATCACACCTCAGACGGTGCGACTCGACGTGAATGCCGGCGAGGACCCGGCAGCTGTGATCGGCTACCTCGCCGACGCGCTCGCCGACGCCGGCCGCACGACCGATGCGGCGGTGCTCGCCCGCGGCGCCCTCGAACGTGAGGCGAAATCGGCCACCGGGCTACCCGGCGGCATCGCCATCCCGCACGCCCGGGCCGAGTCGGTGACAGAGGCCGGCCTCGCGATGGCGCGACTGTCGCACAAGGTCGACTTCGGCGCACCGGACGGTCCCGCCGACCTCGTGTTCCTGATCGCCGCGCCCGAAGGCGGGGCATCCGAGCACATGAAACTCCTGAGCTCCCTGGCACGCTCGCTGGTCCGGCCCGACTTCGTCGCGTCACTGCGCGAGGCCGAGACCGACGAGCGCGTCGTGCAACTCGTGGACGAAGCCATCAATCCCCGGCCGTCGGAGCAGGCCGGGTCCGTGGCCGCAGCCGGGGCGGGCGCAGCCGGTGCGAGCTCGGCCGGTGCGACGGCGACGGCGACGGCGACGGATCAGGGTGCGAAGCGTCGTTCGATCGTGGCGATCACGGCCTGTCCGACGGGCATCGCACACACCTACATGGCCGCCGACGCGCTCAAGTACGCGGCCGAACGCGCCGACGTCGACTTTCATGTCGAGACGCAGGGTTCGTCCGCGACCACCCCGTTCGATCCGCAGGTCATCGCCGATGCCGACGCGGTGATCTTCGCGACCGACGTCGGAGTGAAGGGCAAGGACCGATTCCGCGGCAAACCGGTGGTCGCATCGGGGGTCAAACGGGCGATCAACGAACCCGACACGATGATCGCCGAAGCCGTTGCCGCATCCGAGAATCCGTCGGCAACCGTCGTCAGCGGCGGTGACGACGACGGAACAACCGACGCATCGACGTCCGGCGGCGGGGGCGTCGGCCTCGGCGGACAGACCCGTCAGGCCCTGATGACCGGCGTCAGCTACATGATCCCGTTCGTCGCCGCAGGCGGATTGCTCATCGCGCTGGGATTCCTGCCGTTCCTGGGTGGATACGAGATCGCGAACAGCACCCTCGACGCCGAGGGCGGGATGAGTGACGGCGCCTTCATCGCGCTCAACAACAGTCTGTGGGATCTACCGGCCGGCGGCCTCGGGCAGTACATCGGCGCCGTGCTGTTCGCGGTCGGCTCCCTGGCCATGGGCATGCTGGTACCGGTCCTCGCCGGCTACATCTCGTTCGCGATCGCCGACCGCCCCGGCATCGCACCCGGTTTCGTCGCCGGCCTGGTGTCGGTGGCCGTCGGCGCCAGCTTCATCGGTGGCCTGGTCGGCGGCCTCATCGCCGGCGTCGTGTGCTTGTGGATATCACGAATCCCGTTGCCACAGTGGGCACGCGGACTACAGCCCGTGGTCATCATCCCGCTGATCGGCAGTCTGGTGATCGGTGTCCTGCTGTACATGCTGCTCGGCAAGCCGCTGGCGTGGGTCACCGAACAGATGACCGAGGGTCTCAACAGCATGTCCGGCGGTTCGGCCGTCGTTCTGGGCGTCGTCCTCGGCCTGATGATGTGCTTCGACCTCGGCGGACCGGTGAACAAGGCCGCATACCTGTTCGCGACGACGGGCCTGGCGATCGGCGGGGTCGCGCAACTGCAGATCATGGCGGCGGTCATGTGCGCCGGCATGGTCCCGCCGCTGGCGATGGCCCTCGCCACGGTTCTGCGACCGAAGTTGTTCACCGAACCGGAACGCGAGAACGGCAAGGCCGCCTGGCTGCTCGGAGCGTCGTTCATCTCGGAGGGCGCGATCCCGTTCGCGGCGACCGACCCGTTCCGGGTCATCCCCTCGATGATGGCCGGCGGGGCCCTGGCCGGCGGACTCGTGATGGCGTTCGGCGTCGAACTACGCGCGCCACACGGCGGCATCTTCGTCTTCTTCGCGATGAACAACTGGGTATTGTTCCTCGTAGCGCTCGCGGCAGGGACCGCGCTGGGTGCCTTCGCCGTGATCACCGCCAAGCAATGGCGCGTGAACCGGCAGCACGCGGCAGGTTTCGCGGATGTCGAAACCGTCCCCGCCTGAGCGGCTTTCGGACAGACTGGATCAACACGACGACAACAAGAGGAGACATCCCATGCCCAGCACCACCGTCACCGTCGGGTCCGCCGTCGGTCTGCACGCCCGGCCCGCGACGATCATCGCCGAGGCGGTCACGGATTCGGGCGCCACGGTCACCCTGGCGCTCGAGGGCGGCGACCCGGTCGACGCCGGTTCGGCGCTGATGATCATGACCCTCGGGGCGGAGAAGGGCACCAACGTCGTGGTGACCGCGGACGACCAGGGCACGCTCGACAGCATCGCCGCGCTCGTCGCGAAGGATCTCGACGCGGACTAGCCGAGTCGAACCGCTGATCGAACAGCTCCAGCCGCCCCCAACCGCTGATCGAGTAGGGCGAGCCGCTAGGCGAGACCGTATCGAGATCCCTGTCGCCGAACGGGATCTCGATACGACCTCCGCTAGCGCTCCGGTCTACTCGATCAGCGGGAAAACGCTCCGGTCTACTCGATCAGCGGTTGGGGCGGCTCGCCCTACTCGATCACCGAAAGCGGTTGCGTGGGTCAGGTTCGCAGGGGCTCCAGGACACCGGCGAACGCCGCCGGGACCCGCACCCGCATCGTGGTGCCGTCCGCGGTGTGCTCACTGGTCAGGATCTCCCCTTCCTCGTGCAGCCGAGACACGATGTCGCCACGGGTGTAGGGCACGTCGATGGTCAGTTCCACGTCGGTGCGTCCGACGAACTCGCGGATGCGGTCGAACAGTTCGGTGAGACCTTCGCCGGTACGCGCCGAGACGAACACGGCGTCGCCGAGGGCTGCCCTCAGCTCGGTCATGCGGTGGGCGTCGATGGCATCGATCTTGTTGACCACCAACAGTTCCGGCGGCGGCGCCGCGCCTTCTTCGGCGACCACCTCGTTGATCACCCGGCGCACCGCCGCGATCTGCTCGGTCGGGAACGGATCCGATCCGTCCACGACGTGCAGCACGAGATCGGCGTCGACGACCTCCTCGAGGGTGGACCGGAACGCCTCGACCAGCTGCGTCGGCAGGTGCCGGACGAATCCGACCGTGTCGGTGAAGACCACGGCCCGGCCGTCGTCGAGCGTCGCCCGGCGGGTGGTCGGGTCCAGCGTGGCGAACAGCGCGTCCTGCACCAACACTCCCGAGCCGGTCATCGCGTTGACCAGGCTCGACTTGCCGGCGTTGGTGTAGCCGGCGACCGTCAGCCGGGGCACGGCGTTGCGCTCGCGAGCGGCGCGCATGACGGTTCGGGACTTCTTCATGGACCGGATCTCGCGTCGCAGCTTGGCCATACGTTCACGGATGCGCCGACGATCGGTCTCGATCTTCGTCTCACCGGGACCGCGCAGACCGACGCCGCCGTTGCTGCCGGCACGGCCGCCCGCCTGTCGCGACATCGACTCACCCCAACCGCGCAGTCGGGGCAGCATGTACTCCATCTGCGCCAGGGACACCTGCGCCTTGCCCTCCCGCGACGTCGCGTGCTGGGCGAAGATGTCGAGGATCAGGGCGGTCCGGTCGATGACCTTCACCTTGACGATCTTCTCCAGGGCGGTCAGCTGCGCCGGAGTGAGTTCACCGTCGCAGATCACGGTGTCCGCGCCGGTCTCCAGCACCGCGGCACGCAGTTCGTCGGCCTTGCCGGAACCGATGTAGGTGGCCGAGTCGGGACGCGAACGGCGCTGGATCAAGGCATCGAGGACCTCGGAGCCCGCGGTCTCGGCGAGCGCCGCGAGTTCGGTCATGCTGGCGCGGGCCTGGGCGGCGGAGCCCTCGGTCCAGACTCCGACCAGGACGACGCGCTCCAGGCGCAACTGCCGGTACTCGACCTCGGTGATGTCGGTGAGTTCGGTCGAGAGCCCGGCGACGCGTTGCAGCGACGCACGTTCTTCGAGCTGGAGTTCGCCGGTGGTCGGGCGGGCCAGTCCGTCGAGGATGTCGCCGCCGTCGGCGGGGTCGCCGGGCAGATCGGCCAGGTCGTCGTCGTGGACGGACGTGTGGGGTGTGAATGCTGGTTCTGTCATGGGTGACATTCATGATCTCACGGCGCAGCACCGCTCAGCATCCCGTTTTCCTGCACGGACGCCGGTGAGCCGACCGTCAGTCGTCGATGCTGTCCCAGCCCGGCCGCAGTTCGCCGTCGGCGACCAGCCGCGAGGGACCCCGCAGATAGGCGCCGTCGGCACCAACGCCCACCTCGACCCGTCCCCCGGGCACGGTGATACAAAGCCTGCCTGCGGATTCCCCGCGCGACGCCAGCACCGCCGCCCCCGCCGCGACCAGCCCGGTGCCGCAGCTGCGGGTCTCGCCGACACCTCGTTCGAAGACACGCATCGCGGCCGGTAGGCGTCCATCCGCGTCGGGCTCGCCCGCGGGTGTGACCAGTTCCACGTTCGCGCCGTTGGGGAAGGCGTCGTCCTCGAGCATCACCCCGTCGGTGAAGTCAACCTGCGCCAGGTCGGCCGCGGTCAGGTCGGGAACCACGCAGGCCAGATGCGGGTTGCCCACGTCGATCATGAGACCGCGGTAGACGTCGTCGCCGATGCGCACCATTGACTCGCCGTCTGTGCGTACCGGTCCCATCTGCACGGTGACGTCGGCATGGACGGAGTCGTGGCTGTGCACGACGACCGGCCGTGCACCTGCCCTCGATCCGACGGTGAACTCGTCGGTGGCCACCAGCCCGGACGCGCGGAGGTGATGGGCGAACACCCGCACACCGTTGCCGCACATCTCGGCGACCGAGCCGTCGGCGTTGCGGTAGTCCATGAACCAGTCGTCGGGCGCCACTCCGGACGGCAGTTCGTCGAGGACGCCGCGTTCCACCAGCGACCCCGACCGCACCACCCGGAGCAGACCGTCACCGCCGATCCCCCGATGCCGGTCGCACAGGGCCGCCACCAGTGGCGTGGTCAGATCGATCTGCGCCTCGGGATCGGTCACGATGACGAAGTCGTTCTGCGTGCCATGTCCTTTGACGAACCGCAGTGCTGCGCGGTCACCCGCTGCGCTTTCACCCCTTGCGCTTTGACCCCATGCGCTTTCACCCGTTCTCGCCGTCACCCCTCCAGCCTACGAGGCGGGCTCACCGACCGACCATCCGCAGCGCCTCCGGCACCAGGTCGTCCCGCGCGGCGTCCAGCCAGACGATCCGGTGGTCACGACGGAACCAGGACCGCTGCCGCCGCACGTAGCGGCGCGTGCCGACGAAGGTCAGTTCCTCGGCGGTGGCCATGTCGTATTCGCCGTCCAATGCCGCGAGCACCTGCGCGTATCCGATGGCGCGCGACGCCGTTCGCCCCTCACGCAGGCCCACCTCACAGAGCCCGCGCACTTCATCGGCCAGCCCGAGCTCGAACATCTGCCGCGTGCGCTGCCGGATGCGCTCGTCGAGGGCTGTGGTGTCGCGGTCCAGCGCGATGATGCGGGTGTGCCACCGCGGGTCACCGATGGTGGGTGCGGACGCGGCGAACGGCTCGCCGGTGAGTTCGACCACCTCGAGTGCGCGCACGATACGTCGGCCGTCGGTGTCGAGGATCGAAGCGGCCGCGTCCGGGTCGACCTCCGCCAGCAGCCGGTGCATGGCAGCGACGCCGAGTTCGGCGAGCATCGTCTCGTACCTTGTCCGAACCTCGGGGTCGGTGGCCGGGAACCGCCAGTCGTCGAGCAGACCCTGGATGTACATCATCGACCCGCCGACGAGGACCGGCACCTTGCCCTCGGCGAGCAACCGCTCGACGTCGGCTCCCGCCGCGCGCTGATGCCGGGCGACAGTGGCTGTCTCGGTGACGTCGAGCACGTCGATCTGATGGTGCGGGATACCCCGCCGCTCATCGACCGGCAGCTTCGCCGTGCCGATGTCCATGCCGCGATACTGCTGCATGGCGTCGAGATTGACGATCTCCCCGCCGAGGCGTCCGGCGAGGTCGAGGGCGAGGTCGGACTTCCCCCCTGCCGTCGGCCCGACGATCGCGATCGGCGCGACGGCGGGCCTCACCGCGGAGTCCAGGACGCGACCACGTAGCCGACACCGAAGGGTGCAGCACGGTAGGTGACCTGCGTGTTCAATGTGCGACCCGCACACAGTTCCGCGGCAACCTGCCAGGCCGGTCGCCCGCCAACCCCGGCCGCGGCGCAGTCGTCGACGGTGAGCTCGGCGAGTGCTGCGGTGTCGGCGGACCCGATCGCTTCGTCGATCCGCTGCTGTAGTTCGACCGCTTCGGGCCGCAGACCCCCGCCGGGGGCACGCGCCGACAGGGCCGTCGACCCGTCGGCGACGACGAGGACCCCGACAGGCGTCGAGTCCCCGTCGACGCGTTCACGCAGTTGCGACCCCACGGCGGCGCAGTCCGCCGGCGACGCGTCCGGCGCGACGGTTACCGGTTCGACGGTCACGGGTTCGACGCCGCCGGTCCCGGCCTCGGCGCGTACCCATCCCGCGATCAGCATCGACAACGGCAGCCCCGGACCGGTCCCGCGGAACTCGGCCCCGTCCAGCGTGACCGGGACGTCGACTCCGTAGGCGGCGAACGTCCCGGCGCGCCCCACCTGCGTCGACGCCGGGTCACGCGCTCCGATCGCCACCCAGGTCGTGGCTGCGCCGGCGAGTTCTCGCCCGACCGCGAGGGTGGCCGCCCGCACCGGTTCGGTATCCATCGCGTCCGGACCCGCCAGCGCCGGAACCAGCAGCGGGGCACTCGGGACGAAGACCACGGACGCCAGCACGCCAACGACGCTAGCCGACCTCACACCCGCGCAGCCCACCCCGTCACGCCCGAATGTCGCCGCAGCGCCCCGCATCGGCATCTGACCTGGTTGAATGGTGAGAGCCCGGGTCGCCCCAACGCCGGCGAACGGGCCTCGACGAGACGGCAGCCGTGACGCGCGGCACCAACCTGCGGGAGAGGGCACCTGCACATGACGAATCCGACCGACCCGACACCTGCCTCGGACCCTGCGGCGGTGCCGCGTCCGGGACCACCCAAGCCTCGCCCGATGCCCAAACCCGGCCCCCGTCCGGGACCCCGGCCCGGCGCGGCCGAGGTCCACCCGCTGCCCACCCCGGTCCCGTGTGGCGACCCGCATGAGTTCGGCCGGATTGATTCCGACGGCGTCGTCTGGCTCAAGGTCGGAGGCTCCGAGCGGCAGATCGGTTCGTGGCAGGCCGGTTCCGTGGAGGACGGCCTCGCGCATTTCTCCCGCAAGTTCGACGACCTCGCCACCGAGGTGGAGATCCTCGAGGAGCGACTCGCCGCCCGCTCCGGTGATCCCCGCAAGGCCCAGGCCGCTGCCCGGCACCTGCTCGAGACGCTCCCGACAGCCGCGGTGATCGGCGACGTGAACGCCCTCGAGCAGCGTTTGACCGCGATCGTCGGCAGCGCCGACGAAGTCGCCGACTCCATCAAGGCCGAACGCGAACAGGTTCGGGCGACCGCGATCGCCCGCAAGGAGGAATTGGCCGCCGAGGCCGAACAGATCGGCGCCGAGTCCACCCAATGGAAGGTGGCCGGCGACCGCCTCCGAGCGATCCTGGACGAGTGGAAGACCATCAAGGGCGTCGACCGCAAGACCGACGACACGTTGTGGAAGCGCTACGCCAAGGCTCGCGATGCGTTCAATCGTCGGCGCGGCGCGCACTTCGCCGAACTGGACCGTGAACGTGCCGGTGCGAAGGCGCGCAAGGAGGAGCTCATCCTCCGTGCCGAGGAGCTGTCCGGCTCCACCGACTGGGGGCCGACGTCGGCGCGATTCCGCGAGCTGCTGACGGAGTGGAAGGCGGCAGGTCGCGCGCCGCGCGACTCCGACGACGCGCTGTGGCAACGCTTCAAGGCGGCCCAGGACGTCTTCTTCTCCGCACGCAATGCGGCCAGCTCGGAACGGGACAGCGAGTTCGCCGCCAATGCGGCCGCCAAGGTGTCGCTGCTCGACCACGCCGAGCGCGCCATCGACCCCTCCGCCGATCTCGATGCAGCGCGGCGCGAGCTCCGCAGTTTCCGCGAGCAGTGGGACGAGATCGGCAAGGTGCCCCGCGACCAGATGGGCTCGCTCGAAGGCCGTGCGCGCGCGCTGGAGAAGCGCGTCCGCGACGCCGAGGACGCCCAGTGGCAACGCACCGACCCCGAGGCGCAGGCGCGCGCCGCCCAGTTCGCCGATCGCGCCGCCCAGCTCGAGGATCAGGCGCGCAAGGCGGAGGAACGGGGCAAGGCCAAGGATGCGGCAAAGCTGCGTGAGCAGGCGGCGCAGTGGAAGGAATGGGCCGACGCGGCGGCGAGCGCGATCGCGGACCGCTGACACGACGGCAGCGGTTCTCCGGACCAGGTATGGGCAGGACCAGGTTCGACCAGGTCAGCGTGGCGCGGTCAGTCCGCCGAGGATCTCGATCGCCGATTCTGACAGCGGCCGTGACCTTCTGGTGGTCTCGTCCACGCCGACGATGACCGTCTTCGCCGTCGCGACACACCGCTCATCCTGAAAAATCGCCTGCTCGAGCACGATCGAGCTGCGTCCGGTCGACGCGACACGGGTCCCGACGATGACCTCGCCCGGCCACGTCATCTCGGCACGGAAATCCAGTTCCAGCCGGGCGATGACGAACGAGCTGCCCGGTTCGACGAGCGGGGCGAGCGGATCGTAGAGCACCGCGACGCGACCGGATTCCAGGAACGTCGCGAACACCGCGTTGTTGACGTGACCCTGACGGTCGGTGTCGGCGTAGCGGATCTTCTCCGTGACGTGCGCGGGATAGTCCTCGGCGCGGTGGGCGTCGTCGCTCACCCTTCTGGGTTCGCGTCGGGCCGGTGTTGCAGCGACCGGGCCAGCGCGTCACGGGTGGCCGCCTCCTTGCGGCGTTCTTCTTCCAGCGCCAGTTGATAGGTGCTCCGGGCCCAGACGACGCGAGCCCAGTGGAAGGCCAGCACCAGCACCGCCAGCCAGGCCACGATCAGGCCGATGCCGACACCGGACGGAGGCACCACACCGCCGACGCCCGGCGTGTTACGCGACCACCACGCCAACATGCCGGCCACGCACGCCACGGCGTTGCCACACAGCGCGGCCCAGGCGAGAACCCATCGCCGCGTCAGCAGCGCGAGGACGGACGCACCGATCCCGAAGATCGCGACCAAGTAGACGAACACGATCGAGGTGATGGTCACCCGCTCGGCGTCGGCATCGGGGGCGAAGGTCAGTACCTCGATACCACTGGCAGAACCGGTGTGCGGCAACACCATCGACAACATCGCGACCAACACTGCGACGGCGACCACCACGCCACGCAGACCGGGATCGATCTCACCGGCCACCTTGCGTTCTGTCTTGCGCAGCTCGGTCTCGTAGGCGGCAAAGCCCCCTGCACCGACTGCTCGCTTCTCGTCTCGTTCGTCTCGAGCACTCATCAGCCACATCCTCCTGCACATCCCACGGTGACCGGTTCGGGCGACGCCGCACCGATGGTGGGCATTCCGAGGCCCACCCCGACCGGCGGCGTGGTGGGCAACCGACTCGCCTCGTGGGCGTCTCCGGCGCGAGTACGGCGGTGAGACGCGACGCCGGCATCGGCGATCAAGTGGTGCGGGGCCGCTCCGGTGACATGGGTCGTCACGACGTCACCGGGACGGATGACCTGGGCCTCGCGATCCTGACCGGCCGCGAAGTGGACCAGCCGACCGTCGCGAGCACGGCCGGTCATCCGGCCGGTGTGCGCCGACTTGCGGCCCTCATCGGCCACGACCAGCAGTTCCACCTCGGTCCCGAGCAGTTTCTCGTTCTCGGTGAGACAGATCTGCTCCTGCAGGGCGATCAGACGCTGGTATCGCTCGCCCACCACCTCGGCCGGCACCTGATCGGGCATGGTCGCGGCGGGCGTGCCGGGCCGCGGAGAGTACTGGAAGGTGAAGGCACTGGAGAACCTCGCCGCGGCGACCACGTCGAGGGTCTGTTGGAAGTCTTCTTCGGTCTCGCCCGGAAATCCGACGATGATGTCGGTGGTGATGGCCGCATGCGGCATCGCCGCACGGACCTTCTCCAGGATGCCCAGGAACTTGCGCTGCCGATAACTGCGCCGCATCGACTTCAGCACACGATCGGAACCCGACTGCAGCGGCATGTGCAACTGCGGACACACATTCGGGGTCTGGGCCATCGCGTCGATCACGTCGTCGGTGAACTCGGCCGGATGCGGTGACGTGAACCGAACGCGTTCGAGACCGTCGATGTCGCCGCAGGCCCGCAACAACTCCGCGAACGCACCGCGGTTACGCGGCTGATCGGGGTCGGCGAAGGACATGCCGTAGGCGTTGACGTTCTGTCCGAGCAAGGTCACCTCGAGGACTCCCTGGTCGACGAGCGCCTGCACTTCGGCGAGGACGTCACCAGGCCGACGGTCAACCTCTTTCCCGCGCAGCGACGGCACGATGCAGAACGTGCAGGTGTTGTTGCATCCGACCGAGACCGACACCCAGCCGGAGTATGCCGAATCCCGCTTGGCCGGCAGCGTGGACGGAAAGCGTTCGAGCGATTCGAGGATCTCGACCTGAGCCGAGTCGTTGTGGCGTGCCCGGTCGAGCAGGGCGGGCAGGGACCCGATGTTGTGCGTTCCGAAGACGACGTCCACCCAGGGCGCCTTGCGTAGCACGGTGTCCTTGTCCTTCTGCGCGAGGCATCCGCCGACCGCGATCTGCATGCCGGGTCGGTCCGTTTTGACCGGTGCCAGATGTGACAGATTGCCGTAGAGCTTGTTGTCGGCGTTCTCCCGGATGGCACACGTGTTGAACACGACCAGGTCGGCAGCGCCCCCGTCGTCGGCCTTCACGTACCCGGCGTCTTCGAGGAGCCCGGCGATGCGCTCGGAGTCATGAACGTTCATCTGGCATCCGTAGGTACGAACCTGATAACTCCGGGCCGAGACCGCATCGGTCTGCTCGCCGGAAGCCGGCACACCGCGCCGCTCGGACAACTCGATACTCACAATTCCAGGGTACGGGCCTGCGCAAATCGACCTTTCGGTGTGCCGTGGGACACCTCGTCGACACTCCGTCCGATGATCTCGGACGACGTGAGTCCGGGACACTGGCTGCCACCCGCACTATGGTGAAGGCATATGACGACATCGCGGACCGGCCGGCTCGTCACCACGCTCGTCATCGTCGCCGTCGTTGCGTCCGGATGCTTCGGCTCGGATCCCCGCAACCTCCTCGACTCGATCCGCGACGGATCAGTGGTGCTCGGCACCAAGTTCGATCAGCCCGGTCTCGGCATCCGCAACGCAGACGAGTCGGTGACCGGCTTCGACCCCGCGGTCTCGACCTTCGTCGTCGCGCGAATAGCCGATTCGCTGGGTGTGTCCGAGCCGCGAAGCCGGTGGCGGGAGACACCGTCGACACAACGCGAGACGCTGATCGACAACGGCCAGGTCGACATGATCGCCGCGACGTACTCGATCACACCGGAGCGCGCCGAAGAAGTCGATTTCGCCGGCCCGTACCTGGTCAACTACCAGGGGTTGCTGGTTCGCGCCGACGACGAGTCGATCACCACACTCACCGACCTCGACGAGGGCAAGACCCTGTGCTCGGTCACCGGCTCCACCTCGGCACAGAATGTGACGGCGCAGCTCCCGTCGGTGCAGTTGGAGGAGTACGACACCGCCTCGAGCTGTGTCGAGGCGTTGCGACGTGGCCGCGTCGACGCCCTGACCACCGACGAGGTGATCCTCGCCGGCTACGAGAACCGGTATCCCGGTGAGTTCACCCTCGTCGACATGACCTACCCCACCGACGCCTGCGTGGACGGCACTCTCAAGCGGGCCGGTACGCCCTTCTCCACCGAGCGCTACGGGATCGGCCTGGGCGCCGGGCAATCCGAAACGGTGACCGCGGTCAACGAAGCGCTGGTGACGATGATGGAGCCCACAGCGGACGGACGTTCCCCCTGGGAGCGAGCGCTTCGTGACGCGATCGGCGACGCCCAGGTCGACCGCATGATCGCCCGTGCCGCCGAGCCGGGTTCGCCGTTCGACTTCACCCCCGATCCCGGGGATCTCGACTTCCTCGAGGAAACGACCGTCCCGTGCGAGACGGAGCCTCGCTGACCATCACGGCGGCGAAGCCGCACTGATGTTCAGCGCGCGGTTGTTCAGCGCGCGGTGGCCGCGTCCAATGCCTCGGTGACCACCTCGATGGCCATCGACTGCGGATAGCCGCGCCGCATCAACATGCCGGCGAGCCGCCGGAATACCCCGTCACGTGTACTCGGGTCGTGGTGCAGCCGGTCGATCTGGACCGCGGTGAGCTTCTTGGCGACCAGTTCGGCTGCGACGGCGCGTTCGTCGGCGGGGTCCAACTCGGCCAGCGTCGTCTCGACGACACCGGGATCGATGCCTTTGGCACGCAGCTCCTGCCGCAGCGCGACCCTGCCGCGGGCGGAATGCGCGTGCCGTGAGCGCACCCATTCGGCGGCGAACTCCTCGTCGTCGAGCAGATGGTGCTTGTCGAGCCGACCCATCACGTCGTCCACGGTGTCTTCGTCGAAACCCTTGCGCGACAGCCGGTCGATCATCTCCTGCCGAGAACGGGCACGGACCCCGAGGAGCCGGAGTGCCGCATCCCATGCGCTGGGTCCGGTCCGCTCCTCGGGGTCCGGGGTGCCGGTCATCTCCTGGATCAGAACTCCACCGGCGCCGGCGCGACGTCATCGGCATCGACCACTGCCCCGATGCCGAGCTTTTCCTTGATCTTCTTCTCGATCTCGTCGCGGATGTCGTCGTTCTCGATCAGGAACTTGCGGGCGTTCTCCTTGCCCTGGCCGAGCTGGTCCCCCTCGTAGGTGAACCACGAACCGGACTTACGGATGAAGCCCTCGGCCACGCCCATGTCGATCAGCGAGCCCTCCTTGCTGATGCCATGGCCGTAGAGGATGTCGAACTCGGCTTGCTTGAACGGCGGCGCGACCTTGTTCTTGACGATCTTCACCCGAGTGCGGTTGCCGACCGCGTCGGTGCCGTCCTTGAGCGTCTCGATGCGTCGAACATCAAGCCGGACAGACGAATAGAACTTCAGCGCCTTGCCACCGGTGGTGGTCTCCGGAGAGCCGAACATGACGCCGATCTTCTCGCGCAACTGGTTGATGAAGATCGCCGTCGTCTTGGAGTTGCTCAACGCGGAGGTCATCTTGCGCAGCGCCTGGCTCATCAGTCGCGCCTGCAGGCCGACGTGGCTGTCGCCCATCTCGCCCTCGATCTCGGCCCGGGGCACCAGCGCGGCCACGGAGTCGATGACCAGGATGTCCAGAGCACCGGAGCGGATCAGCATGTCGGCGATCTCGAGTGCCTGCTCACCGGTGTCGGGCTGCGACACCAACAGCGCGTCGGTGTCCACGCCGAGCTTGGCGGCGTAGTCCGGGTCGAGGGCGTGCTCGGCGTCGATGAACGCCGCGATCCCGCCCTGCGCCTGGGCATTGGCGACCGCATGCAGCGCCACGGTCGTCTTACCCGAGGACTCCGGGCCGTAGACCTCGATGATCCGGCCACGCGGCAGACCACCGATGCCGAGGGCGACGTCCAGCGAGATGGAGCCGGTGGGGATCACCTCGATGGGCTGACGGGTCTCCTCGCCGAGCCGCATCACCGAGCCCTTGCCGAAGTTCTTGTCGATCTGCGCGAGAGCCAGATCGAGCGCCTTCTCCCGATCCTGCGGTGCTGGTGCCATGAGATTCTCCTCCGAACTCCGGCCGGTGCGGCCGTGGATTGTGGGTCTGCTGTTGTGGATGAGTTGATGTGCACGCTAGCCGGGGGGTCCGACAGAATTCGCTCACATACCGTCTGGCCTCATGTCTGTGTCGGCCGCGGGTTCCGGTTACGTGTTCCTAGGACGCATCAGGACCCGTTGTGGTTCCGTCGAACATCAGAATGAACGAACATGTGTTCGATGGCAAGCGTGACACGCCTGCGGATCACCAGCGTTCGCGGGGGACGTCGAAGTCGCGGCAGATGGCCACCCAGACGTCCCGCGGATCGAACCCGTCCTCGATCGCCTGCGCACCGGTTCTCCCGCCGAACTCGATCAGGACGTGGTCGACGAGGATGGAATCCGCAGACCGCTCCCCGAATTCGGCGGTGATCAGTTCGGTGAACTCCGTCAGACGCACGCGGCCAGCCTACCCACGACGCCGCATCACTTCGCGCACGATCCGCACCGGGTCCACCACCCCGCTTGCCGACGCCGACACGTCGCGCGCCGCCACGGCGAACCCCGGATCGGTGAGCACCTGACGCGCCGCGAGCGCCATCGATTCCACCGTCGGCGGCCGCACCAGCAGTCCACTGCCCTGCCGCGTCACCCGGTTGGCCAGCTCCCACTGATCACCGCCGCCGGGCACCGTGACCACCGGGACACCCGCGGACAATGCCTTCACCAGCATCCCGTGCCCACCCCCGCAGATGACCAACGATGTGTCCTGCAGGATCTCGTCCTGGCGGGCGTTGCCGACCACCACCCGCTCCGATTCCGCCACCCCGTCGGGTCGCTCCAGCGCCGAGACCACCACCCGCACAGTCATTCCGAGAGACGTCTCGGTGAGCGCGGCGAGCGCCGTGGACGCCAGGTCCGCGGTCCCGGTCGCCGCGGTGGACGGCGCGACCAGCACGAGTGGTCCTGCGGCAGACGGGCGGGTGAAGGTGGCGTCGGTGGGTTCCCACAGCAGTGGTCCGATCAGGTGGGTGTCCGACGGCCAATCGGGGCGCCACACCTCGAGCGCGGGCAGTGTCGCCACGAACCGGGCGATCGGTACCCCGGCCGCACCGGTGAGACCGATCTCCGCGCGTGCCCGCGACCGCTGTCGTTCCCCCACCCGTAGCGAGCGTCCGGTGGCTGCGCGCATAGTCGCGTCGCGCAGCCGGCCACGGACACCGACCCCGGGTTCGAGGCCGGCGCCGATCGGCGGGCGTCCGCGTGACGGCCGGTAGAGCGGATGGGGCGACAGTTCGATCCAGTCGATGCCGGCGAGTTCGGCTGCCCAGGCGCCGCCCACCGTGATCACGTCCGAGATCACCAGATCGACACCGGCCGTGGCCAGCTGCGGCGCCAGGGCCACCGCGATCCGCGCCGCCCGTCGACTGAGCTTGGCGCCGGCGTCCGCGTCGTCGTCACCGTCCACGGCGGCGAGCCCGGGCAACTCCGCGACGTCGACTCCGCACCGCAGCGCGGGCGCGCACCACCGGGCGCCGGTGTAGACGATCGATTCGAAGCCGGCCGCATTCAGGCGCTCGGCGAGCGCAAATGCCGGAAACGCATGTCCCGCATCGGGTCCCGCGACAACGGCGATGCGCAAAGAAGACCTCCCACGCTGGTGGGAGGTCTTCTGCGGTGGTGTTCTCAGTTGCCCGGCTGTCTCAGTTCCCGGTTTGCGGGGGCTGCTCGGTGGCCGGCTGACTCGTCGGCGGCGCGGGCTGGGCGTTGGGCTGTGCCGCCGCACCCGAGGACGGCAGTGCACCGCCGGACATGCTGGCGCGGATCTGCTCGAGACGAGCGTGGCCGGCCATCTGGACACCGGCCTGCTCCACCTCGTGCATGCGGCCCTGCACGCTGTTGCGTGCGAGATCGGCCTGACCGAGGGCGTTGGCGTAGCGACGTTCGATCTTGTCGCGGACCTGGTCGAGATTGGGGGTGTTGCCGGGGACCGACAGTTCGCTCATCTGGTTGAGCGACGCGCTGACCTGCTCCTGCATCTTGGCCTGCTCGAGCTGGCTGAGCAGCTTGGAACGCTCGGCCAGCTTCTGCTGCAACATCATCGCGTTTCGTTCGACGGCTTGCTTGGCCTGCTCGGCCGCCTGCAGCGACTGGTCGTGCAGCACCTTGAGATCCTCGACGCTCTGCTCTGCGGTCACCAACTGCGCGGCGAACGCCTCGGCGGCGTTGGTGTACTCCTGGGCCTTCTGCGTATCGCCGGCCGATGTGGCCTGATCGGCGAGAGTCAGTGCCTGTCGGGTGTTCGCCTGCAGCTTCTCGATCTCCTCGAGCTGCCGGTTCAGCTTCATCTCCAGCTGGCGCTGGTTTCCGATGACCGACGCGGCCTGCTGCGACAGGGCTTGATGCTGGCGTTGCGCGTCCTCGATCGCCTGCTGGATCTGGACCTTCGGGTCCGCGTTCTCGTCGATCTTCGCGTTGCCGAGTGCCATCAGGTAGCGCCACAACTTCACGAACGGGTTCGCCATGCTTCGAGTCAACTCCAAAGTCCGGTGTTCGGGCGGTGTGTTACCAATCTAGCCGGTGTGAGCGACGCGGGGCGATGGGTCGCGTCGTCTGTGCAGCCGACCTCAGGCCGCGGCGAGCGCCGACTCGGCGCGACCTGCGGGGCCCGGGATGACCACCTTGGCGTCGAGCACACCCATCTCGCCGGCGGCCACGGCATCCGCGGCACCCACGAGGTGTTCGCTGCCGGCCGGGAGCATCGCGTGCCCCACGTCGAGCAGGAGTTCGGCGATCTCGACATCGAGCGCATCGCAGATCGCGGCGAGCAGTTCGCTCGACGCCTCCTTCTGACCCCGTTCGACCTCCGAGAGGTATCCGAGGCTGACACGGGCATCGGTGGACACCTCGCGCAGGGTGCGGCCCTGCGCGGTACGCACCCGGCGCAGGCTGTCGCCCAGCGCCTCACGCAGTAGCACTGCCATCGAGGTCCTCCTCACTGCTCGCAGTCTGGACAACGGCCGGACGCCGCCGGGAGTTCCCGACGATTCAGACGCGTCGTCCGTGCCGACGACAGTAGTCGAAGAATCCGGCGGCTGCCGCGTGGCCCCACCGGCGACGTGTTGCGCCGAGGGCGAACATCCGGCGGGCCGGTCAGTGACGCGGTGATGCCGCGGGGCTGCCGCCCGTCCGACGAGGTCGGCCGGGCGCCGCGCGACGCCGCAACACCAGTGCCTGCCAGACGTACTCGCCCCCGGTGACCACGGTGACCAGCACCGCAGCCCCCATGATGATCGCTGCGGCCACGTGCCAGGCGCCGGCGAGGGGAAGTAGATACAGGCCGATCGCGACGGCCTGCAGAAGCGTCTTCAACTTGCCACCGCGACTGGCGGGGATCACGCCGTGACGCAGCACCCAGAACCGCAGCGCGGTGATGCCGAGTTCGCGGATCAGGATCACGGCGGTGACCCACCAGGACAGGTCCCCGAGGATCGAGAGTCCGACGAGCGCCGAACCGATGAGTGCCTTGTCGGCGATCGGATCGGCCATCTTGCCGAAATCGGTGACCAGTCCCCGCTCGCGAGCCAGCCGACCGTCGTATCGATCGGTGATGGCTGCGATCCCGAAGATGACCGCAGCCGCGATCCGCCAGGCGGTGTCGTGGCCGCCACCGATGAACAGGGCGGCCACGAACACGGGAACGAGAAGGATTCGAAACACCGTGAGCGCATTGGCGATGTTGACCACCGGCACCGGGTCGACCGGATCGGTGATGTGGTCCGGTCCGCGACCGGCGCCGGAGAGACCGTGTTCCTCGACGGCGCGACGCATGCGTTCGGTCATGATGCCCCGATCCGCTGTGGCCGCGTCCTGACCCGGCGATACTGCTCACGCACGGTTCCAGCGTATCTGCCCCGGGTTGCCGCTCCGTGCGCCCGGGTCGCGATCGGTACTACTGTGTGGTCCCATGCCCCCTGTCGCCCCTGAGCCGGCGTCGCCCCCGCCGGCCTCTGATCCTCCGGAATCGAGTGCGGCAAGCACGGACTCGGCTCGTCGCGGCGAACAAGGCGATGTGACGATCCGCCGGGCACGCACCTCCGACGTCCCGCGGATCAAGGAGCTCATCGACCAGTACGCGGGCCGGATTCTGCTCGAGAAGAACCTCGTGACGATCTACGAGTCGGTTCAGGAGTTCTGGGTGGCCGACCGCGACGGTGTGGTCGTCGGCTGCGGCGCCCTGCACGTGTTGTGGGCCGATCTCGGAGAGGTCCGAACGGTTGCGGTGGACACCTCGTTCGCGGGCCGGGGCGTCGGCCACCGGTTGGTCGCGCGACTGATGGACGTCGCCCGGGATCTGCAACTGTCCCGGGTGTTCGTGCTGACCTTCGAGACGTCGTTCTTCGCCCGCCACGGATTTCGCGAGATCGAGGGCACCCCGGTCACCCGCGAGGTGTTCGAGGAGATGTGCCGGTCCTACGACACAGGCGTCGCCGAGTTCCTCGACCTGAGCTACGTCAAACCGAACACCCTGGGCAACACCCGCATGCTGGCCTCGCTCGATTGATTGACACCCCCGAACCGATCCCGACGGGAGCAGACCATGGCGATCTTCGCAGTCCACTACACCTATGAGCCGGCGAAGGCGGCGGTCCGGGACGAATACCGGCCGCTGCACCGGGAATGGCTCGGCGAGGAGTTCCGCGCCGGGAATGTGCTGACCTGCGGGCCCTATCCCGACGGCACCGGCGCCCTCATCCTCATCCGCGCGGATTCACTCGACGGCGCCGAGGCGTTCCTGGCAAACGACCCGTTCAACGCCCACCGAGCGGTGGACGGTGTCCGGGTCGTCGAATGGACCCAGGTATACGGGCCGTTCGACTCCTGACACCGTCCGTGCCCGAGACCGGAAAGCCGGCGTCAGGTGTCCGACGGCGGTCGGGTCTCCGACGACGTCTGGGGATCCGACGGCGACCGGGCATCCGACGGCGACCGGGTATCCGACGAGGGCCCGGTGTCGGATGGTGACTGGCCTTCCGACGGCGGGTCGTCCGACTCCGCCGACTCCGCCGTGGCCGGTTGTTTCGCTGCCGGTTTCTTCGAGCTCATCAGGCTCGCCACGGTGGTGATGATCAGCGTGAGGATGATGACGCCCAGTGAGACCGGCGTGGACACCTCGGGCACCGAGACGTGCTCGCCACCGTTGATGAACGGCAGGGTGTTCTCGTGCAGGGCGTGCAGGATGAGCTTCACACCGATGAACGCGAGGATGAATGAGAGTCCGTAGGACAGGTAGACGAGCCGGTCCAGCAGGCCGCCGATCAGGAAGTACAACTGGCGCAGACCCATCAGGGCGAACGCGTTCGCGGTGAACACCAGGTAGGGCTCCTGGGTCAGACCGTAGATGGCCGGAATGGAATCAAACGCGAACAGCAGGTCGGTGAAGCCGATGACAATCAGGACCATCAGCATCGGGGTGGCCATCCGCTTGCCGTTCACGCGGGTGAACAGCTTGTCGCGGTCGTAATCTTCGGTGGTGCGCAAGCGCTTCTTGACGAAACGCTCCAATCGCGATTCCCGCTGCTCCTCGTGCTCGACCGGGTCGTCGCTTTCCTTGACCAGCTTGATCGCGGTGTAGATCAGGAAGGCGCCGAACAGATAGAAGATCCAGGCGTAGGCATTGATCGCCGCGGCGCCGACGGCGATGAAGATCGCACGCATGATCAGCGCCATCACGATGCCGAGCAGCAGCACCTTCTGCTGATACTCCTTGGGCACGGCGAACTTCGACATGATGATGACGAAGACGAACAGGTTGTCGACCGACAGCGCCTTCTCGGTGACGTAGCCGGCGAAGTACTCACCACCGTAGGTGCCGCCCCACTGCCACCACACGAAGAGTCCGAACAGGATCGCGATCCCGATGTAGACCGCGGACCACGATCCGGATTCCTTGAGGGACGGGGCGTGGGGCACCCGGACGTGTGCGAAGAAGTCGAACACGAAGAGTCCGGCTATCACCACACAGGTGACGATCCAGACGGTTACCGATACATCCATAGGGGCGATCTCCTCCAGCGCGCAGCACTACGGTTGCGATGCCAGAGGTCTCTCCCGCCGGGATCTCGCCGCTGCGCTGCCATCGTGCGAACAAGGTTCCCGACCGACGAATCCGGGTCGCTCCCGGCGACGACGATCGGCGTCGCACCGGGCAGCGGCCGTACTGACGGAGACGCCGCAGGGTTGGGGATACTCCCCTCTTCGATCGTCGCCCAGCGTAGTACACGTGCGCGTAGGGTTGCGACCATGCCGCGCTCGACGCGCCCGGCGTCCGTCGACGACATCCATGCGGTCGCGACCGGTATGCCCCATGTCACCGACGCAGGCGATCACGCCGATCGGCCCGTGTACCAGGTCGGCAGCAAGTCGTTCGTGTTCTTTCGGACACCGCGGCCGGATGCCGTCGACCCGGACACCGGTGAACGCTACGACGACGTCGTGGTCATCTGGGTGGCCTCCGAAGCCGACAAGCTCGCACTCGTCCAGGACGCCGACTCACCGTTCTTCACCACACCGCACTTCGACGGTCATCTGTCGGTCCTGCTGCGCACCTCACGGGTCGGCGAACTCACCCGCGACGAACTCGCCGAGGTGATCCAGGATGCGTGGCTCAGTCGTGCGTCGAACCGGCGAGCGCAGGCGTGGCTGGCCGAGCACGGGTTGGGTTAGCACAGTCCCTGAACCCACTGGTCCCTGAGGAGGCCCGGAGCCTGCGAAGGGCCGTCACGAAGGGCCCCCTCCGAGGCTCGTCGCTACCGCTCCTCGCGCCTCAGGGAACGGTAGGAAGTGCCAGCCCCTCGCGCGGGGACCCCACGGATCTACTCCGCGTCGCCACCATCCGCGCCGCCACCCGTGATCGATGCGATCACCCCGGCGAGGTCCTCGGGCTTCACCAGCACCTCGCGCGCCTTGGAGCCCTCACTGGGCCCGACCACGCCGCGGGTCTCCATCAGATCCATCAGTCGTCCGGCCTTGGCGAACCCGACCCGGAGCTTGCGCTGCAGCATCGACGTCGACCCGAATTGGCTCGACACCACCAACTCGATGGCCTGCAGCAGGTCATCGAGATCGTTGCCGATGTCGCCGTCGATCTCCTTCTTGTCGCCGGCCTTGGCGGTGGTGACGCCCTCGGTGTACTCCGGTTCGCTCTGCTCGCGGGTGTAGTCGACGACGGCGGCGATCTCCTCGTCGGTGATGAACGCACCCTGCATGCGGATCGGCTTGTTGGCACCCATCGGCAGGAACAGGCCGTCGCCCATGCCGATGAGCTTCTCGGCGCCCGGCTGGTCCAGGATGACGCGCGAGTCGGTCAGCGACGACGTGGCGAACGCGAGCCGCGACGGCACGTTCGTCTTGATCAGACCCGTGACGACGTCGACCGAGGGACGCTGGGTGGCCAGCACCAGGTGGATGCCCGCGGCGCGCGCCTTCTGGGTGATCCGGACGATCGCGTCCTCGACATCGCGCGGGGCGGTCATCATCAGGTCGGCGAGCTCGTCGACGATGGCCAGAATGTACGGGTACGGCGTGTACACCCGCTCGCTGCCCAGCGGGGTGGTGATCTCCCCCGACCGGACCTTCGTGTTGAAGTCGTCGATGTGGCGCACCCGCGACGCCTTCATGTCCTGGTAGCGCTGCTCCATCTCCTCAACCAGCCACGCCAGCGCCGCGGCCGCCTTCTTCGGCTGCGTGATGATCGGCGTGATGAGATGCGGAATGCCCTCGTACGGAGTCAGTTCCACCATCTTGGGGTCGATCAGGATCATCCGCACGTCGTCCGGTGTCGCCCGCGACAGCAGCGACACCAGCATCGAGTTGACGAAGCTGGACTTACCCGAGCCGGTCGAACCGGCGACAAGCAGGTGCGGCATCTTGGCGAGGTTGGCGCTGACGAAGTCGCCTTCGATGTCCTTGCCCAGACCGATGACGAGCGGATGCGTGTCCTTACGAGTCTTCGGCGCCTTGAGCACGTCGGCCAGCCGCACCATCTCACGGTCGCTGTTGGGCACTTCGATGCCGACCGCCGACTTGCCCGGGATCGGTGCGAGCAGACGCACGTTGTCGGTGGCCACGGCATAGGCGATGTTGCGCTGCAGGGCGGTGATCTTCTCCACCTTCACGCCGGGACCCAACTCGACCTCGTAACGCGTGACCGTGGGTCCCCGGGTGTAGCCGGTCACCGCGGCGTCGATCTTGAACTGCTCCATGACACCGGTGATGCGATCGATCATGTCGTCGTTGGCACGACTGCCCTGTTTCGGCGGATCGCCGTCGACGAGCAGGTTCGACGGCGGGAGCTGGTACTCACCGTCGGTGGCGCGGTCGATCAGGCCCGCCGAACCCACCTCGGGCTCGGCCGGGGCGGCCGGCGCCTGGTCCGCCTCGCGCTTCGTGCGACTCTTGCGGGACCTGGCGGGCGCCGGTGCCTGCTCGTCGCGGCCGATCTGCTCGGTGACCTCATCGTCGAAGGGCACCGTGGTCGCGGCGGCGAAATCGGCCGCGTCGACGTCGGGGTCGACGGGTCGCCGCCGCCGCCGTGCCGGTCGCACCGGATCGAGGTCGGGTGGATAGTTGTCGTACGGATCCGAGGAGTAGCGCGACCCGGTCTCGAGGACCTCGGTCGCCCCGCCATCGAGGTCGTCTGCATCGGAACCAACTGCGTCGGAGCCTTCGAGGTCGTCTGCGTCGAGGTCGTCCCACGGTGCCACGTCGTCGACGAACTGGTCACGGCCCAAACCGAGATAGCCGACGACGGCGTCGATCACCTCGCGAACGGTCTTGCCGCTGAGGATCAGTGCGCCGAAGGCGATGCAGAGCACCAGGATCGGCACCGAGATCCACGCCGTGACACCGTCGGTCAACGGGGTGCCGACGGCGAATCCCAGGAATCCGCCCGCCGACGAGCGTCCGGGCAGATCCACCGGCGCTCCCGCGACGAGGTGGACCAGACCCAGGACCGGGAGCACGATCAGTAATCCGGCGCCGAGGTACCGGGCCCGCTGCTGCGGGTTCGGCGGGCGGCGCATGAGCACGATCGACAGCACCACGAGCGCGATGGGCACCACCACCGAGGCGGAACCCAGAATCGCCCGGCAGAGCGCCTCGATGAACGCACCGACCGGTCCCGCCGCCCCGAACCACACGCTGGCGCCGACGAGCAGACCCGCAGCAAGGACCGCCAGTGCCGCACCGTCACGCCGGTGCGTGTGTCCGCTCAGGTCCCGCGCGGTTCCGGTCGCCGGTCGCCGATGGGCGCGCGCGCCACGATCGGGCATGTCCTCGACGATCGGGCCGTCGAGATCGAATCCGTCGTCGACGCTGTCCGCGTCCACCGGGTCCACATCCATCTCGGCGACGTCGCCCGCCACGGTCGCCGCCGGACGCGGCTGCGGCCCCCCGCCGACGCGGGCCAGGCCGCCGACTCCGCGCGCCATCAGCGACCACCCGGCACCCAATCCGCGGCCGACCGCAGATGCACCGCTGGCCGCGATGGACCGCCGGTGGATGTCCGCGGACGCATCGGCCTGCTGTGGCCTGCGGCGCGTCGACGTCTGCGTGCCCCCCGAGCGTCGCGAGGAACCGGTCCGCACGGTTCCCGCCGTCGCCCGCGATGCGGAACTCCGCGTGGTACCGGCCCGTGTCCCCCGTGCACCCGACTTCGCCGACCCGGCGCGCGAACGTGCCGGCGCCTTGGTGGTGGTTCCCTTTTTCCGGGCACCGGCGGTTGCTTTCGAAGCCATGCGGACAGACTAGTCGTCCGTGGCCACGCCAGTCACATGGGCAACACTGGTAACTGCAGTTGCGTGTCGGATTCGTGATGTCCCGGGATGCTCAGAGCCCACGCTTGGCATCGCGAACGGCGGCAACCGCCCGGTCGTCGCCTTTGAAGACCACGTCGACGGGTGCGCGTCCGAAGGCGAAGAGCACGAGTTCACCGGGAGTGCCGATCACGGTCACCTCGTCCCCGGACCCGAGCGTCACCAGGTCGCGACTGTCGCGGGTGCGGAGGGTGACGCGGGCCGGAGAGTTCTTCAGGGTCATCCTGCTCATCGACTTCGCGGGCGTGACCAGCGCTTGCTGCAGTTCGTCGGAGAGCTCACGCGGCGTCCAGGTCTGGTCGGGGCGCGCAGCTCCGCGCAGTACGTCCTCGTGGTGGACGAACATCTCCGCGAGGTTGGCCCACCGGTCCACGAGCTTGAGTGGCGAGTACACCGGGGGCCCGCCGGCGAGCTTGTCCAGTAGCTCATCCCATGGTTCGTCGGCTGTCGCGGCGCGAACCTTCTCGGTGTGGCCGGCGAACGCGGGGATCATGATCCCCGGGGCGGTGTCGGGTCGGCGTTCGCGTACCACCAGGTGAGCGACGAGATCCTTGACCGACCAGCCGGCACAGAGGGTGGGGGCGTCGGGCCCCACGGACCGCAGGGTGTCGACGAGGGCTGCTCTTTCGGCTTGTGCGAGGCTCACCCGACCACCGTAGCGTCCGTCGACACCAAGCCGGGGTGGCGCGATTCGGCGGCGCAGGCCGGACGCCTCAGGAACCGACGGCGAGCACCGTCGGCACGATCATCGGGCGTCGCCGATACGTCTCGGCAACCCACCGACCGACCGCGCGCCGGATCGTCTGCGCGATCCGATGCGCGTCGGTGATGCCCTCGGCAGCGAGCGAGTCGAGTGCCTGGTTGACCAGGTCCGCGGCGGCCTTGAGGGCGTCCGGGTCGTCGGAGAATCCTCGACCGGACACCTCCGGTGTGCTCACGGCGCGTCCGGTGGCCGCGTCGATGGCGACGGTGATGGCAATGAAACCGCCCTCCCCCAGCACCAGGCGTTCCGACAGGGTCGACTCCCCGACGTCGCCGACCGACAGACCGTCGACGTAGACGTGGCCGACGGGTACGCGGCCGGTGATCTGGGCGCGGCCGTCGACGAGGTCGACCACCACACCGTCCTCGGCGAGGACCACCCGATCCTCGGCGACCCCCGTGGCCACGGCGAGCGCCGCATTGGCCCGTAGGTGACGCCATTCCCCGTGGACCGGCATGGCGTTGGAGGGACGGACGGCGTTGTACAGGTACAGCAATTCGCCGGCCGAGGCGTGGCCGGACACGTGCACTTTCGCGCTCTGCTGGGTGATCACCGTGGCGCCGCGCTTGGCGAGCCCGTTGACCACCGCGAACACCGAGTTCTCATTGCCCGGGATCAGCGACGACGCCAGCACCACGAGGTCGTCGGCGCGGATGTTGATCTGCCGGTGTTCACCCCGCGCCATCCGCGACAGCGCGGACAGCGGTTCACCCTGCGAGCCGGTCGAGATCAACACGAGTCGATGGTCCGGAAGGGTTGCGGCCGTGTCGAGATCCACCAGGACGCCCTCGGGCACCGACAGATAGCCGAGGTCCTGCGCGATCTGCATGTTGCGCACCATCGAGCGCCCGACGAAGCAGATGCGACGGTTGTGTGCGTGTGCGACGTCCACGATCTGCTGGATGCGGTGGACGTGGCTGGCGAACGACGCGACGATCACCCGCTGCCGTGCCCGTCCGATCACCTGGTCGAGGACGCCACCGATCTCCCGCTCGGGGGTCACGAAGCCCGGCACTTCGGCGTTGGTCGAGTCGACCAGGAACAGGTCGACACCTTCGTCGCCGAGTCGGCTGAATCCGGCGAGGTCGGTCAGTCGTCCATCCAGCGGCAGCTGATCGAGTTTGATGTCGCCGGTATGCAACGCCACCCCGGCGCCGGTGCGGATCGCGACCGCGATCGCGTCCGGGATGGAGTGGTTGACGGCGAAGTACTCGCAGTCGAACGGGCCGTGCGTCGTCCGCTCACCTTCGGTGACCTGCACCAGCTTGGGGCGCAGACGGTGTTCACGACACTTCGCCTCGACGAGGGCGAGGGTGAATTTGGAGCCGACCACCGGGATGTCGCTGCGCAGCCGGAGCAGGAACGGCACCGCACCGATGTGGTCCTCGTGGCCGTGGGTGAGGACGATCGCGTCGACGTCGTCCATCCGGTCCTCGATGTAGGTGAAATCCGGAAGGATGAGATCGACGCCGGGCTGTGCGTCCTCGGGGAACAGCACACCACAGTCCACGATCAGCAGACGACCGCCGTATTCGAACACGGTCATGTTGCGGCCGATCTCGCCGATGCCGCCGAGCGCGACGACGCGTAGACCGTTGCGCGGCGCCCGCGGCGGTGTGCCCAGGCGGTCGACCGCCGGCACCGACTCGGGCTGCTGTCCACGACCGCGGTTGTCGCCGCGGCGATCTCGGCGCTCGTGACGTCCTCCACCCGACCGCGACGCGGCGGGCTGCGGTCGATCCTGCCGCGCGGCAGCGTGTTTGGGCTCCGGGTTGCGACCCTGGGTCTGGTTGCGACCCTGGGACTGGCCGCGGTCCTTGGACTGACTGCGTTCCTGGGACTGCGTCTTCGAGCTTCCATCGCCCGGCTGTTCGGCAGGCTGCACGGGAGGTCCGGCCTGTCGGCGGGCGGCTCGGCGACGGCGCGTCGGTTCGCTCATCGGGTCAGGACACCCGCCGCACGCAGGTCCGCGATGAGCGCTTCGATCTGCGGACCACTCGCGGGCACCTGCGGTAGCCGTGGGTGCCCGACGTCAAGACCGAGGATGCGCAGCGACGCCTTCACCATCGACACACCGCCGAGCCTGCCCATGGCGTTCACGAGCGGCAGCATCGACGTGTTGAGTTCTCGCGCGGTCCGCATGTCACCCTTCTCGAATGCGATCTGCATCTCCCGCAACCGATCCGCGACCAGGTGGCCGATCACGCTGACGAATCCCGTGGCACCCACGGACAGCCAAGGCAGGTTCAGCGCGTCCTCACCCGACAGGTATTCGAGGTCGGTGGACGCGATGATCCCGGCCGCCGAGTGCAGATCACCCTTCGCGTCCTTGACGCCCTTCACACGCGGATGTTCCGCGAGCGCCAACATCGTCTCGTTGGCGATCGGTACCACCGATCGGGGCGGGATGTCGTAGAGCAGGACCGGCAGATCGGTCGCGTCGGCGATCGTCCGGAAGTGCGCGAGCAGCCCCGCCTGCGGCGGCTTCGAGTAGTAGGGCGTGACGACGAGAAGCCCGTGCGCGCCCACCTTCTCCGCCTCGATCGAGAATCGGACACTCTCCGCGGTGTCGTAGCTGCCGGCGCCCTGGGTGATGCGGGCCCGGTCACCGACGGCGTCGAGCACCACGCGAAGCAACTCGAGCTTCTCGGGCACGGTCGTCGTGGGCGACTCGCCTGTCGTGCCGGACACGATCAGACCGTCACACCCCTTGGACACCAAGTGGTCGGCGAGTTCTGCGGCCTTGTCCAGATCCAGCGCGCCCTCGGGAGTGAACGGGGTCACCATCGCGACGGCGACGGTCCCGAACGGGTGTTCCTGCGGCTGGTCTTGGCCTGCGTTCATGGTGCTCAAGGCTACCTTCTCCGCAGGGCGCATTCGCGTGTGGGCGCACTGTGTCGCGGCGCCGCCCCTCGGCGACGAAAGTCAGCCGAACGCCTGACGAAAGCCGAGGTGGCGGCGCTGTCGACTAACCTGCGCCGGACGTGGTCGCTGCCCGCGGCGTCGGCACCGCGTGTGGAATCTCGACAATCCGGCCACCGTGGGTCAGCACGAACAGGCTGTGCGGGGCAAAGCGTGTTCCCTCTTTACCGACGACGAGCCCGGCGGGCAGCAGTTCACCGGCCATGAGGACACAGGCCGAGCGTCCGTCGGCCGAGATCCGCCAGACCTGACCCGCGCCCCACGCGGCCACATACAGATTGCCCGCGCCGTCGCGTTTGACGTCATCGAGATGAGCCAGGGCGAGGTGCGCCGGGGGACGCCAGTACACGTGACCCCGCCCGGTCGTGGTGTCGATGGCGATGACCTTCGCGTCGACCGTGAACGTCTCGGTCACGTACAAGGTCGTGCCGTCCCTGCTGACTGTTCCGCCGTTGGTCCCACTGCCCTGGTAGAAACCCTTGATGACGTGACCGTTCGGCAGGATCTTGTCCAGCGACGCCGCGAGGTCGTTCGAGGCGTAGATGCTGCCGTCCGGACCCCGGGTCAATCCGTTGCCCTGCGAGACGAATTGCCGCGCGTAGCCCTGGAAACTGCCGTTGTCGGGATGCATGCTCATCAGCTGCCCACTGGGAATGAACTGGCTGAACGGCGTGAGGGTGGTGATCCCGTTCCCCACCACCATCCGGCCGTCGCGGTTGTTCACCACGCCCAGCGGGAACAGCACGAACGGATTGATGACCTGCGTGCGGCCCGGCTTGTCCATCCGATGCATGTTGGAACCGAGCCAGTTCGAGACGACCATGCGCCCCTTGTCGTCGAAGTCACCACCTTCGAACGTGGCGATGTCCTGGGTCAGCACCTTCGGCGGCCCGGCCTGCGCACACGGTGGCATCCACGTGGCCCGATGCGTCTGCGCGTCGACGGGCGACGCATGGCCCGCCGCGGCCACGACGGTCGCGGCGAAGGCGGCAACGCATCCCGCGGCGATCGACGTCATCACCCGACGTTGTGCCCGCCTGCCTCGCCTCGCGCCGGCACGGCCATCCCCCACAACGGTCATAACAGACATTTCTCCCCCTGATGCAGCCTGATTCGAGTCGTTCAGAACGCCGCGTCGACGCGACGTCCCATGATTTGATTCCCGACATCAGGCCCACGTCAGAACCGGGTCGAACACGCAGACCACATCACGGTGAACGATGCGCTGCCGCAATGTGTCCGGCGGCACAGCCACGGCCCGCTGAGACGGCCACCATCGCCGCCGTCGCGCGCGCTCGCCGCGGGGGTCAGCCCTCGAGCACGAACGGGGAGGTGGCGACCTCGGTGCCGTCCGAGAGCGTCCCGATCTCGAAGTCGCCGAACACGGTCGGCGCCACGTTCATCAGCTGACGCAGGCATTCCACCGCGAGCTGCCGGATCTCCACGTCGGCGTGCTCGGTTGCCCGCATGCCCACGAAATGCCGCCAGGCCCGGTAGTTGCCGGTGACGACGATCTTGGTCTCGGTGGCGTTCGGCAGCACCGACCGCGCGGCCTGCCGGGCCTGCTTGCGGCGCAGGATCGCATTCGGGACGTCCGCGAACTTGGCTTCGAGGGCATCGAGCAGCTCGGAGTACGCCTTGCGACTGGCATCGGTCGCCTCGGTGAACAGCGTCTCGAGTTCGGCATCCCCGCGGATGGCAGGCGGTGCGACGACATTCGCGTCATGCTCGGGGACGAACCGCTGGGACAGTTGCGAGTACGAGAAGTGCCGGTGACGGATCAGCTCATGAGTGCAGGAGCGGGAGATTCCGGTGATGTAGAAGGTGACCGACGCATGCTCGAGCAGCGAGGTGTGACCCACCTCGAGGATGTGGCGCAGATACCCCGCATTGGTGGCAGTCCGCGGGTTCGGTTTGTCCCAACTCTGGTAGCAGGCGCGGCCGGAGAACTCGACCAGCGCCTCACCGCCGTCGGCATCGGTGGTCCAGTCGACGTCGGGCGGCGGCGTGAACTCGGTCGAGGCCACCATCTGGACCTTCAGCGGTACCAGCTCGGACACGTCTTCTCCTCACCACGTCTGCACGGCGCACCCTCGGGTCGGCGGGTCGGACCGTCGATTGTCCCTCAGTATCGGACGTCGGGCAGCTCAACCCGCGACGGGGTCGACGACGGGTCCACGAACTCGTCGCCGAAGCCTGCTGGTCCGCGATGGCGGTCGCGGCGGTCACCCGATCCGTCTCCGCCTACGTGGCCGCCACCGCTCCCCGGTTCGACGGTCGGTGAACGTTCGGCAACTCAGTGGCAAATCCGCAGTACGCGACCCGAGGCGAGCATGTACTGTGCTCGCGTCGCCGCCTTCGGTGTCGCATGATGTTCGGCGACACTGCAGCCACAGGTCTCGGCCCGCCCGGGCCGGTCTCACCACGATGCGGGGGGTTCGTCATCTCAGCTCATTCGACCGGCACGTCGTCGTCCGGCACAGGTACCTCCCGGCGGACGTTCCTCGCGGGTGCCGCCGTGGCCGGCGCCGCACTCCCGTTCGCCGCAGCCGGCCGGGCATCGGCGGCGCCCACCCCGGTCTTCGCCCACGGCGTCGCCTCCGGCGATCCCCTGCCCGACGGTGTGATCCTGTGGACCCGCGTCACACCCACGCCTGCCGCGCGTCCCGGCTCCGGACTCGGACCCGCTTCGGACGTCACCTGGGAGGTGGCGACCGACACCTCGTTCGCGACGGTGACCGCATCGGGTTCCGTCACGGCATCGACGGAGTCGGATCACACGGTGAAGGTCGACGTCACCGGATTGTCGGCGAACACCCGTTACGCCTACCGGTTCCGCGTGACCTCCGGCCCGGCGGCGGGTTCCGTGTCGCCGGTCGGGCACACCCGTACCGCTCCGGCACCGGGTGCCGACGTCAGCCGGGTCCGGTTCGGCGTCGTGTCCTGCTCCAATTGGGAGGCGGGATACTTCGGCGCATACCGGCACCTCGGCACCCACCGGGACCTGGCCGCGATCGTGCATCTCGGCGACTACTTCTACGAGTACGAGACCGGCGGGTACAGCGGTTCGGGCGGCGTGATCCGGCAGACCCAGCCGGCCAACGAGACGATCACCCTGCGGGATTATCGAATTCGGCACGCGCAGTACAAGACCGATCCCGATCTGGCCGAACTGCATCGCACCGTCCCGTGGATCTGCACCTGGGACGACCACGAGTCCGCGAACAACTCGTGGTCGGGCGGGGCCGAGAATCACGACGCGAGCGAAGGGTCGTGGGCCGCCCGCAAGGCCGCCTCCGAACGGGCCTACTACGAGTGGATGCCGGTACGTCCCGCCGCGTCCGGCAACGGCCGGCATCTGTACCGGCGCCTGCGATTCGGCAGCCTGCTGGAACTGTCGATGCTGGATCTGCGCACCTACCGCGACCAGGAGGTCTCCTCGACGTCGAGGCGAGTCGACGACCCCGGGCGAACCATCACCGGAGCCACGCAAATGCGTTGGCTCACAGACGGTCTGGCATCCTCGACGACTCGTTGGCGAATCGTCGGCAACTCGGTGATGATCTCGCCGGTCCTGATTCCGCCGCTCGATGCGCGCAACACCGCCGCGCTCACCGAGGTGCTCGACCTGCCCCGGGAAGGCATCCCGTACAACGCCGACCAATGGGACGGCTACACCGCCGACCGCAACCGGCTACTCGGCGCCATCCGCGACGGCGGCGTCGACAACGTCGTGTTCATCACCGGCGACATCCACTCCTCCTGGGCCTGCGATGTCCCCGTCGACGCGGCGCGCTATCCGGGCGCCGGCACCGTCGCCACCGAACTCGTCGTGCCATCGGTGACGTCATCCAACGTCGACGACATCCTCGGTGTCCCCGAACACACTGTGGGCAATGCGGTTCCGGCGGCCATCATGACCGCGAACCGGCATGTGCGCTGGAATGACTTCGACGCGCACGGCTACGCCGTGCTGACCGTCACGCCGACCGCGGCGCAGATGGACTGGTACTTCGTTCGGGACAAGACCGATCCCCGGACCGGCCGCTACCACGCGCGGTCGTTCCGGGTCGCATCCGGGAGTCAGCAGGTGCAGCCGGTCGGCGGGACCGCGGACTGACCGTCGCTTGCCGGCGGCTTCCGGCAGTGAGTCGGCGGGCCGCTCACCCGTCGACGATGGCCGACAGCTTTGCGTACGTGTCCTCCCAGCCTTCGACGGCGATCGAGGTGATCCCGAGATCGAGGACCGGACGGTCGTTGCCGCCCTCGTCGAGACGGTCACCGAAGAACAGGATGTCGTCGACGCCGAGGCCGAGGATGTCCATGAGTTTGCGGGCACCATAGGCCTTGTCGATGCCCTTCTTGGTGACATCGACCGATGTTGACCCCCCGCTGCGGACCTCGAGGTCGGGCAGACGGTCGGCCGCGTAGGCGCGCAACGACTCCTTCTTCGCCCCGTCGGGATCCCAAGCGGCCTTGGCATCCACGGGCGCCGTCTGCCCCAACGCGCTGAAGGTGATCTGACTGCCGCGGTCCTCCAGGATCGGTCCCCACGTCTCCGATTCCCACAGGCCGAGGTCCTTGGCCCCGGTCTCGAGAACGTCGAGGGTGCGCTTCTTCTCGTCGTCGGTGAGGTACTCGGCGTACACGGTCTCCCACTCGGTTCCCGACCAGCGCACATACTGCGTTCCGCAGGTGGGCATCAGGTGGAGGTTCCCGGCCCCGCGGAACTCGCCCAGTCGACCGATGACCTGCTTCTCGAACTGGGTGAAGCGCCCGCCGGAGATCACGCATCCCAAGGTGTCGTCGAGCATGCGCGCGAGAACGGCGGCCATGGGATCGGGCAGCGGGCTCTTCGACGGGGCGAGGGTGTCGTCGAGATCGAACATCACCAACGCGTAGTCCCTGCCCTGGTACGAAACCGTCATCGTCCGCCTCCCCGATCGCCCGCCGCTGCGCGACGCCAATTGTGTCGACCTGCAGCATGTCATCACGCGCCCGCACACGTACAGCGTGGTTGACCGACATCACGTCGCGGCCCGACCGCGAAACTCCACCGAGGAGCCGTTCTCCTCGAGGCCTAGGGTGGAATGGTCCGTTCACCACGTGGGAAGGCGTTCGATGTCGCACACCAGCACCCAGATCCAGCTCGCGCAACGTCCGCACGGCTGGCCCACCCACGACGATTTCCGCACGGTCACCGTCGAGTACGGAGATCTCGACGCCGGCCAGGTCCGTGTCGTCAATGAGTTCGTGTCCGTCGACCCGTACATGCGCGGCCGCATGATCGACACCCGCAGCTACATCCCACCGTTCGGATTGGGCGAGACGATGACCGGCGGTGCTGTCGGACGCGTCGTCGAGTCCACGGTCGAGGACCTGCCCGTGGGTACGTTGGTCAGCCATCAGTTCGGCTGGCGAGACGTGGCCCAGGAGGACGCCAGCGGCTTCCGCGCCCTCCCCGAGCCTCCCGTCGGTGCGTCGTCGTCGGTGTTCCTCGGTGTACTCGGTATGACCGGTCTCACTGCGTACGTGGGTCTTCTGGACATCGCGCGAATGCAGCCCGGGGACACGGTGTTCGTCTCGGGTGCCGCCGGCGCGGTCGGGACCGCGGTCGGCCAGATCGCGCGCCTGAAGGGCGCCGGACGCGTGATCGGTTCGGCGGGGTCTGCGGAGAAGGTGACGTTGTTGACCGAACGCTACGGTTACGACGCCGCCTTCGACTACAAGGACGCGCCGGTGCGCAAGGAACTCCGCGACGCGGCGCCGGACGGTATCGACGTCTACTTCGACAACGTGGGCGGCGATCACCTCGAAGCCGCGCTGGACTCCTTCAACGACGGCGGACGCGCCGCCCTGTGTGGTGCGATCGCCCAGTACAACGCGACGAGCCGCACACCTGGTCCGTCGAACATGGCCAACATCATCACCCGAGGCCTCACGCTCACCGGTTTCACGATCGGCAACCATCTCGACCGGGCCGAGGCCTTCAACGCGGACATGGGGACGTGGTTCGCGAACGGCGAGGTGGTGTACGACGAGACCGTGGTCGACGGCATCGAGAACGCGGTGGACGCATTTCTCGGCCTCATGCGCGGCGAGAACACCGGCAAGATGGTCGTCCGGATCGGCTGACTCTCACCTGGTTGCGAGCTCGGCGCGCAGCGGCGCGGACAGGTCGCCCCGCCGCGACACCTCGACCCGGTCGAGGCCGAGCCACCGCGCCATCTCGCCGAGGTCGACCGCCAGGCGTTGCGCGACAATGTCTTCCGGCCGACCTGGCTCCAGGAAAGCGGCGAGGGCCAGCAGCGCTCCCGCCTTTCGGTCGGCCTTGAGGTCGACGCGCGCGACGATGTCGTCGCCGAGCAGATAGGGCAGCACGTAGTAGCCGTGTACCCGTTTGTGCTCGGGTACGTAGATCTCGATGCGGTAGTGGAAATCGAAGAGCCGCTCGGCACGAGGCCGATGGAACACCAACGGGTCGAACGGGGACAGGATGGCGCTGCGGTCGACGCGGCGCGGGATCACCGCATCTGTGTGTAGGTATGCCGGATCGCGCCAGCCGTCCACAGCCAGCTGGGTCAGTTCGCCGGAGTCGACGAGATCGGCGATCGCCGGCCGCATGTCGGCGGTTTTGGTGCGGTAGTAGTCGGCGATATCGGCGAGAGTCGAGACACCCAGCGATCTCGCTGCCCGCCTTGCCAGTTCGCAATGCGCGTCTGCCTTGTCGAGGTCGTGCAGGTGGTCGGTGTCCACCACACGCTCGGCGAGATCGTAGTGGCGAACGAAGTTCTCGTTGCGCACCGCGGACAGGTCACCGGCGGCGAACATCGCCTCGCACACATGCTTGACCTCACCACGATGCCACCAGCCACCGGGTACTCCCTGTGCGCGTTCGATGCCGAGATGATCCTCGATCTGACGCGGGGTGCTCGCGCCGGACTCCGCGATGATCGCGTGCACGTCGCGGGCGAGTTCCCGGTTTCGTGCCATGACGTCGCGTGTGTACCGGTATCGGCCGTTCCGGAATTCATCTCTGCGCCAGCCGAACAGAGGCCAGTCCTGCACCGGTATCAGAGCCGCCTCATGCGCCCAGTATTCGACCAGCAGCCGCGCGCCGGGTCGTCGCGGGCGCCAGGCGGCGCGATCGACGATGTCGCGGTCGTACGCGCCGAGGCGACTGAACATCGGCATGTAGTGGGCACGGACCGCGATGTTCACCGAGTCCATCTGGATCAGGCCGGTGCGGCCGACCACCCGTCGAAGATGTGCCGCTGTGGGCTCACCGGCGGGTGGTCGATCGGCGAATCCCTGTGCGGCCAGGGCGATCCGCCGTGCCTGCCGGCCGGAGAGCGCGCGTGTCATCTGCGCACGAGCGCGTGTCGGACGTAGTCGACGAAGCGGTACCGGACTCCGGTCGACGACGTCAGCCACTCCCCTGATTCGTCGGTGTCCCAGACGTACGGGTCGATCTCGGGCGCGAAGGTGTCGGCCCCCTCGACCAGCACGTCGATCTCGGTGACCCGCAGGTGGGTGGCGTGGCCCATGGCGGCCTCGTAGATCTGCCCGCCACCGATGACCGTCGCCGGGCCGTCGATCAGGCCGAGTCCGGCGTCGAGCGAGTCGACGACGTCTGCTCCCTCGAGCTGCATGGTCGTCGAGCGTGTGACGACGACGTTGCGCCGACCGGGCAGCGGCCGGAACCGGTCGGGCAACGATTCCCACGTCTTGCGCCCCATGACCACCGGATCGGTTCCGGTGAGCTCCCGGAAACGGCGCATGTCCTCGGGGACATGCCACGGGATGGTGTTGCCGCGGCCGATGGCACCGACGCGGTCCTGCGCCCACAGCAACGTGACGGTGGTGACCATCAGACCGCCACCGGCGCCTTGATGCCCGGATGGGACTCGTACCCGACGACCGCGATGTCGTCGTAGTCGTAGTCGAAGATCGACTCCCGCCGACGGAGTTCCAGGGTGGGGTACGCGAAGGGCTCACGGGAGAGCTGCAGCCGGACCTGCTCGACGTGATTGTCGTAGATGTGGCAGTCACCGCCGGTCCAGACGAACTCGCCGACCTCCAGGTCTGCCTGCTGGGCCATCATGTGCGTGAGCAGTGCGTACGAGGCGATGTTGAACGGGACCCCGAGAAACAGATCGGCGCTGCGCTGGTAGAGCTGGCAGGACAGTTTCCCGTCGGCGACATAGAACTGGAAGAACGCGTGACAGGGCGGCAACGCCATCTGCGGGATCTCCCCGACATTCCACGCCGACACGATGTTGCGTCGCGAGTCCGGATTGGTCTTGAGCAGATCCAAGGCCGCCGAGATCTGGTCGATGTGCTCGCCGGAGGGCGTGGGCCAGCTGCGCCACTGCACTCCGTAGACCGGCCCGAGGTCCCCGTCGGCGTCGGCCCACTCGTCCCAGATCGACACTCCGCGCTCTTGCAGCCACCGCACGTTGGAATCGCCGCGCAGGAACCACAACAACTCGTAGACGATCGACTTCAGGTGCACCTTCTTGGTGGTGACCAGCGGAAACCCGGCGGCAAGGTCATATCGGAGTTGATGCCCGAACAGGCTGCGGGTTCCCGTTCCGGTCCGGTCGGACTTCGGTGTGCCCGTCTCGAGTACCAGCCGCAGCAGATCCTCGTAGGGTGTCGGGGTCGCCCCCGTCGCGGTGGTCTCGCTGATCGCCGTGCTCACGACTGCAAGTGTAGTAATCGGCACGTCGTGGCGGTCCGGCGACACGGGTCGCCGCGTCCGCCACGGGCCCTGTGTCGCACGGCACCAATGGCCACCGCGTGTGAATTGCCCTCGGGATGCGTGCCGGACCACCCGACGATGCATACCGTGGTGTCTTCGGTACCCAGCGCATGTGTACCGTCCGGCCACCAGCCGACCCCGCTCGACCGACGACGGCCCGATCACCCCACGGGCCGATCACATCACTGGGCCGATCACCCCCGAAGGCACTGGAGACCCCATGACCCACACCGCGCATGCACCCTCGTTGATCTCGCACATCACCCGCACCTCCTGTCGGGCCCGATCGGTGGCGCACGACACCCGGGTGCCTGTCGGTGAGCTCGAGGACCTGACGTCATCCATCGCCGAGATGGTGCAGTTCGCCCGACTTGCCGGCCTGCCGGACGAGTCCATCACCGCCGCGCTTCGGGGGCACCGCGCCCCCGCGCTGTACGCCCTGGATATGCGTGCGTATCGCGTCGTCACCGTCGAGGACAGCCACGGGGCCCGTCACTATGAGGTGCGTTCACACGTCGACGACGAGCGCGTGATCGGCTTCTACGATGCCGAACTGGCCCGCGACGCCGCCCGCATCCTGAACACCGGGCTGTGCCGCGAGGCGTTGCTACCGGCGGGCGAACCGCTGCGCTGATCCCGGCGAACCGCCCTGACGTGTTCCGGCCCCCGCGAGTCGCACGAGACTCGCGGGGGCCGAACAACACTCGCGGTGTGTGTCGGTCGCGCCGATAGCCCTACGACTCGGCCGGGTTGGCGGTCGCCTCGGTGGCGTCCGACGGCGTGACCGTGCCATCGGCCGACACCTCGATGTCGGAGGTCGTGGTCGCGTGGGCGGCCGTCACGTGCATACCGGCACGGCGGGCCAGTAGCAGGTAGGCGAGGAAGCCTGCGATACATCCGACGAACCAGCTGTACTGGTTGAGCCAGTCCACCGCGGACACGAATTCGGGCAACACGACGGAGCTGATCGAGCACGCGCCGCCGATGATCACCGCCTGGACGGCAATCGGGTTGAACCCCTTGCGGTACCAATAGGTCCCGCCCTCCTCCATCGAGAACAGCTCGTCGACCACGACGTGCTGTTTGCGGATGAGGTAGTAGTCGGCGATGAGGATGCCGAACAGCGGACCGATCAGTGCGCCCAGAATGCCGAGGGTCCACAGGATCGCCTCATCGTTGTCGTACCAGTTCCACGGCATCAGGACGATCGAGCCGGCGGCTGCGATCATGCCGCCCATCCGCCAGCTGATCTTCTGCGGGTTCACGTTGGAGAAGTCGAACGCAGGAGCGACGAAGTTGGCCACGATGTTGATGCCGATGGTGGCGAGCACGAAGGCGAACCCACCCAGCAGCACCGCCGTGTAGGTGTCGATGGCCTCGACGGTGTCGATCGGGTTGGTCATCAACTCACCGAAGACCGGCAGGGTCGCCGACGCGGTGAGCACCACCAGCAGGGAGAAGACGACGAAGTTGATCGGCAGACCGATGAGGTTGCCCAGTTTGAGTTGCTGGAAGGACTTGGCGTAGCGGGAGAAGTCGCCGAAGTTGAGCATCGGTCCGGCGAAGTAGGAGACCACCAGGGCGATGGCGCCGGCCATCGCCGCAAGCTGCTGACCGAACGACAGCTGCTCGTCGGTGAGCGTGAGGTCCAGGCTGATGTTCCAGTCTGCGCGCGCCATCATGTAGATGCACAGGATGAACATGAGGGTGTAGATCAACGGACCGCTGACGTCACACAGCCAGCGCACCATTTCCATGCCCTTCCAGAACACCAGGGCCTGCAGGACCCACAGCGTGAAGAAGCTGACGTAGCCGATGTAGGAGAGTCCGAGGAAGCTGTATTCGTCGGTGGCGTAGTCGGCGAGGCCGGGCCAGAGTTTGAGGATCACGATGGTCAGCGATCCGGCGGCGAGGAAGGTCTGCACGCCGTACCACGCGATGGCGATGCTGCCCCGGATGATGGCTGCGATGTTCGCGCCGAGCACCCCGAATGCGACGCGGGCCACCACCGGGTAGGCGACGCCGTGGACCTGGCTGGGCTTGGCGACGAGGTTGCACATCACCTGCACGATGCAGATGCCGACGATCAGGCAGACGAAGACCTGCCAGCTGGTCAACCCCAGCGCGAACAGGGCGCCGGCGGTCACGTACCCGCCGACGCTGTGCACGTCGGCCATCCAGAAGGCGAAGATGTTGTACCAGTTCCACTTCTGCTCGACGAGGGGCGCGAGGTCCTCGTTGGTCAGTCTCGGGTGGTACGACTCTTTGATGATTGACGTTCCCGCCGGCCCGGTGTGGACACCGGGCGTCAGCTGGGATGAATCGGTTGACATGAACGTCTCCTCGACAGTCGGGTCTGGCAGTAGACCCGAATGACGTTAAGAAGACCGTGTTTCGCCGCTACCGGTCGCGCGTTTCCGGTTCGTTAACGCGTGCGAACAATTGCCTATATTACGAAATATATTCGGGCGAACAGCGCGCCCGACTCAGGAGTCCATCAGCTGCGCGGCGACCGTCGCGCCGAGCTCCCAGCACGCCTCGCGCTCCTCTTTGCTGGGTTTACCCGACACCACGACCGTTTCCGCGGCCTTGGTCCACCCCAGGCCAGTGGTGATCGACTCGATCCCCTTCTCGGCACCTTCGGTGCCCTGGTTGCCATGGAGGTACAGACCGAACGGACGGCCCTGGGTGGAGTCGAGGATCTGGTAGTAGCAGGTGTCGAAGGCGTGCTTGAGCGCTCCGCTCATGTATCCGAGGTTCGCCGGGGTGCCCAGAACATAGCCGTCGGCCTCGAGCATGTCCGTCGCGGTGACCGCCAACGCGGCACGGCGGACGACGTCGACATTCTCGATCTCGGGGTCGGTGGCGCCCGAGACCACCGCTTCGAACATCTCCTGGCAATGCGGCGACGGGGTGTGATGGATGATCAGCAGAGTGCTCATGTGTCGTCCCCTTTGTACTGTGCGACGGCCCTTTTCATCATCTGTCGCGCCCGGGTGCGGTCGCCCGCATAGTCGTACGCCCGGGCGATCCGGTAGGTGTTGTGCCAGTCGGTCGGGTCGGCCTCCCACTCCTGCTTCACCTGGGCGAACAGGTCGTCGGCGGCATCGCGCTCGATGCGGCCCGACGCGCGGCGAGGCAGTTCGGAGACGTCGAGTTCCCGGCCTTCATCGGCCATGATCCGCGCGAGCTTCTGGTGCTCGATACCCGCCCGCAGGGTTGCGAAGATGAGCCACGCCCCGATGAGGGGCAGAATCATCACCCCGATCCCGACGCCGATACCGGCGACCGTGCCTGATGTGATCAGGTCGATTCCACGTTGCCCGAGGATCACGAAGTAGACGACGAGCGCGACGACGAGGAACCCGATCATCCAGACGATCGGTCGGGCGTCGCGGCGGGTCGGGTCAGCAGCCATGTCGTGTCGAGATCCGGTTCAGAGGTCCATCAACTGTTCCAGGCCGACGGTCAGCCCGGGTCGCTCACCGATCTCCCGGACGCCGAGTAGCACGCCCGGCGCGAACGACGTGCGGTCGAGCGAATCGTGGCGAATGGTGAGTGTCTCGCCCTCGGTGCCGAGGATGACCTCCTGGTGTGCGACCAGGCCGGCGAGCCGCACCGCATGGACATGGACGCCGTCGACGACGCCCCCACGGGCGCCGTCGAGCTCGTCGGTGGTCGCATCCGGCACCGGCCCGAGACCGGCCTCTGTGCGCGCCTCACCGATCAGCTTCGCCGTGCGGTACGCGGTGCCCGACGGCGCGTCGGCCTTGTGCGGGTGATGGAGCTCGATGACCTCCACCGATTCGTAGAACTTCGCGGCCTGTGCGGCGAACCGCATCGACAGCACCGCACCGATGGCGAAGTTCGGCGCGATGAGCACGCCGACCGCGGGATGGTCCGACAGCCACGCCCGGACCTGATCGAGCCGTTCGTCGGTGAAGCCCGTGGTGCCCACGACCGCATGAATCCCGTTGCCGATCAGGAACTCCAGGTTGTCCATGACCGCGCTCGGGTGCGTGAAATCCACCACGACGGACGTGTCGGAGTCGACGAATGCCTGCAGCGACTCGCCCTTGTCCACCCCGACGGTGAAGGTCAGGTCGTCGGCGGTCTCGATGGCTGCGACGATCGCCTGCCCCACCTTGCCCGCACTGCCGAGCACGCCCACCCGGATTCCGCTGCCCATGTCATCCCTCTCATCGCCGGAGTTTGACGAGCCTGTGTTCGACAAGCGCGTATACCGACATGCCAGTGTAGGTGCCCCGCGCGGCTCAGAAGATCGGCGCACCACCCCGACGATGCTCGAACACCAGCGAGGTGGTGGTCCCCGCGACCTCCCGACGCGAGTTGAGCATCTCGACGAACTGACGAAGCGCCTCGGTGTCGGCGGTGGCCACGTGCAGGAGGTAGTCGTCGGTACCGGCCAGGAAGAACACGTCGATGACCTCGTCGTGCGTCTCGATCTCCCCGACGAAGTGCCGGATCTCGCCGCGGGCGTCGGACTGCAGGCTGACCGCCACCATGGCACGCAGCGGCCGACCCACCGCCGCCGGATCCACGTCGGCGAAGAAGCCACGGATCACACCGAGTTCGGTCAAGCGCCGCACGCGGCCGTGGCTCGTCGATGCCGCGATCCCCGCTCGCGCCGCCAGTTCACTGTTCGGCATCCGTGCGTCGGTCTGCAGCAGGCGCAGCAACGCCCGGTCGGTGTCGTCGAGTCGTGGGTCGGCGGGCCGAACGATCTTCGTGTCGATGGCCATGACATCCCTTCGTTCCGAATGATCTTCATCTGATACTACGTTCAAAGAATTATCCACACAGATGTTGTGCTGATTTCGGTGTTCCTTCACGCTTGAGTGCACACCGCCCCGCGCCCCGAATCGTCAGGAGACCCGCATGCGCGTCGGAATCCCCACCGAGATCAAGAACAACGAGTACCGCGTCGCCATCACCCCGGCCGGCGTTGCCGAACTGCACAATCGCGGTCACGAGGTCGTGATCCAGTCGGGCGCCGGTGAGGGCTCGTCGATCCACGACGTCGACTTCAAGGAGGCCGGCGCGCAGATCTTGTCCACCCGCGAGCAGGTCTGGGAGCAGGCCGACCTGCTGCTCAAGGTCAAGGAGCCGATCGAGGCCGAGTACCCGCTGCTGCGGGAGGGCCAGACCCTGTTCACCTATCTGCACCTCGCGGCGAGCCGCTCGTGCACCGAGGCGCTGCTCGGGTCGAAGACGACCTCCATCGCCTACGAGACCGTGCGCAACGCCGACGGCTCGTTGCCGCTGCTCGCGCCGATGAGTGAGGTCGCAGGTCGCCTCGCACCGCAGGTCGGCGCCTATCACCTGATGCGCTCCGAGGGCGGCCGCGGCGTGCTCATGGGCGGTGTGCCCGGCACGGAGCCGGCCGATGTCGTCGTGATCGGCGGCGGGGTCAGCGGGGTCAACGCCGCGACCATCGCCGTGGGCATGGGTGCCCAGGTCACCGTGTTCGACGTCGACATCGCCAAGTTGCGGGCCATCGACGCCCGGTTCGCCGGGCGCGTACACACCCGCTACAGCACGGCGCTCGCACTCGCCGAGGCGGTGCGCGACGCCGACATGGTGATCGGCGCGGTACTGGTGCCCGGGGCCAAGGCTCCCGTCCTGGTGTCCAACGATCTTGTCGCGCAGATGAAGCCGGGTGCGGTTTTGGTCGACATCGCGATCGACCAGGGCGGCTGCTTCGAGGACTCACGCCCCACCACCCACGACGACCCGACATTCACCGTGCACGATGCCGTGTTCTATTGCGTGGCGAACATGCCCGGCACCGTGGCGCGCACGTCGACTCTCGCGCTGACCGGCGCGACCCTCCCCCATGTGCTTCGGCTGGCCGACAAGGGCTGGGAGAAGGCGTGTTCCGACGACCCGGCTCTGGCGGCCGGCCTGAGCACGCATGACGGCAAGCTGTTCACCCCGGAAGTCGGCGAGGCACTCGGTATCCCGGTCGAGGCTGCGCCGTTCTGATCGGTGGCGCCAAGCCGCTACTCCCACCGCCGGTCGAGTAGACGCGAGCCGCCCCTCCCGCTGGTCGAGTAGACACGAGCCGCCCCTCCCGCTGGTCGAGTAGTCACGAGCCGCCCCTCCCGCTGGTCGAGTAGTCACGAGCCGCTAGGCGAGTGACGTATCGAGACCCCTCGCGCACACCATAAGAGGTCTCGATACGCACGCTCGCCTAGCGGCTCGCGGGCTACTCGACCAACGGGAGGGGCCGGCTCGCGGGCTACTCGAACAACGGGAGTCGCTACTCGGTCACCGTCTCACCTGCCGGCAGGAACTGGCTCATGTTCGACATCGTCCGCTGCACCCCGGCGATCTCCCGAACCGCCTGTGCCACCAGACTGCGGTCAAGGGGCGAGAGTCGCTTCATGTCCAGGACATCGCCGACGGGCTCCCCACGATCGAACTGAGCGACCTGATACGTCAGGCGTACGCGCTGGAGCACGTCGAACACCTCGACGAGGTCGGCGGCCTTGGCCTCACTCAACATCGGGCTGCCCGCCGCGGCACGTAGGCGCGACCTGGTGTCGAGCGCGTGGGAGCCGACGCCGAGAGCCGCCCATCGCGCGATGTTCACCACCGGCGTCAGGCCGTGCGCCTTGATCTCGAAGGTGTCGGCGCGTCGAGTGAGTACGTCGCGCATCGACCGGAGCCGCGCCTTGTACGACAGAGCCTCTGCCAGCAGCAAACCCATCGTCGACGAGTGATGTCGGAGTTCGCCGAACACCTCACCGCCGGCGCTACGACTCGGATCGCCCCAGATCGGCCGGGCGTCGAGGAGCAGCGACGTGAAGATCAACCCCTTGTTCTCCAGCGGATCCGCCAGCCAACCCTGCGCGGCGCTGCGCCACTGGGTGTGGGTCCTGGCGAACAGCGGCTTGGCGGCGATCGCGCCGTTCTCGTCAATCGGCAGTCCGGCGCCCGAGAGCACCTCGTTGACCTCGCCGAGAGCAGTGCGATAGTCGGCGATCTGCCCCTCGGTGAGATCGTCGTCGAGCGTGACGGCGGAATCGATGTCGGAGGTGAGAACCGGCTCCCGCCGGGCGTTGCTGCCGAGCGACAACCACGTCACTGCGGCGCGGTCGAGGTCGGGATGAGCGTCGAACACCAGATCCAGTGCACGCCTGACCACGGCGTCGTGAATCAGAGAGGCCACCGCGGTGATCTCATGCACCGGCTGTTCTCGGCGGAGCATGTCGGCGACGAGGTAAGGGACCCGGCGCGCACTGGACTGCAGGTCATCGACGCTACCCGCGCGGGACACCTGCGCCCGCAACGACATTCCCGGACCCGACGGCGCGGCGATGAAGTCGACCGCGGCCACCACCCCGATCACCGCGCCGTCCCCGTCCACCACCGGCATCGCCGTGAGATCGTGGTCGAGCAGTTCGGTGAGCGCGTCGATCGCTGCGGTGTCGCGGTGCACCACGGGCACCGGAACCCTGACCAGTTCGTCGACGGTCATGTCGGGCCCGCGCCCGGCGGCCACCACGCCGGACCGGATGTCGGCGTCGGTGAGCACTCCGTATCCCCTGTCGGACAACGGGATCACCATGTGTTCCTGACCGCGGTCGGTCATCTGGGCCGCGGCCTCGCGCACCGTCATCGTCGCCGTCCCCATCAACGGTCGGGTGACGAGGAGATCGCCGACGATGCCGCGGCCGACCCCCGCCCGGTCACGACGGCGGGCGACGGTGAGTTTCTCGGACCGACCAGCGGGTTCACGGTCGGAATCAGTCACGGCACTCCTTCGGCAGCGGGCGGGAACGCCATCCGGACCGATAGGCCCCTGACGAGCATGGCCCGCCACCCGATTCGGGGTGGCGGGCCATGTTGGCGTTCAACGATCAGGCGTCAGCGGTGGCTGCCTCGGCCTTGGCGTCGGCCGGGGCATCGCCTGCGGCCTCCTCGTCGACCGGCACGAGGCTGATCTTGCCGCGGTCGTCGATGTCGGCGATCTCGACGCGCAGCTTGCTGCCGACGTTCACCACATCCTCGACCTTGTTGATCCGCTTTCCCTTACCGAGCTTCGAGATGTGCACCAGCCCATCACGTCCCGGCAGCAGCGACACGAACGCACCGAACGCGGTGGTCTTGACGACCGTGCCCAGGAACCGCTCGCCGACCTTGGGCAGCTGCGGGTTGGCGATCGCGTTGATGCGGTCGATCGCCGCCTGCGCCGACGGGCCGTCGGTGGCGCCGACGAACACCGTGCCATCGTCCTCGATGGAGATGTTGGCGCCGGTCTCCTCGGTGATGCCATTGATGGTCTTGCCCTTGGGGCCGATGACCTCGCCGATCTTGTCCACGGGCACCTTGATCGAGGTGACACGCGGCGCGTACGGGCTCATCTCGTCCGGCTCGTCGATGGCCTCGGCCATGACATCGAGGATCGTCAGCCGGGCGTCCTTGGCCTGGCTGAGCGCACCCGCGAGCACCTGCGAGGGGATGCCGTCGAGCTTGGTGTCGAGCTGCAGCGCGGTCACGAAGTCCTTCGTGCCGGCGACCTTGAAGTCCATGTCGCCGAAGGCATCCTCGGCACCGAGGATGTCGGTGAGCGCGACGTAGCGGGTCTCGCCGTCGACGTTGTCGGACACCAGACCCATCGCGATACCGGCGACCGGGGCCTTGAGCGGGACCCCGGCGTTGAGCAGTGCCATGGTCGACGCGCACACCGAACCCATCGAGGTGGAACCGTTGGAGCCCAACGCCTCCGACACCTGACGGATCGCGTACGGGAACTCCTCGACACTCGGGATCACCGGCACCAGAGCACGCTCGGCGAGCGCACCGTGGCCGATCTCGCGACGCTTCGGCGAACCGACTCGTCCGGTCTCACCGGTCGAATACGGCGGGAAGTTGTAGTGGTGCATGTACCGCTTGGACGTCTCGGGTCCGAGCGAGTCGATCTGCTGCGCCATCTTGACCATGTCGAGGGTGGTGACACCCATGATCTGGGTCTCGCCGCGCTCGAACAGCGAGCTGCCGTGGGCGCGCGGGATCACGGCGACCTCGGCCGACAGCGACCGGATGTCGGTGATGCCACGGCCGTCGATACGGAAGTGGTCGGTCAGGATGCGCTGGCGCACCAGCTTCTTGGTCAGCGACCGGTAGGCCGCGCCGATCTCCTTCTCGCGGCCCTCGAACTGCTCGCCGAGCTGGGCGAGGATGTCGGCCTTGAGCTCGTCGGTCTTGTCGTCGCGCTCCTGCTTGCCCGCGATCGTCAGGATCTGCGAGAGCCGATCGGTGGCGGCACCGGCGACGGCGTCATAGGCGTCCTGCGCGTACGGCGGGAACAGCGGGAACTCGCCGGTCTCCTTGGCAGCGGCCGCGGCGAGCGACTTCTGTGCCTCGCAGAGGCGGGCGATGAACGGCTTGGCGGCTTCGAGGCCCTCGGCGACGATCGCCTCGGTCGGGGCCTGCGCCCCGCCGGCGATGATGTCGATGACGTTCTCGGTGGCCTCCGCCTCGACCATCATGATCGCGACGTCGGCGCTGTCTCCTTCACCAGCGACGATCCGACCGGCAACGACCATGTCGAAGACGGCGCCTTCGAGCTGCTCGACGGTCGGGAACGCGACCCACTGGCCGGCCTTGTTCTCCTCGGTCGGGACGAGCGCCACGCGCACAGCGCCGACGGGTCCGGAGAACGGCAGCCCGGCGAGCTGGGTGGACGCCGATGCCGCGTTGATCGCGACGACGTCGTAGAGGTCCTTGGGGTCGAGCGACATGACCGTCACGACGACCTGGATCTCGTTGCGCAGACCGTCGACGAACGACGGACGCAGCGGGCGGTCGATGAGGCGGCAGGTCAGGATGGCGTCGGTCGACGGACGTCCCTCGCGACGGAAGAAGGAGCCGGGGATGCGTCCCGCGGCGTACATGCGCTCCTCGACGTCGACGGTCAGCGGGAAGAAGTCGAAGTGCTCCTTCGGCTGCTTGGACGCTGCGGTCGTCGAGAGCAGCATGGTCTCGTCGTCGAGGTAGGCGGTGACGGAACCGGCGGCCTGCAGTGCGAGCCGGCCGGTCTCGAAACGGATGGTGCGGGTGCCGAAGCTGCCGTTGTCGATGACGGCGGTGGCTTCGGTGATCGCGTCGTCGTAGTCGGCGTCGGTGTCGACGTCGGGGTTGGTCACATCGGTCATGTGGTTGGAAAGGTCCCTTCGTGTCGGCCGCCGCGTCTCGGCGGCCGGATTGTCGATTCGGATCGACTCGTGTCGGAGCGCACCACAATGCGCGGCGACCGCGCGAACGCGGAGCCGACCCAGAACGGAGCCATGAGAGAAATGCCGGTTGTGCGGGCGCACCGTCGGGTGCGCGCCGGGTTCGTGCGCAGACGGCCTTCGATCGAAGCGGCCGGAACCTGAATCCGTTGCCGGGTTCCGGCGGCCACTACCGAGGACCGATCTGCTCGTTTGTCACGTCCAGCAGGACTTTCACGGCAACGAACACCAGCCAGCCTATCATTGCGGACCGACCAGCAAGAACGACACGGCCGCCCCCGCAGTAGCGGGGACGGCCGTGGGTGAGTTTCGGAAATCAGCGACGCAGACCGAGGCGCTCGATCAGCGAGCGGTAGCGGTTGATGTCGACCTTCGCGACGTACTTGAGCAGACGGCGACGGCGGCCGACCAGCAGCAGCAGTCCGCGACGGCTGTGGTGATCGTGCTTGTGCGTCTTGAGGTGCTCGGTCAGATCGGTGATGCGCTTGGTCAGCAGCGCGACCTGCGCCTCGGGCGAACCGGTGTCGGTCTCGTGCAGCCCGTATTCGGTGAGGATGTCCTTCTTCTCAGCGGCAGTCAGTGCCATGGAGATACTCCTGTTTCTCAGTCCCGCGTTCGTCGTGTGCCGTCGACGTCCACCCGGACGCCGGAACGGATGGTGTGCCACCGCGGACCGCAGCAACACCAGCGGTCGAATTTACCAGCGGAAACAGGCACCGGCCAAATCGGCGGTGGTCATTTTGGTCGAGATCGTCATCCGGTCGCGGCCAGCAGGCGTCGGGTCTCCTCGACGTCGCCGGCGATGGCGGTGATCAGGTCCGCCACGTCGGGGTAGTTCACCATTCCCCGGATCCGGCCGACGAAGTCGATCGCGACGTGCTGACCGTAGAGGTCGGCACTCGTGTCGAGGACGAAAGCCTCCACGGTGCGGGTGCGCCCGGAGAAGGTGGGGTTGGTTCCCACCGACACCGCGGCCTGATACCGCTCCCCCGGCTCCACCTGGCCGACGACCGGGCCGGCACCGAGAACCGAGAACCACGCGGCGTACACGCCGTCCGCGGGGATCGCGGCGTACATGGGCGGGGCGACGTTGGCCGTCGGATAGCCCAGTTCCCGACCGCGACCGTCACCACGAACCACCACACCCTCCACTCGGTGCGGCCGACCCAGCGCCTCGGCCGCGGCCTCGACGTCACCGGCGGCGACACACGATCGGATGTAGGTGGAGGAGAATGTGACCGCATGCTCGCCGAACAGCGAGACGGCCTGGACCTCGAACCCGAACTTGCGGCCGAGGTCGGCGAGCTTGGCGACATCGCCGGCCGCCTTCTTCCCGAAGGTGAAGTTGTCGCCGACGACGACGTCGGCGGCGTGCAACGACTCGACCAGGATGTCGTGGGCGAAGTCCTTGGGTGAGCGCGAGGCGAGTTCCGGCGTGAACGGCATCACGCAGAACACGTCGATGCCGAGTTGCTCGGCGAGTTCGGCCCGGCGGGTCAGGGTCGTCAGCTGCGGCGGATGGGTGCCGGGACGGACCACCTCGGCCGGGTGCGGATCGAACGTCATCAGGACCGCGGGAACGCCGCGCTCCTTGGCGGCCGTCGTCGCGGCATGGATCAGCTGGGCATGCCCGCGATGCGCGCCGTCGAACACACCGATCGTGACCACGCATCTGCCCCAGTCCGCGGGGATGTCGTCGAGACCTCGCCAACGCAACACGCGCACCAGCCTACGGCGCGCCCCCCGAACAGACCACATCCGGCCGCCGGTGTTGAACAGCGTGTTTCAGACGCTTCGACCATCGTTGAACAGACATACAACTGCCGAACACGCGGCGACTCGTGTCGCTCTGCGATCGGGCACGTCCTAAGCTCGAAGAATGCCCCAGTCGCGTACGGCCCGATCCGGCGGGCCCGAAGCTGGGGGAAACGGCGGCGCTTCGTCCTCTTCCCCCGACCGTCCGGTGACCGAGCTGTCCAGCGTGACGCAGGACTACCTGAAGGTGATCTGGACCCTGCAGGAATGGGCCGACGTCAAGGTCACCACCAAGATGCTCGCCGAGCGGCTGGGGGTCTCGGCCTCGACCGCCTCGGAGGCCATCCGCAAGCTCGCCGATCAAGGCCTGGTGGCACACGAGCGCTACGGGTCGGTCACCCTCACCGACGAAGGCCAGGCCGCCGCGGTGCTCATGGTGCGCCGCCACCGACTGCTCGAGACCTTCCTGGTGCGGGAACTCGGCTACGGCTGGGATGAGGTGCACGACGAGGCCGAGGTGCTCGAACACGCGGTGTCGGATCGGTTGATGTCGCGTCTCGACGCGAAACTCGGCTTCCCGAGCCGGGATCCGCACGGCGATCCGATCCCCGCCCTCGACGGTTCGGTTCCGAGCCCCGACGCGAAGCTCCTCTCGGATCTCGATGTGGACGAATCCGGGACGGTGGCAAGGATTTCCGACGACGACCCGGAGATGCTGCGGTACTTCGACGAGGTCGGCGTGGCCCTCGACCGTGTCGTCACGGTGGTTGAGAAGCGACCGTTCGCCGGCACGATCTCGATCTCCGTCGACGGCAGCGACCAGATCGACCTCGGCGACATAGCCGCCCGTGCGATCTTCCTCGTTCCGGCTCCCTGACGTACGAAGCCCCCCAAAGGGTCGGGCGGCTCAGCGCAGTGTCGCCGGCCTGACCACCATCACCGAGCTCGCGCGCCTGCCCTTCTCCTGCACCAGCGCGATCGCCTGCCCGGCCGGATCGATGACGACGTAGGTCTCCTTGCGGCCCACCGGCGTCAACCATCGACCCTGGCTGATCGACTCGGCCTCGTCGGCGTCGATGTCGCGATGCGGGAACGACAGCTTCGCCGCCTCGTCGATGGTCAGCGACAGTTGCGGTCGCTCGCGCAACGTGTCCAGGGTGCGGGCGTGGTCGAGAGTGAACGGGCCGACCGCGGTGCGCCGCAGCATCGTCAGGTGCCCGCCGACGCCGAGGGCGGCACCGAGGTCGCGGGCGAGGGAACGGATGTAGGTGCCGGCCGAACAGTCCACCTCGACGTCGACATCGACGAAACCACCGCCCTCGACGCCATCACCCTCACCGTCGTCGATTCGCCGGATCTCGATGACGTCGAAGCGACTCACCGTCACCGGCCGCGCCTGGAGATCGAACTCGGCGCCGGTGCGCGCCAGGGCGTGCGCCCGTCGGCCGTCGACCTTGATCGCACTGACCCGCGCGGGAACCTGGTCGATGTCCCCGGTCAATGCGGTGATCTCCGCTGCGATCCGGGCGTCGTCGAGGTGCCGGGCGTTGGTACGCGACACGATCTCGCCCTCGCGGTCGTCGGTGTCGGTGGCCGCACCGAGGCGAATCGTCGCGCTGTACGACTTGGTGGTCAGCGACAGCAAACCGAGCAATTTGGTCGCCCGTTCGATCCCGACCACGAGCACTCCGGTGGCCATCGGGTCCAGGGTCCCGGCATGCCCGACCCGCCTGGTGTCGAACATCTTTCGGCATCTGGACACGACGTCGTGGCTGGTCATCCCGGCGTCTTTGTCGACGATGACCAATCCGGCGTTCTCGATCGAGGCGTCGGCCATGGTCAGACCAGCGCGATCGTCGTCGTGATCAGGCCCCGGTCGATCAGCCACCGCCCACGCAGTTCGGCCAGTGGCGCTCCACCGTCGACGACGGATCCGTCGATGAGAATCCGCGACGTGAACGTGCCGCCCCGTTCCGAGGCCTGCTCGAACGTGATGTGTGCGTCCTCGAACCCCAGCCACCGTTGGGTGAGCGGGAACCACGCCTTGTAGGTCGCCTCCTTGGCGCAGAACAGCAGCCGGTCCCAGTGCAGGTCGGTGCCGCGGGTGGCGAGCACGTCGCGTTCTTCGGCGAGGCTGGTGTGCTCCAGGACCCCGTCGGGCAGTCGGTCATGCGGTTCGGCGTCGATACCCAGCGACCGCACCTGCAGCGCATAGGCGACGACGGCCGCCCGGTAGCCGTCGCAGTGGGTGAGGCTGCCGACCACCCGGTCCGGCCACAGCGGCATCCCCCGCTCACCCCGCAGGATGGGCGCGGGATCGATTCCCAACTCCCCCATGGCCTGCCGGGCACAGTGCCGGGCCGTGGTGAACTCGCGGCGGCGCTTGTCCACTGCCCGCTCGATGAGTGACCGTTCGGCCGGCATCGGCTCGATACCCGGCGGGTCGGTGAAGGCCTCGGCCGCGGCGACACCGTTCGGCACGAGTTGTTCGATCATCGATCGCCTTCCCGGTTTCTCGAGCGGGACGCCCTCCGCTCACGGCGCTCGGCGATCCGCCGCGCGAACTCCGCAGCCCGGCGTTCGTAATCCGGCGGGAGTTCGAAACGCGCCCCGTGGCCCGGGAGGTCGGCCTCGGTGAGCCCAGGATCGGGAATGATGGGTCGTAGCAACGGTTCCGGCAGACCGCGACGCTTCCATTCGCGCGGGTAGCCCACCGACACCTCTTCGAAGCGCACGTCGTCATACCAGGTGGTGCGGGGGATGTGCAGGTGGCCGTACACGCAGCATGCGGCGTTGTATCGGGTGTGCCAGTCGGCGGTGAGTTCGCTGCCGCACCACAGCGCGAACTCCGGATACATCAGGGCATCGGTCGGTTCGCGCCGCAACGGCCAGTGGTTGATCAGCACGGTCGGCTCGGACGGGTCGAGCGCGTCCAACCGTCGGCGGGTCGCCTCGATGCGGGCCCGTCCCCAGGCGTCGCGGGTCGGATACGGTTCCGGCGACAACAGGAACTCGTCGGTGGCGACGACGTTGCGTTCACGCGCCAACGCGAGCGCGGTCAGCGTCGTCGTGGTGCCTTCGGGCCGGAATGTGTAGTCGTACAAGAGGAACATCGGCACCACGCGTGCGGCCGGTGACCCGTCACCGGGATCGAACAGTGGGTAGATGTCCTCCGGTGTGACCACACCGATGTCGCGACAGGCCTGCACCAGGTAGTCGTAGCGGGCGACACCGAAGATCTGCAACGGATCTTTGGCGGTGGTGTACAGCTCATGGTTGCCCGGCACCCAGACGACCGTGTGGAACCGTGCCCGCAGGCGGCGCAGCGTGTCGATGATGTCGTCGGTGCGTTCGGCGACGTCCCCGGCGACGATCAGCCAGTCCTCGCTGCTCTGCGGCCGTATCTGGTCGACGATGTGTTCGTTGCCCCGATGGGCGACGTGAAGGTCGCTGATCGCCCACAAGGTCGCCATGTCACCACCCTAACGATGTGGGCGCGGTCACCGCCGACCCGCCCGGGCACTGACGCCGGCGGCGCAGCCCGATCCGTAGACGACGAATCCACCTCGGTCGAGGCCGAGGTGGATTCGTCGAGATGGGGTTTGGTGCGGTCGAGCGGTCAGCGGCCGGGCGCTCCCGGCAGCGCCGACTTCTCGTAGGTCAGCACGCCGTCGGGTTCGGTGACGAACTCACCGGCACAACGTCCCTGGAACGCGGCCACGGTCACATCCCAGATCTTCGGGTCGAACGACTCGAAGGTGTGCTCGAGGCCCAGTGCCGGCAGCGATTCGTTCGCCGGGATCGGCGTGACGCGGCACTGTCCGCCGTCGAGGTGACCGTCGACCCATTCACGGGCGCTGCGCACGCCGTAGTACTCGGTGTCACCGGGGGTGTCGTCGCCGGCATTGAGCTGCTTCATGAACGGGGTACCCGGGCACACCTCCGGGCCGGCCTGCTGGCCGCAGGCGCCGGGCGATCCGTACTGCGGACTGCCGAAGGCGAGGTAGGTGTCGACCTTCTCGGTGCCGCCCATCTCCTTGAGGTAGTAGCGCGCGCTGACCCCGCCGATGCTGTGTCCGACGAGCGCGACGCGGTCGTTCGGGTGCTCGCGCTTGATGCGGTCGACCTCGGCGGAGATCACCGCCGCGTCCTCTTTCACGTCGAACCCGAACAGGTTGAGTGCCTTGGACGGGTACCCGCGTGATGTGAGGTTGTCGGCCATGGGGACGTACGGCACCTCCCCGAAGTACTGCCCGGGGATGATCAGGGCACGTGTGGTGGAGGGTGCCGCGTCAGCCGGGGCGGCCACCGCCGCGATCCCCGCCGTCGCCAGTGCGCCGCAGGTCAGCGCTATGAGAGTTCTCAGTTTCCGAAGTGGCATGGCGGTAAGGGTACCCCAAGTTCGTCAGTGAACTTACTCGCGGGTCAGATCGCCACTCCGGTCCGCCGCCAGTGACCCGAGCGCACCCGTGTCGCTACCGCGATCAGCCGCAACACCATGAACACGACGAGTCCTGTCCAGATACCGGCGAGTCCCCAGTCGAATACGAGCGACAACCAGATCAGCGGCAGGAAGCCACCGAGCGCCGCAGCGAGCGTGGCGGTACGCAGGAAGCGCGCGTCGCCCGCTCCGAGCAGCACCCCGTCGAGCGCGAACACCACACCGGCGATCGGCAGCATCGCGACGAAGTACCACCACGGAACCGAGATCGCATCGAGGATCTCCGGGTCTGAGGTGAAGAGCTTCGGGATCAGCGCCCCACCGGCGGCGAAGACCCCGGCCGCCACGCCGGCGGCCGCGAGCGACACCACCGTGACCCGCCGCGCGATCCCCATGGCCGAATCGACGGCCCTGGCACCGAGGGCGGCGCCGACCAGTGACTGCGCGGCGATGGCGAGAGAGTCGAGGAACAGCGACATGAACTCCCACAACTGCAGCACCACCTGATGTGCGGCGACTGCGGCGACGCCGAACCGCGCGGCCACCGCCGCCGCGGACAGGAAGCACACCTGGAACGAGAGGCTGCGCAGCACCAGATCGCGTGCCATCACCAACTGCGCCCGGATCACCACGGGATCGGGGGCGATGCGCGGCGACGACGAGCGACGCACCTCGCGGACGACACGGATCAGAAACAGCAGACCGGTGAGCCCCTGCCCGACCAGATTCGCGAAGGCACTGCCGGGCAGCCCCAACCTCGGGAACCCGGCCACCCCGTGGGTCAGGCCGATCACCAGCACCGCCGCCACCGACAATCCGACGACGACGTAGACCACCGGCCGACGGGTGTCCTGGACGCCGCGCATCCATCCGTTCCCCGCCATCGACAGCAGGATCAGGGGGACCCCGAACATCGCGATGCGCAGCCATCCGGCGGCGTCGTCGACGACCTGTTCGGCCCCCGGCGAAGACGTCCCGACCAGCAGCCGCATCACGGTCGGGGCGAGCGGGTACATCACGGCCACCAGCAGCACACCGACCGCGATGGCGATCCAACTCGCCTGAACGCCTTCGGAGACCGCACCGGAACGATCACCGGCGCCGTATTTGCGTGCGGTCCGGGCCGTGGTGCCGTAGGACAGGAAGGTGAGCTGGGTGGAGATGACCGACAACACGAGGGTGCCGACGCCGAGGGCGGCCAATTCGTTGCCGCCGAGCCGTCCGACGACGGCGAGGTCGAGCAACAGGTACAGCGGCGGCGCGATGAGCACCGCAAGCGCCGACACCGTGAGCACGGCGATCCGGCGACCACTCACCACCGGTGGCGCCGAGTCCGACTCGCTCAGAGCGACTCCACCAACCGCGCGATGACGTCGTCGACGGTTCCCGTGTCGCTGTAGCCCGATGCGTGCCGATGGCCGCCACCGCCGTGGGCGGCGGCGATCGGGACGAGGTCGACGCTGTGTTTGGATCGCAGCGACACCGTCCACTCCCCGGGGGCGGTTTCCTTGAGGACGGCGGCGACCTCGGCCTCGTTCGCGGTCCGCACGATGTCGATGACGCTCTCGGATTCCTCCCAGCTCATCGCGGAGAGGATCTCGTGGCCGACGACGGCGTACACGCAGCCCTCACCGCTGCACGCCTCCGGCAGCAGGCGGGCCCCGGCGAGCACCTGGGCGACCATGGAGAACCAGGCGAACGGGTGGGTGTCGAGAAGTGCGCGGCTCCACGCCCGTCCGTCGACGCCGGCCTCAATGAGGCGCGCCGCGATGCGGAACGACTCGGGGCGCGCCCACTTGAACGAGCCGGTGTCGGTGACGAGCCCCGCGTACAGACATGTCGCGATCTCGTCGTCGATCTCCACGCCCATCTCGTCGAGCACCGAGAGCACGAGGACGGCGGTGCAGTCGGCGCCCGCGTCGATCAGATCGAGTTCCGCGAAGCCCTCGTTGGAGGCGTGGTGGTCGATCGCCACCGAATGCTGCGCCGCGGACAACACCGGCGCGAGTTCGTTCAACCGCCCCAGGCTGGCCGCATCGACCGACACCACCACGGCATGGCCGACCACCTCGGCGGCGGGGACCAGCAACTTGCTGCCCGGCAGGTCGCCGAGCACGGTCGGCAGCGACACCGTCGCGGGGAACGCCACCTCCACCTCGGTGCCGAGCCGGTCCAACGCGAGTCCCAGCGCCAGTCCGCTGCCGATGGTGTCCGCGTCCGGGCGGACATGGCAGAGGATTGTCACGGCGGGGACGCCGGTCAGTGCGCGGGCCACTGCCGTGCTGGTCGAGGCGGTCACTCCTGCGAACCGCTGTCGTCGGCGTCTTCGTCGTCGCGGCGGTAGGGATCGGCCTCGCCGGCCGGTGACGCGCCGGCGGCCTGCCGGGCGACGAGCTCGTCGTTCGCACGGGCGCGGGCGACGAGTTCCTCCATGTGCCGGGCCGCGTCAGGCACGGTGTCGAGCACGAAGGTCAGCGTCGGGGTGAACCGCACCCCGGTGCCCGCTCCCACCTTCGACCGCAGGATGCCGGTCGCCTTGGCCAAGCCGGCCGCGGCCGCCTCGTAGTCGGGTTCGGCGTCAATGGATTCGCCCATGACTGTGTAGAACACCGTCGCGTCGTGGAGATCGTTGGTCACCCGGGCGTCGGTGATGGTGACGAAGGCCAGACGTGGATCCTTGATCTCGGTGCCGATCGCCGACGCGACGATCGAGGAGATCCGTTTCGCCAGGCGCGCAGCTCGTGCCGAATCAGCCATCTTCGATCCTTTCCACTGGAAAACTACTCCCCTTCGGTCTCCGCACGCGTAGTGGTGCGGAGACCGAAGGGGAGATCGTGTGTGCGGCAGGTCAGTCCCGCGCCTTCTCCTGCAACTCGTAGGTCTCGATGACGTCGTCGACCTTGATGTCGCTGTAGGTCAGCGTGAGACCACATTCGTAGCCTTCGCGCACCTCGGTCACGTCGTCCTTCTCGCGACGCAGCGACGAGATCGTCAGGTTCTCGGCGACCACGACGTTGTCGCGGAGCAGGCGGGCCTTGGCGTTGCGGCGCATGATGCCCGACTGGACCAGACAGCCGGCGATGTTGCCGACCTTCGACGACTTGAAGATGGCCCGGATCTCGGCGCGGCCGAGCTCGACCTCTTCGTAGACCGGCTTGAGCATGCCCTTGAGCGCGCTCTCGATCTCGTCGATGGCCTGGTAGATCACCGAGTAGTACCGGATGTCGACGCCCTCGCGGTTGGCCAGCTCGGTGGCCTTGCCCTCCGCGCGCACGTTGAACCCGATGATGATCGCGTCCGACGCCGCCGCGAGGTTGACGTTGGTCTCGGTGACACCACCGACACCGCGGTCGATGACCCGCAGCGAGACCTCGTCGCCCATGTCGATACCCAGCAGAGCCTCTTCGAGCGCCTCGACGGTACCCGAGTTGTCGCCCTTGAGGATCAGGTTGAGCTGGCTGGTCTCCTTGAGCGCCGAATCCAGATCTTCCAGACTGATCCGCTTGCGGCTGCGCGCGGCGAGCGCGTTGCGCTTACGCGCATTGCGCCGGTCGGCGATCTGCCGGGCGGTGCGGTCCTCTTCGACGACGAGCAGGTTGTCACCCGCGCCGGGCACCGACGTGAAGCCGATGACCTGGACCGGACGCGACGGGAGCGCCTCGGCCACGTCGTCGCCGTGCTCGTCGACCATGCGTCGGACACGTCCGTAGGCGTCGCCCGCGACGATCGAGTCGCCGACCTTGAGCGTGCCGCGCTGCACGAGCACGGTCGCCACCGGTCCGCGACCACGGTCGAGGTGTGCCTCGATCGCGACGCCCTGGGCGTCCATGTCGGGGTTGGCGCGCAGATCCAGCGAGGCGTCCGCGGTCAGCAGGACCGCTTCCAGCAACGCATCGATGTTGTCGCCCTGCTTGGCGGAGATGTCGACGAACATCGTCTCGCCGCCGTACTCCTCCGGGATCAGGCCGTACTCGGTGAGCTGACCACGGATCTTCGCCGGGTCGGCGCCTTCCTTGTCGATCTTGTTGACCGCCACCACGATCGGCACATCGGCCGCCTGCGCGTGGTTGACCGCCTCCACCGTCTGCGGCATGACGCCGTCGTCGGCCGCGACCACGAGGATCGCGATGTCGGTGGCCTTGGCACCACGGGCACGCATGGCGGTGAACGCCTCGTGACCCGGGGTGTCGATGAAGGTGATCAGACGATCGTCCCCGTTGAGGTGGGTGTTCACCTGGTAGGCACCGATGTGCTGGGTGATGCCACCGGCCTCCGCCTCGCGGACGTTGGCCTTGCGCACGGTGTCGAGCAGTCGGGTCTTGCCGTGGTCGACGTGACCCATGACGGTGACCACCGGCGGCCGCTGCTCGAGATCCTCTTCGCCGCCCTCGTCCTCGCCGTAGGACAGGTCGAAGCTCTCCAGGAGCTCGCGATCCTCGTCCTCCGGGCTGACGACCTGGACGGTGTAGTTCATCTCGGAGCCGAGCAGCTCCAGCGTCTCGTCGTTGACCGACTCGGTTGCCGTGACCATCTCGCCGAGGTTGAACAACGCCTGGACCAGCGATGCCGGGTTGGCGTCGATCTTGTCGGCGAAGTCGGACAGCGAGGCACCACGGGCGAGACGGATGGTCTCGCCGTTGCCGCGCGGCAGCCGAACGCCACCGACGGCCGGAGCCTGCATGTTCTCGTACTCGGCGCGTTTTGCCCGCTTCGACTTGCGTCCTCTGCGCGGGGCACCGCCGGGACGACCGAACGCACCCGCGGCACCGCCGCGACCGCGACCGCCGCCGCCTCCGGGGCGTCCGCGGAAGCCGCCGGGCGCGCCGCCGCCTCCGCCGGGTCCGCCGCGGAAGCCGCCGCCTCCGCCGCCACCGCCGCGGCCGCCGCCACCGCCGGGCCCGCCGCGGCCGGGTCGGCCTGCGTCAGGGCGTGCGGCACGGCTCGGCATGGCGCCGGGGCTGGGCCTCGGGGGCATGCTGCCGGGGCTCGGGCGGGGTCCGCCCTGGCCGGGTCCGGGGCGAGGACCGCCCTGTCCGGGACGTCCGCCGGCACCGGGACGACCGCCGCCGGGGCGAGGGCCACCCTGTCCCGGTCCGGGGCGGGGGCCCTGCGGCCGCGGAGCGGGCGCGGGTGCAGATGAATAGGGGTTGTTGCCGACGCGCGGGGCACGCGGGCCGGGCTTGGGTCCGGGACGCGGACCCGGCCGTGCGGGTGCACCGGTGTCCTGCGCGGCCGGGGCCTCCGACTTGGGGGCCGGCGCAGGCTTCGGCTTGGCCGGTGTCGGGGCGGGTGTCGGCGTCGGCGCCGCGTTGGCGGCCGCTGCCGGTGATGGACCCGGGGTGGGTGCGCCGGGCTTGGGACCGGGGCGGGCCGCCGGGCCGGGCTTCACGCCGCCGTTCGCGCCGGGCTTGGGGGCGCCACCGGGCTTCGGCGCCGACTTGGCGCCGTCCTTGGATCCGGAGGACTGGGGGAATGATTCGCGGAGTCGACGGGCCACGGGGGCCTCCACCGTCGACGACGCGGATTTGACGAACTCGCCCTGTTCCTTCAGACGCTCGAGCACCTGTTTGCTCGTCACGCCGAGTTCTTTGGCCAGTTCATGAACGCGGGCCTTGCCTGCCACTGCTCTCCTCACTTGGAGGTCGAGCGGGCTGCCCGCTACGACCTCGGTTTACGTCCGATACGCGCTCATCGTGGGTACTTCACGGTGTGCTCATGTCTTCTGCTACCTGTTCCGGCCGTTACGGCCATTTCCTTCGGTGATCCCGCCGATCGCTTCGGCGAGGTCGTCGGGGTCCACGGTCAGACCGGGGACCCGTAGTGCCGAGCCGAACGCCTTGCGTCGCACCGCCGCGGATACGCAGTCCCGCCGCGGGTGCAACCAGGCACCTCGTCCCGGCATGGTTCGCGTGCCGTCGACCACGAGTTCGGGTGGACCGTCGTCCTCGCGGACGGCGACCCGGACCAGATCCGTGGCCTCGGAACGTTGACGACAACCGACACACATCCGGACCGGACCCCGACGGTCTGAGCCGTCGTGTGGGACCTTTCGTTCGATGTTGTCGGCAGCCTTCGCTGAACCATCGATCAGTCTAGCGCGCTGAGTCCGTTCCCGAGCAACCGGCTGCTCAGTCGCCATGCGAGGCGCCGTGACGACCGCCGTGTGCCGCCGGCGGGGTCGGGTCGGCGTCCGAGCGGATGTCGATGCGCCAGCCGGTGAGCCGCGCCGCGAGGCGCGCATTCTGCCCTTCTTTGCCGATTGCCAGCGACAGCTGATAGTCGGGCACCACGACCCGCGCGGCCTTGCCGGCCAGATCGATGACCTCGACGGACACAACCTTCGCCGGGGACAGTGCATTCCCGACGAACGCGCCGGGATCGGTGTCGAAGTCGATGATGTCTATCTTCTCGCCGGCCAGCTCGCTCATCACGTTGCGGACCCGCTGCCCCATCGGACCAATGCAGGCGCCCTTCGCGTTGAGGCCGCTGACGCCGGTGTGGACGGCGATCTTGGAGCGGTGACCGGCCTCACGGGCGACCGCGACGATCTCCACCGATCCGTCCTCGATCTCGGGCACCTCCAGCGAGAACAGCTTGCGGACCAGATTGGGGTGGGTGCGCGACAGGGTGATCTGGGGTCCGCGCGGTCCGCGCGACACACCGACGACGTAGCACTTGATGCGGTCGCCGTGCTGATAGGACTCGCCGGGCACCTGTTCGGCCGGCGGGATCACCCCTTCGGCACTGTTGGCGTCACTGCCGATCTGGACGACGATCATCCCGCGAGCGTTGGCACGGGCATCCTGCTGGACGACGCCGCCGACGATCTCGCCCTCGTGGGTGACGAAGTCGCCGAAGTTCTTCTCGTTCTCTGCGTCACGCAGGCGTTGCAGGATGACCTGGCGCGCGGTGGTGGCCGCGATGCGACCGAAACCTTCCGGGGTGTCGTCCCATTCGTGGACGACGTCGCCGTTGGCGTCGAGTTCCTGTGCCATCACTCGCACCGCACCGGTCTTGCGGTTGACGTCGATCCGCGCGTGCGGCGCGAAGCCCTCGGTGTGCCGGTAGGCGGTCAGCAGGGCGGTCTCGATCGCGGTGATGACCGTCTCGATGGAGATACCCTTGTCGGCCTCGATCATCCGCAACGCGTTGATGTCGATGTTCATCTGGCTGGACTCCTATTCATTTGTCGATTCCTATTCATTTGTCCGATTCGATTGTGCGCAGATCCGCTGCGTTTGTGAATGCGATGCGCGATGTCGGTCAGGGTGCGGAGCGCCGCAGCGCTATTTCGTCGGCGTCGAGTCCGCACATCTCGAGTTCGGCAACCGAGGGCCGGGAGAAATCGACCTCGACAACCGCCTTGATCACCGAGTCCAGCGCTACCCGTTCGGTGCGCAGACGACCGCGCTCGTTGATGACGAGGACAACCGACTCGTCGTCGATCGGACCGATCCGGGCCGTGTGGTGGGCCGCAGCGCCCGCATCGTCGGTGTGATCGACGGCGACCTTGCGGCCGGTGGCGCGGCGCCAATGACGAGGCCGCGTCAGCGGTCTGCCCACCCCGGGCGAGGTGACCTCGAGGACGAAGACGGCGTCGGCGGTGTCGGGTGCCGCGTCGAGAGCGTCGGAGAGGTCCCTGCTGAGGTCGGCGAGCACGTCGAGGTCGCCACCTCCGTCGCGATCGACGACGACGCTCACCTCAGGACGATCGGCAGGTCCGGAGACGACGACATCCTCGAGGTCGAACCCACGCGCCGACACCAGCGGTTCGACGAGCCGGTGGACCTGCTCGGCAGTGATCGGCACGGATGCTCCTCGTCTTCAGTTGTCCGGCGTCCTCGGTTGACTCGGCGTCTCGAGTCGCCCCGCCCCGGCTCGCACGCAGTGGACCACTGTAGACCATCGACATCCCGTCCCGGCGCCGCCGCGCGGTACTTCGCCGATTGCCGGGCCGGCGTGGGTGGCTGGCATCATGTCTCGCGTGACCACACCCCTCACCCGGCGGGCGGTCCTGCGCGGTGGCCTCGCCGCCACGGCCGGCGCCATCACGATCTCCGCCGTCGCGGCGTGTGATCGAGGACCGTCGCCCGAGCAGATCACCGCGGCCGCCCTGCTGCCTCTGGCAGATGCTGCGCTCGCCGATCAGGCCGCTGCCACTGCCCTCGCCCCGCTGACACCCGAGTACGCCAATGCGCTCGGTGTGGTGGCGGCTCAGCGCGGCGAGCACGCGCAGTCGTTGCGCGAGGAGATCACCCGATTGGACCAGGAGACCGCGGGCCGGATCGCGTCGACCGGCGCCGCCGCGGGATCGTCCGCGCCCAACGGCCCGTCCGGTGCACCTGCCCCACCCGCACCGACGGTGTCGACGGTCGCCGGGATGCGTGACCTGCTGCGACAGTCCGCCCGGACGTCAGCGCAGGCAACCGGTTCCTTGAGTGGGTACCCGGCGGGCCTCGCCGGCGCGATCAGCGCATCCGTGACCAGCATGGTGGAGGTACAGCTCGCATGACCGCGACCACCGACGCGCTCTCTATCGCCGTGGACACCGAGAACGCTGCGATCTTCACCTACGGGGTGTCCACGGCTTTCGTGTCCGCCGCGCGCCGTCCGACGGTCGCCGAATACGTTGCCGCCCACCGGGTACAGCGAGATGCGCTGGTCGATGCCCTGAATTCCGCCGACGCGACGGTCCCCGAGGCGGCGGCCGGGTACACCCTGCCGGTCGAGATCGACGACTCGGTCACCGCGGTCCGTGCGCTGCTGTCGGCCGAAGTGGACTGCACTGTCGCCTACCGTGCGCTCATCGAACAGGGCGACACCCCCGAGATCCGCCGCATGGCACTCGACGGGCTCACCGCGGCATCGGTGCGCGCCGCGAACTGGCGTGTCGCGCTTCGTGACTCGCCGGTCACCGTGGCATTTCCGGGTTCGACCGGATAGTCCGGCCGCCGGACCGCTTCAGGGCCACAGAATGGTGGCGACCACGAGTGCCGTCCACACGAACAGGCCCAGCGCGTAGGAGCCGTAGGCGCGGGCCTTCTCGGAGGCTTCCTCGGCCGCTTCGTGGTCACCGGTCAGCCACAGCGGGGTGACTTGCGAGGATTGGTGCAGCGCGGCGATCCCCAACGGCCAGAAGAACACGAGGGCAACACCTGCCCACGCGGCGTTGGTGGCGGGCATGGTCAAGTCCGAGCACTCGGCGGCGATCGTCTCGTGTGCCGCTCGCTGCGTATCGGTCTGGCGCTGGGTGGGATACATCGGCTCTCCTGCTCGGTCGGCCCGGGCGGGCATCTCTCGACTCAGATGCAGCGAGCTGACCGAAATGTTCCCGGCCGACCGAGCGGCGAGGTGACGCCCTACCCGCGAGCCGCCTCCGTGACGCGTGCGACCGCATCGTCGACCGGCACCTCGACGGCCTCGCCGGTGAACCGGTCACGGATCTCGATGGTGCCGTTGGCATATCCGCGGCCGACCACGACGACCACCGGCATACCGAGGAGTTCGGCGTCCTTGAACTTGACGCCTGGGGACGCCTTGCGGTCGTCGAGCAGGACGGACAGTCCGGCGCCGTCGAGGTCCTCGGCCAGTTGGTGGGCACCGGCGATCGCCGCGTCGTCCTTGTTGGCGATGACCAGGTGCACCGCGAACGGGGCGACCGAACGCGGCCAGCGCAGGCCCTTCTCGTCGTGGCACTGCTCGGCTATCACCGCGACCAGCCGAGACACGCCCACCCCATAGGACCCCATAGTGAGTCGTACCGGCTTGCCACTCTCGCCGAGCACGTCGACCTCGAAGGCGTCGGTGTACTTCTGGCCGAGTTGGAAGATGTGACCGATCTCGATGCCCTTGGCCGACACCAGCGGGCCCTTGCCGTCGGGCGACGGATCACCGTCGCGCACTTCGGCGGCCTCGATCGTTCCGTCGGCGGTGAAGTCGCGTCCGGCCACCAGATTCACGACGTGGCGGCCGGGCTCGTCGGCGCCGGTGATCCAGGCGGTCCCGTCGACCACCCGCGGATCGACGAGATAGCGAACTCCGTTGGCAGTCAGCCCCTTCGGCCCGATGTAGCCCTTGACCAGGAACGGATTGGCGGCGAAGTCCGCGTCGGTGAGGACCTCGACCTCGGCCGGTTCCAGCGACGCCTCGAGCCGCTTCATGTCGACCTCACGGTCGCCGGGTACGCCGATGCCGGTGATCTCCCACTCACCGCCGGGCTGGCGCACCTTCACCATGACGTTCTTGAGGGTGTCGTGGCCTCCGTAGGTGCCGTCGAGCGCGTCGTTCGCCCAGGCGACGAGTGTGTCGATGGTAGGCGTGTCAGGTGTGTCGTAGACCTTTGCTTCGGGCAATCCGTCGAACGGGATCGGTTCGGGTGCCGGGGTGATCACGGCTTCGACGTTGGCCGCGTACCCGGATTCGACACACCGCACGAACGTGTCCTCCCCGACCGCACTCTCGGCCAGGAACTCCTCGGATGCGCTGCCACCCATCGCCCCGGAGGTGGCTGCCACGATCACGTAGTCGACCTCGAGGCGTCGGAAGATCTTCTGATACGCCTCGCGATGGGCGTTGTAGGCCTTCTTGAGGCCGTCGTCGTCGAGGTCGAACGAGTAGGCGTCCTTCATGACGAACTCGCGGCCGCGCAGAATGCCTGCGCGCGGACGTTCCTCGTCGCGGTACTTGGTCTGGATCTGATAGAGGACGACGGGCAGGTCCTTGTACGAGGAGTACTCACCCTTGACCAGCTGGGCGAACAGTTCCTCGTGGGTGGGCCCGAGGAGCATGTCGGCGCCCTTGCGGTCCTTGAGCCGGAACAGGTTGTCGCCGTATTCGGTCCACCGGCCGGTCGACTCGTAGGGGTCTCGGGGCAGCAACGCCGGCAGCAGGATCTCCTGTGCGCCGATCGCGTCCATCTCCTCGCGGACGACGTCCTCCACGGCCCGCAACACCCGCAGACCCAGCGGCAACCAGGTGTACACACCGGGGGCGGCGCGGCGGACGTAACCGGCACGGACCAGGAGTTTGTGGCTGGGCACCTCGGCGTCGGCCGGGTCGTCGCGGAGCGTGCGCAGGAACAGCGTCGACATGCGAGTGATCACAGGTGACCAGCTTAGACGTGTGTTCCCGGCGGTCGTTATGGTGTTGCGGTGCTCGTCATCCTGCCTCCTTCCGAGACCAAGTCCGATGGTGGACGCGGCGCGCCGCTCGACCTGGACACCCTCTCTTTCGGCGAGCTGAACCCGATCCGCAAGCGCATTGCCGAGGGACTGGTGGACCTGGCGTCCGACCTTGATGCCAGCCGTGAGGCGCTCGGTCTGGGTCGGACCCAGCTGGCCGAGGTGGACCGCAACGCCGACCTGTGGCTCTCCCCCACTCGCCCGGCGATCGAGCGGTACACCGGGGTGCTCTACGACGCCCTCGACCACACCTCGTTCACGCGGGCGCAGAAGACCAAGGCCGCCGACCGTCTCGCGGTCGGGTCGGCACTGTTCGGTGTCGTCCGCGCCGGCGACATGATCCCCGCTTATCGGCTGTCGGGCGGGTCCAAGCTGCCCGGCATGCCGACCCTGGCGTCGGTGTGGAAACCCGAGCTGTCGGCGAGTCTCGACGCCGTCGACGACTTCGTCGTCGATCTGCGGTCCGGCGTGTACCAGCAGCTCGGTCCGGTCAGGGCAGCGGTGACCGCGACCGTGATGACCGAGGCCGCCGACGGTTCGCGGAAAGTGGTCAGCCACTTCAACAAGCACTACAAGGGGCTGATGGCGCGCGAGCTGGTGCGCACGCGGCGCACCGTCCGTGACGTCGAGTCCCTCGCGGCCGTGCTGTCCGATGCGGGACAGCGTGTGGAGATCGCGCGAGCCGATCAGATCGTCGTCATCACGGAGTGAGCTCTCACCCGAAATTGTTCCCCTGGGCGAGGCCTCTTGCCGCTGGTCGAGTAGTGACGAGCCCCTGGGCGAGGAGCGTATCGAGACCGCGAGAGGGTCATGGAGGTCTCGATACGCTGTCTCGCCTAGCGGCTCGACAGCTACTCGACCAGCGGAAAACGGTGGGCTGCTCGACCAGCGGAAAATGGTCGCTACTCGACCACCGGCAGGAGGCCGCTCGACCTTCCGGCGGAGGACCGAAGAACGTCACAGTAATTCTGCGATCAGGTCCGCCGCCCGCATCGCACCATCGGTCTCGACCGGCCGGTAGTCGGCGTCGGCATGCAGCGTCTCGATGATCGCCTCGGCCAGGCGATCCGGGTCGGCGGCGTCCTCGTACGGCAGGCATCGCCCGGCCCGATAACGCTCAAGACGATGCCGGACGTGGAAGTTCTGTTCGAAATGGTTGCGCAACGGCACATAGATGAAGGGGCGTCGACTCGCCGTCAGCTCCATACAGGTGGTCAAGCCGCCCTGAACGACGGCGAGATCACACGCGGCGAGATGGCGATGCAGGTCGGGCAGGAATCCGCGGATGCGGACGCGACGCGAAACGTCCTCGGTGTGACCGGCCAACGATTCCGGGTCGATCCGCGGCCCACACACGATCAGGAACTGCAGCGCCGGTTCGCGTCGGCAAGCGAGCGGGACGGCGTCGAGCACACGGCGTAGCAGGGCGCTGCCGACACCGGACCCCCCGACCGTGACCAGACACAGCAGGTCGTCCGGGCGCAGACCGAGATCTGCCCGGATCGCGGCGGTCTCCTCCTCCGATGGCGGCGTGAAACCCGAGATGTACCCGGAGAAGTCGAAGTTGGTGTTCGTCCACTCACGGATGCGCGGCAGGTCCGGACCGAACGTCTCGTCGATCACGTCATCCGGGTTGCCCACGAAGACCGAGTGGTCGCGCAACCGCCGGTATCGCGCGCGTTGCTCGATCATCTCGGCGTTGTAGTCGGCGGTCAGTGCGGCCTCGTGGTCGCCGCCGGACGGCATCGGCAGCCACCCGACGAAGTCGGTCAACCACACGAACGGGAACCGCTTGGTCTCGGGGTTCTCGTGCATGAAGTAGTCGACATCCCACGCCTCGTCTCCGATCACCACGTCGTAGGGCGTCTCGGCTGCGACTTCGTCGAAGATCATGAAGTTGTGGAGCAGTGTCTCGTCCATCCGTCTGATCGCCTGGAATGCGTTGAGATCGTGGTCGGCGCACTCGTCTTCGATGTGACGTGATTCGCTGGCCAGTCTGCGCGACGCCGGATGGATGCGCTCACCGGCAGCCGCCAGCACCCGGGTCACCGGATCCTGTGCCAGCCAGTCGATCTGCAGGTCGGGATGACGCTGCTGTAGCTCGGATGCGATCGCCAGGTCCCGTCGGGCGTGGCCCAGACCGATCGGCGACGACAGGTAGAGAGCCCTGCGCGGACGTTGCCTCGACCGGGTCCAGGTCGTGCACGACGGCGGTTGCGGGGCGGGGAAGATCCGGTCGGCGAACTCTCGGATCAGATTGTTGGTACGGACCGGTTCCCGACCCGGAACACCGTGCCCGACACCGTCGAGCAGCACCAATGACCCGCCCGTCAACTCCGCCAATCGCTCGCCGATCGTCGCCGGGCGCACCCGGTCCTCGCTGCCGTGCACCACCAGAACCGGACAGGTCACCTTCGCGCACAACGGTTCGAGCGGTTGCGCGTCGGCCCCGTGGAGGCCGAGTCTCCCGGCGGTGGTGTCGGCGAGGGTGTCCGCGGAGATGTCGCTCGCCCAGCCGACGAAGTCCTCACGCTGCTTGGTCGAGTGCGGCTCGTGATACATCCGGTCGGCGAAGAAGCTGATGAAATCCTCGAGTCCGCCGTTGCGCCAGTAATGTTCGTTGTACTTCGCCCATCCGTGCACGGTGTCCAGGCGCTCGTCGTAGGCGAAGACGTCGCGCTCCGGACTCGGCACCGACAGCCCGCACGACGGAGCGATCGCCACGATCCCGGCAACCCGTTCGGGATACCCGGCCGCCACATGCACCGACCACGCCACCCCGCACGAAAAGCCCACCAGCAGAGCCTGATCGGTCTCGGTGGCGTCCATCACCGCGACCGCGTCTGCAGCGAACTCGGCATCGGTGTAGCACGCGGCGCCTTCCGGCCGTCCGGAGCGGCCGGAGCCGCGGCCGTCGAACGTCACCACGCGATAGTGTCGGGCCAGGTACGGCACCTGGAGCTTCCACACCCGCGAGTCGATGATCGACCAGGTGGGCAAGAGGATCACCGTCGGACGATCGGCGTCGTAGATGTCGTATGCAATCCGAACACCGTTGCGTTGCACAGAGTCCGAACGGTCCGCGGGACGCGGACGATGCCGGGCCACCCCTACCGGATCATCAGGCCGGGGCAGCTGAGTCACTTGAGTCGCCATCCTGCGCCTCCTTGACGACGTCGCGTTCTCAGTGTGCTCCTCCGCCACCCCGCAGTCACGTCCACGACCGGTCACGGCCTGACGTCGAACACCTGATGGAACGGCGTCTGGGCTGCCCGGTCGAAGCGGGTGAATCCGGCGGCGGTGGTCACCGACCGGATCTTCGCCGGGCCGGCCTGGGTGCCGAGCGCGAGTCCGACATCCTGCGACAACGACGCCGGCGTGCACAGCAGTGTCGAGAACCCGTAGTAGGCGCGGCCGACCGGGTTGAGGTTGTCCTCGACGTGGTCGCCGGCGAGCGGTTCGACGATCATCCACGTGCCGTCGGGCGCGAGCGCCGATCGGACGTGCTCCGCCGCGCCGACGGGGTCGCCCATGTCGTGCAGACAGTCGAACATCGTCACCAGTCCGTAGTCCTGACCGGAGAAGCCGTCGGCCGGGGCGACCTCGAATCGCACCCGGTCACCGACGCCGGCCGCTTCGGCTCGCGCGCGGGCGATCTCGATCGACTCCGCGTGGTAGTCGGAAGCGACGAACGTCGATGCCGGAAAGGCTTGCGCCATAAGGATTGTCGAGGCCCCGTGGCCACATCCCACGTCTGCCACCGTGGTCCCCGCGGTGAGCCGCTCCACGACCCCGTCGAGGGCGGGCAGCCACTCGGTGATGAGGTGGGCGTGATAGCTGGGCCGGAAGAATCGTTCGCAGCCTATGTGGACGTCGGTGTCGTGCTCGTGCCAGCCGTATCCGGCACCGGCGCGGGCGGCTTCGATCACGCTGGTCGTGTCGTGGACGGTACCGAGCGCTATCTGGAAGAAGCCCGGAAGGAACGCCGGACTGTTCTCGTCCGTCAGGGCCACCGCATGCTCGGCAGGCAGGGTGTACGTCCCGCGGCCGGGGTCGTAGGTCACGTATCCACCCGCCGCCTGCGCGTTGAGCCACTCCCGTGCATAGGGCTCGCCGGTTCCGGTGGCCTCGGCGAGACCGGCCGGCGTGCTGGGACCGTGCTCGGCGAGGGCCCGGTAGTAGCCGAGTTTGTCGCCGAGAACCACCAGCGCGGTGTTCAGGGTGGCACCCACCTCGTCCACCGCACGGAACACGAACTGCATCACTTTGTCGGGGTCGATGTCGACGGCTGCGCCTGTCGCATCATCGGTTGTGGTCATCGTCGCTCTCCTGGGTTGTCTTTCAGCAGGTCGATCACGTCCGAAACGTACGACGACAGCGACACCCATCGCGTCCGGTGACCCCCCTGGTCATCGCCACCGGGGCCTAGACTCTGGGTGGTGATCGGTCGCGAGCGCGAGCAGCGGGTGATCGACCGGCTGGTGTCGAACGCCCGGATCGGGACCAGTGGTGTGCTGGCCGTGACCGGCGAGCCGGGTGTCGGGAAGACCGCGTTGCTCCGCTGGACGCAGAGCCGACTCGACGGGTTCCGGGTGGTACGCGCGACCGGAACGGAGCCGGAGCGTGAGGTGCCGTTCGCCGCGCTCCTCGCGGTTCTGCGACCGGCGCTCGATCTCCTCGACACCATCGCGGAGCCACAGGCCCGGGCACTCTCGTCGGCACTCGCGCTCGAGGAATCCGCTGCCGGTGACCGATTCGCAGTCGGCGCGGCCACGCTGAGCCTGTTGTGCCGGTACGCCGAAGACGGCCCGATCGCGGTGCTGCTCGATGACCTGCAATGGATCGACACGCCGTCGGCGGATGCTCTGCTGTTCGCCGCTCGCCGACTCAGCGCGGACCCGATCGCCGTCGTGGCGGCGGGTCGCGAGGGCGAGGTGGACCATCTCGTCGTCGGCGTCGACGAACTCCGCCTCACCGGGCTCGACCTCGGGGGAATCCGGCGGCTGGTCGCCGACGTGACAGCACGGCCGGTGACCGACGAGTGGGTGGTGCGCCTGCACGAGCTCACCGGCGGAAATCCCCTCGCGGTCACCGAACTCGCCGAGAACCCTGAAGCCCTGCCGCCGCGACCGTCAGGAGTACCTGCTCCCCTGTCGGCGGCGCTGGTGGACGCGTTCGTCCGCCGCCTACGGCCCCTGGACGAGACCACCCGCGCCGTGCTCCTGGTTGCCGTGATCTGCAACGGCGACCTGCGTCTGACCGGGCAGACGTGCGCCGCCATCGGCCTGGACCCGGCACACCTCGCATCGGTCACCGACGCGGGCCTCGCCCAGGTGACCGGCGGCGAAATCACCTTCCGGCACCCGCTGCTCCGATCGGCGGTCTATCGCGACGCAGCGCCGCAGCAACGCAGGTCCGTCCACGCCGCGGCGGCCGCCGCATTGCCGGACGCCGACGTCGACCGGCGGGCCTGGCATGTCGCCGAAGCATTGTGGGCCGCGGATGCCACGGCCGCCGACCTGCTGCACACGGCCGGGGACAGGGCCGCGGAGCGCGCCGCGTGGGCGGTGGCGTCGGCGGCGTACGAACGGGCCGCGCGACTGAGCCCCGATGCCGTCGACATCCGCAGTCGGCTGCTGGACGCTGCATCGGCCGCGTGGACGGCCGGACTCGGATCGCGGGCACTCACGCTGCTGGACGAGGTCGATGATGCCGCGGGATTGCCGACCGTCCTGCACGCGCTGGAACTGGAGGCGTTGGAACTTCAGGCCTTGGAACTACGGGCGGTGATTTCCGTGCGCAGCGGATCGCTTCAGGAGGGCATCAGGCTGTTGGAGCGGGCGGCGATGCGCAGCGACTCACCTGATGTCCGCGCCGGCTTGCTGGCGGAGGCCGTGCACGCGAGCTTCTTCCTGGCCGACGGCACGGTTGTGCGCCGCCTGGTGCAGCCGCTCGACGACGCCGTCGCGGCGGCGACCACCACCCGCGCCCGGGCGATGGGTGGCCTCGCGGCGGGGGTGGCGAAAGTCCTGGCGGGCTCCGGAGGTGTCGCGGAGCTGCGGGACGCAGTGCCCCTGTTGGCGCAGAGCATCGAGAACCAGTCGGACGAGAACAGTTTGTCGTGGGTGCTCTACGCGCCGCTGTTCCTCCGCGACGGCGACACCGGACGGGACCTGCGGGACCGGATAGACCGGGCGCGACGCCGGGCCGGGGTGGGCGTCCTGCCAGCGCTGTTGTTCCAGGTCGCCCGCGACGGCGCGACGTCGGACTCGTGGCCACGCGCCGCCGCCGACTACACCGAGTCGATCCGCCTGGCACGGGACACCGGCCAGACCACGGAGCTGGCCATGAGTCTGGCGGGCCTGGCGTGGCTCCAGGCGCGGACGGGGCAGGCCGACGAGTGTCGCGCGCACGCCGAGGAGGCGATGTCCCTGGGCCTCGCCCGCGACGTGCACGCAGCTCGGATCTGGGCTCTGCACGCACTCGCCGACCTGGCCGTGGCCGGCGATGACCCGGAGGAGACGCTGCGTCGGCTGCTGGCGGTGGACGAGCTGCTGACCGAGCGGGCCGTCGGTGACCCCGACCTCTCACCTCGCCCGGATCTGGTCGAAACCCTGGTCCGACTCGGCCGGGAGACGGAGGCTGCCGACGTCGCCCGGAAGTTCTCGATGGTCGCGGACGCGAAGGGACAGCCGTGGTCGGCTGCTCGCGCACGCCGCGCTGCTGCGATGGTGGCCGACGACTTCGACCAGGCATTCGCCGAAGCACTCGCCCTGCACCGCGACACCCCGGACAGGTTCGAGACCGCCCGTACCGCACTCGCCTACGGCGAGCGCCTGCGCCGCGCCGGCCGTCGCGTGGACGCTCGCGTGCAGCTGCGCTCGTCTCTGTCGGCGTTCGCCGAACTCGGAGCCCGCCCCTGGGCCGACCGGGCGGCCACCGAACTGGACCTCACCGGCGAGCGTGTCGCACATCGCCCCCAGGGTGGTGTCGCCTCGCTGACGCCGCAGGAGCTGCAGGTGGCGCTGCTCCTCTCCGACGGTCGAACCACACGGGAGGCCGCCGCGGCGCTGTTCCTGAGTCCCAAGACCGTCGAGTACCACCTGCGCAAGGTCTACCGGAAGCTCGGGATCCGCTCGCGCGCCGAACTCTCCGACATCGTGTCCCCTACGAAGAATTGAGCCCGCCGGCCCGAGATCGAGCGTCGTCAGTGCGGGGTGTGATCGTCGACGTCGAGGCTGGCATTGGCGGCTTCCTGAGCTGCCTGCCCCTCCGCCACCTCTTCCGGGGTGAAGCGCATGAACAAGACGACGACGGCGGAGAGCACGGCAAGGCCCGCACAGCAGGCGAAGGCCAGGCCGTAACCGCTGGCCTGGGCGGCCAGTTCTGTCGCGTTCATCGTCTCGACCGGGGCGGTGGTGCCGCCCTCCGACAGCGCACGGGAGGTGACGGCGGCACCGACGGCGACGAGACCGATGGCCCCGCCGAGATTCTGCGCGACCTGAGCCAGCGCGGTCAGCGGACCGATCTCGGTGGGTCCGACGCCGGCGACCACGGACAGCGTGAGCGGGATGACGGCGAAGCCGACGCCGAAGCCGATCACGACGACCGGCAATCCGATGCTCGGGAAGTAGCCCGGCGAGCCGGTGGCGATCGACGACGCGTAGAGGCACCCGGCGAGAATGATCGTCCCGCCGATGAGTACCAGCCACCGGGGCTGGATCATCAACGCGAGTTTGGACGCGATGGCCGCGGCGATCCCCAGACCGAACGCGAACGGGACGACGGCCATACCGCTCTGGATCGGGGTGTATTTCAGGATGCCCTGCAGGTAGAGCGAGATGAACACCGCCATACACATCATGATCATGCTGGCGAAGAAGATCGCGATCAGCGCGGCGACGCGGCTGCGGTTGTCGAAGAGACTGAACGGCAGGATCGGGTTCGCCGCGTTGCGTTCGACCATCACGAACGCGATCAGTGCGAGGCCACCGAGGATGAACGAGCCCACCACAAGTGGGCGCGCCCACCCGTCCGGCCCTTCGTTGACGGCCAGAACCAACAACGTGCAGCCGAGGGTGCCCAGGATCGCGCCCTGGATGTCGAGTGCGAGACGTTCGCCCTGCGACTCCCGCAGCACCGCCATCGCACCGATGGTGACCAGCACTCCGATCGGCACGTTGATCAGGAACACCAGCCGCCACGAGACCTGGGTGAGGACACCGCCGAGGATCAGACCGGCGACCGAGCCGACACCGGTCATCGCGGCGTAGATCGCGAAGGCCTGGCTTCGTGGCTTACCGGGGGCGAACGTCGTCGCGACCAACGCCATCGCGGTCGGCGCGGCGATCGCGGCGGAGGCGCCCTGCAGCGCGCGTCCGATGATGAGGCTGGGCTCGTTCCATGCCACACCGCACAGCAGCGAGGTGATGGTGAACGCCACCACGCCGATGACGAACATGCGCTTGCGGCCGAAGGTGTCGCCGAGTCGTCCGCCGAGCAGCATCAGACCACCGAATGCGAGCACGTAGCTGCTGATGATCCAGTTGGCGCCGGACTCGGACAACTGCAGGGCGTCCCGAATCCGCGGTAGGGCCAACGCGGCGACGGTGCCGTCGAGCACCATCAACAGCTGCATACCGCTGAGCACCAGGATCGCCGGTCCGAACACGCGGCGGTACACGGCCGCGTGCGCGGGGCTCGACGTTTCCGGGGCTGACATAGGCTTCGACGCTACCGCTCGGTGCACCGAATATGCCAATCGCCGTTGGCCCGTTGCGGTGTCAGGTGGCGAGGTCGGTGAACCCGGCGACGTCGCCGATGACGACGATCGCCGGTGGCCGCAGATCCTGCTCGTCGGCGGTGGCGGCCGCATGCGCGAGGTCGGTGCGCAGGACACGCTGTGTCGGCAACGAGCCGTTCTCGATCATCGCCACCGGTGTCTCCGGTGCCCTGCCGCCGGCCAGCAACGCGTCGGCGAAGGCGTCGACCCGCTCGACCGCCATCATCAGCACCAGGGTGCCTTTGAGACGGGCGATGGCCGACCAGTCGATCAGTGAATCGGGATGGTCGGGCGCGACGTGGCCGGAGGCGATGACCACCTCGTGTGTCACGCCGCGGTGGGTCACCGGGATACCGGCCGAGGCCGGGGCGGCGATGGGACTGCTGATGCCCGGGACGACCGTCACCGGCACGCCGGCCGCCACGCAGGCCTGGACCTCTTCGAAGCCACGTCCGTACACATACGGGTCGCCCCCCTTGAAGCGGACGACGAACTTGCCCGCCTTGGCGCGCTCGACCAGGACGTCGTTGATGGCCTCCTGTTTCATCGCGCGTCCGTAGGGCACCTTCGCCGCGTCGATGATCTCGACCTGCGGTCCCAGCTCGGCGAGCAGCTGCGGTGGCGCGAGCCGGTCGGCGACGACGACGTCGGCCTGCTGCAGCAGCTTCTGACCACGGACGGTGATCAGGTCCGGGTCGCCGGGTCCGCCGCCGACCAGCGCGACGCCCGGGGGGTGCGGCGCGTCGTCGGCGACGCTGAGCGACCCTTCGGCGAGCGCCCGTCCGATGGCCGCGCGCAACGCCGCCGACATGCGGTGGTCGCCGCCGGCGAGGACGCCGAACTGCACGTCCCGGTGCCGGCCCGACGCGGGTGTCACAGCGGTGCCGTATTGCGCATCGTCGGCGCGGACACAGAAGGTGTGTCGTGCCTCGGCGTCGGCGACGACCTGCGCGTTCACCTCCGGATCGTCTGTGCAGGCCATCACATACCAGGCCCCGTCGAGATCTCCGTCGCGATAGGCCCGGTGCGACACCGAGATACCGACCGTGGATTCGACGGCGGGTGTCGGATCGATCGCGATCACGTGAACGTCCGCCCCGGCGGCGATCAGGTTGGGCAGCCGACGTTGCGCGACCGACCCGCCGCCGACCACGACGACCCGGCGGCCGGACAGGTCGAGACCGACCAGATAGTGGCCGCGTGCGTGGTCGCCGGTCGCGGACGCTTCGGTTGCAGGACGGTCGGGGCGGCCAGGGCCGGGCCGGTCGGAGTCGGACACGCCAGAGGACATGACCCACGAGCCTACCGACCCCGCGGCCGACCGGTGAACAGGCTCAGAGCGGTAGCCGGCCGGTCCGCCGGGCGACGTCCCAGACATCGGCGACCGCGATGCCGGACCGGTGCGCCGAGGATGTCAACAATTCGGCGAGGAGCACCGACGCCGCATACTCGCCGGCCGCAGGGTCACCGGCGTGTGTGCGGATGCTGTTCCACCAGCTGACGTTGCCGCAACTGGCCGCCTCGGCCATGGCGATCGCGGTGTCGAATCCGGGGATGGGGGCCACGGCGGGTTCGTCGTCGAGCGCCGTCACCGCGCGGCCCCCGTGGTCTGGTCAAGCCCGCGGCGGGCGCGCTGACGGTGGAGCGCTCGTTCGCGCGACTCCTCGAATCTGCGGACCTTGACGTCCATGTCGTCGAGGAACTGCGCGAGTAGTTCGCGGTATTGCTCGCCCAGCGGACCGAAGTCGTCGCGTTCGAAGATCCGCCACTTGCGCAGCACCGGCATCACCACCTCCGAGAGGTGTTGCGGCAGATCGTAGATGCCGCCCTTGGCGATCAGCACCGCGTTGCGCCGGAAGTTGGGCATGGAGGCGCCGGGCATCTGGAAGTTGGACACGATGGCGTAGATGGCCGCCATCGTCTGGTCGGGAACCAGATCGAGCGCCCCGGCGACGACGTTTCGGTAGAAGAGCATGTGCAGGTTCTCGTCGGCCGCAACGCGTTGCAGCATCCGGTCGGCGATCGGGTCGCCGCATGCCTTTCCGGTGTTGCGGTGCGAGACCCGGGTGGCCAGTTCCTGGAAGCTGACATAGCTCACCGCGTAGAGCATGTCGTAGCTGTGGTCGCGTTGCCCGTCGTCGGCGGGCAGCGGGTTGAACCCGTGCGTCATGTGCTCCATCCGGATGTTCTCCAGCTCCACCGGATCCACACCGCGTGTCACCACCAGGTAGTCGCGCATGACGACCGAATGCCGCATCTCCTCGGCCGTCCACCGACCCACCCAGAATCCCCAGGCGTCGTCGAGACTGAAGTTGTCGGCGATCACCCGGTGATACGACGGCAGGTTGTCCTCGGTGAGCAGGTTCGTGATCATCGCGGCCTTGGCCGTCTCCGACAGCTGCGACTGAGCCGGATCCCAGTCGATCCCACCCAGCGATGCGAAGTTGCGCCCGTCGTCCCACGGCACATAGTCGTGCGGGTGCCAGTCCTTGGTCATCTTCATGTGCCGCTCGACTTCGGTCTCGCAGACGGGCAACAGTTCCCGGAGCAGATCAGAGCCGGTCATCCGGCTCTCGGTGATCAGTTCGTCGGTTGCCGCCGGTCGATCGATCAGACTGCTCATCGCTCTCCTCGTGTCGCGCTGCTGCGGTACGGATCAACTCTGCTCCGGCGTGTCGGTCGCCCACGTGGGCCGAAAGTCCCCGATGTCATGGGTCCCAGGTCTCCGGCCGACAGCCGACCGCGCACCTGTTGCTGAGGTACCGTCAGACCATGCCTGCGCAGGCCCCCACAGAACCGGCCGCCGAGCCGAAGCCGATACGTGTTTATCTGGTCGACGACCACGAACTCGTGCGCCGCGGGCTGCGCGATCTGCTGGGGACCGCCACCGATCTCGAGGTCGTGGGCGAAGCGGCCTCCGTCGGAGAGGCGAAGGTGGGCATTCTCGCCGCCGTGCCCGACGTGGCCGTCCTCGACGTCCGGTTGCCCGACGGGAACGGGGTGGAGTTGTGCCGCGACGTGCGGGCCGCGGAGCCGGCGGTGCGCTGTCTGATGCTGACCAGTTACGCCGACGACGACGCGCTGCTCGCAGCCGTCCTCGCCGGCGCGTCGGGGTTCGTCCTGAAGCAGATCCTCGGCCACAACCTCATCGAGGCGGTCCGGACCGTCGGCCGCGGCGGGTCGCTGCTCGATGATCGCAGCACGGCCGCGCTGCTGGCGAAATTGCGCGACGGCAAGGACACCGCCGACGACCCGCTCGCCGAGCTCACCCACCAGGAACGTGAGGTGTTCAACCTGATCGGCGAGGGCCTGACGAACCGACAGATCGCCGAACGGATGTTCCTGGCGGAGAAGACGATCAAGAACTACGTGTCGCGCATCCTGTCCAAGCTGGACATGCAACGCCGTACGCAAGTCGCGGTCATGGCGACGCGTTTGCGTGACGGCAAGAGCCGTTAGCGCCCTGCGGGATCAGCCCCGCAGCGGCACCGTCCAGGTGAGGGTGGTCCCGCCGGCCCTCCCGGGTGCGGTCGCCACTTCGAACACGCCGTCGCACTCCTCGGCGCGGCGGGTGAGGTTGTCGAGTCCGCGGTAGACCACGTCGGCGCCGATCCCGACACCGTCGTCGCTGATCGCCACCGTCAAGACGTCGTCGTCGGCAGTCACCGACACGTCGATGTGTTCGGCGTGGGCGTGTCGTAATGCGTTCGAGAGTCCTTCGCGCAGAACGGCATCGATGTGCGGCGCGAGACGCTCCGGCACGACTGTGTCCACCGGGCCCGCGAACGCGACGCCGGGTGCGATGGGCGCCTGGGTGGCCAACTCCGAGACGATGTCGAGGACCCGACGTCGCAGAGTTGTGGTGTCGTGCTGCCCCGGGACGGTCTGCAGGTCGAAGATCGAGGTACGGATCTGCGCGATGGTGCGGTCCAGGTCGACCTCCACCTGTTCGAGCCGGGAGCGGGCGGCCGCGTCGCCGGAGTCGCCTGCCAGCATCGTCTGCACCGACATCCCGATGGCGAACAGCCGCTGGATGACGTGGTCGTGCAGATCGCGCGCGATCCGATGACGGTCCTCGAGTACTTGGAGATCGCGAGCGGTCTGCTGCTGGGCGGCATAGGCGACAGCCAAGGAGGCCACCTCCGCGACACCTGCCAGACCGGCTATGTCCTCGTCGTCCCAGGTCGGTGGTTCGGTATGCGTGATCACGAGTCGTCCGAACGTGCCCGCGGCGCGCTGCAACGGCTGGATGGTCACCCACTGCGCGTTGCGGCGGATCAGCTCGGACGCGATGTCGGTGGCCGGAACCACCGTCCGGGTTCCGACGGGCGCGACCACGATGTCGCCGGCGGCGGGCGCGGGACCCGTGTGACCGTCCACCGTGAGCGTGCCGCGATCACCGGTGAGCAGGAACACGTCGACAGCCTCGGTGAGTGCGGCGACGTCGTCACACAATCGGGACAGTGTGTCCGACAACGCGATCCCGGCGAGCGGCTCGGAGCCGCGACGGGCGATGACCTGCATCCACCGGTGGCGGGTCCGGGCGCGCTCGAAGAGGCGCGCGTTGTCGACGGCGATTCCGGCGGCGACCGCGAGGATGGCGACGAAGGTCTCGTCGACCTCCGAGAACTGGTCGGCCGACTGCTTCTCGGTCAGGTAGATGCTGCCGAACACCGATCCGCGGATGATGATGGGTGCGCCGAGGAAGGTGGTCATCGGTGGATGTCCGGGCGGGAATCCGACCGACGACGGGTGCTCGGCGAGTGCCGGGATGCGCAGCACCTGGGGCTCATCGATCAGCAAGCCGAGCACGCCGTGACCGACGGGCAGATGGTCCATCCGGGCGCGTTGCGTCGGGCTGATGCCGGTGTAGACGAACTGGCTGAGGCCGCCGTCGGGCCCACGCACGCCGAGGGCGGCGTAGCGGGCGTCGGCCACCTGCGAGGCCACCTCGACGATTCGTTGCAGCGCGCGGTCGAGGTCGAGTCCGCGGCCGACGACGAGCACCGCCTCCAGCAGACTGCGCAGCATCGCCGGGTCGTCGATGCCGTGGCGGGTCAGGGAATCCAGCGCCTCGCTCAGCCCGCGACGGTTCATCCGGCGCGCTCCGCGGCGACGTCGAGGGAACTGCCCGACGCGACCTTCCGGGCCGCGGCGACGAACCGGGCCACCGCCGTCGGATTGCCGGCCGGATGCACATGCAGATACGAGGCGTGCACGGCACCGTTCGCATAGCCGTGGGTCCCGGCGACCCCGACGTGATCACGCCACGCCCAGGCCGGCCGAAGGTGGGCGCCGCCGATCACGGTGGATCGATGGAACTCGTGCCCGGTGACCCGCTGCCCCTCTGCGAACGCTGCCGAGTCGGTCACCGCCACGGCGTCGCGGTATCCGAGGGTGAGGGTGTCGGTGAAGCGACCGACGACATCGATCACCCCGGCCATGGGGTGCCCGTCGAGTTCGCGGGCGAGGTAGAGCAGCCCGGCGCATTCGGCGACGATCGGCCGGCCGGCGCCGGCGTGGTCGGCGAGTCCGGCCCGCAGGGGTTCGTTGGCCGACAGGGCTTCAGCATGTTCCTCCGGGAAGCCGCCGCCGATCACGACCGCATCGGTGTCCGGTGGCAGCGGGTCGTGCAGCGGGTCGAAGCCGACCACATCGGCGCCTGCTGCGACCAGGAGCTCGCGGTGCTCGGCATACCCGAAGGTGAACGCGGCACCGCCGGCCACGGCCACGACGGGTTTGCGCGCCCCGGTCGCGGGCGCGCCGTCAGCGACGGCCTCGTGCGGTGACCACGCGGCCGTCGACTGTGCCGCGCGGGTGCGAGCGGCTGCGACGATGGCCGGGAGATCAAGTGCCGCACCGATGGTCGCGGTCATCGCATCCACTGCACGAACCGCGTCGTCGCGCCGTTCGGCCGCCGGGATGAGCCCGAGGTGCCGCGACGGCACCTGCAACGCCGGGTTGCGCCGCAGCACCCCCACCACCGGTAGGCCGACCCGCGCGCACGCCTGCCGCAGCACCGATTCGTGACGATCGGACCCCACCCGGTTCAGGATCACCCCGACGATGCGAACCGACGGGTCGAAACCGATGAAGCCGTGCAGTGTGGCGGCGAGCGACTGGCTGTGCCCGGACGCGTCGACGACGAGGACGACGGGCGCGCCGATGAGCCGGGCGACGTGGGCGGTCGACCCGAAACCGGCCGGATCGTCGGAGGAGGCCGAGTCCGCCAGGATGCGTCCGTCGAACAGGCCCATCACGCCTTCGACGACGGCGATGTCGGCGCCGGCCGAGCCGGCCGCGAACAGCGGACCGACCAGGTCGGCGCCGACCAGATTCGGGTCGAGGTTGCGGCCGACCGTCCCGGCGGCGACCGCGTGGTAGCCGGGGTCGATGTAGTCGGGGCCGACTTTGAACGGGGCAACACGGTGACCCGCGGCCCGCAGTGCACCGATCAGCCCGGTAGACACCGTCGTCTTGCCGCTGCCCGACGCAGGCGCGGCCACGACGACGGCAGGCACCGCATTCATCTGCGCACCGATCCGCTCACCACTCGATGCCCTTCTGGCCCTTGCGTCCGGCATCCATCGGATGGGCGACCTTGCGCATCTCGGTGACCAGATCCGCGGCGTCCATCAGCGCCGCCGGCGCACGGCGTCCCGTGATGACCACGTGCTGTCGGCCCGGCCGGTCCCGGAGTGTCTCGACCACCTCGTCAGTGTCCACCCACCCCCAGTCGAGCGGGTAGGTGAACTCGTCGAGGACGTAGAAATCGTGCTGTTCGGCGGCCAGGCGCCGGGAGATCTCGGCCCACCCGGCCCGCGCATCTTCCGCGTGGTCGGCGTCGTGATCGGCGTTGGCGCGCAGCCACGACCAGCCCTGACCCATCTTGTGCCATTCGACCGGGGCTCCCTTGCCGGTCTCGGTGTGCACGTCGCCGAGGGTCGTCAGGGCGCTCTCCTCCCCGACCTTCCATTTGGCGCTCTTGACGAACTGGAAGACCGCCACGCTCAGTCCGGCGTTCCAGGCTCGCATCGCCATCCCGAACGCCGCGGTGGACTTGCCCTTTCCGTCCCCGGTGTGCACCGCCAGCACCGGCAGATTGCGACGCTGCCGGGTCGTCAGGCCGTCGTCGGGGACGGTATCCGGCACTCCTCGTGGCACATGGCCTCCTCGCGGTCGCGGTGTGGTGCGAACAGTGTCTCAGGCGGGCTCGGGTCTCAGGCGGGCTCGGGTCTCAGGCGGACTCGGACCCCAAGTGGACTCGGTCCCGAGCGGACTCGGTCTCAGGCGGCCCGGCCGCCGGTGAGCATACCGACGGACAATTCGTCCATCGGCAGACATCGCGCACCGAGGGCCGCAGCGAGCTCGGCGGCCAGTCCGAGCCGGATCATGCCCTGCTCGCAGTCGACCACCACGGCGTCGATGCCGCGCCGGCCGATCGCAGCGGCCACCTTCCGGGCCCGCGGTGCCGCGTCCGGTCCGGCCGTCGCGCGGCCGTCGGTGAGCACCACGAGCAGCGCACGACGCTGTGGTTCGCGACGCGCGGCGCGGTCGATGACGTCGGCGGCCTCGATCAGGCCCTCGGCCAGCGGTGTGCGACCACCGGTCCGCAGGTCGGCGAGGCGCCGGACCGCGATGTCGACGGACTTGGTCGGCGGTACCGCCACCTCGGCGGACGCCCCACGGGCGACGACGACCGCGACCCGGTCGCGGCGCGTGTAGGAGTCCCGCAACAGGTCGACACAGATCCCGGTCACGGCCGAGAGCCGGCGGCGCGCGGTCATCGAGCCGGACAGATCGACGACGAACACGACCAGGTTGCCCTCCTGGCCGATACGTTCCGCGCTGCGCAGGTCACCGGACCGCAGGCGGACGTCGCCGGTCGCCGCAAGGCCACCGTCGGCGGCGGCCCGGTCGGCGGCCGACAGGATCGTGCCGAACAGGTGCACCGGTTCACCATGTGTGAAATCGATTGCGCGCGTGGTCTGTCCACGTCGAGAACGAGCACGGGAGCGGCGACCGGGGTCACCTTCACCGACGCCGTCGACGCTGAGCCGCCGCATCCGGGGAGTGTGCGCGGCCGCCGGGGGTTCGCCGAAACGCGGACCCGGCACGGGTCCGGCGGGCGCCTGGTCGTCGGCGTTCGCATCGTCGGCCTCGGAGCTCTGTGGGTCGTTCGCAGGCGGGGCCGTCGAGGGCTCGGGCGAAGAGTCGGAACGGTCTTCCGGCGGCGCGCCGCCCCCATCAGGATCGGTGGGGTCGGGATCGGTCGGATCGGGATCGGTCGGGTCGGGGGCCCGGGGGCCCGATTCGGCGGCGTCGTGGCCCGCATCCATCGCATCGTCGAGCTGCTGATCGGTCAGACCGGATTCGTCGAACGGGTTGCGCCGGCGCCGATGTGGCAAGGCGAGTTCCACCGCCACCCGGACATCGTCGGCGGTCACCTCGTCGGCCAGTCGCCACGCGGCGTGCGCGGCCGCGGTCCGCGCCACGACGATGTCGCCGCGCAGCCCGTCGACCTCCAGATGCGCACAGATGCCGGCGATCCGCCGCAACTCCGCGGCCGGGATCCGGACGGCGGACACCAGGGCACGCGCATCGGCGATCCGGGCCGTCAGTTCCGCCTCGGCGTCCGCGTGCTCGTCGACGAAGGTCTCCGGGTCGGCGTCGAAGGCCATCCGGCGCGACACGATCTCCACGCGCTCGTCGATGTCGCGGCCGGCCGCCACATCGACGGCCAGGCCGAACCGGTCGAGCAGCTGCGGACGCAGCTCCCCCTCTTCTGGGTTCATCGTGCCGACCAGGACGAAATCCGCGGACTGCGTGTGCGAGACACCATCGCGTTCGATGGTCACCCGGCCGCTGGCGGCGGCGTCGAGCAGCACGTCGACGAGATGGTCGGCCAGCAGGTTGACCTCGTCGATGTAGAGGACTCCCCCGTCGGCGCGGGCGAGCAGGCCGGGGGTGAACTGTGCGCGGCCCTCGCTCAGTACGGCGGTCAGGTCGAGCGAGCCGACGACCCGGTCCTCGGTCGCCCCGATCGGCAATTCGACGACGCGGCCACGTGGGTGCCCCGTCTCCGAGTTCTCCCCCGCCGCGTTCCTTCCCGCCGCGTGGTCGGCGTCGAGCAACGGCCCGAGTCCGCGCACGATCGTCGATTTCGCGGTGCCCTTCTCGCCGCGGATGAGCACACCCCCGATGCCCGGCGAGATCGCCGACAGGATCAGCGCCAGCTTGAGCCGTTCCTGGCCGACGACGGCGCTGAACGGATAGCGGACGGGCCCCTCGACCGCGGTCGCCCGGTGGTGACGGCCGGTCACTGCGGCCCACCGGCGACGACGTCGCGGGCCTGCGAGGTCACCGGCTCGCGGCGCATCGTGACGTGCGGGATGCCGTCCTCGAGGTACTCCTCCCCCTCGATGACGAACCCGAACTTGGCGTACATGTCGACGAGGTAGGCCTGGGCCTCGATCACGCATCCGTGATCGCCGATCTGCGCAAGCGCGGCCGTGATGAGTCGCGCGGTCAGCCCCTGCCCGCGATGGCCGCGCTCGGTGCACACACGCCCGATGCGGAATGTCGGCTCGCCGTCGGCAGACGACGGCTCGGTGAGCAACCGCAACGTGGAGACCACCACGTCGTCGTCGGCGATCCAGAACTGCCGGGTTCCGGGATCCAGGTCGCGGCCGTCGAGCTCCGGGTACGGGCACGCCTGCTCGACGACGAAGACGTCGACCCGCAGCCGCAGGATCTTGTACAGGGTGGCCGCATCCATCTCGTCGGCCGGACTGTGGTGGAGGTGCCCTACCGATGTCATGGTGTCGTGCCTATCACAGACGCGCGCACTCGTCGGGCGGCGGTGTCAGACCGCGGTCGCCTGTGCCGGTTCGGTGTCGACCTGTGGGGCCACGGCATCGCGCCGCAGCTGCAGGCTCGCGTTGGTCCAGTCCCACACCTGTCGGAACAGGTCACGATTGTCGGAGAGCTTCTGCCCGAAGGACGGGATCATCTCGGTGAGCGTCGGCTTCCACCCTGCGTACTCCTTGGGGAAGCACTTCTCCAGGACGTTGAGCATCGCCGGGACGGCCGTGGATGCACCCGGCGACGCACCGAGCAGACCCGCGATGGTGCCGTCGTCGGCGGTGACCACCGCGGTGCCGAACTCCAACGATCCACCGACGCCGGTCTTGCGGATCACCTGCACACGCTGACCTGCGGTGATGATCTCCCAGTCGGCGCCGTCGGCACGCGGAACGAACTCGCCGAGGGTGTTCACGCGGTCGGCGCGGCTGGCCGCCAACTCGCTGATCAGGTACTTGAGCAGACCGAACTCCTGCGGCGCGATCGACAGCATCGGCAGCAGGTTGTTCGGCTTGACCGAGAACGGCAGGTCGGTGATCTTGCCGCTCTTGAGGAACTTCGGCGACCATCCGGCGTACGGGCCGAACAGCAGCCCGGGCTTGTGGTTGATCACGCGGGTGTCGAGGTGCGGCACCGACATCGGCGGCGCACCGACGGCCGCCTGCCCGTACACCTTGGCCTGGTGCTCGGAGACGAGGTCGGGATTGGTGCACCGGAAGAACTCACCGGAGACCGGGAATCCGCCGAAGCCCTTCGCCTCGGAGATGCCCGACTTCTGCAGCAGGTGCAGGGCGCCGCCACCGGCGCCGACGAAGACGAACTTGGCGTGGACGGTGAACTTCTCCTTGGTCCGCATGTTGCGGACCTTGACCATCCAGCTGCCGTCGGACTGCTTCGACAGGTTGGTGACGCCGTGCCCGAAGTAGATGTCGGCGCCCGACTCGCCGATGTTGTTGATCAGCTGCTGGGTGAGCGCGCCGAAGTCGACGTCGGTGCCCTCGGTGAACCAGTTCAGGGCGACCGGGTCGGAGAAGTCGCGGCCGGAAGACATGAGCGGCAACCGCTCGCTGAATGTCGCCTCGTCGTCGATGAACTCCATGCCCTCGAACAGCACCTGGCCGGCGAGACGGTCATAGCGTTTGCGCAGGTAGTCGACGCCCGCCTGGCCGTGGGTGAAGCTGACGTGCGGGATCGGGTTGATGAACTCGCTGGGGTCGCCGAGGATGCCGTTGTCGACGGCGTAGGCCCAGAATTGGCGCGACACCTGGAATTGCTCGTTGATGTTGAGCGCTTTGTCGATGTTGACGTCGCCGTCTGCGGTTTTCGGGGTGTAGTTCAGCTCGCAGAGCGCGGAGTGCCCGGTCCCGGCGTTGTTCCACGGGTCGCTGCTCTCCGCGGCGGCCGCGTCGAGTCGTTCGAAGAGGCTGATCGACCAGTCCGGCTGTACCCGACGGATCAGCGCGCCGAGGGTGGCGCTCATGATCCCGGCACCGACCAGTGCGACATCCGTCTTGATCACCGAGTGAGACACGAAGAGCTCTCTTTCGCACGAGGTGGACGTTCCGACACCGGTGACGCTGTCACCGGGGCATCCATGTCGTTCATCCCTGTCATCGGCCATTGTTCCCCATTTGCCGCGAAACAATGGAATCGCCTCCGCCCAAGTGTGGGCTGGGCGACACCTCGGCCCGCCGGCCCACCGGCGGCGCTCTTCTAGAGTGGAGTACGTGACCGCATCCTCGACAGCTGCCCACGCCGGCGGCCGACCAGCTGCGACCTGGCAACCCGACAAGTTCCTGGACCGATACGAGGTCCTGACCCTTCCGCTGGGACCAGACCCCGACGGGGAGGACCCGATCACCGCGACCCTGGTCCGCAAGGCCGGTCCGGAGCCGTCGACGAACGGTGCCGTGCTCTACGTCCACGGTTTCACCGATTACTTCTTCCACGAACCGCTCGCCGACTACTTCCATGCCCGCGGCTACGCCTTCTATGCCCTGGACCTGCGCAAGTGCGGGCGGTCGCTGCTGCCGCAGCACACCGCGCATCTGACCACCGATCTGCGGCAGTACGACGAGGAGCTGAGCCGCGCGCTCGACGTCGTCGTCGACGAGACGGCCGGCGACGACGGGCGGGCACGGGTGATCGTCGCCGCCCACTCCACCGGCGGGATCATCACCCCGCTGTGGCTCGACCGGCTGCGGTCGTCGTCGCCGGAGCGTCACGCCCACGTCGCCGGGCTGTTGCTGAACAGTCCCTGGTTCGACCTGCAGGGCAGCGCGGTCCTCCGTACGCCGCCGGTGTCGGCACTCCTGCGCGTGCTCGCCGCCGTACGCCCGAAGGCCGTGTTGCCGCAAGAGCTTTCGGAGGGATACGGCCGCAGCATCCATGAGACGACCGGCGGCGAATGGGCCTATGACCTCGCCCTGAAACCGATGGGCGGCTTTCCCGTCACCTTCGGGTTCCTCAACGCGGTCCGCCGCGGGCACGCCCGACTACACCGCGGCATCGACGTCGGCGTGCCCTCGCTGGTACTCCGATCCGACAAGACCCTGTTCGACCGTGCCCGCCCGAGTTCGGTCGATGACGCCGACGTGGTGCTCGACGCCAGACACATGTCCCGGTGGAGCGGGTGCCTAGGCGACCGGGTGTCGGTGGTGCCGATCGCCGATGCCCGTCACGACGTGTTCCTCTCCGTGCGGCACGCACGCGAGCACGCCTACCGCGAGATCGACGTCTGGCTCCAGGACACGCTCAGTGCACCCGCGACCCCGGTGGACTCACCCTCCGACACGACCTCGGACACGACGGCAGGGCGCGCATGACCGCGCCGCAGGTCGTCGATCTGGCGATCATCGGGTCCGGCAGTGGCAATTCGATTCCCGATCATCGATTCGACGACAAGACGATCGCGATCTTCGAGGAGGGTGTCTACGGCGGCACGTGCCTCAATGTCGGCTGTATCCCGACCAAGATGTTCGTGTACGGCGCGGAGGTGGCCGAGATCGCCCGACACGGCGGCCGACTCGGTGTCGACAGCCGGGTGTATTCCGTCGACTGGCCCGGCATCGTCAAACGCGTGTTCGGTCGGATCGATCCGATCTCGGTGGGCGGCAAGGAATATCGCGTCGATCGCTGCCCCAACATCACCGTGCACTCCGCGCATGTCGAGTTCGATGGCCGCGACGAGGACGGCCGCTACCGCCTGGTCACCGCGGAGTCGCTGGTGCTCGCCGACGAGGTGGTCATCGCGGCCGGGTCACGAGCGACGGTCCCACCGGCCATCGCCGAATCCGCCGTCCGGTACTACACCAACAACGACGTGATGCGCCTCGAGGAGCTGCCGAAACGTCTGATCATCGTCGGAAGCGGTTACATCGCAGCCGAGTTCGCGCACGTGTTCGGCGCCCTCGGCAGTTCGGTGTCGATCGTCGCACGCAGCGGCGCCCTGCTTCGCAAGCTCGACGCCGACGTCACGACGCGGTTCACCGAAGTCGCACGCGAGAAGTGGGATGTGCACCTGAACACGAATGTGGTCGGAGCGACGGATCTGCCCGACGGCCGGGTACGGGTGGACTTCGAGGACGGCGGCCATCTCGACGGTGACGTGCTGCTGGTCGCGACCGGCCGTAAACCCAACGGGGATCGGCTCAACCTGGGGTCGATCGGCCTGGCGCTCGACGCCGACGGGCGGGTCATCTGCGATCCGCATGGTCGCACCGACGCGCCACGGGTGTGGGCCCTGGGCGACGTCAGTTCGCCTTATCAGCTCAAGCATGTCGCCAATCACGAGGAACGGGTCGTGCAGGCCAACCTGCTCAAGGGCTGGGACTCCGACGACCTCGACACCTTCGATCATCGGTTCGTGCCCGCCGCGGTGTTCACGCATCCGCAGATCGCATCGGTCGGACTCACCGAAGACGAGGCGCGTGACCAGGGACTCGACATCACGGTCAAGGTGCAGGCGTACGGCGACGTCGCCTACGGCTGGGCGATGGAGGACACCACCGGGTTCTGCAAGGTCATCGCCGAACGCGGCACCGGCCGACTGCTTGGCGCTCACGTGTTGGGTCCGCAGGCGCCGACCGTGATCCAGCCGGCGATCCAGGCGATGTCGTTCGGCCAGACCGCGCTGGAGGTGGCGCGCGGCCAGTACTGGATTCACCCCGCGATGCCGGAGGTCCTCGAGAACGCACTGCTCGGCCTCGAGATCTGACCCGGTGCGCACGGACGTCCGCCGGTAGCATCGCTGCAATGGCGATCGTGAACCGCGGGTTCGTCGGCAGACGCGACCGTGACGCCGGACGGCTGCCGCCCGGCCAGTACCGCACGTTCGATTTCCCGGTGCTCTCGGCCGAACCGACGCCCACTGTCGGCCTCGAGAAGTGGTCGCTGGCCGTCCAATCGGCGCAACACCGGATCCACAAGTGGAGCTGGTCGCAGTTCCAGGAACTGCCGCACGAGGAGATAGTCACCGACATCCACTGTGTGACCCGCTGGTCGAAGTTCGAGACCCGCTGGCGTGGCGTGTCGTTCGACACCATCCTCGCCGCGCTGCCCTGGCCGGCCGAACCGTATGTGATGGCGCACTGCCACGGCGGGTACACGACGAACCTCGCGCTCACCGACCTGGTCGGTGGCCGCGGCTGGATCGCCGACTCCTATGACGGTGAACCGCTACCCGCCGAACACGGTGGCCCGGCACGGCTTCTGGTGCCGCACCTGTACTTCTGGAAGAGCGCGAAGTGGGTGTGCCGACTGCGGTTCATGTCATCGGACACCCCCGGCTTCTGGGAGAGCAACGGCTACCACATGCACGGCGACCCGTGGTCGGAGCAGCGCTACTCATGAACGAGTGGCAGATCACCGCCGTGATCTCGCAGTTCCGGCACAGCACCAGCGCTCGTTCGCTGCACTTGGCCCTGTCGGAGCCGTTTCAGGGCCTCCCGGGCCAGCATCTCGACATCCGACTGACCGCCGAGGACGGCTACTCGACCGCGCGGACGTACTCCCTGTCGGATGTCCGGGAACCACGTGTCGTCGAGGTCACTGTGGAACGTGCCGATGACGGCGAGGTGTCGCCGTACCTGGTCGACGTAGTGGAGGTCGGCGAACCGCTCGAGATCACCCGCCCGCACGGCGGCTGGTTCACCTGGGAGCCCACCGATACCGCACCGGTGCAGTTGATCGCGGGCGGGTCCGGCCTGGCGCCGTTGATGGCGATGCTCCGGAGCCGCGAGATCGCTGCCCCCACAGTGCCGTTCAATCTGGTGTATTCGTTGCGGTCACCGGACCGGATGTTGTTCGCCGATGACCTGCGACAACTCGCCGAGCGTCGTCGATTGCCCGTCCATCTCGCCTTCACCCGATCAGCGCCGGACGACGACGCGCGCGGTGCGCGTCGTCTCGATGCGGCCGAGCTCGCCGCGGTCACGATGTCGCCCGATAGCGAACCCGCCGTGTACATCTGCGGACCCAACCACTTCGTCGAGTTCTGCGCGGCCGCGATGCTTTCCGCCGGCCACGACCCTCGCCGGGTGCGGACCGAACGATTCGGCTGAACCCAGCGGTCAGCCCGTCGCAACCTGCACCCGATGCGGTAGATGTACCGGTTTCACCTGCGCGACTACGGCATCGAGGCGGGACAGGTCGACCGATTCCGGGTCGGCGACGGTGAGGGTCACGGCCAGCATCTGGTCGCGGTCATCGGTTGCATCGGGACCATGGTCAGGCGCCTCGGCCGAGACCGTCACGCCGCCGGGTTCGGTGATCTGCGGAACGACACCGAAAGCCGCGACCACGGCGTCGTGCACACCGCGCCGCGTGCCGCGCCACCGCAGCAATTCGGCTCCGACGCCGATCAGTTCGCGCTTCTTCGCCGGCGATTCGTGGCCTTCGAGGACGAGTCCGATCCAGCCTGCCAGCCAGTTCAGCGAGTCGGCGGGCGCGGTCGCCGGATCGAGGTAGGCCGGAAAGCAGTCGAGCACGAGGACGGCCGGGCCCAACATCCGGTCGAACGACTCACACAGCCCCTGCGCATAGATGTCGTCGGCGTAGATCGACGGTAGGGTCGCGCCGACCGGATGCGGGCTCACCACCGCGGGCAGATCACCGCGCACTGTACTCACTCCTCACCGGACTCCCCTTCCGTCAGATCACGCGCACCTGATGGCGGTGCGACAGGAACAAACCGTTGGGCGGAAGGGTCAATCGGTCGGTCGGCTCACCGCGCCGCTCGGTCGCCGGATTGACCGGCATGAGTTGCACGTCGACCTCGCCGCTCATGTCCACACCGGGGACGTCGGCGATCGCCGCCGCCAGGTCGGGGACACCGAGTGATCGTGCGACCGGCCACCCGCGGCCCGAACGACCCCCACGCACCGGATGCAGCAGCCGGTACACCCGCGACCGGACGTCGGCCTTCACGGTCTCCCGGTCGAACCCGACGACTGCGCTCAGACTGATCAGCACGGTGACCCCGATGTACTGGGGCGGCTCGATCAACAGCCGGGTGCCGACGAGACGGCGCTCGTCCAGGTACCCGGCGATGGTGTCCAGGGTTCGACGTTGCGGGGTCAGGTCGTGGACGCGTATCTCGCCGTCGGCGGAGTCGGCGACATGCGGGATCACCAGCAGCCGGATGACTCCGGGGGCGGCATCGTCGGCCAGGCAGTGCACCCGCGCGATCTCTGGTGCGGCCTGACGCGTCAGTTCCTCGAAGTCCTCGGCGGTGACCGCCCGCCCGCGGGACCGCAAGACCACCGGACCGCGCAGCTTGAGTTCGTCGATCGTCTCGGCCTCGGCGCCGCCGACGGCGGCCACCCGGTTCTCCACCCGGGCGATGAACGGCACGCTGCTCTTGAGGACCCGCAGCTGACCGACACCGACGTTGCCGTCGGCGCCGCCACCGATGCGGTAGTCCCCGATGGCGACGACCGCACCCTTGCGCGGAATCGCGCCGTATCCGCGCACCGATCCGTCCGCATCACGGATGGCCGGACCGAAGACCACTTCCCCCGAGACCGGGTCGAGGTGGAACACCGGATCGTCCGCGGAGCAGTCGGCGAAGTCGTCCACCGGACGCCACGTCGACGATTCGGTGCCGTCGCTGACCGTCACGCTCAGCGCGTCGGAACGGACCACGGGGTGCTGATGAAGCCGGAACCGTTGTGCCACCGATCCATCCGAGATACCGAGAACCTCGCCGGGAACCGTCTGCATGTGTGCGGCCGGCGTGGTGCCGCCGACCGTTTGCGCCGACAGCGCAGTGATGTGCGGTGACAGGGTGTAGGTCTGCTGCCCCGGGATCGCGTCGATCAGCCGGCAACGCAGCCAGGCGCCACGCTGCCCGGCCACCACGGCGCGGGCATGGTCGTCGGGCAGGTGCACGACGACGTCGCCGGGTTCGTTGAATCCGCCCGTCTCGTCCTTCCCGAGATCGCAGGCCACCCAACCGCGTTCGGTCAACGCTTCCCATCGCAGCGGGGGCCGGCGGGGATCCACACCGACACCGGCGACCCGGCAGGTGATCCGCAGCAGTACCGCGCAGGACGGGACCGGATCGGTCAGCTCGACGAGCAGCGCGTCGTCGGTGCGCGGTGTCGCGGAAAAGCAGTCGAATCCGTCGCCGCGCAACGACAGGCTGCGGTCGGTGGGGTCGGCGTCTGCGGGAGCGGCGAAGACCCGCTTCGCCGAGCACGGGATGATGTCGAGGGCACGGTCGGTCGAGAACACCACCGGCTCGGTCACGTCGGTCCGCACCGTACTCACCTCGGTGCCCGATCGGACGTTGACGATCTGCGGTTGCGGGGCGGACAGCCAGAACGTCACCCGCGTCCGGGCGGTGGACGCCGGGCGCAACTCCAATCCCAGCAGGTCCAGGAACTTGAGATAGTTGCGGTCCGGCACCCGATTGAGTCGATAGATGAGCTGGTCGACCATGGTCGCGACCGCCTCGATCAAGGTGATACCGGGATCGGAGATGTTGTGATCACTCCACTCCGGGAATCGTTCGCGGACAAGACGACGCGCGTCGTCGACGAGATTCTGGAACCTGCGGTCGTCGAGGTCGGGGGCAGGCAACATCACGGTTCTCCCAGCATGTTGGGTGCGGCCGGCGCACCGGGGGACCCGGTCCCGTCCGGCTCGTCGGGGATGACGTAGAAGGGGAAGACGAGGTTCCGGCGATCGTTGCGGCCGTGGATGCGGTAGCAGACGTCGATGTAGAAGGTCCCCACGTCGGCCGCATCGAAATCGACACGGATGTCGTCGACGTCGATCCGCGGCTCCCAGTCCTCGAGTGCGGTGCGCACGTCGCGTGCGATCGAGGCGGCGGTCCCCGACGTCGCCGGGGCGAATACGTGATCGTTGATACGACATCCGAATTCAGGCCGCATGGGTCGCTCCCCCGGCGTCGTCCGGAGAATGATCTCGATCGCCTGCTCGACGTCGCTGCCGCCGGCGGCGAGGGCGAAGGTACCGGTGGGGCCGGTCCGGACCGGGAACGCCCAGCCGCGGCCGACGAAGTCGGCGGGGAGTCGATCGTCCATGTCGGGCACCTGCCTTCGTCAGCCGATGAGGACGGTGGGTGCGCCGGAGACGATGGGGGCACCGCACCCCGACAGGTCGCCGACGCGGGCCGCCGGTCGTCCTCCGATGAGCACCGTGGGGCAACCCGGCGGCACGATCGCGGTGGGCGGGTGCACCGCCGGGGGCGGGAACGAGCAGATGTGTGGGGTACCGACGGTGGCGGCGGGTGCGCCGCCGATGAGGACCGTCGGACATCCCGGCGGTCCGACGACACCCGGATGGGCGGTCGGGTCGCCGACGCGCGCGGCTGGGGGCATGGTCTCTCCTCAGTTGAGTTTGATGGGGGTGCCCTGGAGGGTCACCGGGCCGGATGCGGTGACCTCGGCCGTGGTTGTCGCGTTGACCGACACCCGGCCACCGCGCAGATCCAGTGGGCCCGAGCCGGAGTCGATGGTGATGCCCTGATCGGCCCGCAGCGCGAGAGTGCCGCTGCTGCGGACGGTGATCTCGCGGGCGACGGCGTCGAGTTCGATGCGCAGGGCGTCGTCCGCGGTGGCCACCACGACCCCGTCGTCGCGGCCATCCCGATCGTGCAGGTCGATGCGGTGCCCGCGCCGTGACACCCACGAGCGCCGGTTGACCGATCCGGAGCCGGAATCCACCAGCTCGATGCCTTTCGCGTCCGGTGTGTCGATGCCGTTGAACAGCCCGCCGAGCACATACGGATGCATCTCGTCGCCACGTTCGAACGCGACGAGGACCTCGTCACCCACTTCCGGGAGCACGAGAACGCCACGATCCTTGCCCGCCCCGGCCATGACCGTGCGAGCCCAGCCGCTCACGTAGTCCGACGACAACTGCGGGAACGACAGACGCACCCGGCCCTGCTGTTGCGGGTCGTTGATGTCGGTGACCTGGGCGATCGTCACACCTGTCGACGATGCGGCCGGGGCCGCCACCGACGTGAGGCCGAGCATGCTGCGATTGTGGGCGGCCGACACGGCGATCGCCGTGGTGTACCCGACCTGGGGGTCATAGCGGTGGCGCGCGGACGACAGCACGAACTTGCCGTCGAAGGGAGCACCGAGATCGACGAGAGCGATGGCTGTTCCCGCGCGCAAAGTCGGGTTGCCGGTGCAGACCGCCTCGATCTCGGCGTGACTCCCCGCGATGGATGTGGCTCTCGCCTGCGCGCACGCGTCGGCCTCGGCCTGTGACCGCACACCCCGATCGGACTCCACATGGGTCCGGTCGCCGAAAGTCGCGGCGAGGCCGGCGGCGTCGATGTCGGTCAGCCGCGCACCCGGGGAATCGGGTTGCGCCGCAGCGACGATCGGCTGCTTGGTGGCGACATCCCAGCCGCGGACCTCGACCCGTCCGACCTGCTCGGACGCCGAGATCGCGGATCGCAGGCGCACGATATCGGTGCCGAATCGGAGCACGAGTGGGTTCTCCGGGTCACGTCCCGGCGCCTCCTCGGCCGGTGCAGGTGGCGCGAAATCCAATGCCCCAGAGGTGACTCCGACGCGGTACCCGATCCCCTGCGCGAGTGCCGAGAGGAACTCCCAGTCGGTCTGCGCCTGCTGCGACAGGTGCTCGTACACCGTGGTCGACGGTTCGATGCGCCCCGGCCGCAGACCTGCCCGTCGTGCGCATTGCGTAGCCGCATCCGACGCGGTCACCTGGGTGTACGCCGCGGTGTGACGGCCACGGAACAGCCGGTGGGACTGGTCGTACCCGCGGACGGTGGTGAAGGTGCCCGCCTTCTCGAACTCGGCCTCGATCGCCGTGATCTCGCCGACGAGGAGTTCTGTCGCCGACGACGCCGCATCGGTGGTGATCGCGATGCGGATGGGAGCCCCGACCCGCAGCCCACCGTCTGCGAGCACCTGCCGGGCATTGTCCCGGAAGCGCAGCGAGAACGCGTCCGGGAGGCCCGTGTTGGTGTCCACATACGACGACGTCAGTTGCAGCATCACCGCGTCCGGGACCGGGCTGCCGCCGACGGTGATGGTGAGGCCCGAGGTGGTGGTCATCGGTTCGGCGCCCCTCGGCCGGCGCCGGATGCCGTTGGGTCGTCGACCGCGGGCAGACGGATCAGCGTGCCGGACGGTACCCGGAGCGGATCGTCGATCCCGTTGAACGATGCGATGTCCCGCCACCGCTGTGGGTCGCCGTACTCCCGATGAGCCAGGGTCGCGAGCGACTCACCTGCGATCAGCACATGGCTGCGGCGCGCGGACGCGGCACGGGAGGTGGGGTTCTGCCCGCCCTTGCCGCCGGGCATCTCCTCGATCTCGACAGTGCACACGGCGCGCAACGGTGCGCCGTCCGCCGCGAACAGGGTGAACTTCGCGGTGACCTTGGTGATGAATCCCGGGAAGCTGGTCAGTCCTCCCCACTTGAACACGACCAGCGGCGGGATCGCCTTGGGTGTACCGGTTGTCGCGCTGGTCGGTACGCAGCACGACATCAACCGGTCGACACCCTTGGCCACGCTGTCGTCATGCTTGGCCGTCGCGTCGAGGAACATCTCCAGCGACAACGTGCACGGCTGGGCGCCCATGAACTCGGCCGCACCCGCTTTGGCCGCCCCCTTGGTCGGTTTGCTCTCCCACCGCGCCGCCTTGGTGATGGTGACCTCGCGTGGGTTGAACTGGAACGGAATCGATCCGAGCTTGCCTCCGGGCTTCGCACCCCCGGGCGCCTTGGTCGGCTCGAACAGTTCCAGTTCGGCGTGCACGATCTGGTCGGCGCCTCCCGACCCGGTGGAGGTGCCGGCGGTGTGTGCGGAAACGGCGACGGCGCTGCTCATGATCCCGATCCTTTGGAGCCGCGGATGCCGCGGTGCACGAGTTCGATGGTCTCCACGGCGACCTTCGGTGTCTCCAGGCTCAGCGACGGCCCGCTCCAGCGAACCGGTAGTACGCCGTCGAGCGACCATTCGGCGACGGTGTCACCCTGTGCGTTCTTCGCGGCGATCTTCGCGGTGCCCGGCGTGTAGCCGCCGACGACTGCACTCACCCACTCGGCCAGCTTGTAGCTGTCGTCGCATACCGGCCGGGTGAGTTTGATGTTGCTGAACTTCACCCGACTCGGCAACTGCCACACCATGCCGTTGTTGCCGCCTTCCTCGCGCTGCTCGAGCACGATCTCGAGTCCCAGCCCTTCGCAGCTCACGAAGTCGCCGAGCGGCGCCGAGTCCACGGTGACCGAGAAGCACACGCTCACTGCGGGATCGGTGGTGGTCATGTCAACTCCTCGTCGTCTCGGTCGGGCGGATCATCGGTCGGTGAGCATTCCGGAGCGCTCACGGTCGAGCCACAACTCGGTGCGTAGGCGTGCCGACAGCGGTTCATAGAGTCGGCGGGCCAGTTCCTCCAGGTCACCGGCGTCCATCGACCCGTGGTGCGGTGCGGCTCCGTCGCGAGTCGGGTTCACGCCGTCGACGACTGCTGCGAGGTGATTCCTGCCCGAATCGATTGCCTGTGCCGCGGCACCCGTCACCGAATCACGGAGACCTGGCATGGAGTCCGCCACGGCGGACACCTTGTCGACGGCTTCGCGAGGTAGTGCTTCGGTGACCCGGTCCCGAACATGTCCCACGTGCGTGCTCAGCAGATCCGGAACCGACGACGATCCGAGCGCGTCGCGGACCGGCGACGGAATCTGAACGGGCAGTGGGAGTCGCTGCACCGGAGCGGCCACCGGCATGCTGTGCTTCTGCGGCCGGACCGTCGCAGAGCCGATTCCGGCCGAAGCGGGCTCCGCGACGGCGTCGACGTGACTCGCCCCGAACATCGTCGCGAACGACACCGGCGCACCGGAAGTCTCCGACGCCAAGGTGGTCCGCGAGCGCGACGTGGCCAGCGGTCGCCCGACCGCAACCCGTTGCACGGGCGCCACTTCCACCACGTCGACTGTGCGCCGATTCCCGTCGACTGGGCGCTGAATTCCGTCGACTGGGTCCTGGATCCCGTCGACTGGGCGCCGAATCTCGTCGACTGGGCGTCGAACTTCGTCGACTGGGCGTCGAGGCGTATGAACATCGAGCTCGGCTTTCGAGGTCATCGCGCTCCGCTGCACAGGCGCCACCCCCGTCGCGCTCTGTTCCAGGTCCCCACCCGGTCCCTGAGGAGCGAGCCTGCGAGCCTCACGAAGGGCGGCCATCGCACTCGACTCCCGATCCCCACCCGGCCCCTGAGGAGCGAGCCTGCGAGCGTCACGAAGGGCCGTCACAGCTGAATCGGCGATCGCCGGTTGATCTGGCGGCGCCGTCTGCACCGCCGCCGTTGAGGTCGTTGGCGCCGTCACCGGCATCGCCGATGACCCGTCGACGGCCGGAGGTGGAGGTGCCGGCTCGCGGGGAGACATTGTGGAATGACGCGAGACCGACACCGTCTGGAGTCGCTGCACGGCGCTCTGCCCGGGGCCATCCGCGGCGCGGAGCGAGTCGGCGGCGATGGCCGGCGCTCGACGGGTCACGGGGGTGAACGGCATGGGGGTGAGTGGTGCGGCGATCGAATCGTCGGAGGTCGGGCGGTCGGAGAGCGCGCTGTCGGCACTGCTCCCCCCCACGGCCGCACTCCGAACCGGTTGTGCTGCGTGCGTTGCCAACTGAACTGGTGTGGACATCGGGGTGAGTGATCTGCCGGTGATGCCGACTCCGGGATCGTCGGTGGTGGGGAGGATTCGGCTGACCTGTGCCGGCTCGGACACTGAGGTCGACTCGGAAACCGAAGTCGTGTCGAGTACTTCCGTCAAAAACGGGCTCGCTGGTTCGGCGACCTCACCAGAGCGCGGCACTTCCGCCGGGGAGCCATCGGCGGGCGCGACGATGACGGGATGCGGCGCAGCCGAGGAGAACACACCGAGATGGCGTGGGTCCGGCGCTCTCTCGGTCGACCTCGCCACCGTCACGATCGGTGGGGTCGGTCGCGCGACCTGGACGGCGTCACCCGGGCCGCCTCCAACGGCGTTCGGCAAGAGCCGTTGGTCGTGCTGGAGATCCAGCGTCGTCGCCAGGGACCGCATCACGGTCGGTGTGTCACTTGTGGCGAGCGAGGCCCCGAAGCGACCGGTGGTCGCGATGTCGTCGGACATCGCGATGTGCATCGGCTCCATGATGACCGGTTCGCGAGGCGCCGAGGTCTGCACGCTGCTGCGTCCGGTCATGCGCTGCACCTCGGGCGCCGGTGTGTCCCGGCGGAACCACGATCGCCAATCCATCGGTGTCGTCTCCGTTTCTGTGCCGTCAACCGTCGGTGCTCAATTCGTTGATGAGAGCGACGTAGCGTTGTCGTTCGGCGTGCTCGAGGTCGAGAAGCTCTTCTCGACCCCAGTGGAAATTGAGGGCCACGTACGAGATCTCCCGAAACAGGTTCTCGATCCCGTACGTCGCTATTCCCCCAGGCGCCCACCGGAGAGGTCGACGGCGAACTCGCCGGTGCAGTGTGGGCAGACGACCCCGGCGCGGGTGTGCCCTTCCTGGTTCACCCGTCGATACAGATCCTGGAGAAACGCGAGGTCGGAAGCGAACATCGACTCCACCACCCCTGCATGTACGTCGTCGAGGGTGCCCAGTCGTGTCACCACCCGGCTGATGAGCACGACGGAGAGGTATCCCGGGTTCTCGCGGACCCGGTCGTCGCGTTGTGACACGAGTTCGTCACGCGCGGTGGCCAACCGCATGGTTCCGCTCTGGTGAACCCCACCCGCGGCGTCGACGTATCCGCGTGGCAGGACGAAGTCGAACTCCGTGGCCAGAGTCGGATTCCCGCCTCCACCACCGGCCCGATCGCCGTCCGCGACGGCCGCGGCGTCGAGAACGGCTGCGCCACCGTGGGTCCTACGCACTGTCGACCTCGAGGCGCTCGTAGGTCAGAACCAGCTTCTCGGTGAGCACGCTGGTGTCCCCGGCTTTCATCGTGTTGACCTCCAGGCTCTTCGGCCATGCGTTGGTCACCTTGTACCTCTTGACCGCGCTGCCCTCGTAGTCGTAGACGACGATCGCCCCGCCCTTGCGGACGTCGCCCATCTTCCCGAGTTGAGAGTCCTTGATCCATTTGTCGAAGCTGTTGTCGTCGGTGAGCGGCCGGGTCAGCGTCACCTCGCCGGCCTTCCATCGCCCGGGCAGCTTCTTGATCGAATACTTTCCGTCGGCCGCCGTGTTCGACTTGTACTCGATGACGTCCTGCTCCATCTTGAGGCCGTTGACCTCGGTGATCGATTTGATCTGGATGCCGTCGAACTCGAGGCCGAACGAATGGCCGACGGTGCTGTCGAATTCGGGTAGTGCCATGGTGTCACTTCACTTTCTCGGATGGTCATTCGGCGACGAGGCTGGTGCCGCCGGAGTACTGGGAGAGCCGGAAGATCACGAACTCGGCGGGTTTCACCGGCGCGACACCGATCTGACACACCACTTCTCCGGCGTCGATTCCCTCGGCAGGGTTGGTCTCCGCGTCGCACTTGACGAAGAACGCCTCGTCGGGGGTGAGGCCGAAGAGGGCGCCGCGGCGCCATTCATTGGTGAGGAAGGCGCTGATGGTGCGCCGCAAGCGAGCCCAGAGTGCGGGGTCGTTCGGCTCGAACACGACCCAGTTCGTCCCGTCCAGGATCGACTCTTCCAGGTAGTTGAACAATCGACGGATGTTGAGATATCGCCAGGACGGATCGGAGGACAGGGTGCGCGCGCCCCAGACGCGGATGCCGCGGCCGGGAAACGCACGGATGCAGTTGATCCCGTAGGGGTTGAGCATGTCGTGTTCGTTGCGGGTGATCTGTGTCTCGATCTCGACGGCACCGCGGACCACCTCGTTCGCGGGTGCCTTGTGTACCCCGCGGGTGTCGTCGTTGCGTCCCCAGATGCCGGCCATGAACCCGGACGGCGGGAGGTACTCGCCTTTGCCGACGCCGACCCAGGGCCAGTACATCGCGGCGTATTTCGAGTCGTATCCGGCGGTCTCGGTTCGCCATTGCTTGATCTGTTGGGCGTTGAGCCCCGGCGGAGTGTCCAGGATCGCCATGCGATCGCCCATGAGCTCGCAGTGCGCGATCATGGCCAGCTGTACCTGCTTGACGGTGTCGAGGTCGACGGCCTTCTGGGCATACGCGGTCATGAGGTCCGGGATGGCGACCATGGTGATGTCGTCGATGGCCTCCAGACCGGAAAAGCCCGTTCGGGTTTCGACCTTGCCGACGTAATCCTCCGACGACAAGGTGGACGGCACCTCCGCGGTGGGCGCGGGCGCGACCAGGGCCGCCGATTGGCCCGGCACCAGTTCTCCGCCACTCTGCCCGGAGACGACCTCGATCTTGATCAGCTTGGAGTCGTTGGCGACGACCGTTTTCAGGTTGTGCTGTCCGCGCCCGCCGACCGTGCCGGTGTGTGTCTCCACCACTTCGTCGCCACGCTTCACCACCAGCTTGACACTTCCCTCGGGTGCGCCCTCGTCGGGTTCGGCGATCTCCACCGACAGGTGCCCGTCGGCTGATCCCGACTCGAGCGCAACGGCTTTCACGTTGCCGATCTCGGCTTGAGCTGCTCCCGGCTCGATCGATCGATGGGGCGATCCGTTCGGCGACCCGCTGCCGTCCTGGCCGATCCGCACGATGTAGCAGTTCCCACCACCATTCTGGAAGTAGGCGAACACCGCCTGTGCCAGTGACGTGTTCGCCATGAACCCACCGAAGGTGGCGGTGAACTGTGTCCAGTTGGCGACCAGGGTGGGACTGTCGAACGGCCCCTTCTCGGCGAGACCGACGAATGCCGCGACCGCGGTGCCGACGCCCTCGATGGGCCGGGAACCCGAATCGACTTCTTCGACGTAGACGCCCGGTGACAGATATGAAGGCATGGGATGCTCCTGACTCGCCTCGTGAACCGGTGATTGCCTCGATCTTCGGCGGTCGAACTCCCTGTGAGAACGTGCCTTCGGCCGGTGCCGAGGGCAGTTTCGGATTCCCCTTCGGGCATCGGTCCCAGACCTGTGCGGTCAGGTCGCGTTGTCTGCCCGTTCGGGCAGTACATCTGGGCCTCAAAGCGATTGGTCCCTGATGGATGGGCTGCCACAGTTGACTCAGCACCTCTGTAGGCGAAACGAGGCTGTAGTGAGCGATATCATCTGCGAATCATGCGGAACCGCGAATCCGCCCGGGACACAGTTCTGCACCGAATGTGACGGGTACTTCGGGTGGTCCAGCGCCCCGAAGCCTGCGCGAGGCCCGGCGGCACAGTCGGGGCGTGCGTCGGCACGACCCTCCACCGGGACCGCGCCGTCGCCGGGCGCCACCGACACGAGTCGGGTGATAGCACCCACCGTGGAACCGGAGCAGACGTCGGTGGTGCTCGATCCGGCTGCAGCGGTGCCGATGTCGTTGCACATGTACAACCCGTCGCCGATCGTGGACGGCTACGCCGTGCATGTCCCGGCGGCACCCGACTGGTTGACGGTGACCCACGAGGAGATCCGTCTGCTTCCCCACACCGACGCGATGGTGCCGATCGCCTTCGGCATCACCGAGGGGACGTCCCCGGATGCCCAGACCGTGGCGGTCGCACTCGACATCCGGTCCCTCACCGATGACCGCAAGACGACGACCGCCACCATCGAGGTGACCGTGCCGCGATTCGGCCGTCCGGTGACACTCGAGGCCCATCCGTCGATCGTTCGGCTGACGGACGAGGTACGTGGGACCGTGCTTCTCACGGTGGACAACTCGGCCGCGAACCATCCACAATCTGTGGTACTGACGGCGTCGGACCCGGAAGGGGTCGTCGACTTCGCCATCGAGCCCCAACATCTCGATATCCCCCCAGCTCAGACGATGTCCGCGACCCTCACCTTCGAGCTCCCGACCATCGACTTCGGCACCCGGATGGAGCGCGTCCTGACCGTCACGGCCACCGCAGGCGACGACGAATCCGAGACCTCGGTGGCCGTCACCCAACAACGGTCGGCAGCACCGGAGTACGTTCCGGTCGAGCTTCGCCTCGAACCCAGCGTGCTGCGGGTCCGCGATTTCACGATGGCCGACCTGACCCTCGTGGTCGACAACCGCCGCGGAGCCGCCGACCGGACATTGACAGTGGGTGGCCGCGACGCCGAATCGAAGGTGGCGTTCCGGTTTCCCACCTCGCAGATCCGGGTCGCCGCAGGGAAGATCGCGACGCTGTCGCTCACCGTCGAGGCCGACGCGCCCGCGGCCGGCGAGGATGTCTCCTATCCGTTCACGGTTCTGGCATCCGACGAGATCGACGAGGTGGAGACCACCGGAACGCTTGCCCTGTCCACTTCGCCGCCGGCGATCACCACGGCGACCCTGCGACTGCACCCCAGCAAGATCAGTGTGCGCAACTCGGCCACGGGTCGCAGCAAACTCATCGTCGACAATTCGTCGTCGGACCAGTGGCTGCGGACTCATCTGGCCGGTTCGGACCCGGAAGCCGCGGCGCGGCTGACGATCCGACCACCCACCGTGGACGTTCCGCCGCGTAGGTCGGTGTGGGCGGATGTGACGGTTTCCGCGGATCCACCGGATCCCGGCGAATCCGCCGAACGTCCGCTGTCGTTCACGGCCACCGACGGCCGGTCCACCGTCACCTGCGACGGCACCTTCGCCCAGCGCACGTCCGACTGGTTGCCGATCGTGCGGGTCGTGCTCACGTTGTTGGGCGCACTGGTCGCGGGCGCAGGTGCCTTCGCGCCGTGGGCGGTCACTCTTCCCGACTATCTCATCGATAAACTGCTTGTGGCACAGACGCAACCGGGTGCGGAGCAGATCGATGAGGTGGCCCAGACCCAGCCGATCGCCCGCCTGGCGGTGCTGGTCCTCGCCGGGGCGATGGCCCTCGGGGTGTTCGCCCGAACCGGGAAGCCGACCCAGACCGCGGCAATCGCGATGGCCCTCGGGTTCGTCGGATACATGGTGTACCTGACGCAGAAGTTCGGGACCGGTGGCCCCATGTACGGCGCGGTCTTGGTCGTGGTCGGCGCGGTACTCGGTTTCCTAGGCGGACTGTGCATCCGACGCCGCTGAGAACTCCGCGAACTCCGGACCGATCAGCCGCCCCATCTTCCGGTACTCCTGCTCGACGCCGTGAACGAGGTCGTCAGTGGTGACCGCGCGGGTCTGCGCGGCGGCCCGGTACGCGGCCGTCACCGCGGCGGAGCGGATGTTGCCGCCGGACATCGCGAATGTCCGCGCACACAGGTCGATGTCGAGCGAGGGCGCGCACGGGACCGGTGCCGCCAGGCTGTGACGCCAGAGTTCACGCCGTGCGTCCTCGTCCGGGCGCGGGAACTCGATGACCGCATCGAGGCGACGGGTGAAGGCGTCGTCGAGGTTGGCCCGCAGGTTCGTGGTCAGGATGGCGAGTCCCCGGAATGCTTCGAGTCGCTGCAGGAGGTAGGCGGTCTCGACGTTCGCGTAGCGGTCCTGCGCGTCGCGCACCTCGCTCCGCTTGCCGAACAGCGCGTCTGCCTCGTCGAAGAGCAGGACACCGTTGACCGATTCCGCTTCGGCGAAGATCCGGTCGAGGTTCTTTTCGGTCTCCCCGATCCATTTCGAGACGACCGATGCGAGATCGACGGTGTAGAGATCGAGTCCGAGGGCTCCCGCGAGCACCTCGGCGGCCATCGTCTTGCCCGTACCGGAATCGCCGGCGAACAGAGCGACGACACCGTGGCCGCGGGCACCACCCCGACGCATCCGCCAGTCCCCGAGGACTTGTCGGCGGAATCGTGCGCGGCCGGCGAGGTCTCCCAGCCTGTCGACGGTCGCTTCCGGCAGCACCAGATCCGACCAGTCCACCTCCGGCGTGACGCGACGGGCCAGTCGTTGCAGCCCGGCCGAATTCAGCATGCGGGCACCGTCCAGGAGATGATCGACCCGCAGTCCGCCGACGTCGCCCGCGACTGCCCGCCGGGCGGTGTCGACCGCTCGCCCGATCTGCTCGGGTGTCAACGCGTAGACGGCGAGGGCATCCATCTCGACGTCGGTCGACTCGACCGTGACATGGGTGCGCCACACCTCCAGTCGATCTCGGGTCGAGACCGGTGACGCATGCACCGTCAGCGGCAGCCGGTCGGCCAGTTCCGGCTCCCACGGGCCGCGCCCCACCACCACCAGCGGTGCCGGCCCGGCGAACAAGCGAGACCGGCGCAAACCGTCGGAGCTCTCGTGCACGCCGTCCAGCACGATGACCGCCTCCCGCAACACCGCCTCCCGGCGGACTGCCACGAGCACCGGGCCGAGTCCGTCCTGCGGGAGCCGCCGCGCATCGACGGTCAAGGCGGGTCGACCGGTCGCGTCGATTGCGGCGGCCGCCGCGGCACTCCCGTTGCTCCCGTCGTCGTCGCGCACATAGATGAAGTCGGCGTGGCAACGCAACGCACGCGCGACCTGCTCCGCGGTCTCCCCGTCGAACCGACCGGGATCGGTCACGACGTCGACGAGCAGAGGATCCGGTCCGTCCTCACCGAGAAGGTGATCGACGACACGATCCGGTACCCGCAGGGTTCGGGTGAGGAAGGGACGATCGGTGTCGTCGACGACCACGAGACCCAGATCCACCAGCGGTGCGCTGGGCGCCAGACGCGCACGCGCACTCCCCTCCCACGAGGAACGCCCGGACAGGGCGAAAGCGAGGTCCGGGGACGCGCGGCGGCGGGAGACGTCATCGTTCAGGTAGCCGTAGAGCCGTTCCCACCGGGCGTCGATCTCCGGCAACGCGCAGATGAGCAACAACTCGACATCCAGTTCCGAGAGCCCGCTGGTACGTGCGAGCCTGCGCAGTCGCAGCTCGGCGCCCGCACTCTCCCGTGCATCCGCTCCCGTCTCGACCGTCGCCCGTGCGCCGCTCCGAAGAGGCGGGTCCCGCTGGGGCTCCAGGAGTGCGTCGACGGTGGCATCACCGATGTACAGACCGCGAAACGGGTCGTCTGGTGTGGGGTCGACACTTCGCCGGAAGCCGATCACCTCACGAATCCGGTCTTCCACCAGCTCGATTCGAGCTCGCAGGTACCACAGGTTGTCGTTCATGCCGGTTCCGTCGGGTGCTCCACGATCCGTGCTCGCCGACGCACCTCGGCGTCGCGGTCGCTCCCCAGCTCGACCGAATGCAGCACCGGTGTCCGGACCGGCGGACCCACCGGTTGCGTCCGGGCGATGGGCAGCGGGGCGCAGACGACGACATCGATCGACGGCTTGAGTTCGCCACCGAGAGCACTCCACACGTCGGCGAACGAGCGGTCGTCCGACGGCGGCAAGGCCACCGTCATGGTGACCGGTAGCGCCACGTCGCGCAGGGACGGCCCCAACCGCTCGGGCGGAATCACCGGGTGATTGACGAGACTGCGGAGTAGCAATGCCAGCAGGCCGTGCTCGTCCTCGGGACGCTGGGTCCAGGCGGCGACCAGATACGACAACCGGAAGTAGCGGGGTGGACTGTGCCGCGCCGTCGTCCTGCCGTCGTGATACTCGTTGACGAAACCGGTTTCGCGCCTGCGGACATCTTCGCGGATGTCGTAGAGGTAGGCACAGATCGTCGGACCGCTCCGTTTGCTCGCCCAGTCCTTCGTCGGCGCGTCGAAGGACACGTCGACCGCGGCACCGGCCAGCGCGTCGTCGACGACGATCGATCGGAGTGCGGCGTCGATCTCGTCGATCACCTCAGATCAGCCCTTCACGCAAGGCGTAGGCCACGGCGTGGGATCGGTTGCGCAACTGTAGCCGGGTGGTCACATCGTGCAGCACGTTCTTCACCGTCCGCTCGCTGTAGCACAACGTCTTCGCGATCGCCGCGGTGTCGTAGCCCTCGGAAACCAGTCGCAGCACGTCGATCTCGCGTTCGGTGAGACCGGAGAAATGTAGTCCGCGCGGCGACAGCACCTGTCGTTGCAAGCGGCCGACCTGCCCGAGGAGGCTGCCGACGAGATCGGTGGGGACGACGCCGCCACCGTCGGCGACGTGCCGGATCTGCCGGATCAGGACATCGGCGGTGGCATCCGTGCGGCGGACCAGGCCGCTGACTCCGGCCTCGGCGGCCGCGACCACGGTGCTCTCGTCGATGGTTCCGAGGACCAACATGGTCCGGGGAACGCCGTTGCGTTGCAGTGCCTTCAGATTCTTCTTCACCAGATCGTCGAGTTGGTCGGCGACGACGACAGCGACCTCGGCGGTGTCCAACGCGGCATCGCTGACGACCACCACCTCGGGTCGCAGATTCAGTTGACTGGCTACCCCGGCCTGTAGGACGGGATCATTCGAGTACACATATGTGGTTGTTCTGCGTTGCATGATCTCTGTCTCCCAACGTTCACATGCGTTGTCTGGGTCCGTGCGGCTACTCCTGGCGTTTGCCGCATCGTCCGCAGAAGGCCTGTCCCGGGGGCAGCTCGAACCCGCAGTTGTCGCATCGGGCGCCGGCCGCAGGCGGACTCGTCGTCATGGCGCCGCCGGACGCGGGAGGCGGGGGCGGCGCCGCTCCGCCCGCCCCGACCGAGTGTGCCTGCGGCGCAGGGTAGGAACCCGCGGGCAATACGTCGGACGGGACGTCGTTGCGGGCGCGGTTCCCCCGGTGGGTGTAGAGGTAGTACGCGAGCCACCCGACCAGCGCGAGGCCGACGAGCACGCCGGCGGCGATGAGGATCATCGACACGAGATTGCTGGAGCCGTAGCCCGCGCCGGCCGCCTCGCGCCGACGAACGGCCTCGGTACGCTTCGGGAAGGCGTTCGGATATCCCGGCGACAATGCGATCGAATTGTCGAAGTTCTTGATGGCGTCGTCGTAGTCGCCCGCGTAGTAGGCGCCCAGACCCTCGCGGTACGCCCCGTCCGCCGGTGACAGTTCGGAGGTGACGCCGTTGTTCTTCATCATCTCCCGGAGTTCACTCACGGCGGAGACGTAGTTGAATGCACCAGGCTCGCCTGATGGACGGAAGCTGTTCACCCCGAGCACTTTTCCGTCGTCGGTGATCGTCGGACCGCCACTCATGCCCGGCGACATCGCGGCACTCACCTCGATCACGGGCGCGGTGCCGAGCGTCTTGAGGGCGCTCACCGTCCCACTCTTCGCGGTGGGTTCGAGGCTGTAGTCGGTCACCGACTCCGTCGATGCGGGATATCCGATGGACTGCACCGGAGTGCCGACCTCCGGTTCCGCGGTGGACAGCTCCGAGGACGGCAGGTTGGTCAGCGGAACCTTGAGCAGCGCGACGTCCCCCTGTCTCATCGGCCGCACGTCGACCACACGCGCCGGTACCGGTTTCACGTCTTCACCGGACTGGCCGGCACCGAGTACGGACACGTGTAGTCCGGTCGCCTCGATCCGGTCGAGGGTACGGTTGCCGGAGTCGAGTGCCGACTGGCCATAGGCGACATGGTCAGGGTCGACACAGTGACCGGCGGTGGCGATGTATCCGTCCGGGTTGACGACGAAACCCGTACAGCGGGAGGTCGATACGCCCGGCACGTTGCTCTCGAGGTACACGATCGAGGGCCGGATGACGGCGGCTGCGCGGGTGGCCGGCGAGTCGTCGGGCGGCGTGTCGGCCATCGCGGTCGGCGCGGTCCACGCCACCGCGCCCGCGGCCATGAGTGCGGCGAGCGCGGCAGCACCCACGCGGGACGACGAACGATGCGTTGAACCCATGACTGTTCCGTTCTGTCGAGACGGCTCGCCGGGAGCTACTGAACTGTGCCGTCGGGGTAGACGACCGGATCGTCGGGGTAGACGACCGGATCGTCGGCAAACTGTTGGTCGGGCAGCTCACCGAGGTCACCCGCCCCCTCGCCTTCCACACCCGGCTCCACCGGCTCCTGCGGAACCTCCTCGGGGACCACGCCTTCACCGGGGTCGGTCCCACCTTCACCGGGCAATTGCTCATTGCCGGGCACCGGAGGATCGACCACATCCGGGTCGACAACCGGTGGCTCATCCACAGGTTCGCTCGGTACCGGAATGGAGACATCCGGCGGTACCACGGGCACCGACGAGTGCGCCGATGACGAACCGGTGTGCGGCGCCGCCGGCGACACCACCTCGCGTTCCTGCATCTCCGGCCACTGATCCCCGGTGTAGTCGGCCTCGGCGAGCTCCACATCCGACGGCGTCAACGGGCTTCCGCTGGCGCATCGCACGCGCGGCACCCACGCGGTGTCGACGAATACAGCGGTGCCCTTCTGCAGCAGCGCGTCGAACTCGGTGGGACTGCCGTCCTGGTAGCCGTGGTCGGTGACGAGCGTGTCCCGCATGAGGACGACGGGACGCAACGACGCGATGTATGCCGAGATGTCGGAGACTCCGAGGACGCTCTGCCATGCGGCCGCCTTGGCCTGATCCGCGGCCAGGAAAGAGGTGAGTTGCGGTGCATCACAGGCAGTCTGGTCGGCAGTCCCGCCGTACAGACCCACCATGGTGCCGTCGGCTGCCGCCGCCTGCCCGGCCGGACCCGTCACCTTGGCGTCGAGGGTGACCACTTTCGACATGTCGACGGGTTCGGCGACCGATTCGGTCCACGGGGAGTCGCCCTGCGACGATGCGGCCTGGAGGACGACCTGACTGGACTCCGGCTCGAGATCCTTCGTACAGCCCGCGACGGCGACCGTCGCGACGGCGGTGATCGCCGCGGCTCCCCACGTTGTCACCCGGATGGGTACGGTGCGATCTCCCGGCACGTTCATGTATCAAGGGTGGCCGGTGTGGTGACATACGACACGCGTAGGCGACTACGTCAGTTGTCGTGCGGTACTACCCCAATTCCCACTGTCCCGTACGTCGAACGGATGACAGTCGTCGACGGATCGTCGTCTCGCTCAGAACACCGTGGAGCGCAGCGCGATCTCCGATGCCAGTGCGGCACTGGCGTGCTGGGGAATCCAATGACCGATGCCGGGCAGTTCGCAATACCGGAAGTCCGAGTACGCGTACCGTCCACTCAGCTGAGCCTGCTCACGGCCGAGCGCCTCGTCGCCGTCACCCCACACCATCGTCGTCGGGATCTCCACCGGCGGGCAGGCCAGCTTCTCGGCGATCTTGCCGGTGAAGTTGGCCCGGTACCAGTTCAGCGGGCCGGTGAGCGCCCCCGGTTCGGTCAGCGGAGCCAGTTCCTCCGCGGTGATCCCGGTGGCGAGCAGCGCCGCGCCGTCGTCTGCCAGCAACTTCTGTTCCGCGTCGTCGCCGATGAAGTCCTTGATGTACAGCGAACGTTCACGCTGGTCGGTGGAGTCGAGGGCGTCGCGCATCGCCGAGGGGTGGCCGGTACTCGCCGCCACCAGGCCGGTGAACCGATCGGGATGCTTGCCGGCGAGATGCCAGGCGACGATGCCACCCCAGTCATGTCCGACGAGCATCGCGTACTGCACGTGCAGGCTGTCGAGCACGCCGATCGCGTCATCGACCAGCAGGTCGAGCGCGTACGCGTCCACGCCGTCCGGGCGGGCGCCGGGGCTGTACCCGCGCTGGTCGAAAACAATTGTGCGCAATCCACTTTCGTGGAGACGGGGAACGACCTTGTCATAGCAGGTCCCGTTGACGGGGAAGCCGTGCAGCAGCAACACCCATTTTCCGTCCTCGGGGCCGCTGATCCGGATGTCGAAAGTGTGCTCGCCGAGCTGAACGGCGCGCTGTTGCGTGTCCACGGGCCCAGGATAGGCGAGAATCTTCGCCCCCGGTCGGCACCCTGTGCCGCTGGTGCTCTCAGCCGACCGAATGCGTGATGACCGGTGCCCGCGGGTCGGCACCCCGCGCGATGAGCGCCTCGATCGCCGGCACGTCGAGGTGCTCACCCACGAGGTCGGCGATCAGGTCCACCTGGGCGTTGCGGGTCTCGTCCACCGACGTCGTCTCGGACACGACAAAACCCGGTTTCCCTGCCTCGACAGCCATTTCACGCAGCAGTTTTCGACGAAAGGCATCCGACGACAGCAGCCCGTGCCAGTGTGTTCCGCGCACTGCCCCGCGAACGGCGCCCTCCGGACCGTGGACGGCATCCTCGATCCATGGCTGTTCCCCCGACCGCCCGATGCGGCCGTGGTGAATCTCATAGCCGCTGATCGAATGACCCATGCCGGTACCGGACACCTGTCGGAGCACTTTGTTCGGGTCGAAGACGATGTCGACGTCGAGCAGCCCGAGCGCATCGACCGGGCCGATCCGGGATTCGACCGGGTCGTCGATGCGCCGACCGAGCATCTGGAAGCCACCGCAGACGCCGATGACGGGCCGCCCGCTACGGGCACGTTCGATCAATGCCGCATCGATGCCGCGGGCACGCAGCCAGGCGAGGTCGGACACCGTCGCGCGCGTACCCGGCAGCACGACGAGATCAGCGGCGCGGACGGCCGCCGGGTCGTCGACCCAGGTGACGTCGACACCCGGCTCGCAGCCCAACGCCTCGACATCGGTGGTGTTCGACACCCGCGGCAGCCGGATCGCGGCCACCGACAGCCGCACCGTCGGCCTGCTGGTGTCGGCGCCCTCGGGCGGCCCGACGCGGCGGCCGACCGGCGTCGACAGCGAGTCCTCGGCGTCGATCCAGAGCTCGTCGCTGAACGGCACGACGCCGAGTGTCGGCCGGCCCGTGAGCCGGTGCAGCATGTCGAGGCCGGGCGCCAGGATCGACGGGTCGCCCCGGAACTTGTTGATGACGTACCCGGCGATCAACCGCTGGTCTGCTTCGTCCAGCACCGCGGTCGAACCGAACAGATGCGCCAGCGATCCGCCGCGGTCGATGTCGCTGACCAGTAGGGCAGGCATGGCAGCCGCCCGGGCGAGGCCCATGTTGGCGAGGTCCGTCGCCCGCAGGTTGATCTCGGCCACCGACCCGGCGCCCTCGCAGATCACCACGTCGAACTCGGCCCGCAGCGATGCCAGCTCGCCGGCGACGATGCCGGCCAAACGGCCACGCCACTCGTGATAGTCGCGGGCCCCCGCCTCGCCCACCGGCTGCCCGCGGACCACGATGTGGGAGCGGCGATCGCTGCCGGGTTTGAGTAGCACCGGGTTGAATCGGGTGGACGGCTCCAGCCCGCACGCGTAGGCCTGCAGCGCCTGCGCGCGGCCGATCTCGCCGCCGTCGAGGGTCACCGCGGAGTTGTTCGACATGTTCTGCGCCTTGAACGGCGCCACACGGACCCCGCGGCGGTGGAGCAGGCGGCACAAGCCGGCCACGATGAGGCTCTTGCCGGCATCCGAACTGGTGCCGCCGACCAGGAGCGCGCCGTTCACGCGTGGTGCACCGGGGAGACCGCCGTCACCGGTCGGGCAGGGTCAGGATCTCCGCGCCGTCGTCGGTCACCACGAGTGTGTGTTCGAACTGGGCGGTCCACTTCCGGTCGTTGGTGACCACCGTCCAGCCGTCGTCCCAGATCTCGTAGCCGAGTCCGCCGAGATTGATCATCGGTTCGATGGTGAACACCATGCCGGGCTCGATGACCGTGTCGACGTTGGGTTCGTCGTAGTGCAGGATCACCAGCCCGTTGTGGAAGGTCTCACCGATCCCGTGGCCGGTGAAGTCGCGGACCACGTTGTAGCCGAATCGGTTCGCGTACGACTCGATGACCCGGCCGATGACGTTGAGTTCACGTCCCGGCTTCACCGCCTTGATGGCGCGCTCGGTGGCGACGCGGGTCCGTTCGACGAGGTCGGTGGCCTCGGCGGACACATCACCGGCCAGGAAGGTCGCGTTGGTGTCGCCATGCACACCGTCGATGTAGGCGGTGACGTCGATGTTGACGATGTCCCCGTCGGAGACGACCGTGGAGTCCGGGATGCCGTGGCAGATCACCTCGTTCAACGACGTGCAGCACGACTTGGGAAACCCCTTGTAGCCCAGGGTCGACGGGTACGCGCCGTGGTCGATCATGTACTCGTGCGCGATTCGGTCGAGTTCGTCGGTGGTCACACCGGGGGCGACCGCTTTGCCGGCCTCGGCGAGCGCGTTCGCGGCGATCTTGCCGGCGACCCGCATCTTCTCGATGGTCTCCGGCGTCTGCACCCACGGTTCGTGTCCTTCGTTGACCGTGTCCCGCCACGCGTACTCCGGCCGCTCGATCGAATCCGGGACGGGGCGGGTCGGCGAGAGGGTGCCGGGCCGCAGGGCAGCGCGAACAGTCATGCCGTCCAGCTTATCGACTCGGGCCCGGCGCCGGAGGCGGGCCGGTGTGGCCCGGTGGCCGCGAACTAAGGTGAGACTAAAGTCGGGTCGGCTCAGCGGGACGGGAGGAAACGTGGCCCTTCGTGACGCACGCTCGTTCCTCGCGGGCTCCTCAGGGACCAGTCGTCGGGTGGCCCTTCGTGACGCACGCTCGTTCCTCGCGGGCTCCTCAGGGACCAGGTGGGGGAACCACCCCCGCTCCCTGAGGTGCGAGGAGCGCGCGAGCCACCCCCGCTCCCTGAGGTGCGAGGAGCGCAAGCGACGAGCCACGAAGGGCGCCGCGTGACCACGATCAAGAAACGCCGACCCGTTGTCGCGGCCGTGATCGTGGCGGTCATGGCCCTCGCCTCGGCCTGCTTCGTCGAACCCATCGAGCAGACCGCGCCGTCGGTGGCACCCACCGCCAACCTGCGCGAAGGGCCGCAGACCGCCGAACTGCCCCAGCGTCACGTCGAACCCGTCGCCGACGACCCGACACCCACGTTGCCGGTGACCGTCGACTCGGTGGGCCGCGGCCCGGTCAGCGTCACCGACGTGAGCCGGATCATCGCCGTCGACATCAACGGCACTCTCGGCACCATCGTCTTCGCACTCGGTCTCGGACCCAACGTGGTCGGCCGCGACACATCGACGGCGTTCCCGTCCGCGGTCGGGTTGCCGGTGGTCACCAACCGCGGGCACAGCCTCAACGCCGAGGCCGTGCTGGCGCTGGCGCCGACAGTGCTGCTCGTGAACGAGAACACCGTGCCGGACGCCGCGGTCGACCAGATCGCCGACTCGGGCATCCCCGTCGTGGCATTCCCCGGCACACGCAACCTCGAGATGAACGACGCGTTGATGCGGTCGGTCGCCGAATCCCTCGGCGTGCCCGAGGAGGGCGAGCGACTCGTTGAACGCACCGACCGTCAGGTCGCCGACGCACGGGAGTTGGTGCCCTCGCCGTCCGGGGAACCGGTCATGGCGTTCGTGTACATCCGCGGCCGCAACCTGATCTTGCTGGCCGGTCCGGGATCGGGGGCCGACGACCTCATCGAGAGTCTCGGTGGCCGTGACGCAGGCGCCGAGGCGGACCTGACAGGTGCGTTCACCGCCGTCAGCGCCGAGGCGATGATCGCGGCCGACCCCAACGTGATCCTGGTGATGACCCAGGGCGCCGACACCGTCGGCGGCCTCGACGGCGTGCTCGCACTTCCGGGTATCGCCGAGACAGATGCGGGCAGGCACGGTCGTGTCGTCCAGATGGACGAGACCAAGATCCTCGCGTTCGGGCCGGACGTCGGCGAGGTACTCGGCTCCCTGGCGCGGGCGATCTACTTATGAGCGCACCCACGACCCAGCGGTCCGCAACGCTCGCCGCCGAACATCGCGCCAAGCACCGTACCCGCAGCGTTCTCGTCCTGACGGCGCTACTCCTGGCGACGGCCACGCTGGTGGTGATCTCGGCCGGCATGGGTCGAGTCGGGGTGCCACCGCTCGAGGTGCTCGGCAGTCTGGCACACCACTTCCACATCGAGATCGGCCCACTGCCGTCACACCCCAACGGCGAGGCCGCGTTGTGGAACGTGCGATTCCCGCGAATCGTGTTGGGGTTGCTGGTGGGTGCCGCTCTCGGCGCCGGCGGCTGCCTTTTGCAGGGCGTGCTGGCCAATCCGCTCGCCGAACCCGGCATCATCGGCGTCTCGTCGGGTGCGGCCGTCGGAGCGTGTCTGATGATCGTGCTCGGCGGCAGCTTCGACAGTGACTGGGCACTGGCCGGCGCGGCGTTCGTGTTCGCGTTGTTCACCGCGGCGTCGGTGTACGTCTTGTCGCTGCGCGACGGTTCGACGTCGGCGATCATGTTGGTCCTCACCGGGATCGCCGTGAACGCGTTCACGCTCGGCATCATCGCCTATCTGACATTCGTCGCCTCCACGGCCGCACGTGAGCAGATCGTCTTCTGGCAGCTGGGCTCCCTGGCGGGCACCACCTGGAACGAGGTGTGGGTGGCTGCTCCGTTGATCGTGGCGGCGATCGCGGCGTCGCTGGTGCTCGCGCACAAGCTCGATCTGCTCGCATTGGGCGAGATCCAGGCCGCGTCGCTGGGCGTCAACGTCGAGGTCGTACGTCGACAGGTGATCGTCCTGGTGTCGATCCTCACTGGCGCCGCCGTCGCGTTCTCCGGAATCATCATGTTCGTCGGACTGGTCGTGCCGCACGTCCTCCGTCTCATCGTCGGCCCGCGCCACGCGATCCTGTTGCCTGCGAGCGTCGTCGGCGGCGCACTCGTGATCACCGCCGCCGATCTCGCCGCGCGCACGATGCTCGGCGACGCCGACCTCCCGCTGGGCATGTTCACCTCCCTCATCGGCGGACCGGTGTTCTTCCTGCTGCTCCGCCGCAGCCGACGGGCAGGGGCCGGCTGGTGACCGCCGTGTCCGAACGCCTGGGCGTCACCGCCGAGAACATCACCGTGAACCTGGGTGGGCGAGATGTGGTCCGCGACGTCTCGCTGCAGGTCGAGCCGGGCAGCCTGCTCGCACTCGTCGGCCCCAACGGTTGCGGGAAGTCCACCCTGCTGTCCGTTCTGGCGGGACTACGCGAGCCCGACGCCGGGACCGTGCGCATCGGCGAGCATGCCGTGTCGAAGACATCGTCGCGGCAACTCGCGCGGCTGCGATCGTTCGTCACCCAGCACAATCGGACCGACACCCCGTTCTCGGTGATCGAGGTCGTCGAGATGGGTCGGTTCCCGTGGTTGCGCACACCGGCCGCGGTGCGGTCGCCGGAGATCATCGACGACGCCATCCGGGCCTGCGATCTGCATGACATCACCGACCGCCCGTTCGCACAGCTCTCCGGTGGGCAACAGGCACGGGTCTCGATCGCGCGGGCCCTCGCCCAGCAGACCCCGGTGATGCTGCTCGACGAGCCGACCGCCGCACTCGACATCCACCACCAGGAGTCGGTGCTCGACATCCTGCGCGCCGCCCGCGACGACGGGGCCGCGATCCTGCTGGTCGTGCATGACCTGTCGCTGGCGGCCGCCTACGCCGACCGGGTCGCACTCATGAAGGACGGGCACCTCCTCGCCCACGGCCCCACCCGCGAGGTGATGACGGCCGACCTGCTGTCGACGACCTACGACCATCCGGTCGAGATCTGGGATCACCCCGAGTCCGGGCAGCCGATCATCGTGCCGCGCCGGACGTGAGAGCGGTACGGGGGCAGCGGGTCTCGCGGGGTCTCGATACGCCACTCACTTCGTTCGCGGCTACTCGACCAGCGGTTGTGAGGATGTCGCGGTCACTCACTGATCGAGCGGGTGCCGTCCCTCCGTTGATCGAGTAGGACGACGAGCGGCAGCGAGGAGCCGCCCCCTTCGTTGATCGAGTAGGACGACGAGCGGCAGCGAGGAGCCGTATCGAGATCCCCCCGACCACGACCGATCAGGACCGAGCGCGGACCGCATACCCCGGAGGCAGGCCGGCGAAGAAGTCACGCGTGACGCCGACCGCGTTGTTCGAATCGCCGCCGCGCACGACGAGCGTCGCGAAGGCCAGGTCACCACGGTAGCCGGCGAACCAGGCGTGTGATCCGCCCGCGAACTCGGCCTCACCGGTCTTGCCCAGAACCTCGCCCTGACCGTCGATGACCGTGGCCGTGCCCTGCGTGACCACTTCACGCATCATCGGGCGCAGTTCTGCGACGACTGCCGGGTCCAGCGACGGCTGCGGACCCTCCACCGTGGTCGGCTTGCCGAGGATCAGTTGCGGCACAGGGGCTTTGCCGTTGTTGGCCACTGTCGCGGCGACCGTAGCGAGACCGAAGGGGCTCACCAGGACCTTGCCCTGCCCGAATCCGTCCTCGGTGCGGGCGACGAGCTCCGGCGCGATCGGCACCGACCCGGACACCACGTCGAGGCCGGCGATGTCGTATTGCTGACCCACGCCCATCGCCGCGGCGGTGTGGGCGAGGTCCGACGGCCCCATCTTGCTCGCGAGGAAGGCAAAGGTCGTGTTGCACGAACTCGCGAACGCCTTCTGCATCGTGACGGTGCCCAGCGAGAATCCGTTGTAGTTGGGGATGCGGCGCGGCCCGATCTCGATCTCACCTGGGCAGGGAACCATCGATCCGGGGTGCGCGAGGTCCCGGCTGATCGCCGACGCCGCGGTGACCATCTTGAACGTCGAGCCGGGCGGATAGAGTCCGGTCGTCGCGATCGGGCCGTCACGATCGGCGGCCTTGTTCTGGGCGACGGCGAGGACGCGTCCCGTCGATGGCTGCAGCACGACCATGGCGACCTGGAAACGGTTGGTGGCGTCGACAGCACGCTGCGCGGCGTTCTGGACTCGCCGCGACAGGCTGAGGGAGATCGCGGGTGCCGGGTCGGGGGCGTGATCAGCGAGGACGTCGGCGTCGAGACCGTTCGGGTTGACCGTCACCACCCGCCAGCCGACGCGCCCGTCGACCTCGGTGTCGACGACCTTCTTGACCTCGGTGAGCAACGCGGGAGCGAAATCGGGGTTCTTCGCGACCAGTTCGGCCTGCTGGTTGTGCACGACACCGGGGATGGCCAATTGGTCACGCAGTCGGTCGAAGTCGCGCTGGGACAGACGTGTGATCGGATACTGTCCGCCACCAGCGGTGGACTCTTCGGCGATCTTCTGCGCGGACAGCGACGGCACGAACGGGCGCAGCGCGGAGACGAGGCGGGTGACCGAGTCGGCGACCGAACCGTTCGCCGCAGCCTCGGCCGCATCGAAGTTGATGCCGACGACCGTGCCGTTGACCAGAACCTCCGAGCCGTCGGACTCGTTCACGGTCGCGCGCGGCGCCTCCACGATCTGCAGGGAAAGTCGTTGATTGGCACCGAGATCCGGATGTATGTCGGTCGACGTCCACCGCACCGCCCAACCGGCGTCCGACCGCACCATCTTCACCCGGGCCGGGTAGCTCCACTCGCGGTCGCGGGGCAGGTCCCAGTGGTACGTGACGTCGATGTCGGCGGTGTCCCCGGTGACGCGTGCCTTGCCGGTACTCGCGGTGAGATCCTCCGCGGACAGCCCTTCCCACGCGGCGCCGAGGCCATCCTGGGCCTGCTGCGGGTTGTCGGTGAGTGCGGCGGCCCCGGCGATGTCACCGGCCCCATAGGCGGCGAGGAATTGCTCGACCGCCTGCCGAGGCCCGTCGTCGACGGTGGCGCATCCGGCCACACCCACGGTCAGCGCAGCGCTCACCGTCACACACGCAACACTGACCGCACGTCGACTCATCCGCAACATCGATGTCGATCATATGGGCGGAGACCTCGAAAACCCCGGCGCCACGCGGCAAGATCTCCTGGTCACGCTCGGACGGTGTCGAGACCCCGTTCAGTCGACCAGAACGGTAGCGAATGTCGCGATCTCGCTGAACCCGACTTTCCGGTAGATCTCCCGTGCGGGGAGGTTGAAGCTGTTGACGTACAGACTGGGTGTTCGGCCCAGCCCGATGATTCCTGCCGCGACGGCAGCGGTGCCCGCTGCTCCGAGTCCTTCGCCGCGACGATGCGGCGCCACCCAGACGCCCTGGATCTGCCCGACCCGCCGCGACAGGGAGCCGATCTCCGCCTTGAACACCACCTCACCGCCGTCGAACCGCGCGAACACCCGTTGTGCGGTGATCAGCGATGCCAGGCGGCGACGATAGGAGCGACCGCCGTCACCGGCGCACGGATCGACGCCGACCTCCCCGATGAACATGTCGATTGCCGCGGGCAGGTAGGCGTCGAGGTCGTCGAGGGTGACCAGGCGTACGAGGGGGTCGGGGGCGACGAGCGGTGCCCCGGTGAGCGCCATCAGCGGCTGGCTGTCGCGGACCTCCCGCGCCGGGCCCCAACACGCGCCGACCCGATCCCAGAACGCCAACACCATCTCGGCGCGGCCGACGATCGACGAACACACACGCGGCGCGGCGGCGGCCCGGTCGGCGAACGCGTCCATGTCGGCGATGGACCCGAGCAGCGGGATGAGGTTGGCGCCGGAGAAACACAGCGAGGTGGTCGGGTCGTCGGTGGTCCACAGTTCACCACCGAGCAGGCGTGGGTTGATGCCGTGCGACTCGAAGCGGGCTGCGACCATGCACATCGCCACCGGGTCCGACGACAGCACATGCTCGACCACCGGCGCATCCCGTGCGCCCAGCGGGCGATCACCCAGTAGCTTCAGCACCACCGCTCCCTCTGCCGTCCTCGGGCGGGATGCGTCACACGGCCTCTCAACCGTCGACGGTGGCCGCAGGCGACACGATCAGCTGACCGTGACCACCGGCGGACCCGCTTCCCTGTCACCAGTGTCACCCGATTCTCCTGCAATTCGCAGCGCTTCGTCGATCAAGGTCTCGACGATCTCCGCTTCGGGAACGGTCTTGATGACCTCACCCTTGACGAAGATCTGTCCCTTGCCGTTGCCGGATGCGACACCGAGGTCGGCCTCGCGGGCCTCACCCGGTCCGTTCACCACGCATCCCATCACGGCTACCCGCAGCGGCACCTCCATGCCCTCGAGTCCTGCGGTGACGGCGTCGGCCAGCTTGTAGACGTCGACCTGGGCGCGACCGCACGACGGGCAGGACACGATCTCCAGCTTGCGTGGGCGCAGGTTCAGGGACTGCAGGATGGCGTCGCCGACCTTGATCTCCTCCGCCGGCGGCGCCGACAGCGACACGCGGATGGTGTCGCCGATCCCGTCGGCCAACAGCGAGCCGAACGCGACCGCCGACTTGATCGTGCCCTGGAACGAAGGCCCGGCCTCGGTCACACCCAGGTGCAGGGGGTAGTCGCACTGGGCGGCCAGCTGCCGATACGCCTCGACCATGATGACCGGGTCGTTGTGCTTGACCGAGATCTTGATGTCGCCGAAGCCGTGCTCCTCGAACAGGCCCGCCTCCCACAGCGCGGACTCCACGAGGGCTTCCGGGGTGGCCTTGCCGTACTTCTGCATGATCCGCTTGTCCAGCGATCCGGCGTTGACACCGATGCGAATGGGAATCCCGGCCGCACCGGCCGCCTGCGCGACCTCCTTGACGCGGCCGTCGAACTCCTTGATGTTGCCGGGGTTGACGCGTACCGCCGCACAGCCGGCGTCGATCGCGGCGAAGATGTACTTCGGCTGGAAATGGATGTCGGCGATCACCGGGATCTTCGACTTCTTCGCGATGATCGGCAGCGCCTCGGCATCCTCGGGACGCGGGCAGGCGACGCGCACGATGTCGCAGCCCGACGCGGTCAGCTCGGCGATCTGCTGCAGGGTGGCGTTGATGTCGTGGGTCTTGGTGGTGGTCATCGACTGCACCGAGATGGGGTGGTCGCTGCCCACCCCGACCGAGCCGACCTGGATCTGGCGGGTTGTGCGTCGCGGTGCCAGCACCGGCGCCGGCGGAGCCGGCATACCGAGCCCGACCGGGATCGCGTCAGGCGACGTTGGGGCGTTCATCTCGTTCACCTCGTGTGATCGGAAGCTGTGGGTGTGAAGTTCGTTGGCAATCAGAAGATCTTGATCGGATTGACGATGTCGGCGGTCAGCGTGAGCACCATGAACCCGCCCATCACGACGACCACCGCGTAGGTGATCGGCATGAGCTTCAGGTAGTCGACGGGACCGCCTGCGGCCCGGCCGAACCACCCGCGAACGGTGTTGCGAGCCTTCTCGTAGCCGACGATGGCCATGTGCCCACCATCCAACGGTAATAGCGGCACCAGGTTGAACAAGCCGAGGAAGAAGTTGATGCTGATCAGCAGCATCAGGAAGATGCTCCACGCACCGCGTTCCGCGGCCTGTCCGCCCATCACCGACGCGCCGTAGACGCTCACCGGGGTGTCCGCGGCCCGCTCACCGCCGGTGACGGCGGTCCACAGGGCGCTCACCTTCGACGGCAGCGACAGCAGGGCGTCCCAGGTGGCCACGAACAGGTCACCGGTGAACGCGAACGCGCCGGGGATCACGGCCAGACCGTCGTAGTGGGTGATCGACGGCGGCGGGTCGAAGGTGATGCCGACCTTGGCGGTCTGCTCGGTGGTGGTCTCGCCTGCGCTGTTGACGACGACGGTGGACGGTTCCGGCGTGATGGTGAAGTTCAGTTGCTCCCCGTCGCGTTGCACGGTGAGATCGACCGGACCGGTCCCCTGCCCGATGAGCGGCGAGACCTCGGAGAAGTCCGACACCGACTGCCCGTTGACGGCGACGATCGTGTCGCCGGGCTGCAGTCCGGCGGCACCCGCGGGGCCGGTTCCCGAGCATGGGGCCGACACCGGCTCGGCGGAGTCCGAATATGTGGTGGATGACGGCACACAACTGGTCTGCGCGACGGTCGCCGGTACCGGGTCCTGGCTGATGTTGGGCAACCCCCAGATCGCACCCACCACGATGACGAGCACGAATCCGAGGATGAAGTTCTGCGCCGGACCGGCGAACAGGACGACCAGCCGCTTCCACGGCTTCTGCAGGTACATCGCACGTGGGCGGTCGGCGTCGGCGATCTCGTCGTAGGGCGTCATGCCGGCGATGTCGCAGAAGCCACCCAGCGGCAGGGCTTTGAGGCCGTACTCGGTCTCGCCTCGGCGCGTCGACCACACGGTCGGACCGAAGCCGACGAAGTAGCGCCGGACCTTCATGCCGGTCGCCTGCGCCGCCCACATGTGACCGCACTCATGCCAGGCCACCGACAGCAGCAACGCCGCGGCGAACAGCACCACGCCCAGCGCGAAACTCACTGACTCACTCCATCCGAAATTGCCGCCACCAGCCGCGTTGCGCGCTCGCGTGCCCACCGGTCGGCGGCCAAGACGTCATCCACAGTACCTGGCTCGGCCCGCCACTGATCTGCCTCGCCGAGCACCTCGCCGATGATCTCGACGATGCGCGGAAAGCGGATCGCGCCGGCGAAGAAACCCGTAGCGGCCGCCTCGTTGGCCGCGTTGTAGACCGCGGTCGACGAACCGCCGGCCCGACCGGCGGCGCGCGCGAGCTCGATGGCCGGGAACACGTCGTTGTCCACCGGCTCGAATGTCCACGCGGATGCCGTCGAGAAGTCGCACGCCGACGACGAGCCCGGGACGCGGTCGGGCCACCCGAGCGCCAGCGCGATCGGCAGCTTCATCGACGGGGGTGACGCCTTGGCGATGGTGGCGCCGTCGACGAAGGTCACCATCGAGTGCACGATCGACTGCGGATGCACGGTGACGTCGATGCGGTCGTAGTCGACGCCGAACAGCAGATGCGCCTCGATCACCTCGAGCGCCTTGTTCACGAGTGTCGCCGAGTTGAGCGTGATCATCGGGCCCATCGACCAGGTGGGGTGGCGACCGGCCTGCTCCGGGGTGACGTCGTCGAGGGCATCGCGCGTCCAGCCGCGGAACGGTCCTCCCGACGCGGTGAGCACCAGCCGGTCGACCTCGTCGGGTGTGCCGCCGCGTAGACACTGGGCGAGAGCCGAGTGTTCGGAGTCGACCGGCACGATCTGCCCGGGCGCGGCCGCGTCGAGGACCAGGGATCCACCGGCCACCAGCGACTCCTTGTTGGCCAACGCCAACCGCGCGCCCGACCGCAACGCCGCGAGGCTGGGCCGCAGTCCGATGGAACCGACGACGGCATTGAGGATCACATCGGCCTCGACAGTGTCGATCAGGTCGCACATCGCGTCGGGTCCGCCGAGCACGGTCGACCCGAGGTCGTCGGACAGCCTGCGCGCCGCATCCGGGTCGGCCAGCGCGAGCGCACCGGCCGGGATGCCGAATGCCTTGGCCTGCTCACGCAGCAGCCCGACGTTGCCGCCGCCGGCACCGAGGCCGACCGCAGTGAAGCGATCGGGATGCTCGGCGATCACCTCGAGCGCCTGGACACCGATCGACCCCGTCGATCCCAGGATGAGTACGCGCGTCGTCACCGGCTCATTGTCCCGCCTGCGCCGAGTAGACCTCAAATCCCCCAGCTCACGATCGACCGACACCCACACTCCGTTGGCCGTGCCCCAGGATCTCGTCGATCGGGCCCGCCGGACCGTCGTCAGCCGGCTGGATGGACCGTACGCCAGTGTTCGGCGATGTCGATGCGCCGGGCGATCCACACGTCGTCGTGGGACTGGATGTGGTCGAGGAATCGTTCCAGGGCGGCGAGGCGGGCCGGGCGCCCGACGAGTCGGCAGTGCAGGCCGACCGAGAGCATCTTCGGTGAGCCGGCCACCCCTTCGGCGTAGAGCACGTCGAACGCGTCGCGCAGGTGCGCGAAGAACTGCTCTCCCGACGGGAATCCGCCGGGAGAGGCGAACCGCATGTCGTTGGTGTCGAGGGTGTACGGCACCACGAGGTGATCGACCTGGTCGTCGCCGCGCGGCACCTTCACCCAATACGGGAGGTCGTCGGCGTAGCTGTCGGAGTCGTAGAGGAATCCGCCTTGTTCGACGACGAGCCGCCGGGTGTTCGGTGAATCCCGGCCGGTGTACCAGCCCTGCGGGCGTTGCCCGGTGATCTCGGTCAGCAGGTCGATCGCCGCGTGCATGTGCTCGCGTTCAACGTAGGAATCAACCAATTGGTAACTGAGCCAACGGTATCCGTGGCAGGCGATCTCGTCACCGCGCTCGACGAAGGCAGCCGCGGCCTCCGGGTTGCGCGCCATCGCCTGTGCGACGGCGAATATCGTCAGCGGCAACTCACGCCGGGAGAACGTGCGCAGGATGCGCCACACGCCGGCGCGCGAGCCGTACTCGTAGATCGATTCCATGCTCATGTGCCGATTGGGGAATGCCTGCGCGCCGATCATCTCCGAGAGAAAGGTCTCACTCCCCCGGTCGTTCTCGAGCACATTGTTCTCCGAGCCCTCCTCGTAGTTGAGGACGAACTGCACCGCGATCTTCGCGCCTCCGGGCCACTGCGGGTCGGGTGGTGTCGCGCCGTACCCGACCATGTCGCGGGGGTAGTGCTCACTGCGGTAGTCGGCCAGCGTTCGGTGCGCGGTGTCGGACATGGCGGCATTCTGTCACCGATCCGATCACCCGGCTCACCACCGTCGTTGGGACGACCCGCGCACTACTGCGATCTCGATGGGCTCGCTTCTCGACGAGCAATCCGCGGACCGGCTGACATCCCGCCGAGAGGTCGACGCCACACGCAGGGTGCGCCACGTTATGCTGATCCCGAACTACTACCGGCCGTCAGACTTCCCGTGACACCGGTAACACCGCACGCACAGTGAGGAGCCAGCGTGGCAAGCACCGAGGTTGAGCAGATCGACACCGGGTGGGTTCGCGAGCCCGCGGATGCGCCGTCGGCCCGCTTCGGCTGGCATCAGAGCGCGCGCAAGGGCTTCATGTTCGCCGGCTGGTTCTGCGTGCTCGCTCTGCTGGGCATGCTGATCGGCAACCACACCGGGCGCGTCGAGGACCTCTACCTCATCGGTTTCGCCCTGGTGCTGGTCTACTTCCTGGTCAAGCCCGCTTTTGCCAAGCGCGGTCGCTGGAAGAGCTGACTCAGCGCTCTTCGGCCGCGAGTTGGCCACACGCCGCGGCGATCTCCTGACCGCGGGTATCCCGGACGGTGCATGAGACGCCCTGCTCTCGCACGCGGCGCACGAACTCCCGCTCGACCGGCTTGGGACTGGCGTCCCATTCCGAACCCGGGGTCGGGTTGAGCGGGATCAGGTTCACGTGCACCAACGATCCGAGGGCGCGGCGCAGTTTCTCTCCCAACATGTCCGCACGCCAGGGCTGATCGTTGACGTCACGGATCAGGGCATACTCGATCGATACCCGACGGCCGGTGGTGTCGGCGTAGTAGCGAGCCGCCTCGAGCACCTCGGCCACCGACCATCGGTTGTTGACCGGCACCAAGGTGTCACGGAGCTCGTCGTCGGGCGTGTGCAACGACACCGCGAGGGTGACGGCCACGCCCTCGTCGGCGAGGCGCCGAATGGATGGTGCGAGCCCGACCGTGGACACCGTCACCGATCGCGCCGAGATGCCGAGCCCGTCGGGTACCGGTGAGGTGATCTGCCGGACCGCGCTGACCACGCGCTTGTAGTTGGCCAGCGGCTCCCCCATACCCATGAACACGATGTTCGACAGCCGCCCGGGTGGACCGAACTCGCCATCGCGCAGCGACCTGGCGGCGGCGCGTACCTGGTCGACGATCTCGGCGGTCGACAGGTTGCGGTCCAGGCCGCCCTGACCGGTGGCGCAGAAGGGGCACGCCATCCCGCACCCGGCCTGGCTGGAGATACACAGCGTGTTGCGGTCCGGGTACCGCATCAGCACACTCTCGAGCAGCGTGCCGTCGTGGAGTCGCCACAGGGTTTTCCGGGTGTCCCCGCCGTCGCAGCCGATGTGGCGTACAGGCGTCAACAGTGACGGGAACAGTTTGCCGGCCACGGCGTCCCGCGATGACGCGGGGACATCACTCATCTCCTCGACGTCGCTGTTGAGGCGTCCGTAGTACTGACGCGCGAGCTGATTCGCCCGGAACTTCGGCAACCCGAGTTCCTGTACCGCCTCGACCCGGGCTGCGGGGTCGAGATCGGCGAAGTGGGTGGGTGGTCGCCCTCGTTTGGGCGCGTCGAACACGAGTGGCAATGAGGCCATATCGACATTGTCGCATGTCATGATTGGTGCATGACGACACCGGATCCGCAGCAACAGCAGCCACCGGTCGACGGCCCCGACCCGATCGGGAGTCCGCCACCGCCCGTGCCGGATACCGACCCCGAGCACCAGGCGCTGCTGGACGAGCGGGACGCCCTGCGCACGCGGGTCAAGAAGGTCGAGCACACCCGTACCCGGGCGACGTTCTACGGCCTGGTCATCGGTGCGTTGATCACCATCCTGCTGCTGGTCTTCATCCTGCAGAACCTGGAATCGCAGCGGATCATGCTGATCTTCTGGGAGGTGAATCTCCCGCTCGGTGTCAGCCTGCTGATCGCGGCCATCGCCGGTGCGTTGATCGTCGCTTTCGCCGGCGGTCTGCGCATGTTGCAGATGAGCCGCGCGATGCGCAAAGCCAAGAAGTAGCCGAACTCACAGCAGGGCTGTCAGCACCGCCCACACGATGAACGCGGACGGCAGCAGTGAGTCGAGCCGATCCATGATGCCGCCGTGCCCGGGCAGTAGGGTGCCCATGTCCTTGATGCCGAGGTCGCGTTTGACCTGGGATTCGACGAGGTCACCGAGGGTGGCGCAGACGACCAGCACCGGACCGAGGATCATCCCGATCCACCAGTGGGTGTCGAGCAGGAAGACCACGCAGCCCACGGCGCCGCTGGTCCCGACCACGAGCGATCCGACGAATCCCTCCCAGCTCTTCTTCGGGCTGATCGCGGGCACCATGGGATGCTTGCCGAACAGCACCCCGAACGCGTAGCCGCCGACGTCGGAGCACACGACGACGACCATCAGTGTGGCGACGCGGGCTGCTCCCTGGTCCTGGACCACGAGGTGCGCACCGAATGCGGCGAGCAGCGGCAGCCAGGCGAGGACGAACACACTGGTGGCCAGGTTGTGCAGATAGTTCTCCGGAGCCCGGTGGATGCCGTTGGCCAGCAGCATCCACACCATCAGGACCAGGACCGTCCCGGCGAATGCGGTCAGTATCCCGGTGGTCCCCCATGGCCAGCCGGCCCAGATGATCGCCTGCCCGCCGACGAGCAACGGCCAGAACGCAATCTGGTACCCGCCGTCCCGGAGGCGTTTGAACACCTCCCAGGTCGCCACGGCGAAGGCGACGGCGACCAGCCCGTACCAGATCTTCGGGACGAACAGCAGGATCAGGATGATCGAGATCCCGAGGGAGAAACCGACTGCCAGAGCCGCGGGAAGGTTGCGCCCCGCTCGCGACTTCTTTGTCGGATCCGGTGCTTCAGGCGGACTCTCGGAGGATTCGGTGGCCATCGGTTTCGGTGCGGAGGCGCGTCGGGCGTCCGCGCTCACACCTCGAGCAATTCGTTCTCTTTGTGTTTCACCAGGTCGTCGACTTGCGCGACGTATCCCGCCGTGGTCTTGTCGAGTTCCTTCTCCGCGCGCGTGACCTCGTCCTCGCCGGCCTCGCCGTCCTTCTGGATACGTTTGAGCTCGTCGACGGCCTTGCGGCGGACATTGCGGATCGCCACCTTCGCGTCCTCGCCCTTGCTCTTGGCCTGCTTGACCAGTTCGCGGCGACGGTCTTCGGTGAGCTGCGGGATGGCCACCCGGATGACGTTGCCGTCGTTGGTGGGGTTGACGCCGAGATCCGAGTTGCGGATGGCGGTCTCGATGTCACGCAGTGTGGAGGCCTCGTACGGCTTGATCACCACGAGGCGCGCTTCCGGGGTGTTGATGCCGGCCAGCTGGGTGATCGGGGTCAGGGCGCCGTAGTAGTCGATCGCGACCTTGTTGAACATCGCCGGATTGGCGCGCCCCGTACGGATCGACCCCATGTCGTCCTTGGCGACACTGACCGCCTTCTCCATCTTCTCTTCGGCGTCCAGGAGCGCATCGTCGATCATCGTCGTCCCATATCTACTCGGTGCTGTGCGTGTTGGGTGGGTGTGATCGCGACCATCAGGTGGCGACCAGGGTGCCGATCCGCTCGCCTGCCACTGCGCGGGCGATGTTGCCCTCCTCGAGCAAATTGAACACCAGGATCGGCATTTTGTTGTCCATACAGAGACTGAACGCGGTCGCGTCGGCCACCTTCAGTTCCTTGTCGAGAACCTCCCGATGGGTGATCTCGGTGAACAAGGTGGCGTCGGGCACTTTGCGCGGGTCGGCGTCGAACACACCGTCGACGTTCTTCGCCATCAGCACGACCTCGGCCTTGATCTCCAGCGCGCGCTGCGCAGCCGTGGTGTCGGTGGAGAAGTACGGCATGCCCATACCTGCGCCGAAGATCACCACGCGCCCCTTCTCCAGGTGACGCTGGGCTCGAAGCGGCAGGTAGGGCTCGGCGACCTGACCCATGGTGATGGCCGTCTGGACTCGGGTGTTGACCCCGCGCTTCTCCAGGAAGTCTTGCAGCGCCAGGCAATTCATCACGGTGCCGAGCATTCCCATGTAGTCGGAGCGCGCACGGTCGAGACCCCGCTGCTGCAGTTCGGCGCCGCGGAAGAAGTTCCCGCCACCGATGACGACGGCGACCTGGACACCCGATCCGACGACTTCGGCGATCTGGTCGGCGACCGTCGCGACGACGTCCGGGTCGAGCCCGACGCCACCACCACCGAACATCTCACCGCCGAGTTTGAGAAGCACCCGGGTGAAACCGTGACGCTCGGCTTCCCGAGTGGCTGGCGTTTCGCTCATCCAACTTCCTCCACTGTTCGATTCAGTCGATATCGTACGTCCCGGCACGACGTGTGCGGCGCCATGCGGTGGCGCGGGGCGTCATTGCCGTGATGGCCCAGACACACAGCGACCCCGCGCCGGATGGTGCCGACGCGGGGTTGCGATGTGGAGAACCGGATCAGGCCTGGCCGACCTCGAAGCGCGTGAAGCCGTTGACGCTCACGCCGGCCTCCTCGAGGAGGGCCTTGACGGTCTTCTTGGAGTCCTGCACCGACGGCTGGTCGAGAAGCACGACGTCCTTGTAGAAGCCGTTGACGCGGCCTTCGACGATCTTCGGCAGCGCCTGTTCGGGCTTGCCCTCTTCCTTGGCGGTCTGCTCGGCGATACGACGCTCGTTCTCGACGATGTCGGCGGGGACCTCGTCGCGAGTGGCGTACTTCGCCTTCAGCGCGGCAACCTGCATCGCGGCGCCGCGGGCGGCCTCAGCGGCCTCCTCACCTTCACCGGTGTAGGAGACGAGCACGCCGACGGCGGGCGGCAGATCCGACGCACGCTTGTGCAGGTACACCGCGACCGGGCCGTCGTGGTAGGCCACGCGACGCAGCTCGAGCTTCTCACCGATCTTGGCCGACAGTGCCTGCACGGCGTCGTCGACGGTGCCCTCGCCGAGCTTGGCAGCCTTCAGCGAATCGATGTCGGTGGTCTTCTCCGCGGCCGCGACCGCCACGATCTGATCGGCGAGTTCCTGGAACTCGGCGTTCTTGGCGACGAAGTCGGTCTCGGAGTTGATCTCGACGAGCGCGCCGTCCTTGGCGGCCACGAGGCCCTCGGCGGTGGAGCGCTCGGCGCGCTTGCCGACGTCCTTGGCGCCCTTGATGCGCAGTTCCTCGACGGCTTTGTCGAAGTCGCCGTCGTTGTTGGCCAGCGCGTTCTTGCAGTCCAGCATTCCCGAGCCGGTGAGCTCGCGAAGTCGTTTCACATCGGCTGCGGTGTAGTTCGCCATCGTTGGCGAGCCTCCTTAGAGAGAGTGTCGGATGTCTGTCCGGGCCGGGTCACGACCCGGACAGACCTCGGGACCGGTACGTGCGATCCCGCTGCTACTGGGCCGGTGCGGCGGTGCCGGCGTCGCCCCCGGCAGACGCGGTGGCCTGGGTGAGCAGCTCCTGCTCCCACTCGGCCAGCGGCTCGCCGCCGCCCGCCTCCGGCTTGGAGTCGTCGGACGACTGGCCGGCGCGTGCCTGCACGCCTTCGGCGACGGCCGAGGCGACCACGCGGGTCAGCAGTGCGGCGCTGCGGATCGCGTCGTCGTTGCCCGGGATCGGGTAGTCGACGAGGTCGGGATCGCAGTTGGTGTCGAGGATCGCGATGACCGGGATGTTGAGCTTGCGTGCCTCACCGACAGCAATGTGCTCCTTGTTGGTGTCCACAACCCAAACGGCAGACGGCACCTTGGCCATATCTCGGATACCACCGAGGGTGCGCTCCAGCTTGTTCTTCTCACGCGTGAGCATGAGGATTTCCTTCTTGGTGCGACCCTCGAAGCCACCGGTCTGCTCCATGGTCTCGAGTTCCTTCAGGCGCTGCAGGCGCTTGTGGACGGTCGAGAAGTTGGTGAGCATGCCACCGAGCCAGCGCTGGTTCACGTACGGCATGCCGACGCGGGTCGCCTCTGCGGCGATCGACTCCTGCGCCTGCTTCTTGGTGCCGACGAACAGCACGGTGCCACCGTGGGCGACGGTCTCCTTGACGAACTCGTACGCCTTGTCGATGTAGGTCAGCGTCTGCTGCAGGTCGATGATGTAGATGCCGTTGCGGTCGGTGAAGATGAACCGCTTCATCTTCGGGTTCCAACGGCGGGTCTGATGCCCGAAGTGTGCGCCGCTGTCCAGCAGCTGCTTCATGGTCACGACAGCCATGTCGTCTTGATCCTTTGTGTGCAGTTGACGTCGGCACCGGTTGATGCCGACCCTGGCGCCTGCTGCCGTGGTGGACCCGGTCGCGACGAAGCCGTTTCCGGGACCGCCCACCCGGCGTTGTGGACGTCGTCGTCATCGAGGACAACGGGTCGCTACGCAGGCGCGCGAAGTCACCTCACCGATCTGCGATGAGGTGCGTGAGCGAGTTTACGCCGGTCAGCTGCGGAAAACCAAAATCCCCGGGCGGCCGACACCCGAGGCCGACCGGGTCCGAGACCCACCGCGTGGAAATTGCCGGGAGCCGCGGGCGCTCCTCGTGCGTCTGAAGTACATGACACCACCGGGTCCCGGGCTGCGGGGACTGCACTCGAGAGCGCTGCGCGCGGCTCTGACGGTACTCGCGGAACTGCTGGTCGTCGCACTGCTGGTGTGGCTCATACCCGCGCTGGCCTGGGCGGAGACGGGACGGTTCGTCGCGCCCCTGGCCTCAGGGCCGGCGGTGGTGCGCAAGTTCGATCCGCCACGGCAGCGCTGGGAGCCGGGACACCGCGGCGTCGACCTGGCGACGTCCCCGGGCGCTGCGGTACGCGCTGCCGGGGCGGGCCGGGTGCGTTTCGCGGGCGTGGTGGCCGGTCGGCCGGTCGTCTCGATTCAGCACCTGGGCGAGCTGATCACGACCTACGAACCCGTCCGCGCATCGGTGCGGCAGGGCCAATCGGTGCGGCGCGGTGAGGTCATCGGTGTCGCCGTCGCGGGTCATCCCGGCTGCCCGGTCGCCGCGTGCCTGCATTGGGGTGCCCGCCGCGGTAGCGCACGGTCGGCGGTCTACTTGAACCCGATGGGTCTGCTGGGTGCGGTGCGGGTGCGCCTCAAGCCCGTCGGTGACGACCTCACGCTCGCGGATGGGCTTGCCGGTGGACGGCGCGAAGCCGTTCCACACTGACGTGGGTGTAGATCTGCGTGGTCGCCAACGACGAATGACCGAGCAGTTCCTGCACCACCCGCAGGTCGGCGCCGCCCTCCAGTAGATGGGTTGCGGCGCTGTGACGCAGGCCGTGCGGTCCGACGTCGGGCGCGCCGGCCTGCTGGACCGCCCGGTGCACCACAGTGCGGGCCATCCGCTGATTCAGCCGACCTCCCTTGACACCGAGCAGGAGCGCGTCGCCGGATCGGGCGTCCGCGAGCGCCGGTCGGCCATCGCTCAGCCACCGGTCGATGGCGCGCTCGGCGGGTTCACCGTAGGGCGCCGACCGCTGTTTGTTGCCCTTACCGATCACCCGCAGCACCCGGCGGTCACGGTCGACGTCCCCGATGTCGAGTCCGCACAGCTCCCCGACACGGATTCCGCTGGCGTACAACAACTCCAGGGTCACGGCGTCACGGATCGCAATGGGATCGTCGGTGGTCGACGACGCATCGACGGCTGCGAGGGTCGCCGCCGCCTGGTCGGGCGCCAGGACCGTCGGAAGTGTCCGGTGTGATCTCGGGGCCTGCAATCGGGTCGACGGGTCGCCGTCGAACACGCCTTCCCGGGACGCCCAGCTGCAGAACGCCTTGGCGGAGGAGACCTGACGGGCGATCGTCGTCCGCGCGGCACCGCGGCGTGTGTGGTCGGCGAGCCATGATCGCAGCAGCGCCAGGTCGACGTCATCGACGCTGATTCCGCGCGCACCTGCATACGCGACGAGACCTCGCACGTCGCCGATGTAGGCGCGCACGGTGTGCTCGCTGTGGCCCTTTTCGTAGCGCAGGAAGGCCGCGAACTCGTCGATGAGCCCGCTGTGTGCCTCGTGACCGTCGGTCATGGACCGACCCAAGCGCGCCGACCTACACCGCGCAACCGGCCACGCGGGACGTTGCCGGATCGTGGCCGAGTCGGCGTCGCGGCCGACGAGGCGCCCGGCCATGTGCCGGGTGATGCCGGACGTGATCCGACGGCTACGCGCCGGCGGTGGCGGCCTCCTCTGCCGCACGGAGTTCCGACTTCCATTCGCGGAAGCCCTCCTCGGTGCGGCCGCGCCGCCAGTACCCCGAGATGGACGCGTTCGCCGCGCTCACGCCACGCTCCTTGCGGACGTAGCCGCGAAGGTTGTGCATGACCGCCTGCGCCTCGCCGTGGATGAACACGTGCGGCTCGCCGTCGAGCCATTCGGCGTCGCGTACGGCCCGGATGATCGGTGCGTTGTCGCCCGCGTTGTCGTCGCCGACCTCGCCGGCAGGGGCTCCACGGTGAATCCAGACGATGTCGGCGCCGACCGGGGCCTTCAGCGCGATCTCGTCCTCGGGCCCGGCCACCTCGATGAACACCTTCGCGACGGCGTCGGCGGGAAGAGCTTCCAGCGCGGCGGCCAGCGCAGGCAGGCCCGCTTCGTCGCCGGCCAGCAGGTGCCACGGGGCGTCCGACCGCGGGCGGTAACCGCTGCCCGGCCCGATGAATCGAATGGTGGTGCCCGGTTCGACGCTCGCAGCCCACGGACCGGCGATTCCTTCGTCTCCGTGCACGACGAAGTCGACGGCGATCTCCCGAGCTGCCAGGTCGATCGTGCGGACCGTGTAGGTCCGCAGCACCGGCTGTTCGCGGCGCGGCATCAGACGGATCAACTTGCGGTCGAAATCACGGCCCCGGAACGGCGCACCATCCGGACCGAACGCCAGCTTGATGTACATATCGGTGTCCCAGGTGGCGGGCTCCCCCGCCGGGACGAAGTCGTCGAACCCGGCGCCGCCCAGGTACAGGCGCACCAGGTGCGGGGTCAGTTGCTCACGACGAAGTACGGTCATGACGTTCAGGTTCTTGGCCATGAAGCCTCCTCTCGGCCACCCACCCTACGCTTCTTAGGTAAGCCTAAGTCAACCGATCCGCATCCACCCCGGTTGGTGAAGTGATCTAATCTGGGAGTTCAAGTCGTTGAATGTCCCATTTCTCCAGTTCGATCGAGGGTTGCCATGCCGGATTCGTCGTCGAGGCGAGGATCCCGCCTCACCGTCGACGATTGGCTCAACGCGGCGATGCAGGTGCTCATCAGTGACGGCGTCGGTGCCATCAAGATCTCTCGCCTGTGTGAGCGGCTCGGGGTCACCAAGGGCAGCTTCTACTGGCATTTCACCGATATCTCCGCGTTGATGACAGCGCTGTCCGACCACTGCCGCGCGGTCGAGGAAACCGCGCGACAGATGTTGGCGGACCTGGAGAAGCTGCCGCCGATCGAACGCATCCAGACGATGGGCCAACTCGTCAGCGACACCCGCCGACGTTCCGTGGAGGCAGCTGTTCGTGCCTGGGCCGAGACCGACCCGACCCTCGAAGCGTCGGTCGTGGCCCTCGACCACACCGTGTTCGACGTCGCCCGCACCGCCTTCGTCGAACTCGGCTTCTCGGATGTCGAGGCGCACGCCCGCGCCACCGCACTCGTCTATGTCGGGATCGGGTACATGCAAGGCGGAGAGCGGGTGGAAGCGCCGACCGAGGATGACAAACGCATCTTCGTCGAGATGCTCACCCGGAGGTAGTAAGCGAAGGCTCGACCGACCGGCGGGCTCATCTGGCCAACTTCCAAGCGCCGTCGACGTTCTGGACGTGGCCGCTCACGTCCATCCGCGCCAGCGCCGACCGTACGACCGCGAGGTCGAGGCCGGCGGAGAACGCGATCTCGTCGATGGTCACCGCGCCACGACCGGGAATCGCATCGTGCACCCGCTTCTCGTCGGCGGACAGCAAATCGGTCGACCGTGCGCGACCACCACCGGTCCCGAGTGTCGCGTCGGGTGCGGACAGGGCGAGGGCCGACGGCGCATCGAACACGAGCACCGCCGATCCATCGGCGATCATCTGATGGCATCCGACCGACGTCGCCGACGTGACCGGTCCCGGCACCGCCCCCAGCGGTCGTCCGAGCTTTCGAGCCCATGCCGCGGTGTTCGCGGCCCCCGATCGGCGGCCGGCCTCGATCACGATCACTGCGTTCGCCATCGCCGCGACCAGCCGGTTACGGGTGAGGAAGCGATGTTTCGCGGCCGTGGTGCCGGGCGGGTACTCGGACACCACGAGACCGTGTGCCGCGATCTCGTTGATCAGCCGCGCGTGACCGGCCGGGTACTCGCGATCGATTCCGCACGCCATCACCGCCATGGTCGGTGCACCACATGCCAGCGCCGCACGGTGAGCGGCCCCGTCGATCCCGTAGGCAGCCCCGGAGGTCACCGTCACTCCTTCGGCCGCGAGTCCTCCCGCAAGCGACGATGTGACCTGTTCGCCGTAGGAGGATGCCGCCCGGGAGCCGACGAGAGCGATCCCCGCGCCGGCCATCTCGTCGAGCCGACCCGGCCCGCGGACCCATAGCGCGATCGGCTCACCACCACGAAATGCGGTGTCGGCCTGGTCCAGTGCCATCAGCTGCCAGCCGGGCCATTCGTCGTCAGCTCTGGTGACCAGCCGAGCACCTATCCGGTCGGCGATCTCGAGGTCGTCGCCCGACATGTCGGTATCGGCGCGGGCCCCGGTCACCTCGAGGGCGGCCTCGTGGCCACGCGGCACCGACCGCGACCGAATCGCATCGGCAGCGTCGACGGGCCCGAGGTCGTCGCACAGCGCCAGGACCGCCGCGCTCGGTGGCTCCGCGGCACGAGCGAGGTAGGCCCACGCTCGGCGGTCCGCATCGTCGCGGGCCGCCATCAGCGTCCGCCCCGGTCGCGGTAGAGCAACGCCTCGGCGACCTCGGTCTCGCCGGGCTGCTCGGCGCCCTTGAGGTCCGACAACGTCCATGCCAGGCGGATCGCCCGATCCGCACCACGCGCGGTGACCCGGCCGTCGCGCAGAAACAACTCCACCGGGCGAAGCGCGGCCGGCGACAGTCGAAAGCGTTGTCGGAGAGCAGATCCAGGAACCTCGGCGTTGGTCAGCCATCCATGATCGCCCCATCGCTCGATCGCGGCGCCACGGGCGTGCGCCACCCGTTCGCGTACCGCGGAGCTGGGTTCCTCGACGGCGGTCATCAACGCCGCATTGCCCGGCGGGTCCATGCGCACACGGATGTCCACCCGATCCATCAACGGTCCGGAGAGCTTGCCGAGGTAGCGGCGCCGGGCCATCGACGAACAGACACAATCGATGTCGTGGGCAGGCGCGCACGGACAGGGGTTGGCGGCCATGATCAGCTGGAACCGTGAAGGATAGGTCGCGACACCGTCGCGGCGTGAGACCCGCACCTCGCCCTCCTCGAGTGGCTGGCGCAGTGAGTCGAGAACCTTCGGGCCCATCTCGGCACATTCGTCGAGGAACAGGACACCGCGATGCGCCCGTGACACCGCGCCCGGCCGTGCCAGCCCGGTACCGCCGCCCAGCAGCGCCGTGACCGACGTGGTGTGGTGCGGTGCGATGAAGGGCGCATCGGTGACCAGCGGGTGGCCGGCTCGCAGTGTGCCCGCGATGCTGTGGATGGCGGTCACCTCGAGAGACTCCTCGCTCCCCAGTGGCGGCAGGATGCCGGGCAGGCGACGTGCGAGCATCGTCTTGCCGATGCCCGGCGGCCCGGTCATCAGGACGTGATGGGCACCGGCGGCGGCGATCTCGAGCGCGTGCCGGGCCTCCGACTGACCGACGACGTCGGCCATGTCGTGCACCTCGACGGGTGGCGGAACCACCGCGGCATCGCTGACGGTGTCGAGGACGTGGTCTCCCTTGAGCCAGCCGGCCACATCGCGGAGGCAGCGGGCGCCGCCGATGTCGAGATCGGCGACGAGTACCGCTTCGGCGACGTTCGGCATCGGCACAACCGCGTGTGTGTAACCACGATCGCGGGCGTGTTTGAGCGCCGGGAGAACTCCGCGGACCGGGCGCAGCCCACCGTCGAGCCCCAGTTCCCCGAGGAACACGGTTTTGGCGGCCCGCGTTGTGTCGACCTGGCTGGTCGCTGCCAGGATCGCCAGCGCCATGCCCAAATCGAAGGACGATCCGCCCTTGGGGAGGTCGGCCGGAGCCAGCGACACGGTCACCTTGAGGTCAGGGAACTTGAATCCGCTGTTGGTGATCGCCGGGCGCACTCGGTCCCGCGCTTCTCGCAGCGACGCATCCACTTTGCCGGCGACGCAGAATCCGGGGAGGCCGTGGCCGACGTTGGCCTGGATCTCGATCTCATTGGCCTGGAATGCGTTGAGGCCGACGGTGTGCGTGCGACCGAGGCCGGTCATCATCGACGGATCGGTCACTCGAAGACGCTCCGGTGGTGGCGGACGATGGCTGTGTCGACGGCTGTCGGGTCGCGGGGGTCGAGCTGAACGGAGATGACGTCGAATCGGATTCGCGACCACCATCGATCTCGGTTGTCGGCCAACCACTGTCGGATCAGTCGCCGCATCCGCGCCAGCTTCAGCGGCGTGACCGCGGCGAACGGATCGTTGAAGACCCGGGACGCTCGCGTCTTCACCTCGACGACGACGAGCTCATCCCCGTCTGCGGCGATCAAGTCCAGCTCACCGAATCGGTTGCGCCAATTTCTTTCCAGGACAGACCAACCCAGACTCCGGACATGGTCGGCGGCCAGGTCCTCGCCCAGGCGACCGATGTCGGCCGTACGAGGTCGTTGCCGCGGCGTCGGACTCTGCCGGGATGACGGCGGCCGGGATGCGTTCTCGCTCATGGATACAGCATCGCCGCGAAGTCGGACGTTCAGACCGCGCACGGCAGATGGAACGCGATCTGTGGACACCTTCCGCGCCTGTGGATGATCAGGCCGGTCGATCAGCCCTCAGAGACGAAGGTCTTTGTCCGGACTGTCGCCCTGGTCGCCGTCGGCGGCCTTGCTGTCCGGCTCCGGTTCGGCGGGCAGCGGTGGCGCCCAGTCGCCGATGACCCGTGGCGCGACCAGTGGGAGTTCGCCGACGATCTCGGAGCCGTTCTCGGTGGTGTGCAGGTAGTGGGGCGCCTTGTGCTCGGTGTCGTTCGACCCGCGACCGCGTCCCCCGTGCGGAGCGCCGACGGGCGCTGCGCCCGCACGACTCGGGCCGGCGCCCACCGGCGTCGGTGCCGACGTGCCGGCCGGCGGACTCGGCGCCAGCGGCATCGGCGGAGACAATCGGCGCGAGAGCGCAGCCGGATTGGCCCCGCCCGAACTCCCGGAACCGCCCGACCCACCGGAACCACTCGATGACCCTGCCCCGCCAACGGCTCTGGCGCCTCCACCGGCACCCGACGCGAGAGTACCGGGCATCATTCCGGCCGGCGTCGTCGAACCACCCGTTGATTCTGGACTGCCGAGTCCCCCGCGCATCAGGCTGTCGGGCCCGTCGCCGCCACCTCCACTCGCTGCGGCGGTTTCGCCCAACGAGAGTGGTGTGTCACCGGAGCCTGCTGTCGAGGGCCCTGCCGGAGGAGCGGATGGGGCACCATCGGCCATCGGTGTCACAGGGGTTTTCGACGATTGCGGGCCGTACTCGCCGAGGTCCATCGCGGCGCCGGCAGATCCCTTGGCGGCGGTGCCGCCACCGGACCCGCCACCGGCCGCTCCCCCGCCGCCCGCTGCTCCGGCACCGGGGGTACCGGACGGCATCGCGGCTGAACCCAGGCCGTCGCCGGCAGAGCTCATCGGCCCGTTGTAGGTCTGGGTCATGAGAAGGCCGGCCCGCATCATCGCACCGTGTGCATCGCCGAATGGGTCGGTGAGTTCGGCCTGCAACTGCAACAGCGAGTTGCGTTGTGCCTGGGAGGCGGCGAGCACGCCTTGGGCGGACACCAGCGCGTCGACTCCCGGCTTGGCGTTGGCCGCTGCAGACACGATGTCGCTCGAGATCTGCCGGGCCGCGTCCTCACTGGATGAAGCAGCCGAACCTTGCAGACCATCGCCGCCAAACCGGTACAAGGTCGACGCAGCCTGGTGAGCTGCCGAGATCGCCTGCGCAAGAGCTTGTGCATCCGCCGCGGCCGATTCCGGCCCCATCGACTCCAGACGCGACAGGATCTGCTGGATCGCGACGAACCAATTGGTATTGCCGCCCCCGACCGCGCCCGTCATCGCCCCTCCGATCCGGCTCCCCCGGCAGACCTCTGTCCACCGGACCTGGCCCGCTATGCTACAAGACAATCTGGGCGGATCTCGTCACTCCGCTCACAGGCGTTGACGCGGGGAACCACAACGGGGGTCTGTGCGTCCGAAGCAACGTGGGGAGGAATCCGTGAGTGACGAACCCAAGCTGAGAGGCTCCAGCGTGCCGCTGTGCATCGAGCCACCCGAGATCGCTGCTGCGCCAGATCAGCGGGATTGGGGGCAGTTGACGCCCGGGTCCGTGATTCGGTCCGAGAAGGGAAACTGGGAAGAGCGGGCGAAAGCAGCGAATCTGGCCGCCGACACTCTCGAGACCTGTCTGCGAGCCGCACGGCGGATTGTCGTCAGCAACTATCTTGGCGCGGGCTGCGCGGAAGGAGACACATTACGCCAATCAATTCAGCGGCAAGTCGTAAGTGACCAAGGCTGGTCAGGCCAGTTAGAAGACCAAATACTAGTTCTGCGAGAACTCGCAAACAGCTGCACAGCCGCGGCGGACGCTTTAGAGACCGTCGATGGGGCATCGGCAAAAGGCCTACAATCCTCGAGGCATTCCTGAAACAAATGTATCGGCTAGTACTTATTACGATTGTCGCTGTTGCGATTCTGACGGGGTGCGGAGAGGCAGATTCCTCGCGCGACGAATCTGCGACAACCATCACAACGCAAGAAGGCTCTACACGACAGACCGATACAAGCGGCAGGCCACTCCCGTTCACCACTGGGTTCGAGAAACGGTGGAACAGTTCGAATGATGGCACCGACTACGAACCGTGCACCGCGGTCGATTCCAGCACCGCTGAATCGGTTGGCCTAGATATCCACACAGTCGCGGACGCTGCGACAGTTGACGGCCAGACTCTTAGAGGGTGCACGTGGGAATACTCGAATCCCGCACTAGACGGCTGGTCTGCCGACCAAATCGTCGCAGATTACGAAAGCCTCGAAGCTTACAGGCTTCGAAACGCCTCGTTCAATTGGCTTTCAGACATACAAATTTCTGGACGCACGATTGGAATTGGCTCGTTGAGTTCTAACGACTGTTTTACATACGTACAATCAGAAGGTTCAGGTGTAATAACCGCGGCGGCGTTCAATTCATCACCAAATCCGCCGCTGCCGGAAATCTGTGACCGCGCAATTGAACTCACTCGCGCAACCATCGCCGATATCCCAGCGTAGTTCGCAGGGCAACAAATGAATTGAGGCCAAACCGTGGCAATGACCAAAAGCCAAAAGCGTATGAGTTGCTTTCAGAAATCTACCCATAGATGCCAGCTAAATCCTGGCAAGTAAATCGGTATGCGAAGGACTCTCTTCGGCTCGTTCGCGTTTACCTCCACCCTTCCCTTGGTACTCGCAGTGTCGGCGTGTGGCTCGAACGATGTCACACGATCTGAATCATCCGCTTCAATGTCGGGTACACCAACCGACAAGATTCGACAAACGGACGACAGCGGATCTCCCCTACCGTTTGCGAATCAGTTTCCCGCCCGGTGGAATGAATCGAACGATGGGACATCGTACGAACCATGTACCGCGATGGACTCCGACACTGCGGACGAGATCGGAATCGACTTCTCATCGGTAAAGGACGCGGCAACAGTTTCAGGACAGACCCTTCGGGGGTGCGAGTGGGACTACGCAGATTCCGATACTTCCGGGTGGTTTGCAAGCCAGGCAGTCGCAGACTTTAGCAGTCTGGAGTCGTATAGGCGCAACAACCTACGTTTACTTGGAGAAAAGACACCCAACTATCAGGGCGCGATGTAGGCATGGCATCAATTAATTCGTTCACGTGCTTCACTTACGTCCAATCACAGGAATCCGGGGTCATCACTCAATTGATTCATATCGGCGCGGGAACGCCAACGAATGACGAACCTTGCCAGCGCGCAATCGCCTTCACCCGCGCAACTATCGACAAGATCCCTGAGTAACCTTCCTTCCTCGAAGAAATCAGTCGGGCTTCGGACATGACAATTTGCGATTTCGGCACGCTTGGCGCGCGGCCACAGAGCACAGGAGTCGTAATCAGACGAGCAGCGATCGCATTTTCCAGCGGCCCAACATTGGCGATGATGGCACTGTTTGCGCTGACCGCCTGTTCCCCATTGCAATCGAGTGATTCCAATAACTCGCCCACCTCGCAAGGAGCCGTGTCGCAGGGCCCAGCGATCCGACAAACCGATGATCTAGGAAAGCCGCTGCCATTCGACACTAAGCATCCGAAGCGCTGGAACTCATCCAACGACGGAACGGCATACGAGCCGTGCACCACCGTAGACGATAGGACGGCCCGGCGCGTAGGCCTCGACCACGCTACTGCTGAGGACGCCGCAACCGTCTCCGGCCAGACACTTCGTGGATGTGTGTGGCATTTCGTAGACCCAGAAAGAATGTTCTGGTCCGCCGATCAAGTGGTGGCAGATTTCTCGAGCCTCGATGAGTACAAGCAAGCGAACCATCTGTTTACTTGGCGCGAAGATACCTACATCAGCGGCCGCAGGGTCGGAGTCGCTTCGATGGACTCCGGGAATTGCTTCACGTATGTTCAGTCCAGGGAATCCGGTGTGATGACCAGCGTGGTGATAAGCACCTCCGCCGCTCCTCCGCTTTTTGAAATCTGCGACCACGCAATCCAGATCACCCGCGCAACCATCGACAAGATCCCCGAATAGCCAGCCAGTAGAGCGAAACCCCTTACGCCATTACCGAACCCGGAAACCTCACGGCTCCTCAGGCAACCTCAACTCAGGCTTCTCGAGTTCTTCGATGTTGACGTCCTTGAAGGTGATGACGCGAACCTGCTTGACGAAGCGCGCGGGGCGGTACATGTCCCACACCCAGGCGTCGGACATGCGGAGCTCGAAGTAGATCTCACCCTCGGTGTTGCGGGGCACCAGTTCCACGGCGTTGGCGAGGTAGAAGCGCCGTTCGGTCTCGACCACGTAGGTGAACTGACCGACGATGTCCTTGTACTCCCGATACAAGGAGAGTTCCATCTCGGTTTCGTACTTCTCGAGGTCCTCAGCACTCATTCGTCAAGCCTATCGTGGTCGGGTCGGAGTCGGAGGTCACGCGGGAGGCGACATTCCGGTAGGACATTCGGTGTTGCGACGACGGTCCGTGCAGGTCGATGCGGGCCATGTGATGCGCTGTGCTGTACCCCTTGTGAACTGCGAAGTCATAGCCCGGCAGTTCGTCGTCCATCGCCACCATGATCCGATCTCGGGTGACCTTGGCGATGATGCTCGCCGCCGCGATACACGCCGCAGCACCGTCACCGCCGATGACCGGTAGCGAAGGGACGGTCAGCCCCGGGACGACGAAACCATCGGACAGGACATAGCCGGGTGTCACGTCGAGACCGGCGATCGCGCGCCGCATCCCTTGGATGTTCGCGACGTGAATGCCGATGCGGTCGATCTCGCCCGCCGGGATCACCACCGCGCTCCAACTCAGCGCGTACTTCGTGACCGCCTTGTAGAGCTGCTCGCGGGTGGCCTCAGTGAGTCGCTTCGAGTCGTCGAGATCGGCCAAAGACGTGAGCTGCGTGGGTTTTAGGACGCACGCCGCCACGACAAGCGGTCCGGCACACGCTCCGCGGCCGGCTTCGTCCACACCCGCCACCGGACCGAGCCCGTTGCGGTGCAGCGCGAACTCATAGGTCCGCAGGCTGGCGGCCCGACGGATCGGGAACCTCGGCGGCCACCGGCTCATCGGTCAATCCCCCACATCACAGCTCTCCGATGTCATGACTGCGGGTTGTCCGAGGACACACCACCGATCCGCGAGAAGGGATAGATGATGAATCGGACTTTGCCGCGGATGTCGGCGACCGGAACCGTGCCCTGGAACTCGTCCTCCATGTGGAAGCGCGAGTCGGCGGAGTTCGCCCGGTTGTCACCCATCACCCACACGTTGCCCTCGGGCACCTCGACCGGACCGAAATCGGGGCCGTAGCAGACGTTGGGCTGTCCATCGGGAGTGGCGGCGAGTTCGTTGCCGGCGGCGACGTCCGCGGCCTGCAGGGACTTGTCCACATAGGGCTCGTCGAGCGGTTTACCGTTCACGGTGACGCCGACGCCGTCGGCGTTTCGACACTCGACGGTCTGACCGCCGGTGGCGATCACCCGCTTGACCAGATTGTTCTCGTCCGGCGGGGCGAAGCCGAACCACGACGCGACGTCCTGGATCTGGTGCACGACCGGATTGTCGGAACGGGGTGAGAGCCACGCACCGTCCCACGATTCGGTCGGCGCCTTGAACACCACCACGTCGCCGGGCGCAGGGTCACCGAACCGGTACGAGAACTTGTCGATGACGATCCGGTCGTTCGTACAGCCCGGGCACCCGTGCAGGGTCGGTTCCATCGACTCGGAGGGAATCACGTACTGACGTCCGACGAACGTTTGGAGAAGCCAGGTCAGCAGCAGAACGCAGCCGATGATGATGACCGCTTCGCGGAGCAGCGATCCCCGCTTCTCCGGCTTGTCGGTCTTGCTGCGCCAAGGGCGCTCGTCAGGGTGCTCGCTATCGGGGTCCCAGCCGTAGTCCTCGGCACGCGAGGACGATTCGGCGGACGACCGCTGCGCACCGGGATCGGATTCGTTACCCGAGGAGTGAGAGTCGGCCACGTCGTCAGGGTAGACGGGTCAGCGCTTTTCCTTGATCTTGGCTGCCTTGCCGCGCAGGTCGCGCAGGTAGTACAGCTTCGCGCGACGCACGTCACCGCGGGTGACGACATCGATCTTGGCGATGTTGGGGCTGTGCACCGGGAAGGTACGCTCCACGCCGACGCCGAAGGACACCTTGCGGACGGTGAAGGTCTCGCGCACGCCGCCGCCCTGGCGACGGATCACGACGCCCTTGAAGACCTGGACGCGCTCCTTCGAGCCCTCGATGACCTTGACGTGAACGTCGAGGGTGTCACCGGGTGCAAAGTCGGGAATGTCGTCGCGCTGCGACTGCTTGTCGAGGAAGTCGAGGGTGTTCATCGTGGTGGGTCCAATCTGGCGTTTTCGCGTGAACAGAGGAACCTGGCGGCCCCACGGATGACCACCCGAGTGATCGGGTGTCACGTATGAGGTTCGACCGGTTCGTGCTCCGAGTCATGGTGTGCGCCCGGGCCGGGTCCGTCCGGAGATCCCCTCCGGTCCGAGACTTCGTCGCCAGGCAACCCGACTATTGTGCCAGACAGACCCCTGTGCGGCGAAATCGCCGGTGGCGGCGGTGCCGGATGCACCATCTGATCCAGACGGTCCTCGGTCGCCGACCGGACGTGCGGCAGAACATCGGGTCGGCCGGCGATCAGATCCTGGATGAAGATCTTCGCCCGGATGAACGGCCGACGCAACCGCCGTTCCCGCTCCATCGCCCGCTCCAGCTTCCGCGGACGCGACAGGTAACGCCACCGCGCCCACGGCGACGTCGGCCGGGCGAGGCGAGTCACCCCGATGAGCAGCAGCGGCCAGGCGAACACACCGATGACGCCGGTCCAGATCTTGCCTTTCAGCACGACGATCGCGGCCAACCCGAGGTTCACCGCCGCAGCGACCACCTCGACGACCACGGTTCGTCCGATCCGTAGGTCGTTGAGCGCGTCGAAGTACAGGTCGAGCGGACGAAAACCGAGCAAGATCATTCCGGTGGCCGCAAGGGCGATGAACACCGCGTCCACGGACGTCCGCCCCTCGTGGGACCAGTACACGTCGCGTAGGTAGAAGATCAGCGCGAACTCGTCGAGGATCAGCGCGGCGCCGATCCCGAACAGCGCGGCCAGCACCGACATCACGGCTTGGTCGCCGCTCACGGAGAACGCGATGAGCCCCAGGCCCGACAGCAACGTCAGCACGACACCGAACACGACATGGTGGATGTGGGTGTCGCCCGCGGTCACGTTGGAGAACCACCAGCGGACATCGGCGCGGATGAGTCGGACACTGATCCGGATCACGATGAATCCGATGATCAGCCCCAGGAAGAACACCAGCAGCGGAAGTCGCCCACGCTCGATGATGTCGTGGTTGATCCAGTCCGCGGCCCGATCGGAGAGCCATTGGTGCACACGCTCAGATTAGTGCGGACAGCTCACCCTGCGTAGCGGTCGATCACGCTGACCACCGGGCCCGGCCCACGGAAGGCGACGGCCGCTTCGTAGGCCGCATCGCGCAGTCGATCCCGCGCGGAGCGGCCCGCTTGACCTGCGCCGATGACGTGGCTGACGCAGTTGATCGCCCGGGCCTGGAAGAAGGCCCGCTCACGCGCGACCACATCGCCGCGCCGCCGAGCGACGAATGCGCGCTGTTCATACTGCGACAACAGACTGTTCACCTGCAGCTGCCCGGTTGCCGCAACTCCACCACGCTCCCGGAGTTCGGTGAGGGCGGTGGTGACCTCGGTGTTGTCGCCGACCTCGACCGCCGACATCACCGTGATGGCCAGGAAGTACAGGCAGGGGGCGAGGTCCTCGTCGGGGACGCGTTCGACGAGGTCGGCCAACCCCGAGTGCAGACGCGTGATCCGGTGGCTCACTGCTGATCACCGCCTGGGCCCGACTCGTCGGAGAACCAGTGACCATCCGTCGCATCGTCGCGCGGCGCGAACAACGCCGCGTCGGTGTCTCCGAGTGCTGCCACCGTGTCCGGTGCGATAGGCGTGGCCGCGGCGATCGCCAGGGGGCGAACTCCGTGGCCGGTCATGTGGTCGACGATCGCGAGTTCCGCCGCCCGCCCATCACCGACCAGGGTCTCTCCGGCGGCGATGCCGACGCCGTCGCGTTCGTACGGATAGCACTCGTCGGTGCCGACGACCAGGGTGCGCCCGCCATCCGGGCCGCGCCCGAGTCCGACCGCCAACCGCACCGAGCCGGCCACCGACGCCGGTAGCGCGGACTGTAGCTGCGCCGCACGCAGTTGCAGCCAATCCGTGTCCGTCGTGCTGATGCCTTGCGCGTCCACGCTCGCCGCGGCCGGTGTGTGCGCACCGGCGGCCAGCGCACCGGCGCCTGCGGCGAGACCTCCGAGCGCGGCGAACGGCATCATGCCACTGGTGGCCGCGGGTGCCGGCTGGTCGTCGGCGTGCCGCTGTCCGTCGTCGGCGGCCTGCATCGTGTAGTCGTCGCCGGCAGCGGTCATCGCCATCCGACCGGCCGAGGCGGCGACCACCCGCGCCGAGTCGTCACCCAGACCGGACATCAGTTCGGCCCGCAACCGCTCCCGATCGGCGACCGACGTGATGACTGCCATCTCGTTGTGGGCGGCGGTGGCCGTTGACGCGTACGAGTCCAATGCCGCTGCGGCTGCCGTGAGCCGCCCGGCGGTGCGCGCCAACGCCGAGTCGGACCCGTCGACCAGCTGCCCGTGACCGGCGACGATCCCGTCGTGGAACGCTCCGGACCCGTCCGCGTCACGCCGGTGGGCCGCATTGAGGTCTGCGATGACCGAGGCGACCTGCGATGCGAGTTCACGGCACCGCGTGGCCGAGTCGCGCAGCGCGACGACGTCTGCGGTCGGCCACCTGCCCGGCGCGAGTTCTTCTGCCAGAGCACGGATCTCCGGCGGCACGGGCAGGAGCTCTGGACGGTCGACGGTCATCGCAGATCCTGCAGCGTGAGCGCGACGTCGTGGTCGGCCTCGCCGATCTCGGTGACGCCGCGTCCGATCAGCGCGCGATGACGCGCGATCTCGGCAGCAGCAGCCTCAACCGACCGCGCGGTCTCGTCGGCCAACGACGCGAATCCCGCCCGGAACGCCCGTGCGCCGTCGTCGACACCGACGGCGGAGTCGGCGGCAGCCAACACCGCGACGACGTCGTCGACGATCCGGTCGATCTGTGTGTGCGCCGAACCCACCCGGTCGGAGAGTTCGGACAGTGCATCCAGGTCTGCTCGTAGCTCCGCGCCCCCGGCGTCCGGATGCCACGTCGGCCCCGTCGACATTCCTGCTGACATATCTGTTGCTCCCCCGTCTGTCACGACCGCGTCCGGCGCTCCTCGCGGAGGTCGGTGTAGTCCGGTGATGGTTGGACGGCTGCCGACAGGATCTGGTTCCGCTGATCGTGAAGTCGCTGGTCGGCCTCCGCTACCAGCGTGGTGACCTGGGCCGACAACTGCTCGGCGCGGTAGCGACGCATCGCGCGTGGGTCGATGGTGAGATCCACCAGCAGCCCACGGGCGTCGACGGTGACCGAGACCAGCCGATCGGTGCTGGTCGCGCGCGCCGTCAAACCGGAGATCGCATCCCCCACCCTGCTCAACTCGGCACGCTGCCGCGCCAGCTCGTCGAGCATGACCGACCACCGATCCGACATCAGACCCCCCTCCCGTGCGGTCGATCTTAGCGACCGCGCCCGGTATCGGATCGTCCAGCGGCTCCGACCGCGGCGGTCCGAAGCCGCGTCAGTCGGTCATCGAGTCGGCGACATCGTCGGGCAACAGGTCGGGACGCCGTTCCCGCGTCCGCGCGAGCGCCTGGTCATGCCGCCATGCAGCGACCTTTGCGTGGTCGCCGCTCAGCAGCACCGGCGGGACGTCCAGTCCACGCCACGAGACCGGCCTCGTGTAGCTCGGTCCCTCGAGTAGCCCGTCGGAGAACGAATCCTCTTGGTGCGACTGCGGATTGCCGAGTACACCGGGGATGAGTCGCACGGTTGCCTCGATCATCGCCATCGTGGCGACCTCGCCGCCGATGAGCACGAAGTCGCCGAGCGAGACCTCCTCGACCCGCACCCGCCGGGAGGCGTCGTCGAAGACCCGCTGATCGATCCCCTCGTAGCGACCGCACGCGAAGACCAGATGATTTTCGGTGCTCCACCTCGTCGCCGTGGCCTGCGTGAACGGCACCCCGGCGGGGGTGGGTACCACCAGCAGGGCGTCGTCGGGACAGACCTCGTCGAGGCACGGTCCCCACACCTCGGGTTTCATCACCATGCCCGGGCCGCCGCCGTAGGGCGAGTCGTCGACGCTGCGATGCACGTCGTGGGTCCAATTGCGCAGATCGTGGACGTCCACGCTGATGTGTCCCGCACTGATTGCCTTGCCCAGCAAAGCAACCCGCAGCGGTTCGAGGTATTCAGGGAAGATCGAGACGACGTCGACGCGCACCGTCACACCTCGGCGTCGATGAGGCCGTCCGGCGGGTCGATGACGATCCCGTCGGCGCTCACCGTCGGCACGATCTCACGGACGAAGGGCACGAGCACCTCTCGATCATCGGGTGTGCGCACCGCGAGCACATCGCCGGCAGGCATGTGGAGGACCGAGGTCAGAACGCCGACCTCGGCGCCGTCGACGGTCGTCACCGGCGCTCCCTCGAGCTCGTGTTCGTAGAACTCGTCGGGATCGTCTCCGGAGTCGACGTCGGAGCTGTCGATGAGGAACAACGCCCCACGCAGCGTGTCGGCGAACGTCCGGTCGGCCACCTCGTCCAAGGACAGCAACAGCCGCCCGGCGTGGTGCCGGGCGGCTGTCACAGTGAAACTCTGCTCGCCGCCACCGCGTGGCAGGCGGGCGCGCAGCCGGGTGCCGGGCGCGAAGCGGGCGTCGGGATCGTCGGTGCGCACATCGACGACGACTTCACCCCGCACACCGTGCGATTTGGCCACACGGCCCACCACGAGATCCATCGCGGAGCCGTATCGGTCAGCGGTCGGTGTCGACGATGTCCACACGCATCCCGCGACCACCGATGCCGCCGACGAGCGTCCGCAGCGCGGTGGCGGTGCGGCCGTTGCGGCCGATCACCTTGCCGAGATCGTCCGGATTGACGTGGACTTCGACCAGCCGGCCGCGACGGCCGGTGATGAGTTCGACCCGGACGTCGTCGGGGTTGGCGACGATGCCGCGGACGAGATGCTCGACCGCGTCGGCGACCACTGCGCTCACGCGTCCGCCTTGGCGTCTCCGCCGGCTGCCGGCACCTGTTCGGCCGGGGCCTGGTCAGCCGGAGCCTCGGCGGGACGGGTCTCCGCGGAAGCGTCGTCGGCCTTCTTGGCGGCCTTCTTCTTCGGGGTGGTGGCCTCGGCGACGGGCTCGCTGTCCGCGGCTGCCAACGCGGCGTTGAACAGGTCCAGCTTGGACGGCTTCTCGGCGGGGGTCTTCAGGGTGCCCTCGGCACCCGGCAGGCCCTTGAACTTCTGCCAGTCGCCGGTGACCTTCAGGATGGCCGCGACCGGCTCGGTCGGCTGTGCGCCGACACCCAGCCAGTACTGTGCGCGCTCGGAGTCGACCTCGATGAGGCTCGGCTCTTCCTTCGGGTGGTACTTGCCGATGGTCTCGATCGCCCGGCCGTTGCGGCGGGTCCGAGAGTCGGCGACGACGATGCGGTACTGGGGGTTGCGGATCTTGCCGAGCCGCGTGAGCTTGATCTTGACAGACATGTCTTCTCTTTCAGTGGTCACTGCGCAATTCAGCAGCCCGCCAGGAGGGCGGACCCGGTTTTGCGATCTGTTCCGGTGTGACCGTCGGTCGGTACGTAACCGGGTCCGACGAACCGGCATGCCATTCTGCCAGATGAGGCGCCGTGAGCGGAAATCCGCGAGGACGGGTCCGACATGTGGTTACCCACCCCGCTGAAGGTAACCACATGTCGCGTACTCGACCAATGAACACTCCGACGTCCTCGCGCGGTCGGCGGCCCTCCCCTGACCGGCGTCGACATGGCGTGGACGTGGGCTCAGACGTCGCGAACCCTGCTACGCAGCGGTTACATTACCAGCCAGTAAGTTAGCGATACAGCCAGATAAACGTGGGTTACCTCACACGAATCGGTCACACATGTATCGGTGACCTGGGATTTTGCCGAACCGGCGACTACGCGACCGTTAGCCCCGAGCAAACGATCTCGCGCGGCCGCCGCAGCGTGGTCAGATCCACGCGCGGATCGTCGTCGAGTACCAGGAAGTCCGCGCGGTCCCCGTCGCCGAGCAGTCCGGCCCCGAGCCATTCCCGCGGCGCCACCGTGGCGGCGTACAGGGCGTCGCGGGCGCCGAATCCGACGGCGGCCATCGCCTCGACCTCGTCGACGATCCGCCCGTGCTCGACGAAGCCACCCGCATCGGTGCCCGCGAACGTCGGCACGCCGGCCTCCCGCGCGGCCGCGAACACGGCTGCGGCGTTGTCGTACAGCTTGCGCATATTGGCCTGGTAAGTCGGGAAGCGGTCGGCCCCGTCGGCGATGCCGGGGAAGTTCTCCACCTGGATGAGTGTGGGCACCAACGCGATCGAACGCTCCACCATCGCGTCCATCAGGTCGGTGGTGAGTCCGGTGCCGTGTTCGATGCAATCGACGCCGGCGGCGATGAGATCCGGCAGGGCGTCGGCCCCGAACACGTGCGCGGTGATCCGCGCCCCCTCGGCGTGCGCCGCATCGACCGCCGCGTCGAGTTGGGCTCGCGTCCACAGCGGGGCGAGGTCGCCGACCTCGCGGTCGATCCAGTCGCCGACGAGCTTGACCCACCCGTCGCCGTCGCGGGCCTGCCGGGTGACCTCGGCGGCCAGGTCGTCGGGATTCTCGAGGTCGACGCCGTAGTCGCGCAGATACCGTTTGGGCCGCGCGATGTGCTTCCCGGAGCGGATGAAACGCGGACAGCTGCGGTCGCCGTCGAGCGGGTGGGTGTCCAGCGGCGAGCCGACCTCACGGATGAGCAGGGTGCCCGCACGCACGTCTTGGTGCGCGTACCCGCGGGCCTGCTCGATGGTCACGCCGAGGCCCGGTGCGATGCCGACGTGATTGTGCGCGTCGACCATCCCCGGGATGATCCAGCCACCGTCGACCGCGGTCCGGGCGGCGGCCACCGGCTCACGAGTGATGACTCCGTCGACGACCCACAGGTCGATCTGTTCGTCGGTGAACGGGTCGATGCCCCGGTAGTGGCGTGGTTCCTCGCTCGGTGCCGGCACGGGCCTCCCTACTTCTTCTTCAGGTTCTGGAACTGTGAGACGTCGATGCCCTCGAGGCCGGGTGGCAGTTCGTCGAGACCGGCGGGCATGTTCGACAGGTCCGGGAACCCTCCCGGCATACCGGGCATCCCGGCCATGCCCGGGAATCCGCCCCGCACCTTCGGCGGGGTGGGTCCACGGTTCTTGCCGCCCTTGCCCTTGCGTCCCTTGCCCTTCTTGCGGTTGTTCTTGCGGCCGCCGCCACCCATGCCCATCCGGCCGGACATCTGCGCCATCATCTTGCGTGCCTCGAAGAACCGGTCGACGAGCTGGTTGACCTCGCTGACGGTGACGCCCGAGCCGTTGGCGATTCGCAGGCGGCGGGAGGCGTTGATGATCTTCGGGTTGTCCCGCTCCGCGGGGGTCATGCCGCGGATGATCGCCTGCACGCGGTCGAGTTGTTTGTCGTCGACCTGGGAGATGGCGTCCTTCATCTGACCGGCGCCGGGCAGCATGCCGAGGATGTTGCCGATCGGACCCATCTTGCGGATCATCAGCATCTGATCCAGGAAGTCCTCGAGGGTGAGCTCGCCCTGGGTGATCTTGGCGGCCGCGGCCTCGGCCTGCTCCGCATCCCAATGCTGCTCGGCCTGCTCGATCAGCGACAGGACGTCGCCCATGCCGAGGATGCGACTGGCCATCCGGTCGGGATGGAACACGTCGAAGTCGTCGAGCTTCTCGCCCGACGACGCGAACATGATCGGGCGGCCGGTGACCTCACGGACCGACAGCGCGGCGCCACCGCGGGCGTCGCCGTCGAGCTTGGTCAGCACCACACCGGTGAATCCGACGCCGGACTGGAACGCCTCGGCGGTGGTGACGGCGTCCTGACCGATCATCGCGTCGACGACGAACAGCACCTCGTCGGGCTCGGTGGCCTGCCGGATGTCGGAGGCCTGACGCATCAGTTCCTCGTCGATGCCGAGGCGGCCGGCGGTGTCGATCACGACGACGTCGTAGTGCTGGGCGGTTGCCTCCGCGAGGCCCTCGCGGGCGACCGCGACGGGATCGCCCTTGCTGACCGTGCCCAGCTCTCCGGTCTGGCCGATGCTGGTCCCCGGGTCGGGCGCGAACACCTTCACCCCGGCGCGCTCACCGACGATCTGCAGCTGGGACACCGCGCCGGGACGTTGCAGGTCGCAGGCGACGAGTAGCGGCTGATGCCCCTGCTTCTTCAACCAGTTGCCGAGCTTTCCGGCCAGGGTCGTCTTACCGGCACCCTGGAGGCCGGCCAGCATGATGACCGTCGGCGGCTTCTTGGCGTAGGCGATCCGCCGGGTCTCCCCACCGAGGATGCCGACGAGTTCCTCGTTGACGATCTTGACGACCTGCTGGGCAGGGTTGAGTGCCCCGGAGACCTCTGCGCCCTTGGCGCGCTCCTTCACCTTGGCGATGAAGCCACGCACCACCGGCAGAGAGACATCGGCCTCCAGCAAAGCCAGCCGGATCTCCCGGCAGGTGCGGTCGATGTCGGCATCGGACAGGCGCCCCTTGCCGCGAAGGTCCTTGAGGGCGTCGCCCAACCGATCGGAAAGCGAATCGAACATTCTTCCAGTCTTCCATGCCCGGGTTGATGTGCTCCGCGCGTGGCCCGCCGATCAGCTGATCGGCACGCCGGACCGCGCGGTGCCGCCGTACGCGTCGGGGCCGTTGCCGTCGTCGTCGGAACGCGGCTGCGGCGGTGGGCATACGCCGATCACGTCGTCGGCCAGGGCCGCACGGGCATCCTCGCCACCGTCGGGCATCTGCAGACAGAACGTGTCCACGACGGTACTTCCCAACGTCGTGACCTTCGCCCAGCGCACCAGCGCGCCGTGGCGTTCGATCACCGCGCTGACCCGGCTCAGCAGCCCGATCCGATCGTCGGTACGCAGTTCCATCAAGACCTCACCCGGGTCGGGTCCGGGATCCGGTCCGGTGGCGTCCATGTCGGGCTGCACCCAGATGACCCGCGGCGGCGCCACCGCGAACAGGGCGGGCACAGCGTTCTTCGGGTGCCCGGCGCCGTCGATCGCCGGATCGGTGCTGCCGGCCGACGCCGCGGCCCCGGGCGCGGCCGTCACGGAAGCGATCGTCGGGATCGGCGACTCGGCCTCGCGGGCATCGAGTCGGGCCAGGACGTCCACCTTGCCCTCGACCGCGGCCATGAGCTGCTGGCGCATCAGACCGGCTTCGGGCGGACTGCCGAACAACGGGACCACCACGAAGGTGTTCACCGCGCTCCCGGCGTGGCTCTGCACTGTGGCCGAATGCGATCGGAGTCCGTTGAGGCTCAGCACCCCGGCCATCTTCGACAACAGCCCCGAGTCGTCCGGGGCGACCATGGTGACGCGGAAGGTGTGTGCACCGTCGGCGGGCACGATGTCCACCGAGAATCCGCCCTTGTCGGCGAGCGCGACCTGCTCGGGTGTGAGCGCTTCCGGCCGCGGCAATGCGCCACCGTCGATGAGTCGGAACGCCCGACGGACCAGTTCGTTGATCAGTGACGCCTTCCACTCCCCCCAGACGCCGGGTCCGGTGGCGAGTGAGTCCGCCTCGGCGAGCGCGGCGAGCAATTCCAGCAGCACCCTGTTGTGGCCGAGGGTGTCCGCGACGAACTCGGCGGTCGCCGGATCGTCCAAGTCACGTCGCGTGGCTATGGTCGGGAGCAGCAGGTGGTGGCGAACCATGTCCGACAACACCGTCACGTCCTGCGGCCACAGCCCGAACCGGTTGCCGATCTGGACGGCCAGCTCGGCGCCGACGATGCTGTGGTCCGCGCCCCGCCCCTTCCCGAGGTCGTGCAGCAGCGCGCCGAGGACAAGCAGGTCCGGCCGGGACACGCGGGTGGTCATCGACCCGGCATGCGCGGCGGTCTCCACGAGATGACGGTCGACCGTCCACGTGTGGATGGCATCGCGCGGCGGGAGGTCACGCACCGCGCCCCATTCGGGCAGCAGCCGTCCCCACAGGCCGGTCCGGTCGAGCGCTTCGATCGGGTCGACCATGTGGTGACCCGCTCCGAGCAGCACCAGCAGATCGCTGAGCGCCTCGGCCGGCCAGGGCTCGCGCAGTTCGGGTGCGTAGTCGGCGAGTCGAGAAAGTGTCGACGCGCTGATGGGCAGACCGGTGCGCGCCGACGCGGCGGCCACGCGCAGGATCAGCCCCGGGTCTTTGCTGGGAATCGCGTTGCGCGCCAATACGATCTCACCGTTGTGCTCGACGACACCTTCGTCGAGGGGGCGCCGGATGGGTGAGCGACGCAGTTTGGCCAGACCGCGTCGCGGGAGCGCGTTGCCTGCCGTGCGCAGACCGACGTCGGTCGAGTAGCTGATGGTGCGGGCGGCATCGCTGATCACTCGCGCGAGATCGAACCGGTCGCCGATGCGCAGCGCCGCACCGATCTCGTCCGCATCCTGTGCGCGCACCTGCTCGCGCGGCCGTCCCGCGATGCGATGCAACTCGGTGCGGATGTCGAGCAACCGACCGTAGGCGACCTGCGGCCCGGCTCCGGGGGAATCTGGTCGCAGACTGGCCATCCCATCGGTGAGCTGCGCAATCGCCAACGCCCCCATGAGCTGTACGTCGCGCAGGCCGCCGCGGCCGCTCTTCAGGTCGGGTTCGGCGCGATGGGCGATGTCACCGCCTCGTCGCCACCGGTCCTGCGCGTGAGCGACGACCGCGGGGAACCGATCCCGGATCTCCATGCGCCACTGCTGCCGTACGCCGCTGATGAGCAGCGTCGACAGATCCTCGTCGCCCGCGATGTGGCGGGCCTCGAGCAGACCCAGAGCAGCACTGACGTCCTCGGCCGCGACCTGCAGGGCCTGCGGAACGGTGCGGACGCTGTGGTCGAGCGGGATGTTCGCGTCCCACAGGGGGTACCAGAGCCCGTCGGCGACTTCGGCGACCTCATCGGGCGGCATCCCGTCGTGGAGCAGGATGAGGTCGAGGTCGGAGAACGGAAGCAACTCACCACGACCGAGACCACCGACGGCGACGATCGCGTACCCACTCTGCGGTCGCACGCCGAGTTCGGCGCCCTTGCTGGTCAACCAGAACTCGTGCAGGTCGACGAGCACCTGCCGGAGGCCGGGGGCGTCGAGCTTCCCCGATCTCCCCGACTCCAGGAGCTGCCGGCGGGTCGCCGCGAGATCTGTTGCTGCCACGGGGTTTTCGCACTTCCTTCGGTGATGGACACGGCCCCGCGCCTGACTCGTCAGACGCGGGGCCGTGTGGCTGTGATCGAAAAGGGCTCGTGCCCTTGGTCAGAGCGCGTCGCCGCCGCGCTCCCCGGTCCGGACCCGGACCACCGACTCGACCGGCGAGACCCACACCTTTCCGTCACCGATCTTGCCGGTGCGTGCGGCCTCGACGATCACGTCGACGACCTTGTCCACGGCAGCATCGTCGACGACGACCTCGACGCGGACCTTCGGCACGAAATCGACCGAATACTCGGCGCCGCGGTAGACCTCGGTGTGACCCTTCTGACGACCGTAGCCCTGGACCTCGCTGACGGTCATACCCAGGATTCCGGCCTGCTCCAGTCCGGCCTTGACGTCCTCAAGCGTGAACGGTTTCACGATTGCGGTGATCAGCTTCATGAGTTATCCCTCTCCACAGGAATCAGCGTAGTAGCGAACGTGCAGGGATTCATGCCAGTTCATATGCCGTCTCCGCATGTTCCGCCTCGTCGATGCCGTTGTGCTCGTCCTCCTGGCTGATCTTCCAGCCGAGCGGCTTGAGCGCCAGCGCGATGATCGTGGTCAGCACACCGGTGAACACGAGGGCGAATGCAGCGATCACGATCTGGACCACGACCTGCTTGTAGTCGCCGCCCCAGAACAGGCCGACATCCTTGGCCAGCAGGCCGACACCGATGGTGCCCCACAGGCCGGCGACGAGGTGAACGCCGACGACGTCGAGCGAGTCGTCGTAGCCGAACTTGTTCTTCAGGCCGATGGCGACGGCGGCCAGCGCACCCGAGATGACGCCCAGGATCAGCGATCCCACCGGGGTCAGGGAGCCACAGGCCGGGGTGATGGCCACGAGGCCGGCGACGATACCGGAGGCGGCACCGACACTGGTCGCGTGCTTGTCGCGGATGATTTCCACGGCGAGCCAGCCGATGATCGCTGCGGCGGTGGCGGCGGTGGTGTTGACCCACACCAGACCGGCGGTGGCGTCGGCCGCGAGCTCGGAGCCCGCGTTGAATCCGAACCAGCCGAACCACAGCAGGGCCGCACCGAGCATCACGAACGGGATGTTGTGCGGACGGTAGGCGGTGCGACCGAAGCCGGAACGCGCACCGATGATGAGCGCGAGCACCAGGGCCGCCATACCGGCGTTGATGTGCACCACGGTGCCACCGGCGAAGTCGATCGGCGCAACGTCGGCTTCACCGTCGGTGGTGCCGAACATCCAGCCGGCGATGCTGTCTTCGCCCCCACCGAGGAGACCGCCGCCGCCGACCAGACCGCCCCACACCATGTGCGAGAGCGGGAAGTAGACGATGGTCGACCACAGCACCGTGAACAGGAGCCAGGTCGAGAACTTCACGCGTTCCGCCAGCGCGCCGCTGATCAGGGCGACCGTGATGACCGCGAAGGTCAACTGGAATCCCATGAAGACGATCGCCGGGATGGTCATCCCCGCGGTGACGTATGTCGGCGCGTCCTCGGTGCCCGCTGTGTTCATCAGCTGGTCGGAACCGAACAGCGCGAACGGATTGGCGAAGATGCCGAGAATGTCACTGTTGCCGGTGATGCCGTCGGAGAACGACATCGAGAATCCCCACAACACGTAGACAACGCTGACCGTGGCCAGCGAGCCGAACGACATCATCATCATGTTCAGGACAGATTTGCCCCGAGCCAGCCCCCCGTAGAAAAAGGCGAGCCCCGGAGTCATCAGCAACACCAAACCCGCGGCGGCGAGCATCCACGCCGTATCACCGGGGTTGACTTCGCCAAAAACTTCTTCTGGCAGTGCCAAAACCACTTTGTGAAACCTCCTCAGAGTGCGCCGACGGCTCGACGCCTGCACAGAGACTCTGGCGGCAGACGGTTTCGGCCGTGGTGCCCTGAGGTTTCCGACGTGTGAACCAGTGGTCGTTTTATATTTCCTGCACGTAACAACGCAGGTCACGCCTCAGGAGGTTCTCAGCCTCCGTGAAGGATCTCCGATCTGGCTTTCGCGGTGTCGGATCACCGGTTTCACTACCGCAAAGCGGTTCGCAGCGATGACGGAGTACTCAGAGCAGCGCGTCGACGAACGCCTCGGGCTCGAACGGTGCGAGGTCGTCGGCACCCTCACCGAGGCCGACCAGCTTCACCGGCACACCGAGTTCCTCCTGGACGTGGAACACGATGCCGCCCTTGGCCGTGCCGTCGAGCTTGGTGAGGACCACACCGGAGATGTCGACCACCTCGGCGAACACCCGCGCCTGGGTCAGTCCGTTCTGGCCGACCGTGGCGTCGAGCACCAGCAGGACCTCGTCGACCGGCGCCTTCTTCTCGACGACGCGCTTGACCTTGCCGAGTTCGTCCATGAGCCCGGTCTTGGTGTGCAGGCGCCCGGCGGTGTCGATCATGACCACGTCGACGCCGGTGTCGATGCCCTTGGCAACCGCGTCGAAGGCGACCGACGCCGGGTCGGCCTGCTCTTTTCCGCGGACGATGTCGGCACCCACGCGTTCGCCCCAGGTCTGCAACTGGTCGGCCGCGGCGGCGCGGAAGGTGTCGGCGGCGCCGAGCAACACGCGGCGGCCGTCGGCGACGAGCACCCGCGCGAGCTTGCCGGTCGTCGTGGTCTTTCCGGTGCCGTTCACGCCGACCACGAGCACCACAGCGGGGCCCTCGGCGTGCGGCAGCGCCCGCACGGAACGGTCGAGGTCCGGGCGTAGCTGCTGGACCAGGACACGCCGCAGCACCGCACGCGCCTGGTCGGCTGTCCGGACACTGCCGGTGGCCAACTCGGTGCGCAGTCGCTCGACGACCGCCATCGTCGACGCGGTGCCGAGGTCGGCCATCAGGAGCGTGTCCTCGATCTCCTCCCAGCTCTCCTCATCGAGGTCGCCGGCGCCGAGAAGACCGAGCATGCTCTTGCCGATCGCACCCTGCGAGCGCGACAGCCGTCCACGCAGGCGCCCGAGGCGTCCCGCCGTCGGCGCGATCTCGTCGATCGGCGCTGGGGCGGCAGCTTCCTCGACAGTCGGTGCCGTCTCGGGTTCGACGGGCGCGGTCGTGGTGGCGTCGGCGTCGGCGGGGGGCTCGGTGTCCGGCAGCGTGTCGGTGTCCGGCGCGGGTGCCTCGAAGAGTTCGGCGGGGGTTTCGGGCACCTCGACCGTGGTGTCGGGGGTGGCGGTGGCGTCGGGACTCTCCACCTCGGACACGGTGTCGTCGGTCAAGACATCGTCGGCGGGTAGGTCGACGTTCTGGATGCCACGCCGCACGGAGTCGCGCGGCACCGACGCGTCGTCGCCGACGCCCGGCTGACCATCGACCTCGGTGCGCTCACCGGTCGGCGGAACGGTGGTGGGCGGCTCAGTAGCTTGGGGTTCGGTAGTTCTGGGTTCGGGGGTTGTGGGTTCGGGCGGCTCGGCGAGGCCCACCCCGCTGCCACCGCCCTGACTGAAGGAGAACCCGGATCCCGCCTTGTATCCGCCGGATTTGTCGACCTGCGGGGTCGTACCGTCGACCGGACGCTGTGCCCCCGAATCGTCGGAGAGCGAGATGCGCCGCCGCCGCGTCAGTGCGACTCCGCCCGCGACCAGTGCGATGAGCACGAGGACCGCGATGACGATGGCGATGATGATCTGGGTGTCCACTCCGCTTCGCTTTCTTGGTTGTCGTCAGGTCGCGTCGGGCTGCTGACCCACGGGGATGTCGACTCCCCGCAGCCGCTGTGAGATCACTGTCGTGATCCCGTCGCCGCGCATGCTCACGCCGTACAGGGCGTCGGCGACCTCCATGGTCGGTTTCTGGTGTGTGATGACGATCAGCTGCGACCGTTCCCGGAGCTGTTCGAACAACGAGATCAGCCGCCGCAGGTTCGTGTCGTCGAGCGCCGCCTCGACCTCGTCCATCACATAGAACGGTGACGGTCGAGCCCGGAAGATCGCAACCAGCATCGCCACGGCGGTCAGCGACTTCTCACCACCGGACAGCAGGGACAGACGCTTGACCTTCTTGCCGGGTGGGCGTGCCTCCACCTCGATTCCGGTGGTCAGCATGTCGCCCGGTTCGGTGAGTACGAGCCGTCCCTCGCCGCCGGGGAACAGCGTACGGAACACCTCGGTGAACTCGCGCTCGACGTCTGCATAGGCCTCGGTGAAGACCTGCAGGATGCGGGCATCGACCTCGTCGACGACCGCGAGCAGATCCCGCCGCGCGGCCTTGACGTCCTCGAGTTGGGCCGACAGGAAGTTGTAGCGCTCCTCGAGCGCCGCGAACTCCTCGAGGGCCAGCGGGTTGACCTTGCCGAGCGTGTTGAGGTCCTTCTGCGCCTTCTTCGCCCGCGCCTGCTGGGCGGCCCGGTCGAACGGCATCGGGGCCGGCGCCACCACGGGTTCGCCGCGCTCCTTGGCCTGCTCGTACTCCTGCATCTCCAGCGCCGACGGCGGCATGGGGACGTCCGGGCCGTATTCGGCGACCAGATCGTCTGGGGCCACCGCGAACGACTCGAGGATCTGCTCCTCGAGTTGCTCGATCCGCAGTGCGGCCTGTGCCTTGGCCACCTCGTCGCGGTGAACGGCGTCCTTGAGCCTGTCGAGCTGTGCGGTGAGGTCGCCGACCTGCTTCTTGAGTTCGTCGACGGCGGCGGTCCGCTCCACCCGCATCTGCTCGAGTTCGTCGCGCCCGGCCTGCGCGTCCTGGACCGACAACTGCAACCGCTCGGAGACGTCGCGGGCCGCCTCTGCCACCGCCGCGGCCACCGATGCGGCGTGACGTCGGGCGCGGTCCTGACGCTCGGCACGAATCCGCGCCTCGCGTTCGCGGGCTGCCGCCCGACGCAGGGAGTCCGCACGTCCCTTCACCGACGCCAGACGCTCCTCGGCGGTACGCAACGCCAGCCGCGCTTCCATCTCGGCCGACCGGGCCGCGGTCACCGCCGCGGCGGCGGCCGCCCGTGGTTCGTCGTCCCCGGCGTGTGCCGGCGTCTCGTCGGACTCGTCGCGCGCCAGCCGCAGGCGCTCCTCGAGTTCCCGCAGCGACTCCACCATGTCGGCGCGGCCCTCTTCGGCCTTGGCCCGTTGACGGGTCAGGCGTTCGGCCTCGGCGTGCGCGGCGCGGATCTCGTGACCCAGTCGGGCCATCTCCTCGTAGGTCCCACCGACGTTCGCATCGGATTCGTGCAGTGCGGCCAGGGCCTCTTCCGCGGACTCGCGCCTGGTGACCTGTTCGGCGAGGGCACCATCGAGTGCCGCCTCGATCTCCTCGGATCTGTGCCGCGACGCGGCCAGATCGGTGGCCGCGGCATCGATCGAGGACTGGACCTCGAGAGTCGACTGCCGATGCGACGATCCACCCTCGACGGAACCCGGACCGATGCGGTCGCCGTCGCGGGTGACCGTACGCACCCGGTGGCGCTGGGCGATCTCGAGTCCCAGCTCGGCTGTCTCGACGACGACGGTGTCGGCGAGTACCAGGTCCACGGCCCCGCGGATCGACGCCGGGCAGGTCACCACAGATGCCGCCCAACACGCGCCGGATGGCAGCGTGACGTCGCCGCGCGACTCCGTGCTCGACAATCCGCCGAGGATCAGCGCGGCGCGACCACCGTCGCCGGACTTCAGGGCGTCGAGGGCACGCACCGCGGCGGCTGCGTCGACGGTCGCGATGCCGTCGACGATGGTTCCCAGCGCGCCTGCGATGGCGGTCTCGTAGCCGGTTTCGACGGTGAGGAGTTCGGACATGGGACTCAGCAGCCCGTCCGGTGCGTTCTCCAGCAGCCATGCGCCGCCGTCGTTTCGTTCGAGGCCGAGCTCGAGCGCTTCGATGCGCGCACTCAGTGAGGCGATTCGTTGTTCGGTCTCCCGCTGCTCCGCCTGCAACGCGGCGACGCGTTCGTTGGCCTGGTTCAGGGCCGTGACCGACCGCTCGTGGTGGTCGTCGAGGCCGTGCTCGGCAGCTTCGAACTCACCGAGTGTGGCGGCGGTCGCGTCCTGCCGGCCCTGGGCGGCCTCGGCGCGCTCGTTGGCCGCGGCGATGGCAGCGGTGAGCCGCGAGGTCTCCGCGTCGACGGATTCCGATCGGGTGCGCAGGTTGTCGACCTGGCCCTCCAGGCGCGCGAGGCCCTCGCGACGGTCGGCGATGGCGCGAACTGCCGCGAGGTGAGCACGTTCGGCTTCCGCGGCGACGCCTTCGTGGTGATCGAGTTCCTCCCGCGCGGACTCGAGGTACTCGGCTGCCGCGGTGACCGCGGCATCGAGCTCGGCCTCGGTCTCGGCGGCCTCCTCGGCGCGGCGGTCGAGTTCTTCCGGGTCGGTCCCGGTGTTGGCGGCCACGGGTTCACTGAGGTAGCGACCGCGCTCGGTGGCCACCCGACTGGTGGCGTCCACTCGTTCGGCCAGCGCGGACAGGCGGAACCAGGTCTGTCCGGCGGCAGCGGCGGCCGGGGCGACCTCGGCAAGATGTCGTTCGTGTTCCCGCAGTTCGTCGTTCGCGCGGTCCAGCAGGGCGGTGACCTCGTCCTGTTGGAGACGTACCTGGTCCTCCACGGCGGTGTGTTCGGCCATCTCGGCGCGCCGGGTGACCAGGTCGTCGGCGGCCAGTCGCAGACGGGCGTCGCGCAGGTCGGCCTGGACCGTCTGGGCACGTCGGGCGACCTCGGCCTGGCGCCCCAACGGCTTGAGTTGCCGTCGGAGCTCGGCCGTGAGGTCGGTGAGGCGGGCCAGGTTGGCCTGCATGGAGTCGAGCTTGCGCACCGCCTTCTCTTTGCGTTTGCGGTGCTTGAGGACGCCGGCCGCCTCTTCGATGAAGGCGCGGCGTTCCTCCGGTCGCGACTCCAGGATCGCGGCGAGGCGGCCCTGCCCGACGATGACGTGCATCTCGCGCCCGATGCCGGAGTCGCTGAGCAGTTCCTGCACGTCCATCAGTCGGCAGGAGTTCCCGTTGATCTCGTATTCGCCGGCACCGTCGCGGAACATGCGGCGGGTGACCGACACCTCGGAGTACTCGATGGGCAGTGCGCCGTCGGCGTTGTCGATGGTGAGTGTGACCTCGGCGCGTCCCAGTGGCGGACGGCCCGAGGTGCCGGCGAAGATGACGTCCTCCATCTTCCCGCCGCGCAGCGCCTTGGCGCCCTGCTCCCCCATCACCCAGGTCAGAGCGTCGACGACGTTCGATTTGCCCGACCCGTTCGGCCCCACCACACAGGTGATCCCGGGCTCGAAGCGCAGCGTCGTCGACGACGCAAACGACTTGAAGCCCTTCAGGGTGAGGCTCTTGAGGTGCACGACGGTAAAGAGTACTCACCATCGCGCGGGGACGGCGGCACCACGCGGTCCTGTGGACGACCGTCCGGGATACCACTATTTTTCGACGAATCCCTGCAGATCGTTGCGGGGTGGGTCGTATCGTTCCACCACCACGTCGACCGAACCGGGCGTCTCGCCGGAGCGCAGCGCGGTGAGCAGTGCGTCGGCGGCGTCGCGAGGTCCTTCCGCGACCACCAGCACCCGTCCGTCGGCGAGGTTGGTGGCAGACCCGACCAGTCCGAGTTCGAGCGCCCGTGACCGGGTCCACCATCGAAATCCCACGCCCTGCACCATTCCGTGGACGTGGGCGGTCAGGCGCACGGTGTCGTCGCCGGCCATCGCGGTCAGTCCGTCTCGATGGCGAGGTTCACGGTGGTCCCGGCCTTGAGCGTCCGACCCACCGTGCACACCGCGTCGACGGCGCGCTCGACCACGACCAGCAGTCGTTGGGCCGCGTCCTCGTCGAGTTCGGACAGATCGATCTCGAAGACCTCCTCGAGGACCGGGTAGACCTCGTTCTCCCGGTCGGCGGCCCCGCTGACGCGGATGGTGGCGTCGTAGTCGTCACCGAGCCGGCGGGACAGCGGTCGGTCCGAGGACATGCCGGTGCACGCTCCGAGCGCGATCTTGAGGAGTTCACCGGGAGTGAAGACGCCCTCGACGTCTTCCGAGCCGACCAGTACCTCGGCTCCTCGGGAGCTCCGGCCGGTGTAGCGACGCGTTCCGGTGCGTTCCACCCAGAGCTCGGTGCTCGGCGATGCGGTGGCTGCGGCGGTCTGAGCTGTCTGCTGATCGGTGGTCATGATCGCTTTCGTTCGATTCTCTGGTCGGTTTCGGACTCGGACTCCACAACACCGGCAGGGCCGGATTGCTTCCGTGACGGGACCACACTCATATGTCAGTCCACGGGTCCACGACGTCGATGCCGGTGTGCGCGAAGTCCTTCGTGTTCCGGGTCGCACAGGTGGCATTGCGCGCGCGACAGATCGCTGCGATCTGGGCATCGGCCATGGCGATCGGCAGTCCCGCGGACTCCCGCGCAGCGAGGACATCGGCGTACTGCACCGCCGCAACATGGTCGAACGCGAGCACCGACCGGTCGGACAGATACGGCTCGATGGCGGCGTCGATGCGCGCGGCAAGTGCGCGACTTCGCCGACCCGCGGGAAGTCGGCGGACCCCGGCCAACAATTCCGCAAGCGTGACGGCGGTGATCGCCACGTCCCCCGTCAGCGATTCGAGCCACGACGCGACCTGCGGATCGGGTCGCGATCGAAGGACTTCGGATACCACGTTCGTGTCCAAGACGATCATTCGAATTCCACGGCTCGCGCGATGTCGGACCGCGGCGGTACCGGCAGGTCGTCCACACCGCCCACGTCCTGCGCGGCCTGCATGAGGGCAAGTCCGATGTGGGGGCGGTTCGCAGCCTTGGTCAGAATGTCACGAACCTCGGCCTCCATGGACCGGCCGTGTTCCCTGGCCTGTTCAGCCAGTCGCTCCTTGACCGACTCGTCGAGCCCGCGCACGATGATCGACGACATCACAACACCTCCCACCGGTGATATCACCAACGATAGCATTCGTTCTCGACGGCCGGTCGCCGACTACATCGAGCGGACTCAGCGCCTGCGTTGGCACCGGGGACAGAAGTACGAGCTCCGGTTCATGAACTGTTCGCGGCGCATGATCGCACCGCACCGCCGGCACGGTTCGCCCGCGCGGCCGTAGGCGTTGAGGGAACGTTCGAAGTATCCGGACTCGCCGTTGACGTTGACGTACAGGGAGTCGAACGACGTGCCGCCGACGACGAGTGCGTCCCGCATGACGTCGGTGACCGACGCGATCAGGTCGACCAACTTGGCCCGGCTGATGCCGTCGGTGACCCGTGACCCGTGAATCCTGCTGCGCCACAACGCTTCGTCGGCGTAGATGTTGCCCACCCCGGACAGCACGGTCTGGTCGAGCAGAGCGCGTTTGATCTCGGTGTGCCGGGCGCGGATCGCGGTGACGACCCGAGTCGGGTCGAAGACGGGGTCGAACGGGTCCGGTGCGATATGTGCGATGGATTCCGGCACACGACCCCCGAGATCTCCAGCCACGTCGACGTATTCGTCGACGTGCCAGCCACCGAACGTCCGTTGATCCACGAAACGCAATTCGTTGCCGTCGTCGAGCGACGCGCGGACACGCAGGTGGATGTGGTCCTCGGCCCCGGCCGAGCTGATGAGCATCTGACCGCTCATGCCGAGGTGGACGACGAGCGGAAAGCTGTCTGGGCTCGATCTCGATACGCCACTCACTCCGTTCGCAGCTACTCGATCCACGGAGGAGTCGACGATGTCGAGCCACAGGTACTTTCCCCTCCGGTACACCCCGCCGACCTGCTTGCCGGTCAGGCGGCCGACGAGATCCGCACCGCCGCCGAGATGCCGGCGCACGGATCGCGGGTGCAGCACCTCGACACCGACGATCCGGCGGCCGTTCACATGATCGGCGAGGCCACGGCGGACGGTCTCCACCTCGGGGAGTTCCGGCACGTCAGGGCACGCTCAACGCGTTGCGGCGCGGTCGGTCAGCGCCTGCCAGGCCAAGGCCGCGGCTTTCTGCTCGGCCTCCTTCTTGGTCCGCCCGCTGCCTTCGCCGAGGCTCTCGCCCGCCACCACCGCAACGGCGGTGAAGTGTTTGTTGTGGTCGGGTCCGGTCGACGTGATCTGGTAGTGCGGCGGCCCGTGGCCACCCTCCGCCGACAGCTCCTGCAGCGAGGTCTTCCAATCCAGACCCGCGCCGAGATGCCCTGCGCGACCGATGATCTCGTCGAACAGTCCGAGGATGATCTCCTTGCAGACGGCGAGCCCGTGCTCGAGGTAGAGGGCACCGAAGATCGATTCGAGGCCGTCGGCGAGGATCGAGTCCTTGTCGCGGCCGCCGGTCAATTCCTCCCCCCGCCCCAGGTAGAGGTGGCGCCCGAGCCCACCCTCACCGAGTCCTCGGGCCACCTCGGCCAGCGCGTGCATGTTGACGACGCTGGCCCGGATCTTCGCCAGTTCACCTTCCGACCGATCGGGGTATCGGAGGTACAGGCGCTCGGTGATGATGACCCCGAGTACCGAGTCGCCGAGGAACTCGAGCCGCTCGTTGGTGGGCAGGCCCCCGTTCTCGTACGCGTAGGACCGATGGGTCAGCGCGAGGACGAGCAGTTCGGTCGACAGCTGCGTGTGCAGGGCGTCGAGCAGATCGGCGAACTTCTCCTGTTCCGGATCGGTCGGGATGACGGATCCCGCGGTGTCGTCGGTCACGCCTGGTCCTTCGGCCACGTCGACTCAGTCACCGTCCTTGTCCTGGGGCGCGTCGTCGGACTGCGGGCCGCCGTCTCTGGAGTCGCCGGCCGAACCGAACTTCTCGCGCAGCGCCGCCCACCGCGGGTCGATGACCTCGTGATCGTGGCCCGGCTCGGCCACCGCGAGGCGTATGCCGCATTCCGGGCACAGACCCGGGCAGTCGTCGGTGCACAACGGCGACATGGGGAGTTCGAGCGCGACGGCATCGATGATCGACTGCTCGAGGTCGATACGGTCGTCGACGATGCGGTGCACGTCGTCGGCGTCGGTGGTCTGTTCGGTCTCGCTGTCGGGATAGGCGAACAGTTCCGTGAGGAACACGGTGACGGTGCTCTCGATCGGCTCCAGACACCGGGCACATTGCCCTTCGGTCTCGCCGCAGACGGTTCCGGTGACCAGCACGCCCTCGGTCACCGACTCCAGCCGCAGGTCGAGATCCATCTCCGACCCCGCCGGGATGGCCAGCATGTCGAGGCCGACACGCTGCGGCGTCACGACGGTTCGATGAACCTCCGCCATGGTGCCGGCGCGACGCCCCAATGACCGGACGTCGAGGACGAACGGTTCGCGCTGCTTGTCACCGGTGTCGCCGGGCCCGGTTCCGCCGGCCGCGACACCTCGACTCATTGCTCGATCTGTCACAGTTGCACGATACGCCCGACCTGCAGAGTCTTCGAACCACTCCGCAGCGACCGATCAGACGGCGAGCGGTGAGCCCTGATCGTCCCGGTCGCGGCTCTGGCTGCCCCGCGGCGCCGGCGGCTCGTCGACGCTGCGCGGGTACTCGACGTAGTCGTGCATGCCCGCTCCGGTGCGCAGCTGATGCCGACCGCGATTCACCGACCGCAACGTCCCGGTGAGGATCTCCTCGAACTGGGCGAGCTTCTCGTCGACGTACACGTCGCAGTCGCCGCGGAGACGATCGGCCTCGGCATGTGCGGCGTCGATGATCCGCTCGGCCTCGGACTTGGCCGCACCGACGACCTCGGTCTCCGACACCAGGCGCTGCTGTTCGGCGATGCCGTCGGCAACGGACTTGTCGTAGGAATTGTTCGCGGAATCGATCGTGCGCTGCGCCTCGGCGCGCGCCCGCCCGGTCACCGCTTCGAACTCGCGAGCGGCACTGGTGGAGAGCCGATGCGCCTCGGCGGTCGCGTCGTCGACGAGCTGACGTCCGTGCCCGTTCGCCTCGTCGACCATCCGGTCGGCCTGCGCCTTGGCCTCGGACAGGATGCGGTCGGCCTCGGCCCGTGCGTGGGCGACGACGGCCTCAGACTCCGAATCGGCCTTGCTGATCACGGCCTCGGCGTGGTCGCGGGCGTTGCCCACCAGCGAGTCACGCTGGTCGAGGACGTCCTGGGCGTCGTCGAGTTCACCCGGGATCGCATCCTTGATGTCATCGACCAGTTCGAGGACGTCGCCCCGCGGAACGACGCAGCCCGCGGTCATCGGGACGCTCCGCGCCTCCTCGACGATCGCGGCGAGTTCGTCGAGCGCTTCAAATACCCGGTACACAGCTACCCCAATCCGGCTGGTGGCCTTCGGTCTGCCTGAAACAACTGTGACTATTGTGCCGAATGGGGTGGCTGTGATTGATGAGGCGCGGGGGGTGTGTCGCGGGTCCGGTTGTCGCGACGACCGGACCGTCAGACCTGTCGCTCCCCTGCCAGCCGCGCCATCAGGCGTTCGTGGATGTGCGGGGACAGGAACGGTGTCACGTCGCCGCCGAGTTTCGCGACCTCCTTGACCAACGAACTCGACACGTGGGCGTAGCGGGGATCGGTGAGCAGAAACATCGACTCGACGTCGGCCAGTTCGCGGTTCATCTGCGCCATCGGTGTCTCGTAGTCGAAGTCCGTGCCGGAGCGCAGTCCCTTGACGATCGTGTCAATCCCTTCCTGGCGCAGGTGGTCGACGAGCAGCCCGGTCCACCGCTCGACCCGGACGTTGGGCAGGTGCGCGCAATCCTCACGGATCAGCGCGATGCGTTCGTCGACCCCGAACATGCCCTGCTTGTTCGGATTCACCACGACGGTGACGACGAGTGAGTCGAATCGGGCCGCGGCACGCTCGACGATGTAGCGGTGGCCGACGGTGAACGGGTCGAAGGATCCGGGGAACACTGCAGCGGTCATGCCCGAAATCTACCCAGCAATCCACCCAACGCGACGGCCGGACACCGCACGCACCGGGCCGGGGGCGCACCGGGTCAGGGCGTGAACCGGGTCAGGGGGCGCACAGTTTCAGGGCGCGTCGTCGAACTCAGCGATCAGCCGGGCCATCAGATCCGATGTCGAGCCCGTCGAGACGGCGCGCCATCCCGTCCCGGCCCACAGGTTGATGTCGTCGGCCACGCCCGCGCCGCCTGCGGCCGCGCGAATCGGCTTCGTCATGTGATGGACCTGCGGGTAGGCGGCCGGGGCGTCGGCGTGGCGCTTCGCGAAGCCGTTGCGCAGGGACCGCGCCGACCGTCCGGAGAACGCTCGCGTGATCACCGTGTCGCGGTAGGTCCGGTCGAGCAGTGCCGCGCGGTGGGCGGCGCCGGTTCCCGCTTCGTCGACACAGAGGAATGCGGTCCCGAGCTGGGCGCCGATCGCCCCGAGGGCGATCATCGAGCGCACGGCGGCACCGTCGGTGACGCCACCGGCGGCGATCACCGGCAGATCCACGGCCGTTGTCACCGTGCGGACGAGTTCCGCGGTCGGCGTCGCGGGGCCACCCGCGACGAGGGCGGGGTCGTCGAACCAGAGCCCTCGGTGACCACCTGCCTCGATCCCCTGGGCGATCAGCGCGTCCGCCCCCGACCGCGCGGCGGTCTGCGCCTCGTCGACGGACGTGACGGTCACCGCGACCGGCGCACCGATCTCACGATGGACACGGTCGATCAGCGAACGTCCGGGGTCGCCGAACGTGAAGCTGACCAGCGCGGGTCGATGCCGGGCCAACGCATCGATCTTCGCGTCGACGGCCTCATCGGAGAATCGGGGCTCGCCCGGTTCGACCCCGTGACGCCGCGCCTCGACGGCGAGGTCGTCGCGATAACGCTGCACGGCTCCCCACGTGTCGGCTCCCGCCGGCCCGGCACACGAATCGATACCGGTCAGGAAGATGTTGACGCCGTAGGGTCGACCGCTGCGACTCTCGACGTCGATCACCAGTTCCTCGAGTGCGTCCGCGGTCAGGTATCCGGCCGCCAGCATTCCGAGCCCACCCGCCTCACCGACTTCGGACACCAGCGCCGGCTTGGTCGGACCACCGGCCATCGGGGCGCACACAATCGGCACGGCAACCTCGAGTTCACCGACTCTCATCGGCCGCTCCTCCATTCTCCGGTTCCGCCATTCTCCGGTTCTGCGTCGTCCGGCCCGTCATGGATCGCCACCTCGACGCGGGTGTCTCCATAGGCCTTGCGGACCAGCACGGTGAGTGCATCGGGCCACTGCGTCTGCGGGGCGCGCACCGCACGCTCGACGATCACGAGCCCGCCCGGGGCCATCCATCGTGCCGCGAGGGCGGCCAGGTCTGCGGTCATCGTGTCGTCCGGCAGGTCATAGGGTGGGTCGAGGAAGGCGATGTCGACCTCACCGTCGCCCGACGACAGGAATGACGCGACCGGCCGGGTGACGACGGTTGCGGACGAACCGAGACCACAGGCTCCGATGTTGGCGGAGATCACCGATGTGGCCCGCCGTCGTGAGTCGACGAACGTGGCGTGGGCGGCGCCCCGGGACAGCGCCTCTATGCCCAGCGCGCCAGTCCCCGCGTAGAGGTCGAGAATGTCGGCATCGTCGAGGTCAGCGCGCGTCACGACGATGTTGAAGATCGCTTCACGGACTCGATCCGACGTCGGCCGAGTCCCGGCGTCGGGAACCGTGAGCCTGCGTCCACGCAGTTCACCTGCGATTATCCTGGTCATCACCCACCATTGTGCGTCATCGCGATCGGGAGACGACCACCCCTTGTCCCATCTACTCCCCCGTCACGCAATACTTTGTGATTCACTTCACAAACACGGGCTGAGCAGGGGATTGATAGGGGTTTCGGTGTCCGATTTCCTCAGGCGCATGACTTCGGGGACATGCGTTGTTAACGTCGTAAACGTCATGAGCCCGCTCCAAACAAGTACGGCCCCAACAACTGCCCTTGCTGTCGATTACCGGCAGCCCACCGCCGACGACGGCGAAAGATTGTGGGAAATCGCCTCGGACTCAAAGGTTCTCGACGTCAACTCGAGTTATTCCTATGTCCTGTGGTGCCATGATTTCGCTTCCACATCGATCGTCGCCGAAGTCGATGGGCGCCCGGTCGGTTTCGTCACCGGCTATCGGCGCCAAACCGATCCGTCCACGCTGATGGTGTGGCAGGTCGCGGTCGACGACTCCTGTCGTGGCCACGGCGTCGCCGGCACCATGCTGCACCGCCTCTTCGACCGGTGCCAGCGCTCCGGCGTCGTCGCGATGCACACCACGATCAGCCCGGACAACGTCGCTTCCCAGCGCCTGTTCGAGTCGGTGGCCAAAGCCCGCGGTCTGCGTTTCGACCGTCGCGATCTCTTCGCCGCCGATCAGTTCCCGGACGCGCACGAGCCCGAGGATCTCTATCTCCTCGAGCCCGAACTCATCGAACCCTGAATCCCATAACTCAATAACCGACCATCACAACGGCTGCGGCGCCGACATCTCCTGATGTCGGCGCACGCCGTGTGCGACATGGTCAACCACCAATCGTCAATAAGTAAAGGGGGAAGTTACCAATGCAACTTCTCGATCAGTCAATCGACGATTCCGTCTTCACCCAGCACGAGTCCGAGGTGCGCAGCTACTGCCGCAACTGGCCCGCGGTGTTCACCCGCGCCAGCGGCTCGCACATCACCGACCAGACCGGCCGGGATTTCCTCGACTTCTTCGCCGGCGCCGGTTCGCTGAACTACGGCCACAACAATCCGGTGATGAAATCGGCTCTGCTGGACTACATCTCCGACGACGGGATCACCCACGGCCTCGACATGGCCACTGTCGCCAAGGGCAAGTTCATCGAGGCCTTCCACGGCAAGATCCTGCAGCCACGCGGACTGGACTACAAGATCCAGTTCCCCGGCCCCACCGGCACCAACGCGGTCGAGGCAGCACTCAAGCTCGCCCGCAAGGTCACCGGACGCGAGTCGATCATCAGCTTCACCAACGCCTTCCACGGCATGACGCTGGGATCGCTTGCGGTGACCGGCAACTCGATGAAGCGTGCCGGCGCGGGTATCCCGCTGGTGCATGCGACCCCGATGCCGTTCGACAACTACTTCGACGGTGTCGTCGAGGACTTCAACTGGTTCGAGCGAGTCCTCGACGACTCCGGCAGCGGGCTCAATCGCCCGGCCGCGGTGATCGTCGAGACGGTCCAGGGTGAGGGCGGTATCAACGTCGCCCGCGCCGAATGGCTGCAAGCGCTCTCGGAGCTGTGCCAGCGTCGCGACATCCTGCTCATCGTCGATGATGTGCAGATGGGTTGCGGCCGCACCGGCGAGTTCTTCTCGTTCGAGGCCGCCGGCATCAAGCCCGACATCGTGACGCTGTCGAAGTCGATCAGCGGCTACGGCCTGCCGCTGGCCCTGACCCTCTTCCGGTCCGACCTCGACGTGTGGACGCCCGGCGAGCACAACGGCACCTTCCGCGGCAACAACCCCGCGTTCGTGACCGGCACCAAGGCGCTCGAGCACTACTGGAGCGACGACGCGCTCACCCGCGACGTCCACGCCAAGGGCGACCGCATCCACACCCGCTTCACCGAGCTGTGCGAGAAGTTCAGCGGCATCTCCACCCGCGGTCGCGGGATGGCGCAGGGCCTGGTGTTCGACGAGGCCGCCGCCGCCGGCAAGGTGAGTGCGTCCGCGTTCGGCGCAGGTCTGATCGTCGAGACCGCCGGCCCGTCCGATGAGGTCGTGAAACTGCTTCCGGCGCTGACCATTTCGAATGAGGATCTGGACCGCGGCCTCGATATCATTGCTGATTCCGTCAAGGAGGTGATCGGATGATCGTCCGTACCACACAAGAGATCACGGGTACCGAGCGCGAGGTCGCCGACCCGAAGGGCAACTGGGTCTCCAAGCGCATCGTCCTCGGTGGCGATCGGGTCGGTTTCTCGTTCCACGAGACCACCATCAACGCCGGTTCGGTCAACGAGTTCCACTACGCCAACCACATCGAGGCGGTGTGGCTCGTGGAGGGCGAGGGAACCCTGCTCGACCGTGAGACCGGCGAGACGTACCCGCTGGGCCCGGGCAGCATGTACCTGCTCAACGGCCACGAACGCCACACCGTGACCGCAGACACCCAGATGCGCATGCTGTGCGTCTTCAATCCCCCGGTCGTCGGCACCGAGGTGCACGACGAGAACGGCGTCTACCCGCTGGTCGCCGTCCCCGAGCCGACCGGGAAACATACTCCGGAGGCGGTGGCCGCCGACTGACCGGCCGCCGTCGATGGTGAACTCCGGCCCGGCAGAACCCCGCGTTCTGCCGGGCCGGTGGTCTGTCCGGCAGCGCTACCCTGGACAGGGTGCGCACGCGACTGCAGATCGGCTGGACCCCGGCCGAGCCGACGCCGCTCGATGACGACGTCGACGAGCAGATCCGCCGCGCCCGTACCCTGCTCGACGGACGGCGTATCGTCGCCCTGACCGGGGCGGGGATCTCGACCGATTCCGGTATTCCCGACTACCGCAGCCCCGGAGCACCGACTCGGACCCCGATGACGCTGGAGATGTTCCTCTCCTCCCCCGAGTTCCGCCGGCACTACTGGGCGCGCAACCATCTCGGGTGGCGGCACATGGATGCCGCGCAGCCCAATGACGCTCATCGCGCCCTCACCGCCCTGCAGCATGCGGGCAGGCTCACCGGCGTGATCACCCAGAACGTCGACATGCTGCACACCAAGGCCGGCACACGGCGGGTCCTCGAACTGCACGGTTGCTACGGGCGGGTGCGGTGCCTGCGGTGCGACTGGCGGATCTCACGCCATCGGCTCGCCCGCGACCTGGAGCATCTCAATCACGGGTTCACCCGCCGTGTCCGGGGACGCGGGGCAATCGAGGTGGCGCCCGACGCGGACGCGGCCATCGACGACACCAGTGATTTCACCATGATCGATTGCCCCGGCTGCGGCGGCATCGTCAAGCCCGACATCGTCTATTTCGGCGAAAGTGTTCCGAAACAGACAGTGCAGCAAGCTTTTTCGATGGTGGACGAGGCAGATGCGCTACTCGTGGTCGGATCGTCGCTGACCGTGATGAGCGGCCTGCGCTTCGCGCGGCATGCCCACCGCACGGGCAAGGCGCTCGTCATCGTGAACCGCGGCGCGACGCGTGCCGACGAATTGTCCGATCTGAAGATCGACCACCTCGCGTCGGTGGTGTTGCCGCGGCTGGCGGCACCCGACGACGTCGCGGCGAACGGATTCGCGTAGTCGGCTACTCGTGCCCGAACGATCGCCGGGGAGACAGACTGGTCGTCACCACTGGCACTATCGGTCACACGACCGGCTCTCGGGAGGGTCGATGACCATCGAACAGCAACAGGCACTCGATGCGTTGTACGCGATCGACAACGTCCTGACGATCAGGATCTCGATGCCCGCGGCGGAGTGGGAGGCCGTACGCAACCAGCAACCCAAGGGCGGGGTGTGCAACTTCGACTGGACCGGCGGTGCGCGCTACACCTGGCACCGGGCCTCGTCCGTCGAGATCTCGGGTACCCGCTTCCCGGCGAAGACCACCTTCACCGACGTCGGGATCAAGAAGAAGTCGTTCTGCGGTTCCATCAGCAGTTCCAAACCCAGCCTGCACATCGACTTCGGCAAGGACAACCGGCCGAACCGTCCGCTGATCGAGGACCTGATCGGGTCGCGCTACATCACCCTGAACAATTCGGTCCAGGACCGCTCCTATATTCGACAACCGCTGGGCTACAAGCTGTTCGAACTGGCCGGACTCCCCCGGTCGCGGTGCAACTTCGCTCGGGTGTTCGTGAACGGAAAGCCCGTCGGCCAGGGCCTGCCGAATGTCAACGGTCCCGGCGTCTACGTGAGTGTGGAGCCGATCATGCCGCGCTACATCGAGCGCAACTTCGGCGACCGGAAGGGCAACCTGTACGAACTCGAGCACAATGACGACTTCGTCGACGCGCGGTTCGACCGCATCGGCGTCGAGGATCTGTCCGAGTTCGACGACAAGGCGGACCTGCGGTTGGCGATCGACCGCATAACGACGGACGGGTTGGCCGGCGCCGACGAGGTCGTCGATCTCGATCAGTTCATCCGCTGCTATGCCATGGACTTCTTCCTGAAGCACTGGGACGGCTACTCACGCAACACCAACAACACCTACACCTTCAATGACGTCGACGCCGTCGCGAATCCCGGCGTCGGCAACGTCAACTTTCGGATGATCCCCTGGGGTCTCGATCAGATCCTGCAGTCACACCGACATTTCAAGCTCGGTGACGACGGCCTGCTGGCGAAGCTGGTGCGCAAGGATCCTGATCGCTGCGAGCAGTTGATGGATCAGATCCGGTCATGGCGGGTCGGCATCTTCGGGCGCGACACCCAGCAGTCACAGCTGATCCCGATGATCGACACGATGGAGGACATCCTCGACGGCCTTCGGGTACCGAACCTCCCGACGGAGATCGGCGCGGTGCGCAAGCAGCTGCGTCTGGCCGGTTCGGCCGGCCACCTGCTCGGTGGACTACCTGGTGCGGCCGCGCCCGTGTACATCCGGGACGATGCCACCAACGAGTGCATGCGGACCACGCACGAGGGCATTCCCGCGGATGTGCCCGCCCCGGCGAACTTCGAGGTCGTCCATCGTCGGCGACCGCCGACCGTCGACGACGAGGATCTGTGGTCGTTCACCGACCTCGGCACGGGAAAGTCGTTGGTGAACAAGGGGTCCGGGCACGTCCTGCACGCCAGCAGGGCGTTCGCCACCGCTGCCGGCCAGAAGCTGTTGTACACCTGTGCCGGCGACAACACCGACCACGCGGACGAGTTCGAGGTCCGACCGGTCGACACCCCGGACGAGTTCACCCACAGCGGGTATTTCCGGCTCGTGAGCGTAAGGACCGGGGCGGCAGCGACGTTCGGTTCGGACAAGACGCCGGCCGGTGCCCGGCGCGTGCACCAGTCCCCGACCGGATCGACGCTCTTCTTCTCGTGAAGAGGTCTTTCTGCTGACGGTCAGACCGCCACGAGGTCGTCCGCGTGGATCACCGGTCGGCGCAGCTCCGCCGGGAGCTCCGATGTCGACCTGCCGACCATGCGGGCGACGTCGTCGAAATCGTAGGCGGCGACGCCACGGGCGCACACCATTCCGCCGGTGTCGACGAGTTCCACGACGTCGCCGGCATGAAACCGGCCGTGGGCCCCGACCACCCCGGCGGCGAGTAGCGAACGGCGCCGCTTCGACACGGCTGCGACGGCGCCGTCATCGAGGACGATCTGTCCACGCGCGTCGGCGGCGTGCCGAACCCAGAACCGACGGGCGGACAGCCGCTCGTCGCGAGCGGCGAAGACAGTGCCGACGGATGCGTCCGCCAACGCCTGCGTGGCCTGTTCGGCTGCGGCGAGCAGCACTGGCACACCCGCATCCGCCGACAGCCGCGCAGCGGCGAGCTTGGAGGCCATTCCGCCGGTTCCGAGCGCGCCCCCCGACCCGGCGATGACACCGTCGAGATCTTCCGGCCCGTGTACCTCGGGGATCAGTCGCGCGCGGCTGCCGTCGGCGCCGACACGACGCGGGTCCCCGTCGTAGAGGCCGTCGACGTCGGACAGCAGGACCAGTGCGTCGGCGCCGGCGAGATGCGCGACCAGAGCGGCCAGTCGGTCGTTGTCGCCGAAGCGGATCTCGGTGGTGGCGACCGTGTCGTTCTCGTTGACCACGGCCACCGCGCCGAGCGAGCGCAGCCGATCCAGGGTGCGCTGGGCATTCGCGTGATGTGCCCGGTTGGAGACGTCGTCGGCGGTGAGCAGTACCTGGCCCACCGTCCGCCCGTAGCGGCCGAACGACGTGCCCCAGGCGTGGGCGAGAGCCAGTTGTCCGACGCTGGCCGCGGCCTGTTTGGTGGCGAGGTCGGTCGGACGCTTCTTCAGTCCCAACGGTGCGATGCCGGCGCCGATGGCTCCCGACGACACCACGATCACGTCCGATCCGGCGCGCATCCGCGCCTCCAGCGCGTCCGCGAGTCGGTCGAGCCGGGCCCGATCCAGGCCGTCGTGCAGGTCGGTGAGCGCCGAGGACCCGATCTTGACCACGACGCTTCGCGCACGGGCGATGCGTTCGCGGACGTCGCTCACGGGATGTCCTGTTCGGACTCCTCGTCGAGGTCGGGCAGACCCCGGCGGAGTCGCCGGGCCTGCTTGCGCTCGGCCGCCCCGACCCGCTCGTTGCGATCGAGTCGGACGTCGGTGCCACGACCGGTGACGGGCACGTCGTCGCCCATCGGGGTCATCGGCTCCCAGTCGAACGTCACCTCACCGATCGTCACCGGGGCGCCGGGCTCGGCGCCGAGGCGCACCAGTTCGTCCTCGACGCCCAGGCGGTTCAGCCGGTCCGCGAGGTAGCCGACCGCCTCGTCGTTGCCGAACTGGGTTTGGGCGATCCACCGTTCGGGCCGGGTGCCGCGGACGATGAAACCGCCGTCGACCTCCGGATCCGGGACGACGCTGAACTCGACCTCGTCGATCGCCTTGGGTCGGATGACCTGTCGGCGCGGCTGTGGCTTCGGGTGACGTTCGCGGTAATCGGCGACCATCCGCGCCAGCGCGAAGGTGAGCTCGCGCAGACCCTCATGGCTCACCGCGGAGATCCGGAACACCGGCCAACCGCGCTGCGCCAGTTCGGGTTCCACGAGATCAGCCAGGTCGGCGGCATCGGGGATGTCGATCTTGTTCAGGATCACCACGCGGGGACGTTCGGCGAGGTCGCCGAGACCGTGGTCGGCGTCGAGAGCCGGCTGATAGGCCGCGAGCTCCGCCTCGAGCGCGTCGATGTCGGACAACGGATCGCGCCCGGGCTCGAGGGTGGCGCAGTCGACGACGTGGGCCAGCACGGCGCAGCGTTCCAGATGTCGCAGGAATTCCAGCCCGAGTCCCCGACCGGTGGATGCACCGGGGATCAGCCCGGGGACGTCGGCGACGGTGAACACGTCCCCGGCGGTCTGCACGACACCGAGATTGGGGGCCAATGTGGTGAACGGGTAGTCGGCGATCTTCGGCTTCGCCGCCGACAGCACCGACACCAGCGACGACTTGCCTGCCGACGGGAAACCGACGAGACCGACGTCGGCGACCGATTTCAGTTCGAGGACGAGGTCGCGATGCTGACCTTCCTCACCGAGCAACGCGAAGCCGGGCGCCTTGCGCGCCTTGGATGCGAGCGCCGCGTTGCCCAGTCCGCCACGGCCGCCCTGGGCGGCCTCGAACGTGGTTCCGTCGCCGACCAGGTCGGCCAGGATCGACCCGTTGCTGTCCAGCACCACGGTGCCGTCGGGCACCTTCAGCACCAGATCCTCGCCGGTGGCGCCGTCGCGGTTGTCGCCCATTCCGGGTTTGCCGTTCGAGCCCTTCGCGTGCGGCCGGAAATGAAAGTCGAGCAGGGTGTGCACCTGCGGGTCCACCACCAGGCGCACCGAGCCGCCGTTGCCACCGTTGCCACCGTCGGGACCACCCAGGGGCTTGAACTTCTCGCGGTGGACCGACGAGCAGCCGTGGCCGCCGTTACCCGCCGCGACGTGGATCGTCACGCGGTCGACGAACCGGGACATCGGGTTACTTCCTCTCTGGACTGCGCAGCCGGGGAAAAGCAAACAGGGCGGGAGGGTTCATCTGTACCCTGCCCGCCCTGTGAGAGCTGTGCGTGATGAGACCGTCCGGGTCAGACCGCGGTGGTCTCCGGGACGATGTTGACCGTCTTGCGTCCACGCTTGGTGCCGAACTCCACCGAGCCGGTCTCCAGGGCGAACAGGGTGTCGTCGCCGCCGCGGCCGACGTTGACGCCCGGGTGGAACTTGGTGCCGCGCTGGCGGACGAGGATCTCGCCGGCGCTGACCTGCTGACCACCGAAGCGCTTCACGCCGAGGCGCTTGGCGTTGGAATCACGACCGTTGCGCGAGCTGGACGCGCCCTTCTTGTGTGCCATCTCTGCAGTCCTCCTGAGGTAGGTGCGGGAATCGAGTTACTTGATACCGGTGACCTTGAGGACCGTCAGGTTCTGACGGTGGCCCTGGCGCTTGTGGTAGCCGGTCTTGTTCTTGAACTTGTGGATGCGGATCTTGGGACCCTTGACGTGCTCGACGACCTCGCCGGTCACCGAGATCTTCGCCAGCTTGTCCGCATCAGTGGTGAGGGTCGAGCCGTCGACGACCAACGCCACCGGGAGGCTGACGCTGCTGCCCGGATCGCTGTCGATCTTCTCGACCTTGACAAGGTCGCCCTCTGCGACCTTGTACTGCTTACCGCCGGTCTTGACGATCGCGTACGTTGCCATCGAAGCTGTCCTCTTTAACTCGTCTGTCGGACCCTGGGCGCTGGTTCGCGCACCGGGTGGGTGGGTGGTGCGTCATTACTGGTGTGACTGCAGGCGACGCTCGGCCGAAGCCGTGGTCACTGCGGATCACTCCAGAGGGCCTGTCGGCGGTTCCGCGCGGCTGATCGGTGCGATCCAGTTTCCTGGACGTTCCGGGCACAGCGCAGACCCTCCCCCGAAGGCGACCAATCAAGATTACGGGACTGCCGCCGGTCGGGTCAAACTCGCCCGGACCGCACCCCACCTGCTCGTTGGGCCCTGTTCGGCGGCCCAGCTGTTCGTCGGCCCGGCCGCCGGTCGGCAACCGCCGATCACTGGTCGCCGGGTGGCGGTCCGGCGGGTCGTCCGGCGGTCCGACGCCGAGGTCGACGCCGCACCGCGACCGCCGCCTCGGCGGTGCCGGCCGAATCGGTGGGTCCGAAGGTGGTCAACGGTGCCGACGGCGCGTCACCGTCACCGGTCAACACCACGGGCTCCGACGACGACGGCGGGGCCGCGGCCTGCCGGACCACGCGACGACGACGCCGCGGCTGGGGCGCGGCCTCTGCTGCCCGCGGCTCATCCGCCTCCTGCTCGGAAGGCGCGTCTGCAGTCGGCGCCTCGCCTTCCTGATCCGTGGTGGCGGAGGGAGCGTCGTCGGGAACCGACGACTCGTCGGCGGTCTCGGTCACGCTCGTCGCCGACTCGGTCGCAGGGGCGTCCTTCGCGGGGGCCTCGGTCGCCGGAGCCTCGGTTGCGGGGGTCTCGGTTGCGGGGGTCTCGGTGCCATCGGCTTCCGGCGCGTCGGTTCCGGTCTCCGCGTCGTGATCGTGGGAATGCGCCGCCATCGCGCGGAACATCGGATGCTCCGCGGGATTCTGTGCCGGCTTGTGTTGTTCCGCCGCGGGTTCGGACTTGCGCCGATTGCGCCGTGACCGCTTCGATCCACCACCGTCACTCTGCGAAGAATCGTCCGGACGGGCCTCGACGGGGTTCGCGTGCACGATGATGCCGCGGCCACCGCAGTGGGTGCACGGTGTTGAGAACGCCTCCAGCAGACCGGTGCCGAGTCGCTTACGGGTCATCTGGACGAGCCCGAGCGACGTCACCTCCGACACCTGGTGTCGCGTCCGATCCCGCGCGAGTGCCTCGGTCAGACGGCGAAGCACCAGGTCGCGGTTGGATTCGAGGACCATGTCGATGAAGTCGACGATGATCATGCCGCCGATGTCGCGCAGGCGCATCTGTCGCACGATCTCCTCGGCCGCCTCGAGGTTGTTGCGGGTGACCGTCTCCTCGAGGTTGCCGCCGGAACCGGTGAACTTGCCCGTGTTGACGTCGACGACGGTCATCGCCTCGGTGTGTTCGATGATCAACGTGCCGCCCGACGGCAGCCAGACCTTGCGGTCCAGCGCCTTCGCGAGCTGTTCGTCGATGCGGTGCACGACAAAGGAATCCGGCGCGTCGGCGTGGGTCTTCTCGAACCGTTCCACGCGGTCCATCAGATCCGGGGCCACCGAGCCGATGTAGCGCTCGACCAGGTCCCAGGCCTTCTGCCCTTCGACGACGAGCTTGCGGAAGTCTTCGTTGAAGAGGTCTCGAACGACCCGCACGAGCAGGTCGGGCTCTTCGTAGAGCGCCTTGGGCCCGTTGGACCCGGAACCCTTCTTGGCCGTCGCCACCGCGGCGTCGATCTCTTTCCACTGCGCTTCGAGTCGCGCGATGTCGGCGCCGAGTTCGTCGGCACTCACGCCTTCCGACGCGGTGCGGATGATCACGCCCGCGTCGTCGGGAACGAGTTTGCCGAGGATGCTCTTGAGTCGCTTGCGCTCCACGTCCGGCAGCTTGCGGCTGATCCCGGTCGAGGAACCGCCGGGCACGTACACGAGGTAGCGGCCGGCGAGCGAGATCTGGGTGGTCAGCCGGGCACCCTTGTGTCCCACCGGGTCCTTGCTGACCTGGACGAGCACACTGTCGCCCGGTTTGAGGGCCTGCTCGATCTTGCGCGAGCCCCCGTCGAGTCCGGCCGCATCCCAGTTGACCTCGCCGGCGTAGAGCACGCCGTTACGGCCACGGCCGATGTCGACGAAGGCGGCCTCCATGCCGGGCAGCACGTTCTGGACCCGACCGAGGTAGATGTTGCCGACCATGGAAGACGACGTCTCGGTGGTCACGAAGTGTTCGACGAGAACTCCGTCTTCGAGGACCGCGACCTGCGTGTAGTCCTCGATCGGCACCGCATGGTCGTGCCCGGCGGAACCAGGCTCGGTGATCGAGATGTTGGCGCCGCGCTCGCGGACCACCATCACCCGGTCGACGGCTTCGCGCCGGGCCAGGAACTCCGATTCGCTGAGGATCGGTGGTCGGCGACGGCCGGCATCGCGACCATCCCGTCGGCGCTGACGCTTGGCCTCGAGACGCGTGGAACCCGAGATCCCCTGGACCTCGTCGCGGGCCTTCTTGCTGCGCGGCTCCCGTTCGTGGACGACGGTGTTCGGCGGATCGTCCGGCGAACTGTCATCGGCGTCGGCGCCACCCTTGCGACGACGCCGGCGGCGGCGACGCTTCGACGACCCCTGCTCGGCGTCGTCGGACGAGGCGGACTCGTCCGCATCCCCGGACGAATCGGCGTCACCGGTGTCGCCGTCGGCGTCGGTGCCGGCCTTGTCCCCGCCGTTCTTGTCCCCGCGGCTCTTGTCCCCGCCGTCCTTGTCCCCGCTGCCGGCGTCGGCACCCTGGTCCTTGGCGTCGTCGTCGGATTTCTTGGACTTGGACTTGTCGGACTTGCCCTTCTTGCTCTTCTTGCCGGATGGGCGCGAGTCGTCGTCGGAGTCGTCGGTCGAGTTGTCGCCGTTGTCGGTCGATTCGTCGGTCGCCTGCTCGTCGTTGCCGCCGTCGCCCTGATCGCCACGCCCGCGGCCCCGGCCTCGGCGTCCACGACGACGACGGCGGGATCCGCGCTCGCCGTCGGACTGTCCGTCCTCGGAGCGACTGCTCTTGTCGTCCCCGCTGGTGTCGTCCCGGCTGTTGTCGTCCCGGCTGCTGTTGTCGCCCCTGCTGTCGTCCCCGGAGTCGGATTTCGACCGAGAGGGGCGACGCGCCGCCTCGACGGCCTGCGGCGACAGGAACAGTGGCTGGGCATCGACGTCCTCGACGGTCTGCCGCACCGGCTGGTGCTGGGTGTCGTCGACGGCCGAGAAAAGTGTGGGCGTGTCCGTGTCCGAGTCGGAAGCCGACGCCTCGGCGGCCGCCTCCGGCGACGGCTCGGTCCCTGTCTGGGTGGATTCTGTCTGAGTGGATTCCGTCTGGGTTGATTCCGTTTGGGCGTTCTCACCCTCAGGGCGGCCCGACTGCGCGTCAGCGCCCGACGGCTCCGCTGCCGGCGACTCGGCTGCCGGCGACTCCGCGACGCCTGCGGTGTCCGCGGCGTCGTCCACGGCCTCCGCCGCGGATTCGTCGACCGCGACGTGCTCACGCACGCGGGCGGCCACCGCCTCGGCGGTCTCCCGGTCGATGCTCGATTGCGGGCTACGTGTCTCGATGCCCAGGTCCGCGAGATGCGCCAACACCTGACGGCTGGTCAGTCCCAGCGTCCTGGCGAGGGCGTGCACTCGAAGCCTGGTGGGGAACTCCTCCGCCGATTCCGACGCTGCGTTCGCGTCAGCCGGCGACCCGTTGTCGGTCACTCAATCTCCTCGAGCCCCCGGGCGCGTCGGGCTGACGCGGCCACGCGAGGGCTTCTCTGTCTGTCCCGGTCTGCGAGGACCGGTGTTGTGTGGTCTTCGCGCGTTCTCTGCGATCTGAGTCGTCCCGGATCGCGAGGCGGCGCCTTGCGTTGTCGATGACCTCGACCGGCCGGCGTCTTCCACGCCACCGGGAGACCGACGGTGCCGGTTCTGATACCGACAGTGCCGTTCTGAAACCAACAGTGCCGGTCCGGTGGGGAAGACGCGCGAATCGGGGTGTCCGATTCCGGAATCGTCATCCGGCTGCCGACGACAAAGTGTGCCGTCGACAACTGTGCAAGTATCCCACACAACGAGTCGTTCCCCGCACACCACGCACTATTGACAGCTCCAACAGCGGGTGTGACGGGGAACGAGGAGGAAGAGGTCGGGTCAGACTCCCAGGTCAGGGAACCACAATGCGATTTCCCGCTCGGCCGACTCAGGCGAGTCCGAACCGTGGACCAGATTGTTCTGCGTGCTCAGTGCGAAGTCACCGCGAATGGTTCCCGGCACGGCCTTCTCGACCGGGTCGGTTCCGCCGGCGATCTGGCGGAATGCCGCCACTGCACGCGGCCCCTCCAGGACAGCGGCGACGAGCGGTCCCGAGGTGATGAACTCCAGCAGGGACGGGTAGAAGGGCTTGCCCTCGTGCTCGGCGTAGTGGCCGCGGGCCACGTCGTCGCTGACGGTCTTCAGCTCCAGCGCCACGAGCGTGAGGCCTTTGCGTTCGATTCGGCTGAGGATGTCACCGACGAGCGAGCGTGCCACGCCGTCGGGCTTGATGAGTACCAGGGTCCGTTCAGTCACGAGCACACCTTAGCGACAAGCGAGCGGCGCGGTCACGAACCGGGAGGCTCACGAACAATGCTCGCCGGCGACCGGGAAGAACCCGTAGTTGAACAGACTTCCGTCGCGTGCCTGCGGATCGACGACCACCTGGACGCACCCGCCCGGCGACTTCAGCGCCGCAGCCAGGGCCATGTCGAACTGGGCGGCCAGCGCGAGGTTCGCGGGCCGGTACTCCTGGGGCACCGGCAACGACGCCACCGCATCGGGCACCGCCAGCGACGCCGCCTGCTCGGTGACGTCGTGGGTGGCGAGGTAGCTGAACTCGCCGTCCGCGGTGGGCATCGGTGCGCCGGCCACCGGTCCGTCTTCCGGTGCCGGCGTTGCGTGAGCCGACGCACCGGCGACCGACGATCCGATCACGGCCAACGCGAATGCGGCGGCGGCACAAGGGCGGCGAAGACTGGAGATGACAGACAAACTATTCCTCACGTCATGGGTGGCACCAGGGGTTTTGCGGCTGGATTCGGTGGCTACGCCCATCTCGGCTCATCCCCCGGCAGCGACATTCTCACAGCATCTGCGGCCACAGGCGAGAGGCCGGGGGTCACAGTCGCGCAACACCTGTTGCAGCCGACGAAGTGCGCATCCATCGTGCCGAAGGTCCGGCAGTCAATCGTCGAGCGGTTCCTGCCCGGCCAGCATGCCCTTCGCCATCCGCTGCTCGACGTCGCGCTTGATGTACGCGATGTACACCCAGACGCAGAGGAAGATCACCCCGACCACGGCCACCGACCAGTGCAGGAAGCCGCCGGCGATCACGAGCGCCTGCAGCCCCAGGTCCAGGCGCAGGGCATACGACCGCCCCTGCATTCCCGCGGCGGCGATGAAGGCCACCACCACCAGCCCGAGGTATCCGCCGCTCAGCCAGGTGATACCCGGGCCGAGGTTGGCGACGATCGGGAACGCCAGGCCGATGACGATGACCTCGAGGATCAGCGTGCCCGCCATCACCCCGCGGAGCCCCTTCCAGGGATCCGTGGTCGGCGGACTGTAGCGCGTGGGCTCGCTCATGACGGCTCCTTGCCGAACAGGGTGCGGGCTGCGCCGGCGGTGACCACCGAACCGGTGATCACCACCCCCGCTCCCGCCACGGGTTCACCGTCGGACTCCTCGGCCAGCCCGATCGCGGTCTCCACCGCGTCGGGCAGGAACGGTTTCACCACGACGCGGTCCTCGCCGAAGATCGGCAACGCGATCTCGGCCAACGCCTCCGTGTCGAGCGCCCGCGGCGAACCGTTGTTGGTGAGCACGACGTGATCGAAGACCGGCTCGACCGCCTCGAGGAATCCCTCGGCATCCTTGTCGCCGAGCATGCCGACGACCCCGACCAACCGACGGAAGTCGAACTCCTCGGCCAGGGCGCGGGCCAGTGCCTCGCCGCCGTGCGGATTGTGGGCGGCGTCGACGAACACGGTTGGGGCATTGCGGACCCGTTCGAGCCGTCCGGGACTGGCGACCGCGGCGAAGCCCGCGCGGACCGCGTCGATGTCGAGCTGCCGGTCGGGGCCGGCGCCGAAGAACGCCTCCACGGCGGCGAGCGCCAACGCCGCGTTCGCGGCCTGGTGCGCGCCGTGCAGTGGTAGATAGACCTCGTCGTACACACCGCCGAGGCCCTGGATCTGCAGCATCTGCCCGCCCACCGCGGTGATCGAATCGAGCACCGCGAACTCCGAGTTCTGGCGCGCCACGATGGTGCCGGCATCGACGGTCTCGCGGAGCAGCACGTCCATCACCTCGGGTTCCTGCGGGGCGATGACGGTGACGGGATCGGTCGGCACCAACTCGTCGGCGGCCTTCTTGATGATCCCGGCCTTCTCGCCGGCGATCTCGGCGAGGGTGTCACCGAGATAGTCGGCGTGATCCATCGCGATCGGGGTGATGACGGCGACCGTCGCGTCCACCACGTTGGTGGCGTCCCACCGTCCGCCCATCCCGGTCTCGACCACCGCGACGTCGACGGGCGCCTCGGCGAAGACGGCATAGGAGATTGCCGTCAGCACCTCGAACTTGCTCATCCGCGGACCGCCGGTCGCGGTCGACGAGTCGTCGACCATGGTGATGTATGGCTCGAGTTCGCGGTAGGTGTCGATGTAGGTCCGCGCGCTGATCGGCTTGCCGTCCACCGAGATACGTTCGGTGACCCGCTGCAGATGCGGACTGGTGATCCGGCCGGTTCGACGGTGCAACGCGATCAGCAGCGCGTCGACCATGCGCGCCACCGAGGTCTTGCCGTTGGTGCCGGCGATGTGGATCGCCGGGTAGCCGTGCTGCGGCGATCCGAGGAGATCCATGAGAGCCGAGATCCGGGTCAGGGAGGGCTCGATCTTCGTCTCGGGCCACCGGGTGTCGAGTTCGGCCTCCACCTCGGCCAGTTCGGCCAGGGTCGCCGCGTCGTCGCCGGGCTCGACGGGTGCGGTGTCGGCCTCGTCGGGATCGCGTGCGTCCATCTCATCGAGCAGCGCGCCGAGATCCTCCGTCACGGGCCCGTCGGGGCCGAGGTGATCGCGATCCAGATCGTCGATCGGATCGTCGTCGTCGGACCGGTGGCCGTGGTCGCGGGGGCTCACACGCCCCCCAACGCGGCGAGGGCGCCACCGAGTCGCTCGACTTCTTCGGTCGCCACCCTCTGTCGCTCGCGGATCTTCGCGACGACGTGTTCGGGCGCCTTGGCGAGGAACTGCTCGTTGCCGAGTTTCCCTGTGGTGCCGGCGAGTTCCTTCTCCGCCGCGGCCAGGTCCTTGGCCAGGCGCTTGCGTTCTGCGGCGACGTCGACCGTGCCGGACGTGTCGATCCGGACGGTGACGGTGGCCGCGGACAGCCGGACGTCGATGGTGGCCGTGGCCGCGAACCCGTCGTCGGCACGCTCGAGGCGGGCCAGCGAGTCCAGGTAGGGCCGCGACGGCGCGAGACCAGTTGCGTCGAGGCCGTCGACCTCAGCCGCGACGCGCTGTCCGGGGCGCAGTCCCTGGTCGCTGCGGAAGCGTCGGACCTCGGTGATCAGGCGCTGCAGGTCGTCGACGTGTTGCGCGGCGACGGGGTCGGTGGCGTCGCCCTGCACGTGCGGCCATTCGGCGATGACCGCCGATTCCCGACCGGTCAGCGTCTTCCACAGCACCTCGGTGACGAACGGCACCACCGGATGCAGCGCACGAAGTAGCTTGTCGAGAACGGTTCCGAGAACCAGAGATGTTGCCCTGGAGCGATTCTCGTCGTTGTCGGCGAACTGCACCTTCGCCAGCTCCAGGTACCAGTCGCACACCTCGTCCCACGCGAAGTGGTACAGGGCCTCGCACGCCTTGGAGAACTCGAAGGCCTCGAAGCCGGCGTCGACCTCCGCGAGCACCGTGTCGAGTCGGTCCAGGATCCACCGGTCGACCTCGGTGAGCTCGGATCGGTCCGGCAGTTCACCCGGGTCGGCACCGTTCATCAGGGCGAACTTGGTCGCGTTGTACAGCTTGGTGGCGAAGTTGCGCGACGACTGGGCGTGGTCCTCCCCCACCGAGATGTCGCTGCCCGGGTTCGCGCCGCGGGCCAGCGTGAAGCGCAGCGCGTCGGCGCCGAAGCGCTCCACCCAGTCGAGCGGGTCGATGCCGTTGCCCTTCGACTTCGACATCTTGCGGCCGTGTTCGTCACGCACCAGCCCATGCAGGAACAGATGGTGGAACGGCACCGTCCGGCCTTCACCCATCTGCTCACCGACGTAGGTGCCGAACATCATCATCCGGGCCACCCAGAAGAACAGGATGTCGTAGCCGGTGACGAGGACGGATGTGGGATAGAACTTCTCCAGGTCCGCGGTCTGCTCCGGCCAGCCCATGGTGGAGAACGGCCACAGGCCCGACGAGAACCAGGTGTCGAGGACGTCGGTCTCCTGCACGTAGCCCTCGGGCGCCTCGTCGTCGGGACCGACACACACCACGTCACCGTCGGGGCCGTACCAGATCGGGATCCGGTGTCCCCACCACAGTTGGCGGGAGATGCACCAGTCGTGCATGTTGTCGACCCAGCCGAACCAGCGGGGTTCCATCGACGTCGGGTGCACCACCGTCTCCCCGGTGCGCACGGCGTCACCGGCCGCCTTGGCCAGCGAATCCACCTTCACCCACCACTGCATCGACAGCCGCGGCTCGATGGGCTCGCCGGTCCGCTCGGAATGACCGACGCTGTGCAGGTAGGGACGGACCTCCTTGACGATGCGCCCCTGTTCGGCCAACGCCTCGCGCACCTTCACCCGCGCCTCGAACCGGTCCATGCCGTCGAAGGGCGTCCCGGTGCCGACGATCTGCGCCTCGTCGTCCATGATGCTCGGCATCGGCAGGTCGTGGCGCTGCCCGATGGCGAAGTCGTTCGGGTCGTGGGCCGGCGTGATCTTGACGGCGCCGCTGCCGAATTCGGGGTCGACGTGGTCGTCGGCGACGATCGGTAGGCGCCGGTCGAGGAAGGGATGCTCGAGCGTGGTGCCGACCAGGTGGGCGTAGCGCTCGTCGTCGGGATTCACGGCGATCGCCGTGTCGCCGAGCATGGTCTCGACCCGGGTGGTGGCGACGACGATGTGCGGCTGATCGTCATCGAGGCTCCCGTATCGGAAGCTGACCAGCTCGCCCTCCACATCGGAGTAGCTGACCTCGATGTCGCTGATCGCCGTCTTGAGCACCGGCGACCAGTTGACCAGACGTTCGGCCCGGTAGATGAGCCCTTCGTCGTACATCTGCTTGAACACCGTCTGCACGGCCCGCGACAGGCCGTCGTCCATCGTGAAGCGTTCCCGGCTCCAGTCCACACCGTCGCCCAGGCGGCGCATCTGGGTGCCGATGTTGTCGCCGATCTCGGCCTTCTCCGTCCACACACGCTCGATGAACGCGTCACGTCCGAGGTCGTCGCGGGTCAGCCCGTCCTCGGCGGCGATCTTGCGTTCCACCATCGTCTGCATCGCGATGGCCGCGTGGTCCATGCCGGGCAGCCAGAGAACCTCGTAACCCTGCATCCGCCGCCGTCGCGCGAGGGTGTCCATCAGCACGTGCTCGTAGGCATGGCCCATGTGCAGGGAACCGTTGACGTTCGGCGGCGGGATGACGATGGAGAACGCGGGCCGGTCACTGGCCGCGTCCGCCGTGAAGTAGCCCGCGTCGACCCAGCCCTGATACAGCTGTGCCTCGTGTTCGGCGGGGTCCCAGGACTTCGGTAGCTCGTGGCTCGGATCGGGTGTGCTCACCCCACAATCTTAGGAAACGTCACGTCCTAGACATGGAGCCGGTGCAGGTCCTCGGGCGCGTTGACGTTGGTCAGCCAATCCGGATTGCCGACGGCGACGCGATGAGTGGTCAGCGCGTCCAACGCGGCGAGCATGCGGCGCTCGCCGCCTGCCGTGAGGTCGGCGATCACACCGGCCGCGTCCGTGCGGTACAGACCTGCCATCGGATGATCACGCTGGGCGTCGCTGGCGATCACCGCCTGGGTGGATTCGGTGACGCCCCGCAGGAGTTCGTCGATGAGCTCGGCGGTGATCAGAGGCATGTCGGTGGCGCACACGAACGCCCACCGGGCCCCGGTGTCGGCCGCGTGTGCCAAACCCACCGCGAGGCCGCCGAGTGGTCCTGCGCCGGGCGTCTCGTCGGTCACCCATCGCGCCTCGGGACCGCCGGTGCCGTACAACGCCTGGTATGCCGCCGACTCCTCGGGGGCGACCACCAGGACCGGGTCGCAGCGGCGGCCGACGATCCGCACGACGCGGGCGAGCAACGGCTCCCCTTCCCACTCGAGCGCCGCCTTGTCGCGGCCCATCCGCCGGGACCGTCCGCCCGCCAGCACGATTCCCGCGACCTGCGAATCCTGTTGTTGCATCATGCAGACCAGTCTCACCCACCGCAGACGAAAAACTCCCGGAAACACGGAAAGCGATCCGTGGTTCCGGGAGTCTGGTTATCGGGAGTCAGGCTCGAATTGGTCAGGCGCTCTTGTCGCGACGCTCGTCGCGGCTGGCCTTGCGCGGCACGATCGTCGGGAGGACGTTGTCGCTCACCGTCTCCCCCGTGACGACGACCTTCTCCACGTCGTCGCGGCTCGGGATGTCGTACATCACCGGCAGCAGCACTTCTTCCATGATCGCGCGCAGTCCGCGGGCGCCGGTGCCACGGTGGATGGCCTGGTCGGCGACGGCCTCGAGCGCGTCCTTGGTGAACTCGAGCTCCACGTTGTCCATCTCGAACAGCTTCGTGTACTGCTTCACCAGCGCATTCTTCGGCTCCGACAGGATGCTGACCAGCGACTCCTTGTCGAGATTGGTCACCGATGCGACCACCGGCAGACGCCCGATGAACTCGGGGATGAGGCCGAACTTGATCAGATCCTCCGGCATCACCTCGGCGAAGTGGTCGGTGGTGTCGACCTCGTCCTTGCTGGTGACCTCGTTGCCGAACCCGATGCCGCGCTTGCCGATTCGCTCGGACACGATCTTCTCGAGCCCGGCGAACGCACCGGCCACGATGAAGAGCACGTTGGTGGTGTCGATCTGGATGAACTCTTGATGCGGGTGTTTGCGACCACCCTGCGGCGGAACCGATGCCTGCGTGCCCTCGAGGATCTTCAGCAGCGCCTGCTGGACGCCTTCTCCCGAGACATCGCGGGTGATCGACGGGTTCTCGCTCTTGCGCGCGATCTTGTCGACCTCGTCGATGTAGATGATGCCCGTCTCGGCACGCTTGACGTCGTAGTCGGCCGCCTGGATCAGTTTCAGCAGGATGTTCTCGACGTCCTCGCCGACATAGCCCGCCTCGGTGAGCGCGGTGGCGTCGGCGATCGCGAACGGAACGTTGAGCATCTTGGCGAGCGTCTGCGCCAGGTAGGTCTTGCCGCAGCCGGTCGGGCCGAGCATCAGGATGTTGGACTTGGCCAGCTCGACGACCTCACCGCTGCGCGAGTCCTTCTTCTCCCCCGCCTGGATGCGCTTGTAGTGGTTGTAGACGGCCACGGCCAGGGTCCGCTTCGCGGTGTCCTGCCCGATGACGTAGTTCTCGAGGAAGTCGCGGATCTCGGCCGGCTTGGGGAGCTCATCGAGCTTCACGTCGCCGTTCTCGGCGAGTTCCTCTTCGATGATCTCGTTGCACAGGTCGATGCACTCGTCACAGATGTACACGCCGGGCCCGGCGATCAGCTTCTTGACCTGCTTCTGGCTCTTTCCGCAGAACGAGCACTTCAGCAGGTCGCCACCGTCTCCGATTCGTGCCATCTCGTGTACGTACCTTCCTGTTGCTCCGGTCGATTCGACGCACCGTCACCGCGCGCAGCCGGGCATGGGTCACTGTTCGGCAGTCGAATCGCCCAATAACCCGACGGTACCCGCGTGCCGCTCGAACTTCGACCGATAAAGGCAAATGTCGTACCCGAAGTTTCGGTCGCCGTCCATCTATCCGATTGTTGTGCCTGTCGTCACCCGCTGTGTCGGGTGTCGCCGGCACCCGGGCTCCCTGCCCGATCTACACCCTGCCCGATCTACACCGGCGCAGACGTCAAGGATGACTGCCGCGGCCGATGTTCGGCACGCACCTCGGCCCGGCGTGTCGGGACGAGGTGCGTGCCCGTCGGTCAGTGACTGACCTTCTTGAACGACTTCTTGCGGTACTCGAAGACCTCGTCGACGATGCCGTATTCCTTGGCCTGATCCGCCGAGAGGATGTTGTCGCGGTCGGTGTCCTTGCGGATCTTGTCCGTGTCCTGCCCCGTGTGTCGAGACAGGATCTCGTCGAGCCGGTTACGAATCCGCTCGATCTCGGCAGCCTGGATCTCGAGGTCGGACACCTGACCCTGGTAGGCACCACCGGTCCGCGGCTGGTGGATGAGGATGGTCGCGTTCGGCAGTGCGGCGCGCTTGCCCGGGGTTCCACCGGCCAGCAGGATGGCCGCGGCCGAGGCGGCCTCGCCCAGACACACCGTGACGATGTCGCAGTGCACGTACTGCATGGTGTCGTAGATCGCGAGCATGTCCGGAACGCTGCCGCCCGGCGAATTGATGTACATGGTGATGTCGCGGTCCGGGTCCTGCGACTCCAGCACCAGCAGCTGCGCCATCACATCGTTGGCAACCGTCTGGTCGATCGGGGTGCCGACGAACACGATGCGCTCCTCGAACAGCTTCGCGTACGGGTCGTACTGCCGCTGACCGTTCGGGGTGTGCTCGATGAACTGCGGGAGGATGTAGCGCGCCTCGATGCTCTTGATGGCGAGCGCCGACGACGGGATACCGGCGGCGACGTCGGCAGGCAGGGCGTCGAGGTCGAGGATGCGTGAATTGGTCATCTTCTGCTCCATAGGTGAGATGTGGCCTCGTGCTTGCAGTACGTGGACGGCGCTCAGGACGGGGTCACCGACCCGGCGCGGGTGACCACATGATCGACCAGCCCGTACTCAAGCGCCTGCTGCGCGGTGAACCACTTGTCGCGGTCCGAGTCGGCCTCGATCTTCTCCAGCGGCTGTCCGGTGAACTCGGCGTTGAGCCGGTTCATCTCCTTCTTGGTCGCCGCGAACTGTTCGGCCTGGATGGCGATGTCGGCTGCGGTACCGCCGATGCCTGCCGACGGCTGGTGCATCATGATGCGCGAGTGCGGCAGCGCGTGCCGCTTGCCCGGGGCGCCGGCGGCGAGCAGGAACTGGCCCATCGACGCCGCCATGCCCATCGCGTAGGTGGCCACGTCACATTCCGCGAGTTGCATCGTGTCGAAGATGGCCATGCCCGCGGTGACCGAGCCACCCGGCGAGTTGATGTAGAGGTTGATGTCGCGGGTCGGATCCTCGGCCGAGAGCAGCAGGATCTGCGCACACAACCGGTTGGCGATGTCGTCGTCGACCTGTGTGCCGAGGAAGATGATGCGCTCACGCAGCAGTCGTTCGAACACCGAATCGGTCAGGTTCAACCCGGCCACGCCCGAACTCAGTGTCGGGGTGTGGATGGTCGGCTCAGTCACTGTTCCTACCTTTGCCTGTCGTGGTGACGTGCGGTCTCACGACCGCGTCTACCGGTTTCCTCGGTCCAGCATGTCTCCGGAGACGAATCCGAACGTCCCCGGGATTCGTCGCAAGGTCCTCTTCGACCCTAACCAATGGGGTCGGGCGGACAGTCCCGATGACCCCGCTATTCGCTGAGAGCAGAACAGCCGGCGACGGGTACGGCGACCCGGCTCCGGCTGTTCGGCCAATCTCGTGCTGACGTGTGTCAGCTCTCGTCGTTGTCGTCCGACTCGTCGTCGGGGGTTCCGAAGAACTCGTCGGTGTCGACGGTCTCGCCACTGCTGTCGGTGACGGTCACCTCCGACACGATCCCGGCGAGCGCCTTGCCGCGTCGGACGTCGGCGTACACCGCGCCGACCTGTCCGGCGCTCTGCAGCTGCTGGATGAACTCCTGCGGCTGCATGCCGTAGCGCTGGGCCTGGAACAGGATCTGCTGGGTCAGCTCGTCCTGGCCGACCTCGGTGTCCTGCTGGTCGGCGATCGCATCGAGCAGCAACTGGGTCTTGACCGACTTCTCGGCTTCTTCACGAGCCTCGGCGTCCCACTCCTCGCGGGTCTTGCCCTGCGCCTCGAGGAACTTCGCGACCTGCTCGTCGTCGTGGCCGAGCGCATGCACGATCTGATGCTGCTGGCCCTCGACCTCTTCGGCGACGACCTTCTCCGGCAGCGGGATCTCGACCTTGGCGATCAGCTCCTCGAGTACCTTGTCGCGGATCGCGTTGGCCTGCTCCATCTTCTTGGACTGCTTGACGCGGTCGACCAGGCTCTCGCGCAGCTCGGCAACCGTGTCGTGCTCGCTGGCCATCTGCGCGAACTCGTCGTCGAGCTCGGGCAGCTCGCGTTCCTTGACGGAGTTGACGGTCACGGTGACCTGCGCCTCGTCACCGGCGTGGTCGCCGGCGACCAGCGTGGTGGTGAACTCCTTGGTCTCGCCCGCCTTCACGCCGATCAGCGCCTCGTCGAGGCCGTCGATCAACTGCCCGGAACCGACCTCGTGCGACAGGCCCTCGGTGGATGCCTCGTCGACGGCCTCACCGTTGACCGTGGCGGCCAGGTCGATGGACACGAAGTCGCCGTTCTCGGCGCCGCGGTCGACACCCTTGAGCGTGCCGAAACGCGCACGCAGACCCTCGACCTGCTCATCGACCTCGGCGTCATCGATCTCGATGGCGTCGACCTCGACGGCCAGCGTCGAGTAATCGGGGAGTTCGATCTCCGGCCGGACGTCGACCTCGGCGGTGAAGGTGATCGGGTCGCCGTACACGAGATCGGCCAGGTCGATCTCGGGCTGGCCGATCGCCTTGGTCTCGGTCTCGGCCACCGCCTGCGAGTACTTGCCCGGCAGCGCGTCGTTGACGACCTGCGCGAGGATGGAGTCGCGGCCGACGCGGGCCTCGATCAGCTTGGCGGGCGCCTTGCCCGGGCGGAAGCCGGGGATCCGGATCTGCTGAGCCAACGACCGGTAGGTCCGGTCGAACTCACCGGAAAGCTCCTCGAACGGTACTTCGACATTGAGCTTCACCCGGGTCGGGCCGAGCTGCTCGACGGTGCTCTTCACGCCTGCTCCTTACATCTGCATTTCTGCGTCGGTGTCACTGTCTCTGCGGGCTGGAGCGGTCGTACCGCCGCCACACGAGTCGGGATGACAGGATTTGAACCTGCGACCCTCCGCTCCCAAAGCGGATGCGCTACCAAGCTGCGCCACATCCCGGCGACCCTGATCGACGAACGCTTCGCCGACCGGCGACAACGCAGAGCAGGGCCAACAGAAGATAGTACGTGGGCCTTTGCCGACCACCTAAACGGGTGGGCACCCGCTCACATGACCACGACTCACCGGACACCGATTTCGGGTTCCGACATCGCATTGGGTACAGTCTTGGACGCACGCGACGCCGGTGGCGATCCCACAGGTGACGCGGCACGCGGGTGTAGCTCAATGGTAGAGCCCTAGTCTTCCAAACTAGCTACGCGGGTTCGATTCCCGTCACCCGCTCCATCTCTGCCTTGTCTCCCTGCCGGGTTCAGGTCAGCCTCCTGTGATCCACGCCACTTCAGGCGTAGGGTTGGGGCATGTCTTCCAGCCACACCAAGAGCCAGCGAAAGTGTCCGAGCTGCGGGGCAAATCTGTACGTCCGCAAGGACGTCGCGCAGTCGGAGTCCGGCCACGGCCGGGTGGACGTGATGTTGGTCTGCCGCGACGAGGCGTGCATCGAGCCGGCACGCCACCTGCGCACCGAACACCCCCAGCCCGCCTGACCCCCGATCCCCGTACACGCACGCCACCGGTCGTGCGTGCGAACGCGGCGGCGCGAGCGACTCCCGTTCTGCGCCTTGGCCTGAGCCCCGCCACGTGCCGCCGATTCCCCGCTCGATCGCAGTCGGATCACGGCCGCAGAACCCGTCGGCCACACAACCCGTGCGAACTCCACGCTTGTGACGGTTATCACACCGTCTGGGTCGACCGACCCGCTCACCACGCAGTTCTGCGCAACGCCCACGCACGTGGGGTGTGTTGGCCTGCTGTTCGCCGACGCGACTTTGGCCCGATGGCAACGTTTGTGTAACGATGGTTCAGCGCTCCGGGGGATGCGCTTCAGTAACTCAAACTGCAAAGGTCTCTCTGTGTTCACATCGAAGCCTTCTCGTCGCGCGCGTCGGGGCACGACGCGACGTGTGGTGGCCACCATCATCGGTGCAGCCGCCGTGACGCTCATGCTGCCGATGACCGCCGGCGCCGCACCCGTGACCGTCATCCCGGGTCTCCCCCCGGTGGAGGTCCCCGAGATCCCCGGCGTGCCGCAGATCCCCGGTGCTCCGACGACCCCGAAGACCACGACTCCGGCGCCGGAGCCGCCTCCGACGACCACGGAGACCCCGAAGGGTCCGGCGATCCCGAACGTGAAGACCTCGACCGGGTGGATCGCGATGGCTGATGACGCGACGCACCAGATCACCTGGTGGCACAACGGCAATCAGGTGAAGACCATGCCGATCTCCATGGGCTCGGACAAGCACCCGACTCCCAACGGTGTGTACTACACCAAGGAGAAGTACCGCGACATGTACATGGATTCGTCCACGTACGGTGTGCCGGTCGACTCCGCGGAGGGCTATCGGACGTATGTCGAGTACGCCACGCGCATGTCGTGGGACGGCATCTTCATCCACGCCGCACCCTGGTCGGTCGAGCAGCAGGGCCGCAGCAACGTGAGCCACGGCTGCATCAACATCAGCACCGAGAACGGCAAGTGGGTGTTCAACACGATTCCGCGTGACACGCCGATCGTCGTGCGCGGCACCATCGGCCCGGACTACATCCCCGGCAGCTGACGCAACGTTTTCCACTTCGGGCCCGGACATCAAGTCCGGGCCCGAAGTTTTTGCGTCGGTGCGGGTCTCGACCCGTGTCGGACTCGCTCGAACCCCAGTGAGGATCAGCGGTTGGGGTCGGCGTCGGGCATCCCGTCAGCCGATCGCCGGCTCCCCCGCATCCAGATCCAGGCGGTGGCCCTCGGCGCGGACGCGGGCGATCGCCCGCATCTTGTTCACCGCATCCAGCGCCGCAACCTTGTACCCCTCGGCCAGGGTCGGATAGTTGAACACGGCGTCGACCAGGTAGTCGACGGTGCCGGACAACCCCATGACGGTCTGGCCGATGTGGACGAGTTCTGCCGCGTTGCTGCCGAACGCGTGGACGCCGAGGAGGGTCCGCTCCTCTGCGTGGACCAGCAGTTTGAGCAGACCGTACGAGTCACCCATGATGGCGCCGCGGGCCAGTTCCCGATAGCGGGCCACGCCGACCTCGAACGGGATGTTGGCCGTGGTGAGTTGGTCCTCGGTCCGTCCGACGAAGCTGATCTCGGGAATCGCGTAGATGCCGATCGGCTGCAGGTCCGCGTCGGTCGCTCCGACCGGCTCGTCGAACGCGTGGTAGGCCGCCCGTCGCCCCTGTTCCATCGAGGTCGCCGCCAGTGCCGGGAACCCGATGATGTCGCCGACCGCGTAGATGTGGTCGACGGTCGTGCGGAAATGTTCGTCGACCTTCAGTCGGCCACGGGCATCGGCGGTCAATCCGGCAGCCTCCACCCGCAGTTCGTCGGAGACGCCCTGCCGGCCTGCGGAGTACAAGACGGTGTCGGCCGGGATCTTCTTGCCCGATTCCAGGATGGTGAGAGTGCCCGACGGATGATTCTCCACTGTCCGCACGTGCTCGCGGTATCGGAAGGTGACACCTCGTTCGCGCAGTTGGTACTGCAACGCCTCCACGATCTCCCGGTCACAGAAGTCCAGCATCGTGGGCCGCTGCTCGATGACGGTCACCTTGGTCCCGAGGGCAGCGAACATCGACGCGTACTCGATGCCGATGACGCCGGCACCGACGACCACCATCGACCCCGGCACCCGGTCCATGGCCAGGATCTGGTCGGAGTCGACCACGGTGATGCCGTCGAACTCGACCGTCGACGGCCGAGCCGGTCGGGTGCCGACGGCGATCACGAAGTGGTCGGCGCTGACACGCTTCAGGTCCCCGGTCGCATCCTCCACGGCGATCTCGTGCGGGTCGACGAAGTACGCGTTCCCGATGAGCATCGTGACGGAGTTGCGGGCCAGCTGATTCTGGATGACATCGATCTCCTTGCCGACCACGTGCATCGTCCGCGCCGACAGGTCGCTCACGGTGATGTCGGATTTCAGGCGGTAGGACTGGCCGTAGAGCTCTCGTTGGTTGAGCCCCGTCAGATACAGAACGGCCTCGCGGAGCGTCTTGGAGGGGATGGTGCCGGTGTTGATGCACACGCCGCCGACCATGTGGCGGCGTTCGACGATCGCGGCCCGTTTACCCAGCTTCGCTGCGGCGATGGCGGCCTTCTGCCCGGCCGGTCCGGAGCCGATCACGACGATGTCGAAATGATCCACGGTGCTGTCTCCACTCGATCCGGATGCGCTGGGCGCACCACACGCTCCGCTCAGTGTCACCCTCACCGATCTCTGCCGACTCCGCAGCAGCACACTGTTCCACGGGATTTAACACCGCCGAATCAATCCACCACGGTCGGAGCGCGACCCTCCGTTGATCGAGTAGACCGGCGCGCGACCCTCCGTTGATCGAGTAGACCGGCGCGCGAACCTCCGTTGATCGAGTAGACCGGAGCGCGACCCCCCGCTGATCGAGTAGACCGGAGCGCCACCCCCCGCTGATCGAGTAGACCGGAGCGCTAGCGGAGGTCGTATCGAGATCCCGTTCGGCGCCAGAGGATCTCGATACGGTCTCGCCTAGCGGCTCGACCTACTCGATCAGCAGTTGGGCCCCTCCCGCAGATCGAATAGACCCGAACGCCACCCCCCGCTGATCGAGTAGACCGGAGCGCGACCCTCCGTTGATCGAGTAGACCGGAGCGCTAGCGGAGGTCGTATCGAGATCCCGTTCGGCGCCAGAGGATCTCGATACGGTCTCGCCTAGCGGCTCGCCCTACTCGATCAGCAGTTTGGGGCCCCTCCCGCAGATCGAATAGACCCGAACGCAACCCCCCGCTGATCGAGTAGACCGGAGCGCTAGCGGAGGTCGTATCGAGATCCCGTTCGGCGCCAGAGGATCTCGATACGATCTCGCCTAGCGGCTCGACCTACTCGATCAGCAGTTTGGGACCCCTCCCGCAGATCGAATAGACCCGAACGCAACCCCCCGCTGATCGAGTAGACCGGAGCGCTAGCGGAGGTCGTATCGAGATCCCGTACGACGGCAGAGGATCTGAATATGGTCAGCGGTTGGGGGGCGGCTCGACCGGCGGAGGTCACGCGGCCAGTTCGCTGTCCAAGGCACTGCCGGCGCACCCGACCGGGGAGAACGTCGCCTGCACCTGGAGCCACCGGGCGAGGGCCTGGCATCCCGTGGTGTCGGGGTCCGTGACCGGCGCGCGCCGATAGGGTTCACGCGCATACGATGTGTGCCGCCCGCCGCGGGGATTTCGCAGCTCAACCGAATGCCAGCGGAGTGTGCCGGGCAGGTACCCGGCGATCTCACGCATCGCCGTCCGCACCCGCTCGAGGTCGCGGCGGACCTGTTCGAGCCCGGGCGAAGTCCGCGACGCATTCTGAAAACTGTTGGTACGCAGCACTGTCCACAGCTGCGATACCCATCGTCCGATGCCGCCGAAGGCCAGCGCCGCCGTGAGGTCCGCGATGTCGCGGACAAACGAGTCCGCGGTCGCGTTGCAGATCATGTCGTCGGGCGCACCGACCCAGTATGTCGGCACACCGGCCGGCATCGGTCGGCCGGGACCGGCGACTCCCCAGCCGGCGCAGCCGGTCACGGCTCCGGGCGGTTGGTGCGGGTCGGCGACGAGACCGACCGCGAGCACACGGTCGACGAGGGGATCGCCGGCGTCGGACAGTTCGGTGATGGTGTCGCGGATGACCACTGCGCCTTGGGAATACCCGATCAGTGCGATCGGGCCGTCGACCTCCTGAAGTCGTCGACGCAGTTCGCGGGTGCCGATGTCGAGGCTGTCGCGGTAGCTCATGCCGACCAGACGTGGAGCCGGGCCGTAGCTGGCCGGGTAGCCGACCCATCGACAGGTGAATCGCTCGTCGAGGTGCGTGGTGACCTCACGCAGCAGACCCGCAACCTCCGACCGCTCGTCACCGGCGAAGGATTCGCCGGTGCCGCCCACCGCGAAGAGGGTCACGCGCGGCCGGTCGGCGGGTCCGGTCTCCGCATCAGCCATGTGTCCATGGTGCGGGTCGCGGATGAGAAAATCACTGAACCACGCTGAGTGTCGGCTGTGACGATGACGGCCGGCGGCGAATCGGCTACGGCTGGCAGGTGGGACACCAGTAGAGGTTCCGGCCCTCGAGTTCCGCGACCCTGATCGTCGTGCCACACACCCGACAGGCCTCACCTGCACGTCGGTACACATAGGTCCGCGGTCGGTCGGGCGCGTAGGACCCCGGGCCGTGGTCGTCCTCCGGACGGACGACGTGGATGCGGCCGCGTCGCACGCCCACACGCATCAGCGCGGTGAGGTCCTCCCACATCGCCTCGACCGAGTCCGTGGACACCGCCCGCCCCTCCCGGTACGGGTTCATCGAGGCCCGGAAGAGCAGCTCGGCACGGTAGACGTTGCCGATTCCGGCGATCACCTTCTGGTCCATCATCAACGCAGCGATCGGGCGCCGGGAGCGGCCGATCGCCGACACGGCACGAGTCGGATCGGCGTCAGGACGCAGCGGGTCCGGCCCCAGGCGCGCGATGAGTTCGTCGAGGTCGGCGGGCGTGAACAGTTCGCACGCGGTCGGGGCCCGCAGATCGACGCCGACCCGGGTACCCTCCATCCGCATCCTGACCTGCCCCACCGGCGCGTCCATCGGCACCGGCGCTTCCGTGAACGCCCCGTACAAACCGAGATGCACATGGATCATCCGTCGCCCGGCGCGCGCCCCAGCTGCTGCGTGCGCCGGCCGGAAATGCTGGATCAGATGCTTGCCCCACGCCTCCGCCCGCGCGAACACCATGCCGTCGACCGCGTCGGCACCGTCGAGAAACCTGCCCTGCGGGCTGGTGACGTGGACCTGTTGACCGGCGAAAACCCGTTGCTGGCGCCGCGCCAACCGGTGCAGGGTATGACCTTCGGGCACCGTGTCGTCGGATCAGGCGCGTTCAGCTGTTGCCGGGGACCGCGGGCGCCTCGCCGGTTCGCTCGTACTCCGCGAGGATGTCGATCCGACGCTGATGCCTCGGCTCGTCCGACCACGCCGTTGCGATGAACGCATCGACGATGGCGAGTGCCTCGTCGGTGCTGTGCATCCGACCGCCGATGCCGATCAGCTGGGCGTTGTTGTGCTGGCGCGCGAGCTGCGCGGTCTCCACGCTCCAGGCCAGCGCACATCGTGCCCCCGGCACCTTGTTGGCGGCGATCTGCTCGCCGTTGCCGCTGCCGCCCAACACGATCCCGAGGCTGCCGGGATCGGCGACGGTCCGCTTCGCGGCGTCGATACAGAACGCCGGGTAGTCGTCGAGAGCGTCGTACTCGTGGGCTCCGCAGTCGACGACCTCGTGGCCGGACGACCGCAGATGATCGGCGATGAGGTTCTTCAGTTCGAATCCGGCATGATCGGCACCGAGGTAGACACGCATGGCGCCACTATAGATTGGTCGCGTGGACGCTCATTCGCCGATACCCAACGTTCCCGGCGTCGCCGACGCGGCATCCCCCAGCGGTGACCGACCCGCTGCGGGCGGTGAGCCCGCGGCGGGCGCATTCTGGCTACCCCCGGCCCGGTTTGCGGCCCGGCCGCGGCTGCATCCATGGGAGATCCCGATGCTGATCCTGGTCATCGCGGCCACGCTCGTGGGCTATCTCGCGATCGTCTGGCTGGTGATCCTGGGCCAGTTCAGCGAGTATTTCCTGCTGTTGCTGGCACTGCCCCTCATCCTGCTGCTCATCCGCGGTCTGACCTATGCGGGGCCGCGCGTGAACGGTGTGCAGATGACGCCTACGCAGTTCGCCGAGGGATATCGCATGGTCGTCGAGGCAGCGGCCCGCTATGGGCTCGAGTACGTGCCGGACGCGTATGTGGTGCTCGGCAACGGCATGGTCAACGCGTTCGCCTCGGGCCACGGGTTCCGGCGGTACGTCGTCGTGTACTCGGATCTGTTCGAGATCGGCGGACGCGCCCGCGACCCCGAGGCACTCGAGTTCATCATCGGACACGAGATCGGCCACATCGCCGCCGGCCACACGTCCTATTGGCGGCAGCTGGCGACCAGTGTGGGGATGAACATCCCCTTCGTCGGTGCGGCATTGTCGCGGGCTCAGGAGTACACCGCCGACAACTACGGCTACTACACCCGGCCGGCCGGTGCACCCGGCGTCGTGGGTGTGCTCTCGTCCGGCAAGTACATGCTGTCTGCCGTGGACTTCGACCAGTTCGCCGACCGCGCCACCCACGAACGAGGATTCTTCACCTGGGCGGTCAACGCATTGGCGTCACACCCGGTGCTCACCTGGCGGGCCGCGGCCCTCCGGGACCGCACCCGTCCGGGCGCCATGCTCTTCCGGCCACGCACCATCGTCCGCGGTGTCGGCAGCGGAAATGTGGTCCCGGTGCCGCCGCCACCGCATCCGGCAGCCGTGGCGCCGGGATCACTACCGAACGGGCTGTCGATGCCGCCGAGGGTCTGAGACCCTGGCACCTCAGTCGAACTGAGGGTCCTCGTTCCGGGAGCGCTTCAGCTCGAAGAAGTGCGGGAAGGACGCGAGGGCGACAGCCCCGTCCCACACGGTGCCGGCGGTCTCCCCACGCGGAATACGGGACAGTACCGGCCCGAAGAACGCAACGCCGTTGACATGGATGGTCGGCGTACCGACATCGTCGCCGACCTTGTCCATTCCCTCGTGGTGACTGGTGCGAATCCAGTCGTCGAACTCGTCGGAGTCGGCCGCCGAGGCCAGAGCTGCGTCGAGGCCGACCTCGTCGAGCGCCTCGGCGACAACCTGGTCCAGATCGTCGACGCCCTTGTTATGGATGCGTGTGCCCATCGCGGTGTAGATCGGCGCGAGGATCTCGTCACCCTTCTGCGCCACCGCGGCGGCGATCACCCGGACCGGACGCCAGGCCTGCGCGAGCTTCTCGCGGTACTCGTCGGGAATGTCCTTGTTCTCATTCAGCACGGCGAGGCTCATGAGATGGAAGTTCACGTCGATGGGCCGGACCTGCTCGGCTTCGAGAATCCACCGGGACGTGATCCAGCACCACGGACACAACGGGTCGAACCAGAAATCCACCCGATCGCGCTGCTGTTCCGATGTCTGTGTCGTCGTCATCGACTGCCCTTCCGCTCTGGTACATGGTTCGACCTGCTCCCCAACTGCAACCAGATTGCGCTCCGAACATTCCCGTTAAGCTGGCCTCCGGACCACGATTCGAGAGGTGATGGACGGACTGTGACTGCTCCCAATCTGACCCGCGACCAGGCGAAGGAACGCGCCGCAACGCTGGACGTCGGCAACTATACGATCGAACTCGACCTCACCGACGGCGACGGCGCGCCGGGTGTGAAGACGTTCCGGTCGGTGACCACGGTGACCTTCACCGCAACGGCCGGCGCGTCCAGTTTCATCGATCTCGTCGCCCCGACGCTGATCTCGGCGACCCTCAACGGCACCGAACTCGACGTCGCCGACTTCGACGAGTCGGTCGGGATCGCACTGCCGGACCTCGCAGCCGAGAACACACTCACCGTGGTCGCCGACTGCGCCTACTCCAACACCGGCGAGGGACTGCACCGGTTCGTCGACCCGACCGACGACGCGGTCTATCTCTATTCGCAGTTCGAAACCGCCGACGCCAAGCGGATGTTCGCGTGTTTCGACCAGCCCGATCTCAAGGCCACCTACACGATCACCGTCACCGCTCCCGACGACTGGAAGGTGATCTCCAATGCCGCGGTGGTGAACACGCTCAAGGCCGAGTCCGGACCGAACGGTGGCACTGTCCACCGGTTCCGCGAGACCCCGCTGATGAGCACCTATCTCGTGGCCTTGATCGCCGGCCCGTATGCGGAGTGGACCGACACCTACAGCGACGACCACGGCACCATCCCGTTGGGGATCTACTGCCGCACGTCGCTGGCCGAGCACATGGACGCCGACCGCCTGTTCACCGAGACCAAGCAGGGATTCGGCTTCTACCACAAGAACTTCGGTATCCCCTATGCGTTCGGGAAGTACGACCAGCTGTTCGTCCCCGAGTTCAACGCCGGAGCCATGGAGAATGCAGGTGCGGTGACCTTCCTGGAGGACTACGTCTTCCGGTCGCGGGTGACGAAGTACCTCTACGAGCGTCGCGCGGAGACCGTCCTGCACGAGATGGCCCATATGTGGTTCGGCGATCTCGTCACCATGCAGTGGTGGGATGACCTGTGGCTCAACGAGTCCTTCGCCACGTTCGCATCCGTGCTCTGCCAATCGGAGGCGACGGAGTACACCAACGCGTGGACCACCTTCGCCAACGTCGAGAAGTCGTGGGCGTACCGTCAGGACCAGCTGCCGTCCACGCACCCGGTCGCGGCCGACATTCCCGACATCGCCGCGGTCGAGGTCAATTTCGACGGCATCACCTACGCCAAGGGCGCCTCGGTCCTCAAGCAGTTGGTCGCGTATGTGGGCCTGGAGGACTTCCTGGCGGGACTGCGTGACTACTTCGCCGCGCACGAGTTCGGTAACGCCACGTTCTCGGATCTGTTGACGGCACTGGAGAAGTCGTCAGGACGCGACCTGTCCGACTGGGGTACCCAGTGGCTCAAGACCACCGGTATCAACGTGATCCGCCCGGATTTCGAGGTGGACGACGACGGTCGGTTCACGCGATTCACGATCGTGCAGGATGGCGCCCGGCCGGGTGAGGGCGAGACCCGGGTGCACCGGCTCCGCGTCGGTGTGTACGACGACAACGGCTCCGGCGCACTCGAACGCACGCAGAGCGTCGAGCTTGACGTCGAAGGCGAGCGGACCGACGTCGCCGACCTCGTCGGCGTCCCGCGCGGAGCGCTCATCCTGCTGAACGACGACGACCTGACCTACGCGTCGGTGCGCCTCGACCCGGACTCGCTGGCCACCGCGACCTCACGGGTCGGTGACATCGTGGACCCGATGCCGCGCACCCTGGTGTGGTCGGCGGCATGGGAGATGACCCGGCAGGCCGAGATGGCGGCACGTGACTTCATCGAGCTCGTGCAGCGCGGTATCGCCGCGGAGTCCGAGATCGGCGTCGTGCAGCGCGTACTCATGCAGGCGACGAGCGCCTTGGAGGCCTATGCCGATCCGGAATGGGTCGCCGCAACGGGTCGGCCGTCGTTCAGCGCCCGGCTACTCGAACTCGCACGGGCGTCGGAGGCGGGATCGGATCATCAGTTGGCCTTCGTCAACACCTTGCTCGGTGGTCGGTTGAACGACGACCAGATTCCGGCCGCACAGGCACTCCTCGACGGGGCAGACCCCTCCGAGCACGGTCTGCCCGGGCTCGTGGTGGACACCGACATGCGGTGGAAGCTGGTGCACGCGTTGGCAACCGTCGGTGCGATCGACACCGATCCCGCGAGTTCACCGGTGATCGACGCCGAGGCGGCACGTGACAACACCGCCACCGGGCAGCGACAGGCGGCGGCCGCACGCTCGTCCCGACCACTCCCGGAAGCCAAGGCGGACGCATGGACGCAGGCCACCGAGGACGATTCGTTGTCGAACATCTACACCCGCACGATGATCGAGGGATTCGCACGGCCCGGCCAGTCGGAGTTGCTGGGCGAATACGTCGCGAAGTATTTCGCCGCGGTGCCCGACCTCTGGGCGCGGCGGTCCAGCGAGGTCGCGCAGACGGTGGTGGTGGGGCTCTATCCGCACTGGGCCATCGACGACGACGGACTCGCGGCGGCGGATGCATTCCTGGCCGGCGACCATCCGCCGGCACTCAAACGGTTGATCTCGGAGGGACGGGACACGGTGGCCCGGTCGCTGCGCGCCCGCCGGTTCGACGCCGAATCGGCATCCTGACGTCGGCGGTCCTCAGGTGCGCGACCGCCAGCGGTAGCGCACCTGAGGGCGGCCGGTGTTCCCGTACTCGGTGATGCGCTCGACGGTGTCGTCGTCGGCCAGACGTTCCAGGTAACGCCACGCGGTCACCCTCGAACTACCTAGCGCCACTGCCACTTCCGAAGCGGTCAGACCACTCTCGCTGTCCCGCACCGCCCGACCCACCGCATCAAGGGTGTCGGGCGCGGCGCCTTTCGCCGCGGTCGATCGGGTGTCGGTGGTCCGCAGTGCCGCGACGGCGCGGTCCACCTCGCGCTGGCTGACGGCATCGGCGCCTGAGCCGAGCGCCTCGCGATACCGTAGATACTGCTCGATCTTCTCCCGGAACGCGGCAAACGTGAACGGCTTCAACAGGTACAACAGCACTCCGCGCGAGATCGCATTGCGCACCGTGGTCAGATCGCGCTGTGCCGTGATCGCGATGATGTCGGGATCCGGACCGATCCCGGACAACGCGGAGGCGAGATCGACACCACGCGCGTCGGGTAGTCCGAGATCGAGTAGCACGAGGTCGACCGGGGTATCCGCTTCTGCCGCGGACCGCACGGCACGCATGGCCTGCTGGGCCGTGCCGACGGCGGCGACGACCTCGAAACCGCCCACCCGGTCGAGGAACTCGCGGTGCGCCTCGGCGATGAACGGTTCGTCCTCGACGATCAGTACACGGATCATCGGCCCCGCCCCGCTGTCGGTGCGGCCGGATCTTCGGTTCCCGGTTCTCGCGTCGTCGCCGCAGACACCGTCGCGGTGACGACAGACCCGTACGTGGTCTCGGCCGTCAACGTCCCACCGTGGCGGGCAATGATCTGCGCAACCAGCGCGAGACCGAGGCCGCGTCCGGCTGCGTCGCCACCCGACTTGGTGGAGAATCCACGCATCCGCGCTCGACGGAATACGTCGGGTGCCATGCCGGGGCCGCTGTCGGCGACGACCACCGTGAGTTCGGAAGCGTCACCGATGACGGTCACCTCCACCCACGGATCAGCCGGATCCGCCGCGTCGAGCGCGTTGTCGACGAGATTGCCCACCACGGTGATCATCTCACCCGCCGGGAGCAGCTGCGTCGCGGCGTCGACGAGAAGTGAATCCTCCGTCAATGTCAGTGCGACACCGCGTTCGGCCGCCTGGGCGGTCTTGCCGAGCAGCAGGGCGGCGAGTGCGGGTTCGGCGACCGATTCGCTCATCTCGTCGATCAGGCGCTGCGACAGTTGCAGTTCGGAGGTTGCGAGCCGGGCGGCCTCGGCACCACGGCCCATCTCGATCATGGCCACAATGGTGTGCAGCAGATTCGCGGTCTCGTGCGCCTGGGACCGCAGCGCCTCGGCGAAGCTGGTCATGCTGTCCAACTCCCCCAGCGCTTCCGACAATTCGGTGCGGTCGCGGATGGTCACCACCGCAGAGTCCCGACTGCCCGGAACCGGGGAACGGCTGACCACGAGTGTCCGGCCACCCTGCGCATAGAGTTCGTCCACCAATGGCGTTCGGCTGCCGTCCAGAAACTCAGGGACGGGTGCGCTGTCGGGTTCCGACGGCACGATGTCACCGTCGAGGTCCAGCAGTCGCCGGGCTTCGTCGTTGACGAGTGCCGGCCGCCCGGCCTCGGTGACCACCAGGCCCTCGCGGACCGAATGGAGGACGGCGTCATGGTGCTCGTACATGAGCCGTAGTTCCGCAGGTGCGAGCCCTCCGGTCTGCCGGAGCAGGCGCCTGCGGATCAACCACAATCCGGCACCGGCGAACAGCAGCACCAGGACCGCGATGGTCGCGATGAGAGGCAGTTGAGCCGTCCACGCGTCGGACAACGTCTGCTGGGTGATCCCCGCCGCGACCAGGCCGACAATCTGCCCGTCGGCGGAACGCACGGGCGCGATGGTGCGGATCGACGGCCCCAGCGTTCCGGTGTAGGTCTCCGTGTGCACCTCGCCGCGCAATGCCTCGGCGCGGCTACCGAGGTACGAGCCGCCGATCATCTCGGGATCGGTGTGCGTGAATCGGCGACCGGCGGGATCCATGATCGTGATGAACGCGATGTCGGTCGCCTGCCGTACCTGTTCGGTCACCGGCTGCAGGAGTGTGGCCGGATCCGGCGACATCACGGCCTCGGCGGTCGACGGTGCGTCGGCCAGACTCACCGCGACGGCGGTCACTTCCTGTCGTGCGGCTCGATCGCCGTCCACGCGGGCATCGACTGCGGCCAGGACCCCGCCCACCACCACGATCACCGCGACGAGGCCGAGCAGCCAGGCGACGGCCTGCCCTGCGAGGGTACGTGGCACGACGCTCGTCATCGGTCTTCCTCGGATGTGTGCGGGTCGACGCCCGGCGTGAACGAAATGAACTCAATCGTGACCCATGTCACGGGATACCCCAACAATTCGTACACGACAGAACCCGACGCGCACGGTGGCGCGCGACGAAAGGAATCCGATGAATCTCAGATCACGGGCCGGCCGCAGGGGTGACACCTCGCCCGGCGCCACGGCGGACATGCCGATACAGACCCGGAAGCGCGACCGAACGCATTGGCTCTACATCGCGGTGATCGGCGCCGTGGTGGCAGGCGTCGTCGTCGGCATGGTGTGGCCGGAAGTTGGCCAGAACCTCGGCGTACTCGGCACGATATTCGTCAGCCTGATCAAGATGATGATCGCACCGGTCATCTTCTGCACCATCGTGCTGGGCATCGGGTCGGTCCGGAAGGCGGCCACGGTCGGCAAGGTCGGCGGCCTGGCCTTCGTCTACTTCCTGGCGATGTCCACCGTCGCCCTCGGAATCGGGCTGGTCGTCGGAAACGTGATCAACCCGGGTGAGGGACTGAGTGTCTCGGCCAACGCGGGCAAGGGTGCCGAGCTGGCCGAACAGGCGCACGAGTCCGGTGGGACGTTGGAGTTCATCGAGGGAATCGTTCCGACGTCGCTGCTCAGTGCCCTCACCGAGGGCAATGTTCTTCAGGCCCTGTTCGTCGCGCTCCTGGTCGGTTTCGCGATCCAGGCGATGGGACGTGGCGGGGAGCCCATCCTCACCGCGGTGTCGTACTTCCAGAAGCTGGTCTTCAAGGTGCTGTCCATGATCCTGTGGGTCGCCCCGATCGGCGCCTTCGGCGCCATCGCCAACGTCGTCGGCCAGACGGGTTGGGCCGCGGTCCAGCAGCTGCTCATCTTGATGCTCGCCTTCTACCTCACCTGCCTCGTCTTCGTCTTCGGCGTGCTCGGCGTGCTGCTGCGCACGGTCGCCGGTGTGTCGATCTTCCGGCTCGTGCGTTACCTCGCCCGGGAGTACCTGTTGATCTTCGCGACGTCCTCGTCGGAGTCGGCGCTGCCGCGGCTCATCGCCAAGATGGAACACCTCGGCGTGGAGAAGACGACGGTCGGAGTCGTTGTACCGACCGGCTATTCGTTCAATCTGGACGGCACCGCCATCTATCTGACGATGGCGTCCATCTTCATCGCCGATGCGATGGGCGACCCGCTGTCGATCGGTGAACAGATCGGGCTGCTGGCCTTCATGATCATCGCCTCGAAGGGCGCCGCGGGCGTCAGCGGCGCCGGATTGGCAACGCTCGCAGGTGGATTGCAGGCGCACCGACCCGACATGCTCGACGGCGTCGGCATGATCGTCGGCATCGACCGGTTCATGTCCGAAGCACGCGCGGTCACCAATTTCTCCGGCAACGCGGTGGCCACCCTGCTGGTTGGGTCATGGACATCCACCGTGGATCGCAGTCGTGTCGACTCCGTGTTGAGCGGGGACGATCCGTTCGACGAGTCCGACATGGTCGACGACGACCCCATCGACCAGTTACCCGACGAGCCGACGCCGGAGCCGCGGCAACCGGCCTTGACGCACTGACCGGAGTCGGCACAACACACATCGGCCGCTCACCGAAACGGTGAGCGGCCGATGTGGTGGATTTCTCGTGTCGTCAGGACACCGCGGCGGCGGTCGACATGACGCGCAATGCGGCGATCAGTCCGTCGATCAGATCGCCCTGGCGGAAGCTCGTGACCGCGGCGGTGACGCCGAGTTGTGCCACTCGGTCGTTCACCCGGTCGGCGACCTTCGTGCCGGACACGACGACGACGTCGTGGGTGTTCGGCGAGACCGCGATCAGGGTGCCATGGGCGGGTTCGGGGGCGCGGAGCAGAACGGCCCGGGCGTCGGCGACGGCGTCGGAGCCCAGGTCGCCGATGAACACCGAGAAGCGGATCAGCGCCTTCTCGCTGGCTGCCTTCAGCGCATCGTCGAGACCGATGAGCTCCTCACGCGTGAACGGCGGTGTGGTGGGCGCCTGACCCGGGAAGCGAGTGGCCGACACCCGTCCGCCGTTGGTGACCACCGTGCCGATCGGCAGTGCCGTCGTCGCCGCCGACGAGACGGAGACATCGCCGTGCTGTCCTGGGACCACGTCACCATTTGCCACTTGCCGAACCTCCGTCCGTGTCGCTCGCCTCTGCGTGGTGTGCCAGGGCCATCGGTTCGATGTCGGTGGCGCTGAACAGCAGCGGTTTGTGCTGCCACTCCTGATCGAGGGTGTAGTTCTGCACCTTCGGGTACTTGACACCGCGCGTGAACGCCATGGCGACGACGCATGCCACGACGGACAGAACGGTCAGGATCGTGACCGGCACTCCGATGGGGACGATCAGGTCTTCCATGCCACCCTTTCGATCGGTTGGTGCTGAGCCCTGCATGCGACTGCGGTGCAGGTCGTGTGATCAATCTAGCCCACCGCTCGACGCTGCGGGCGACGACCCCTACACCGCGTCGTAGACGCCGCGGCATGCCGCGCTCACGCGGCGCCGGCGTCGATGTACTGCGTCCAGACCGGGTCGATGTCCTTGATCGTCGCGAGCAGACGCCAATGGCGCCCCTTGGGCGCGGACGGGACGACCCGCAGCTTCCAGCCGAGCTCGCTGAGCAATCGGTCCGCCTTGCGATGGTTGCAACTCGCGCAACACGCGACACAGTTCTCCCACGAATGCGCCCCGCCGCGGCTACGCGGTACGACGTGATCGATCGTGGTGGCCTTGCCGGCGCAGTACCCGCAGCGGAACCGGTCGCGGTGCATGAGTGCGGCACGCGTCATCGGGATCACCGCGCGGTAGGGCACCTTCACAAAGGAGCGCAGCCGGATCACCGACGGCACCGGCACGGACAGATCCGCCGAGTGCACGACCAGGCCCGCGTCGTCGGCATGGACGACGTCGGCTCTCTCCCGCAGGACGAGGACGATCGCACGACGGAGGGATACCGCGGTCAGTGGCTCATAGGTGGCGTTGAGCAGCAGCACCCGTCGGCGGCCCCACAGCGACGCCGACGGCGCGCCGACGACGGGGTGGCCGATGCCCACCGAATCCGACTCACGACCACCGGGCACCGTGGTGAGTGCGTGGACACGCTGCCGCGCGCCATCTGCCGAGGTCACCTTCGTCGCGGACCTGGCCTTCATACGCATCTCCCACCTGAACATTCGACGAGGTCAAGTTGACCACGGAACACCCCTGTTTGCACGACAATTCTGCGTGTCAACGCAGGTCGACCACGTGAACAACGGATGACACGCCCGCCGCCGACCAGTGCTGTTGATGAGTTCGCCGACCGTCAGGACAATGGGGATCGTGAGCAGTGAGGTCCCAGGCGGTATCCAGCCGAGTACACCCGCGACGCAACGAACCTTCTATGACGAGGTCGGCGGCGCGGAGACGTTCGACAAGCTCACCGCCAGGTTCTACGAGGAGGTCGCCGCAGACGACGTCCTGCGTCCGCTGTATCCCGAGGAGGATCTGGGCCCCGCCGAACGTCGCCTCCGCATGTTCCTCGAGCAGTACTGGGGCGGACCGCGGACCTATTCCGACGAGCGTGGTCACCCACGGCTGCGGATGCGCCACCACCCCTTCCGGATCGGACCGATCGAACGCGACGCATGGTTGCGATGTATGCACATCGCGATCGCGTCGATCGACTCCGAAACCCTGGACGATCCGCACCGTCGGGCGCTCGTCGACTACATGGAGATGGCAGCGAACTCGATGATGAACTCGCCTGTCTGACACGCCGAACGCCGAGCCGACGCGCCGAGGTGACCTGGACGTCTCGTCGAAAACACTGGTAAGGCACAATGACGACGGTGAGCGACGAGACATCGAAGGTTGTCCCCGCCGAACCGGATCCTGAGGGCGCAGATCAGGCACCCCAGACCGGTGTCGACGACGCCGCGACACCATCGGATGCGGGGATCGACGAGGCCCCCGCAGTGAGCGCCGACATCGAAGCCGATGGCGACGAAAGCAGCGACGACGGGGACGATCCGACGGCCGGAGACGCCATCGAGGCGACCGACTCCGCGGATGCCGCCGACCAGGCTGATCCAGAGGCGGACGACAGCGCTGAGGATGACACCCCCGCGGACGAGGACACGGACGCAGCGCCCATCGAAACCGAGCCCACCGAAACCGAGCCCACCGAAACCGAGCGCGCCGACAGCGATGTGACCGACACGCCTGACACCGACACCGACACCGCCGACACCACCGAGGACCCGGAACCGCCAGAAGACGAGCTCGCGGTGGTTCCCGCCTCCACCGCGACCCAGCTCGACCCGGCCGACACCACGTGGTGGAAGTCCGCGATCTTCTATCAGATCTATCCCCGGTCGTTCTCCGACATGAGCGGCGACGGGGTCGGCGACCTCGCCGGTGTGATCGACAAGCTCGGCTACCTCGAGCTCCTCGGCGTCGACGCCATCTGGTTGAGCCCGATCATGCGCTCCCCCATGGCCGACCACGGCTACGACGTATCCGATCCGCGCGACATCGACCCGCTCTTCGGTGACATCGCGACTTTCGACGAGCTGATCACCGAGGCCCACGACCGCGACATCCGGATCACGATGGACCTGGTGCCGAACCACACCAGCGATCAGCACCCGTGGTTCGTCAACGCCCTCGCGGCCGAACCCGGCAGCCCCGAACGTGCCCGCTACATCTTCCGCGACGGCCGCGGGGACAACGGTGACGAGCCGCCGAACAACTGGCACAGCGTCTTCGGCGGCCCGGCGTGGACGCGGGTGCCCGACCCCGACGGCAGCCCCGGTCAGTGGTATCTGCACATCTTCGCGGCCGAGCAGCCAGACCTGAACTGGGAGAATCCCGAGGTCTTCGATGATCTCGAGACGACGCTGCGATTCTGGCTCGACCGGGGCGTCGACGGGTTCCGCATCGACGTCGCACACGGGATGGCGAAGCCTGCCGACCTGCCCGACATGGACGTCGAATCCGCAGGCCTGCTGCAGAACTCGGACGATGACCCGCGGTTCAACAACTACGCGGTACACGACATCCATCGCAAGATCCGTACCGTGCTCGACGACTACCCCGGAGCGGCCAACGTCGGTGAGATCTGGGTGGACGACAACGAGCGCTTCGCCGAGTACCTTCGCCCCGACGAACTGCACCTCGGGTTCAACTTCCGCCTCGCCAAAGCGGCTTTCGACACCAAGTCGATCCGCGACGCCATCGAGAACTCGCTGGAGTCGGTGCTCTCGGTGGACGGGACACCCACCTGGACCCTGTCCAATCACGACGTCGAGCGGGAGGTCACCCGCTACGGTCGCCTCGGCGACGGTGCGGATGCCGACGGTGTCGACGTCGATCTCGGCATCCTGCGTGCGCGAGCGATGCTGTTGGTGGAACTGGCCCTGCCCGGCACGGTCTTCATCTACAACGGCGCCGAATTGGGCCTGCCGAATGCCGACCTGCCCGACGAGGCGCTGCAGGACCCGGTGTGGGAGCGTTCCGGACACACCGAGCGGGGCCGCGACGGATGTCGGGTTCCGTTGCCGTGGGAGGGGTTCGAGCCGCCGTACGGCTTCAGCACCACTACCGACACCTGGCTTCCGATTCCCGACGACTGGACTCGGTTCACCGTGGAGGCACAGCTCGAGGACGTCGGCTCAACGCTGTCGCTCTATCGGCAGGCGATCGAGATGCGCTATCAGCGGTCAGAATTCGACGGCGACACGGTGGAATGGTACGGGGCACCGGATGGTTGTCTCGCGTTCCGCAGGTCCGTCGGACACCTGATCTGTGCCCTCAACACCAGCGATGTCCCGGTCCCGCTGCCGCCCGGTGAGGTCCTGTTGTCCAGTTACCCGCTCATCGACGGTCAGCTCGCACCGAATTCGGCGGCCTGGCTGGTCTGACGGCGGCGCCGGCCGTCCTCAGAGGGTCATCATCGCGATACGTTCGCGGCGCTGGAACACCGATCCGTATCGGGCGTCGATGCGTATCCATGCGCCGGACAACCGGATTCGGACCGGTTCTGACTCGCTGATCTTCTCGATCGGCGACGACTCGGTGACCTCATGTCCCTCGGCGTCGCGGATGAAACCCATCGCGGTGAGTGCGAACAGCGATCGCATCGACACCGATGCATGTTCACTGTCGTCGGTGGACGACACATCCAGGATGTCCTGGTCGAGCAGTCCGGTCGCCGGGCCGTGCGCGCTTCCCTCGGTTCGCGCCAAGTGCGCTCCGCCACGTGACAACTCGACGACGGTGCGAGCCGGGACGTCGTCGAGCTGGGTGAATCCGGTCGTCGCGGGCAGAGCGCCTCGCCATGCGCTCGCGAGTGCGAACCCGGGATCGACCTCGGTCCCGGGTTCGGCTGCGCTCAGCGAGCTTCGCAATGTCGCTGCGTCACAGACGATGTCGTCGGGCCGCATGGTGCCGAACACCGACCGGCCGGCGAGGACGTCGAATCCGGTGGCGGCCCAGAGCCCGATGAGTCCGTCGGCCCGCGCGGCGACCCGGATCACGGCGGCGTCGTCGAGGCGCAGCGCCCGGCCCAGGAATGCCGTTGCGTCGGCCCGGTCGGCCGGACCGGCCAGGGTGATGTGCCGCTCGCTTTCGGTCATCGGTTCGCCGTCCGGTCGCGCTGGAAGGAGGCCAGGTACTCCTTCTCTGCCGGCGTGATGCGACGCAGACGTTGTGCGTCGACATCGAACGCGACGAGTTGGGTGGTCGCGGTGACCGCCGGCTTGGCGTCCGGGTCGTCGCCGTTGCGCCGTACCTCGTATCCGACGGTGAAGTCGACGGCACGCAACTGCTCGACGAACATCGTGACCACGATGGGCCCTTCGTCGTGACGCACCTGCTCCCGGTATCGCACGTGCAGGTCGGCGACCACACATCCCCGGCGCAGCTCCGCAGTCGGCCGCTCGTCGTAGAACAGCCACGGAATGCGGGCCTCCTCGATCAACGTCACCATGCGGGCGTGGTTGATGTGGGCGAAGACGTCCATGTCCGACCATCGGACCGGAACCTTGACGACGTAGCCGGCCTCGGTTCTGGTTCCCTCGTCCTCGTAGAGCACGTGTCTCCTCTCTGACGTCGACACGGCCGCGACACGGCCGCGACTCGGCCGCCGCAGCGGGTGATCGCGGTCCACCCTACGCACCGGGTGTCCTGGATTCTCCCGGCGACCGACACGGTCCGCGCTGTCAGGCGGGGATGATCTCCACCGGCAGCCCGTTGAGGGTGACCGTCCCGGACAGCGGGTCCATCCGGGTTCCATCGTTGAGCTGATTGACGTTCGCGCCGGGTGCCGCGGCGGCAACCGTCATCCGGGTGCCGGCCAGATCGTGGCCCCACCCGTGCGGGAGGGACACGACACCCGGCAGGATGTCGGCGCTGATCTCGACGGGGACCTTCAGCTCCCCACCGGGACCGCGCACGATCGCGACGTCATCGAGGCCGAGGCGCGCGGCGTCGTCGGGGTGCACGTACAGCGTGCAGCGGTTCGTGCCCCCGGACAAAGCGGTGAGGTTGTGCATCCAGCTGTTGTTGGACCGCAGGTTCCGGCGCCCGATCAGGACCAGGCCGTCGGAGGTGCGGTCGAGGGCCGAGCGAAGCCGCTCGACGTCGGCGATGAGATCGTCGGCGGCCAACTCGACCGTGCCCGACTCGGTCCGCAACACCCCGGGCAGGCGTGGTTGCAGCGGCCCCAGATCGACACCGTGCGGTGCGGCGAGCACCTGGGTGAGGGTGAGGCCGTCGGGCCGGACGCCGAACGCATCGCCGTAGGCTCCCAACCGGAGCATCATGTCCAGTCGCCGTTCGTGTCCCGGCGCATCGGGCAACATCTCGACGAGCGATGCGACGTCACGCCCGGCGACCGGCGAATGCGGGTCGGCGACCTCCTTTGCCAGAGTCATCGCGATCACCTGCTCGTCCACCAGCGCCGGGTCGGAGTCGACGCCGAACCCTCCGAGGCCCAGGACGATTCGGCCGATGATCTCCGACTCACCGGGGCGGCTGTCCGTCGGCGTGACTGGCGGTGAGTATCGTGCCGTCGCCCGCACTGCGAGGTTGTTGAGGATGAAGTCGAAGTGCGGGCTCTGCGACGGCGGAGGCGGCGGCAGGATCACGTCGGCGTGCCGGGTCGTCTCGTTGAGGTACGGGTCGATGCACACCACCAGCTCGGCTCCGTCGAGTGCGCGCGACAGCCGGTCGCCGTCCGGGGCCGACAGCACCGGATTGCCGCTGACGGTGATCAACGCCCGCATCCGGCCTTCGCCGGGTGTGTCGAGTTCCTCGGCGATGGCGACCGCGGGCAGTTCGCCCGCGACCTCGGGATGTCCGGAGACCCTGCTGCGCCACCGGCCGGTCCGGAACGCGCGCCCGGGCCGCGGGGGGCGCGGTGCCGGGGCGGTCGGCGGGGTCGGGAACATCACGCCGCCCGGGCGGTCGAGGTTGCCGGTGAGGATGTTGACCGCATCGATGAGCCAGCTGGTGACCGTGCCGAACTCGACGGTGGTCGTACCCATCCGCCCGTATACCGCTGCCGAGGGCGCTGCCGCGATCGAGCGCGCCAGGTCGCGGATCGCCTCCGCGGACACCCCGCAGTAGTCGGCCACACGCTCGGGCGCGAAGTCGTTCGCCTGCGCGCGCAGGACCTCGACTCCGGTGACGTATCGGGCGATTCCGCCGAGGTCGGGAGCCACCAGATCCTCGTCGAACAGGGTGTGCACCACGCCGAAGAGCAGTGCCGCGTCCGTACCCGGGCGAGGCGCGAGGTGGGTGTCGGCCAGCTTCGCGGTCCGGGTACGGGCCGGGTCGATGACCGTGAGGCGTCCACCGCGCTTGCGTAGCGCGGCCAGTTTGCCGGGGAAATCCGCCGCGGTGGTGACGCTTCCGTTGGAGACAACGGGATTCGCGCCGATGACGACGAGGTGGTCGGTGCGGTCGAGGTCGGGCACACAAAACGCGTACGGGTTGCCGAAGAGATACCCGAGGGCTATCTGCTTGGGCATCTGATCCAGCGTGCTCGCGCTGAACAGATTCGACGTGCCGAGGGTCTTGACCAGAACCGGCGCGTACAGCGCGCCCGCGACCGTGTGTGCGGTCGGATTCCCGAGGTAGACACCGACAGCAGAGCCGCCGTGTTCGCCGATGATGCCGCCGAGCCGCTCCACGACCGTGGTCAGCGCGTCGGACCAGTCGGTCTCGACCAGTTCTCCGTCACGGCGCACCAACGGCCGCTGCAGGCGGTCGGGGTCGTTGTCGAGGTCGGGCAGACTCGCCCCTTTGGGACAGATGTAACCGTGGCTGAACACGTCGTCGGCGTCCCCCCGAGCGGTGAGCAGTCGACCGTCGTCGTCGACGGTCACGGTGAGTCCGCAGGTGGCCTCACACAGCGGACAAATTCGCAGCGCAGTCCGGGTCATGCCTCACGATAGACCGATCGACCGGGGTCATGGCCAGCGATCGCGCCGACCCGACATCGAGTGTCCCGTCATGCTGCGGGCCGTGTCAGCGGATGACGCTACGGAGTTGCCGGGCGGCCACCGACAATGTCGCGAGATCGGGGTCCACGAGGTCGTTGATGTCGGCGAGCATGGTCCGCATGCGCGACAGCCGTGACGAGTGCGACGACTCCCACTCGCTGATCATCTCCGCCGCCGTCTCGTCGGGCTCACCGATCTCCAGGATCTTCAACGTGATCGCGCGTAGTGCACCGTGCATGTCGTCGCGAAGAGCCAAGCGCGCCAGGGCATGCCATCGGTCGCCGTAGTCGAGATCGGAGACCGAGGTGAGCAGTTCCTCGATGCGGAAATGCTCCATGACACCGAAGTAGAGTTCGCCGACCTCGACCGGATCGTGATCGGCGATCTCGGCGGCGTCGATGATGTCGAGCAGACAGAACCTGTGCAGGCTCACCGCGACGTCATGCGCAAGGTCCTCCGGTACACCGCACGACCGATAGTGCTCGACCCGTTGGTCCACGTCGAGGGCCGAACTCGTCCCGAGCCAGCTGTCGAGCAAGGCGGTCAGTTCGGCGACCCGCTCACGGTAGCGGGTGATCTCGGCCGCCATCGCCAGCGGCTGCGGCCGGAAGGCCAGCAGCCAGCGCGACGACCGGAACAGCAGCCTCCGTGCGTAGAGCATCATCTCGTCGATGACGCCGACCGCGGCCGGTGCGTGCAGGATTCGCTCGGACAGAGCGTCCATCCCGAACACGGCCGATGCGACCACGTAGGCTCGGACGCCTTCCTCGGTGGATGCGCCGGCGCCTTCACGCAGCCGGAACAGGTGGGTGGTACCGGCCTTGTCGACCACGTCGTTGACCAGCGTCGTCGTGACGATCTCGCGCCGCAGGCGATGGGAGCGGATGCCGTCGGCGAACCGGTTGCGCAGCGGCACCGGGAAGTAGCGGCCGAGTCGCTCGTCGAACACGTCGTTGTCGGGCAGGTCGGTGGCCAGCAGATCCGATTTGGTCGCGAGTTTGACGTGGGCCATCAAGGTGGCGAGTTCGGGTGAGGTGAGTCCGCGGTGCGGCTCGACGTCGAACCGTTTGCGTAGTTCCGCCGGTTCCGGCAGGGCCTCGAGGTGGAGATCCACCCCGTAGGTGTCTGCCAGGTCGGCGAGTTGCCGCACGTGGACGTCGACGCGGTCCTGCGAGAACGTCCGGCAGTAGCCGAGTTCGGAGTTCTGCGACACGTTGTCGGCGAGCACCAGATCGGCCACTTCGGCGGTCATCGAGTCGAGCAGTTCGGTGCGTTCGACACCGCCGATGTCGCCGGTCGACACCGCGGAGTCGAGCAGGATCTTGATGTTGACCTCGTGGTCGGAACAGTCGACACCTGCGGAGTTGTCCATCGCGTCGGTGTTGACCCGTCCGCCCCACAGGTCGAACTCGATCCGCCCGCGTTCGGTCGCCCCGAGGTTGCCGCCCTCCCCGATCACCTTGGCCCGCAGCTGATCACCGTTGACCCGGATGGCGTCGTTCGCCTTGTCACCGACATCGGCATCGGATTCGGCCGACGACTTGATGTAGGTGCCGATTCCGCCGTTCCACAGCAGGTCGACAGGGGCGAGCAGCACGGCCCGGATCAGCTCGGGTGGTGAGAGTTCGGTGGTATCACCCTCGATTCCCAGCGCCTCGCGCATCTCTGCGCTGACCGGGATGGACTTCTGATGCCGCGACCACACGCCGCCGCCGCGGCTGATCAGTGACACGTCGTAGTCGTCCCAGGACGACCGCGGCAGCTCGAACAGCCGTGCCCGTTCGCGGAACGCGGTGGCGGCATCCGGATCGGGGTCGATGAACACGTGGCGGTGATCGAATGCCGCGACGAGCCGGATGTGCTCGGACAGTAACATCCCGTTGCCGAACACGTCGCCGCTCATGTCGCCGATGCCGACCACCGTGAAGCCCTGGGACTGGGTGTCCACACCCATCTCTCGGAAATGCCGCTTCACCGACTCCCAGGCGCCGCGGGCGGTGATGCCCATCTCCTTGTGGTCGTAGCCGGCGGAGCCGCCGGAGGCGAATCCGTCGCCGAGCCAGAAGCGGTAGTCCGCCGCGACCTCGTTGGCGATGTCGGAGAACGCGGCGGTTCCCTTGTCGGCCGCGACCACCAGATACGGGTCGTCGGAGTCGCGACGGACCACCGACCGTGCGGGGACGACGACCCCGGTCTGCCGGTCGATGTTGTCGGTGACGTCGAGCAGCCCGGCAATGAAAGCGCGGTAGCACGCGACCCCTTCGGCCCGGTGGGCGTCGCGGTCGGCGGCGGATTCGCCGGTGGGAGCGGGCGGCCGCTTCACGACGAAGCCGCCCTTGGCCCCGACCGGGACGATGACCGCGTTCTTCACCGCCTGTGCCTTGACCAGGCCGAGAATCTCGGTCCGGAAGTCCTCCCGCCGGTCCGACCACCGCAGTCCGCCGCGCGCGACCATGCCGAACCGCAGGTGCACGCCTTCGACTCGTGGCGAGTACACGAAGATCTCGTGCAGGGGCTTGGGTTGGGGCGCCTGCGGGATGTCGCGGGGGCGCAACTTGAACGACATCACCGACTGCCGGACGCCGTCGGGGTCGGTGACGAAGAAGTTGGTCCGCGACGTCGCCGTGACCACCGCCGCGAACGCCGACAGGATCCGGTCGGCATCCAGGCTGATGACCGTACCGATCTCGCTACGCAGCGCATCCAGGGCGGCGCGGCGCCGGGTCTCGTCGGCGGACTCCGGGTCGAACGAGGCCGCGAACAGTTCGACGAGGCCCTGCGTCACGGCCTTGTGATCGCCCAGTACAGACGCCACATGTGTTGTGGTGTAAGCGAATCCGCATTGCCGAAGGTAGCGGCCGTAGGCGCGGAGCATCGCCGCGGTTCGCCAGGTGAGGCCGCAGCGGATGATGAGTTCGTTCACCGCGTCGATCTCGGCGCTACGCCGCCAGATCTGCCGGAACGCGTCGGTGAAGCGATGCTCGAGGTCGTCGAGCGAGCCGGTGTCGATGGTCATGCCCTCGCTCAGTCGGACACCGAATTCGTAGGCCCAGCAGGACGATCCGTCGTTGCGGCGAAGGTGATACGGGCGTTCGTCGAGGACGTCGAGCCCGAGACTCTGCAGAACGGGCAGAACGTCGGTGAGGGTGGCGGCCTCGTCGCAGAGGTAGAGGGTGAACGTCCAGCGTTCTTCGCGCAGGCGGCGACCGTCGTCGGTGCCGTCGATACCCACGATCGGCGGGGTGTCCTCGGATTCCTCGTCGCCGAGCGGACGACCGAGGGTGACCGTCAGATCCCCTGGCGCGAGCCCGGTGACGTGGACGAGATCGGCGAGCCCGTCCCGCGGGCTGCGTTGCTCCTTGTAGTCGTCGGACAGCGACGGCAGCATCCGCAGAACCGCGTCGGCGCCGCCCTGCGGCCATTCCGCGGCCGGCTGCTGCGCGTCGACCGCGCGCGCCAGTTGACGTACCCGCTCGTCCCAGCTGCGGATCGCGTCGGCCAGTTGAGCCTGCATACTGCGCTGTGCGTCGCTGCCGGTGTGGAGGGCTCCGAGGGAGCGCGCGACGTCGGCGTCCACGCGCACGAGGACCTGCAACAACGCGAGCGGCATCTCGCTGACCCGAGCGGTGTATTCGATCGCGGAACCGCCGAGCGCGCGCAGCAGATGGGACTGGAGCTCCAGGCGCGATTTCGTGTTGTAGCGGTCACGCGGGAGGTAGACCAGCGCGGAGGCCATCTCACCGGCCGGATCGGCGCGGACGAACAACCGCAACGAACGGGTGGCGACGGCGTCCAGCAGTTCGTCCACCCGCCGACCGAGCTCTTCGTCGGAGGCCGCGAACATCTCCACGAGCGGATAGTTCTGCAGCAGTTCCAGCATCGACTGCCCGGCGAACGAGTCCTCGTCGACCTTCGCCCGGCCGAGCACACCGTGCACCTTGGCTCTCAGGACGGGGACGTCGAGCACCGTCTGGTGCAACCCCGACGAGGTGAAGGTACCGACGAATCGATGCTCGCCGACGTGTGCGCCGTCGTCGTCGAAGGCCGGGATCTGCAGCAGCGTGGGAAAATCCGAACGCTGGATACCGGTCTCGAGGTAGACCCGTGACACCACGGGCAACAGCGGCGCCGTCACCGAGGTCGGAAACGCCGACGACACCTGTTCGGTGCGCCAGATCCCCAGCCGATCGGAGGACGACGACTCGTCGATCGCCCGGACGTACCCGAGTGGCAGGAAGTGGTTGCCGGCGAACCACTCGAGCAGTCGTGCGTACTCCCGACGCTCGCCCGCGAGCAGGCCGCCCTCGGCGGACGGCGGCGGTGACATGCACTCCCCCGCGAGGCGGGTCAACTTCTCCCGCATGGTCGCGACGTCCTGGTCGACGTCGGCGACCCTCCCGATGACCTCCGTGAGTTCCCGGGTGAGCGCATCGGCGTCGAACTCCGGCTGACGGGAGAGCGCCACGACGAAGATCCAGGACTCGACCGCACTCGGATCATCCGGCGCGAAATCGACGAGCACACCGTCCGCCGAGCGCAAGACCGGGATCACCGGATGGTCGATCCGACTGACCACCAGGTCATGCGCCTCGACGGTGGCCAGCACGGCCTCGACCAGCAAGGGCATGTCGTCGTTGACGACCACGACCTCGATCCCACCGGAATCGGTGGCCACGACGTCGACGAGCGTGCGACCGGGTGCACGCGTCTCGGCCACTTCGAGATGACGCCGCACCCGTCCCACTTCCTCGTCGTCGAAGGAATCGGGATCCGGGTACCGAGCGTCGTCCGCGAACGCCGAGGCCGTGCCGAAGTAACGCGCAATCGCTTGCGGCAGAAGCGATGTCATGTTCGTCACGGCACTCACCCCATCGCGGCGAGGCAGGAACCCGGAATCTCCGGGTGTACCTCCCTGCCTGCGATGGTAGTGATCCTCACGCCTGCGCGGCCCGGGATCGACGCCGCGTGTCCTCCGAACCGCGAGGACGCGACTCTTCGTTCAGTCGCGGGTCAGGCGACGGTGCGTCACGCGGTGCGGTCGCGCGGCGTCGGCACCGAGGCGCTCGACCTTGTTGGCCTCATATGCCTCGAAGTTGCCCTCGAACCAGAACCACTTGCCCTCTTCGACGTTGCCTTCCCACGCCAGGATGTGGGTACAGGTCCGGTCCAGGAACCACCGGTCGTGGGAGATGACCACGGCGCAGCCGGGGAACTGCTCGAGCGCGTTCTCCAGTGAGCCGAGGGTCTCGACGTCGAGGTCGTTGGTCGGCTCGTCGAGCAGGATCAGGTTGCCGCCCTCTTTCAGGGTGAGCGCGAGGTTGAGGCGGTTGCGCTCACCGCCGGAGAGCACCTCGGAGCGCTTCTGCTGATCCGGGCCCTTGAAGCCGAACGCGCTGACGTAGGCACGCGACGGCATCTCGTTCTGACCGACCTCGATGTAGTCGAGCCCGTCGGACACGACCTCCCACACAGTCTTCTTCGGGTCGATGTTGGCGCGGCCCTGGTCGACGTAGCTCAGCTTGACCGTCTCGCCCACCTTCACCGAGCCCGAATCCGGCTCCTCGAGCCCGACGATCGTCTTGAACAGGGTCGTCTTGCCGACACCGTTGGGACCGATCACGCCGACGATGCCGTTGCGCGGCAACGTGAACGACAGGTCCTTGATCAGTACCCGACCCTCGAAACCCTTGTCGAGGTGCGAGACCTCGACGACCACATCGCCCAGACGCGGCGGTGTGGGGATCTGGATCTCCTCGAAGTCGAGCTTGCGTGTCTTCTCGGCCTCGGCCGCCATCTCCTCGTACCGCGCGAGTCGTGCCTTGTTCTTCGTCTGCCGCGCCTTGGCACCCGAGCGCACCCACGCCAGTTCCTCCTTGAGGCGACGCTGTAGTTTCTGGTCCTTCTTGCCCTGCACCTCGAGCCGCTCGGCCTTCTTCTCCAGGTAGGTCGAGTAGTTGCCCTCGTACGGGTGCAGCTGGCCGCGGTCGACCTCGCAGATCCAGCCGGCGACGTGATCGAGGAAGTAGCGGTCGTGTGTCACGGCGAGGACCGCGCCCGGGTAGGCGGCGAGGAACTGCTCGAGCCACAGGACGCTCTCCGCGTCGAGGTGGTTGGTGGGCTCATCGAGCAGCAACAGGTCCGGCTTCTGCAGCAGGAGCTTGCACAGTGCGACTCGGCGGCGCTCACCACCGGAGAGATGGGTCACCGGCGAATCCCCGGGCGGACAACGCAACGCATCCATCGCCTGCTCGAGCTGCGAGTCGAGGTCCCATGCATCGGCGTTGTCCAGATCCTCCTGGAGCTTGCCCATCTCCTCCATGAGCTCGTCGGAGTAATCGGTGGCGAGCTGCTCGGCGATCTCGTTGAAGCGGTCGAGCTTCACCTTGATCTCGCCCATGCCCTCCTCGACGTTCTCCTTGACCGTCTTCTCCTCGTTGAGGGGCGGCTCCTGCAGCAGGATGCCGACGGTCGCCTCGGGGTCGAGGAAGGCCTCACCGTTCGACGGCTGGTCCAGGCCGGCCATGATCTTCAGGATCGACGACTTGCCGGCGCCGTTGGGGCCGACGACGCCGATCTTGGCACCCGGGTAGAAGGACATGGTGACGTCGTCGAGGATGACCTTGTCGCCGTGCGCCTTGCGCACCTTCTTCATGGTGTAGATGAACTCAGCCACTTACGAAATCTCCTTCAGACCCTGGTTTTCGTTGCCACGCATCGTGTTGCCATCTATGGGCTCTCTCGAGCAAATCCCTACGCGGCTCCGGCCATGCGGCGGACTGCCACAACTCGCTCCAAGCCTAATGGTCTGACGCCCCGACCGGGGCGCGCCCCCCGCCCTGTCGGCATGCGGTACGCACTTCCCTCGCGCACTGGGTGTCAGGGTGGTCGAAATCACGTCCTGATCAGGACTTTCTCCTCAATGGAACAACCGGTCCGGAACGTACCATCCTCGGTATGACCACCGATGAGCAACGAGTCCTCGACGAAGTCGCCGGTCGAATCCAGGCCGCCTACCCCAACCGCTCGCCCGACGAGGTCCGCCACACTTTCGACACGGTGGTCCGTGACTTCGACACCGCCCGCGTGCGTGACTTCGTGCCGCTCCTCGTCGAGCGCCGCGTGCGGGCAAGCCTCGAGTTCTAGTGTCCCGACGCGGGACACTAGGCAGGTTCACGCCGCCGCCGGGCGCCCCTGGGCGTGGCTTCCGTCCGCGCCGATGACCGCCGTGTCCACGGGCGCCCGACCGTGGTCCGCCGCCCCTGCGTATGTCACCACGCACCGACTCAGGTCGAGCCCGACCGCACTCGCGGTCATCTCCAGGTCGGCACGTCTCTCCCCGTCGGCGGTCACGTACTCGTTGGTCTTGATCTGTCCATGTGCGATCACGGGTCGGCCTTTCGCAACGGCCTGCGAGACCCCTGCCAGCAGACGTCGCCAACAACTCACGGTCAGATACAGCGTGGGGCCATCGACCCATTCCTGGCTGCGCTTGTCGATGCGCCGTGAGTTGCAGGCAACGCGGAACGAGATAACCGGCTCACCGGTGGTGGTCTCGCGATGACGCGGATCGGACACCACTGTCCCGATGACGGTCGTGTAGGTCTCGTACATGATCGGCTCCTCCGGCTCGTCGAGCGCCACGGTTCTCCGTGACTGCCGACAGCATCGGGCATCGCACGGCTGCGTAACCGGTCCAGAGACGATCTGTGGACAACACGCCGCGAGTCGGGTCGATCAGCGTTTCTTGTTGAGTTCTCTGAGCATCTCGTTGTAGTCGGTGAGGTTCGCGTCATGATCGCGATCGGCGCGACGGTCCAGCCGTTGCGCCTGCCGCTCGTCCTGGCGACGCCATTGGACGAACAAGGCCAGCATGATCACGACGAGCGGGATCTCACCCGTGGCCCACGCGATGCCGCCGCCGACCCGCTGGTCGTCGGCCAGCGTGTAGTCCCACGGCAGGTTGAGACCCAGGTAGTAGCCCTCGGCGATGACGGCGCTCGTCATCATCAACGCCACACCGAAGAACGCGTGGAACGGCAATGACCCCATGACTATTCCGAGTTTCGCCACCGGGGACACCTGGCGGGGCGCGGGGTCGATGCCGATCACCAGCCAGTAGAAGAGGTACCCGCTCACGATGAAGTGCACGTTCATCAGCAGGTGTGCGGCGTGGTACGGCACGACGGTCTCGAACAGCCCGCTCAGGTAGAGCAGGTAGAAGCTGCCCACGAACAGCACTGCCGCGATGGCCGGGTGGGTGACGAAGCGCGACGGCGCGCTGTGCAGGGCCGACTGGATCCATTCCCGTGGTCCGGGCGGATTGCCCCGTCCCGCGGGCGGCAGCGCGCGCAGGGCCAGGGTGACCGGACCTCCGAGGACCAGCAGCACCGGCACCATCATCGACATCGACATGTGAGCGATCATGTGCACGCTGAACATCGCCGGCGAGTAGCGCCCGAGCCCGGAGGACGTGGTGAACAGCAGTAGTGCACACCCCAGGATCCAGGCAACGGTGCGTCCCACGGGCCATGCGTCGCCACGTCGGCGCAGGCGGATCACCCCGCGTAGGTAGACGATCGCCAGAACGAGTGCCAGGGTCCCGAACAGGATGTCGAAGCGCCAGTCGAAGGCGATTCGCGCCAGCGTCGGCGGTCCGTCGATGCGATAGCCGATCTGGTTCTCGACCGCGCTGATGTCGGCGATCTCACCGATCGGTGGCGGCGTCCGGGACAGCCCCACCGCCACACCGAAGGTGACCGCGAACACCAACAACTCGACGACGCCGAATCGGACGAACAGCGAGCGCTCGGCCGGGCCGTCCTCGAGCCGCGCGATCGTCACTCGCCGATGCCACCATCCGAGCGCACCGAGGAGCACCAGCGCCGCCACCTTGGCGAGCACCAGGGCGCCGTACACGTCGGTGAACAGATCCGACAGGGACATCCGCACGAATGCGTTGATGACGCCGCTGACGCCGACGACGATGATCGCCCAGAACGCCACGCGGGAGAACCGGCGCACCGCCAGCGCCCGCCAACGGCCGCCGGCGAACGCATAGACGAGTACCGCGAAGAGGCCACCCATCCACACGGTCGCGCCGACGATGTGCAGGATCAGGCTGTTGGTCGCCAGATCGTGGTTGCCGCCCGTCGACGAATGTCCGGCGAGTGCGAGCGGCATCAGGCTGAGAAGTGCGATGCCGAGGACGGGGACCGTCCAGCCCCAACGCAGGACGATCCGCGCCAACGCAGCGGCGGCCACGGCGAAGATCGCCGTCCACAGCCAGGTGGTGGCGTCGGCGACCTGCGGATAGGCCGTGATCAGATTCGACGGCCGCAGCGTCTCGGACAACGGCTGTCCGCTGACGTTGGAGATCGACAGCGGAATCATCAACACCGCGCAGACCGCCCACACCAGCGACCCGGTCGCCGCGATCCGGATCGCCCGATAGCCACCGACGTCCAGGACCCCGTCGGACTGTGGCGGGACGAAGAACGCCGCGAACATCGACGATCCGACCGCGATCGCCGCACCCACCTGCCCGATCACGGTCACGACCGCGACGCCGTACGTCGTCGGCCATCCGGGATCGGGGACCCCGGCGAGTTCGATCGCGGACGCCGCCGACAATGCCGTGGCCACGATCGCCACGAGGGCAGCCACCCAACCCACCGCCCAGGCGAGACCCGCGACCACACCGCGATGCTCATGCATCGAGTCGCGGCCGGGGTCGGCCGGAGCTCTCGGCGTTGCGCTGGTCATGGGTCAACTGTAGGACGGGATATACTCGCCCTCGCTGCCGCCCTGAGCGGTACCAGCCTCCGTAGCTCAGGTGGATAGAGCAAGGGCCTTCTAATCCCTAGGTCGCAGGTTCGAGTCCTGCCGGGGGCACCGCCGAACTGACCGACTTCCCGCGTTCACTCGGGACGCGCACCTCAACCCAGGCCGCGATGTCCCGCCCACATCGCCGCCGCGCGGGTCGCGGCGTGATCGATCAACGCCGCGATCTCGGGATCGTCGGGTACGCGAAACGAGGTGTAGGCCCCTCGGCCCCCAGCCGTGGGCCTTCCGTAGGCCCTGGCCGCGAGCCGACCGTCCGACAGCATGCGGACGTTGAGCGTGGTCAGGCGGAACTCGACATCGCGCCGCACGTCGGCCCACTGCAGGTGCTCCGGAATCGCAACGTTGATCGCCAGCGCACTGACCTCGACATCGTCGCCATCACCTCGCGTGACGTCGTCTCGCATACCCGGACCGTACCGCCATGGTGGACGGTGCTGCTGAGAGAGGACGAAAGTCCCTTTGCGACTCCGAAACCCGACATGCGCGCCGAATCCCTCGTAGCATCCTGCGCATGGACTTCATGTGGGTGATGCCGGCCGTGGCCTTCGTCTCGTGTGTGATCATCGGGATCGGCTTCTTCGTGGGGATTCCGGGAAGCAAGGACTGAACCGTCCCGCGCCCCTCCTCGGACGGTGACCGTCAGGCGGTGACCGTCCCGCGCCACCGCCCGATCAACGCCATCGAGTGGTAGATGAGCAACGCCGCGGCGGCGCCGAGCGCGATGCCGCCGAAGTTGAGGTCCCCCACCACCCACGTGTAGTCGGCGATTCCGATGATCAATGGAATCGCCGCGGTGAACTGGTTGATGGGCCGTCCGAAGTCGACCCGGTTGGAGACCCAGATGTTGACACCGAGGATGCCGACCAGGCCGTAGAGAGCCGTGGTGACTCCGCCGAGCACCCCGGGCGGCACCGCCGCAATCACCGCACCCACCTTCGGCGACAGCCCGAGCAGCACCGCCGCCGCTCCGGCGATCCAGTAGGCCGCCGTCGAGTACACCTTGGTGGCCGCCATCACGCCGATGTTCTCCGCGTAGGTGGTGGTGGCGGTGCCGCCGCCGCTGCCCGAGATGACCGTCGCCAAGCCGTCGGCCGCCAGGGCACGGCCGATTCTGCGGTCGTAGTTGATGCCGGTCATCGTGGCGACCGATTTCACATGACCGATGTTCTCCACCAGCAGGACGAGGACGACGGGCAGGAACATCGGGATGACCGAGAGATGGAAGCTCGGAGCCTGGAAGTCCGGTAGTCCGATCCACGCCGCGTCGCCGATCCCGCTCGTGTCGACCTTGTCGAAGATGAGCGAGATCACGTAGCCGATGATCACGCTCAGAAAGATCGCCAAACGGCCCATCAGACCCCGGAACAGCACCACGGACGCAACCAGGAGAACCAGCACGATCGTCGCGATGACCGCGTCCTGCTCGTAGTTGTCCTTCGCGGCGGGCGCGAGGTTCAGTCCGATCAGTGCCACGATCGTCCCGGTGACCACCGGCGGCATCATCACCTCGATCCAGCCGGTGCCGGCGAAATGCGCGATCGCTCCGATGACGACCAGCAGCGCACCGACGACCACGATCCCGCCGAGCGCGGCGGATTGGCCGTTGGATGCGGTGGCAGCCAGCACCGGGGCGATGATCGCGAAACTGGAACCGAGGTAACTCGGCAGCCGGTTGCGCGTGATGATCAGGAACAGCAGGGTGCCGATTCCGGAGAAGAGCAAGGTGGTCGACGGCGGGAAGCCGGTGAGGACCGGCACGAGAAACGTTGCCCCGAACATGGCGACCACGTGTTGCAGTCCGATCCCGACAGTCCGGGACCAACTCAGTCGTTCATCAGGGCCGATCACCCCTCCTCCGTCGACCTGCCGCCAGGAGAAGAACCCACCCGATCGCGTTTCCGGTGTCGCCATGGGAATCAGTGTGCGGCATCGCGGGTCGCCTCGCTGCCGCAACGAGTGCCGTGACGGGCATCACGATCTTTTAATATGCATTTCAGATTCCAATTATGGTTCACTCATCTCATGCAACTCACCCGGTTCACCGACATCGGCCTCCGGGTTGTCATGCGACTTGCCGTGGCCGACGAAAAGCGCTCGGACACAACCGCAGTCACCACAGCGATCACCACAAGGGCGTTGGCAGTCGAACTCGCGGTGCCCTACACCCACGTCGCCAAGGTCGTCGGCCGGCTGTCCGAAATGGGCGTGGTCCACTCTCGACGCGGCCGAAGCGGCGGGCTGGTGATCACCGATCTGGGACGCGAAGCGCGGGTGGGCTGGCTCGCCGCCACCCTGGAGGGCGATGGCGAGGTGGTCGATTGCGAAGGGCCCCAACCCTGTCCGCTCCGACGGGCCTGTCGGCTGCGCGGCGCACTGGCGCGCGCCCGGGCGGCGTTCTTCGCCAGCCTGGACGAGCAGACCGTCGCCGATCTCGTCCGTGAACCCACCGCCGCTGTTCTGCTGTCCCTGGCGCCACCACATGCGTCGCACGACCCCGGTACGAGGTCGGCGGGCGCCCACACACCCTGACCGAAACGTCATCGAGGAAACAGGAGTCACCACATGTTGTCCGACAGTCAACGCAGCACCCTGGCCGCGACCCTCCCCGCCGTCCAGGATGCACTCGGCGAGATCACCACGAGGTTCTACCAGGGCCTGTTCACCGCCCATCCGCAGCTGCGCGAGGACCTGTTCAACCGCACGCATCAACAGACCGGCGAACAACCCCAGGCACTTGCCGGGTCGGTCGCCGCCTTCGCCCGGCTCCAGCTGGAGCCGGATGTTCGGCGGCAACGGTTCATCCTCGATCGCATCGCGCACAAGCACGCCTCCTTGGGCGTGACCCGCGAGCAGTACTCCGTGGTCCACGAGCACCTGTTCGCGGCGATCGTCGCCGTTCTCGGCGATGCGGTCACACCTGCCGTCGCCGACGCGTGGGATCAGGTCTACTGGGACATGGCCGACCTACTGATCACCACCGAGACCGGCCTCTACGAAGCCGCCGGAGTGACGCCGGGGCAGGTGTGGCGTGACGTACGGGTGACCGAGCGACTCCAGGTCTCCCCCGACACGGTCGCCCTGACCCTCACCAGCTCGGACGGCAGCGCATTGCCCGCATTCTCTCCAGGACAATACATCTCGGTGCAGGTCCCGTTGGCAGACGGCGCGCATCAGATCCGTCAGTACAGCCTGACCGGCGCCCCGAGCGCTCCGGACTGGCGTATCAGTGTCAAGTTGGCCGGAGAGGTGTCCGGGTATCTGCACGCCGAGGTGTTCGAGGGCGACACCCTGCGGGTGAGCACGCCGTTCGGAGATCTGGTGCTGCCCGACGACGACTCGCCGATCGTGCTCGCGTCCGCCGGAATCGGCTGCACCCCCGTCATCGGACTCCTCACCGCGATGGCGGAGTCCCGCGTTGCGCGGCCGGTGACCGTCCTGCACGCGGACCGGTCCCGCGACCGGCAGCCCCACCGCGGTCACCTGGCCGCCCTCGTCGAATCGCTGCCCGACGCCCGACTCTTCCAGTGGTACGAGAACGCGTCACCGCACGTGATCTCGGAGAAGGTCCGCTCGGGCCAGATGTCGTTGCACGACATCACGTTCGACCATTCTGCACATGTGATGCTCTGCGGTCCGGGCGGATTCCTGTCCGCCATGCGCGACGAGTTCGTCGACCGCGGAGTGGACGAGAACCGTCTCCATTACGAAACCTTCGGGCCCGAGTTGTTGCGCAGCGGCGCACAGGCCTGACAGCCACCTCCCAGTTCCGCAGCAGCAGGCCCGCAGAAACCAGCCATAGGTTTCTGCGGGTCGGCATCGTCGCCGACACGGAACACCAAAGGAGAATCTCGATGGCGCAACCCACCCCGAAGCCGAACACCTCACGTCGCCAACAGCACCCGGCACCGCAGCGGCGCCGTCGTCGCGTGTGGAATCCCCGGCTGCATCGCTGGGACTGGATGTGGTTCTGAGCGGGTCCACCCCGCCCTGACCCATCCCCTGCCCCGGGCCGTGACCCCCGATCACGGCCCGGGGCATCCCCGTGTTGATCGGACGCACCGTTGACCACTCGTAGCGCGTTTCGCCGCTTCTCCCCTGCACTCTCCGGGGAGGCCATTCGATTCTCCTGGGCCGCTCTGCTTCTGCTGTTCGCCGCCGGGTGCGAGATCGTGGCGATCTTCGTACTCTCCGATGTCATCGATGGCGCCCTGTCGGCAGACGGCGTCGGTCAGTTCGTCGAGCTCGCAGCGCTCTGGCTGTTGATCACCGCGGCGTCGACCGCGGCCGACTACCACGGCCAGGTGTGTGCGATCGGGATCTCCGAGCGCGTCGTTCTGCGACTGCGCGACCAGCTGTTCACCCACGTTCAACGCCTCGCCCCGGTCACCCAGCGGCGCTTCGGAATCGGCGATCTGGTCACGCGCCACTCGAGTGACCTCGAAGCCGTTGAGTACCTCGTCGGGTCCGGGGTGATGCAATTCCTGATCGCCGCGGTGAACACCGCTGGCCTGGTCGTCGCCGCGTTGGTGATGAGTTGGCAGGTCGCCGCGGTGGCGCTCGCCGCGGTACCGGCGCTGTGGGCGATCTCGGCCGTCTACGGCAGCCGCCAGACCCGGGTGACCCGCGACGAACGAATCGCCAACGCCGACATCGCCAAAGCAGTCACCGCTGCCCTGATCGGCCATGAGACCGCCGTCGCCTACAACCAGCAGGGCCGCGAGCACGCCCGCCTCCATCGGCACGGCGTCAGGTGGCTGACCGCCCGCATGGCGCAGACCCGGATCGAGGCCGGCTTCGGCGCGGCGATGGGTTTCGGGCAGGTCGTCGTCACCTTGGCCATCGCTGTCGCCGGCGTGTGGCAGGTCCGCGCCGGCGAGCTCAGCGTCGGTGAACTCCTCGCGCTCACCGGGTATCTCGGCATGCTCTATCCGAAGATGCAGGAACTGGCCGAAGTCCGGCTGGCACTGGCCTCGGCGGCGGTGAGTGCGGAACGCCTCGCCGAACTGCTGGACCTCGAGGCGACCGACTCCGACCACCCGCACGCGATGCCATACTCCGGGCCCGACCATCGCATCGCGGTCCGCGACGTGACCGTCCGTCGGGGCGAGACGACCGTGCTCAACGGAGTGTCGTTGGAACTGCGGCCCGGGACGATCACGGCACTCGTCGGACCCAGCGGCGCAGGTAAATCCACCCTCGCGTCACTGCTGTGCCGGTTCGGCCGGCCGGACGCAGGCCAGATCACGTTGGGCGGCCGCGACTTCGCCGACCTCACCGGCACGTCGATCCGCGACCACATCACCTTGTTGCCGCAGCAACCGATCATCGCGGCCGCGTCCGTGGCCGACAACATCGCGTACGGCCGCCCCGACGCCGATCGCACGTCGGTGGTGCACGCCGCCGTTGCCGCCGACGCCGACGCGTTCATCTCGGCCCTGCCGAACGGTTACGACACCCTCCTCGGCGAGGACGGCCTCACCCTGTCCGGCGGACAGCGCCAACGCATCGCGATCGCGCGCGCGATCCTCCGCGACACCCCCGTCCTCATCCTCGACGAGCCGACGTCCGGACTCGACGGCGCGACCACGCAACGCATTCTTCCACCGCTGCGCCGTCTCGCGGCCGGCCGCTCGACACTGCTCATCACGCACGACGCCCAGGTCATCGCGATCGCCGACGAGATTCTCGAACTGCGCGACGGGCACCTTTCGACCCAGCATCGAGTCGTCGGCGTCGGGTGACCCAATACGCAACTCGGTGCATATGAACTTGGTTGCATAGTGCATGAGTGCAGTGCTAGTTTGAGTTCGTGGCGCTCGAACACGCGATCCTGGTGTCGCTGGCCGAACGGCCCGGAACGGGCTACGAGATCGGTCAGCAGTTCGATCGATCCATCGGCTACTTCTGGTCGGCGACCCACCAGCAGATCTATCGCACGCTCAAGAAGCTGCATGCCGACGACCTGGTCAGTTTCGAATCGGTCGCCCAGGACGGCCGTCCGGACAAGAAGGTCTACACCATCTCTGATGCGGGACGAGAAGTCCTGGCGGAGTGGGCGATGAGTCCGACCCCGTTGCAGCCGCTGCGCAATGACCTCGGAGTCAAGTTGCGCGCCGCCGAGTTCGGCGACCTGGCCACCATCATCGGCGAGCTCAAGGCGCATCGGGACGAACATCTCGCCCAACTGACTCTGTTCAATGGCTTCGAGGCCGCGTACTACCCCACCCCGAACAGCCTGACCGGCCGAAAACTTCACCAATATCTGGTGCTGCGCGGCGGAATCCGGTCTGAACAGGGCTTCGTCGACTGGTGTGACGAGGTCATCGACGCCCTCGAACGCGAAATGTCCACCTGACACCCACGATCACCGCTCCACCGATCCCGACACGAGAGGCAACGCCATGTCAGCCCACACGGCCGAGCGAAATCCGCAGTTTCCCAACCTGTTCGAACCGCTGCAGATCGGCGGGATGACCATCCCGAACCGACTCATCATGGGTTCGATGCACACCGGTCTCGAGGATCGGGTGTGGGACACCGACAAACTCGCCGCCTACTTCGCCGAGCGCGCGAAGGGCGGCGCCGGCCTGATCATCACCGGCGGATTCGCCACCAGCCGGACCGGTGTGCTGTCCATCGCGGGCGGCAAGATGACCAACGTCCTCGAGGTCAAGCGGCATCAACGGGTCACGAAGGCCGTGCACGACGAGGGCGGCAAGATCGCGATGCAGCTCATCCACGCCGGCCGCTACGGCTACAACCCGTTCAAGGTCGCCGCCGGTTCCGAGCCGTCGCCGATCCACCCGTTCAAACACCTCAAGATGAACGAGCCGATCATCCGGCACGTCATCCGCAGCTTCGGACGGTCGGCGAAACTGGCCAGGCAGGCCGGCTACGACGCGGTCGAGATCATGGGCGGCGAGGGCTACCTGATCAATCAGTTCCTCTGCCCGCACACCAACGATCGCACCGACAAGTGGGGTGGCTCAACGGAGAACCGGCAGCGGTTCCTCGTCGAGGTCATCAAGGAGATGCGCCGCCAGGTGCCGCGTGATTTCCCGATCATCCTGCGCCAGTCCATCGCCGACCTCATCCGCAACGGCCAGACGTGGGACGAGGTCGCACTCATGGCGCGTAAGGCCGAAGAGCACGGGGTGGATGCGATCAACACCGACATCGGCTGGCACGAGGCGCAGGTGCCCACCATCGTCACCTCGGTGCCCCGCGGCGCGTTCGTGAAATTCACCGAACGTCTGCGCGACCAGGTGTCGATCCCGCTGATCGCCGCCAACCGCATCAACACCGCCGAACTCGCCGAGGAGATCCTCGAACGCGGACGCGTCGACGCCGTCCAGATGGCGCGCCCGTTCCTCGCCGATCCCGAGATCGCCAACAAGGCCCGCGAGGGTCGGGCCGACGAGATCAACACCTGCATCGGCTGCAACCAGGCCTGCCTCGACCACGCCTTCGTCGGCAAGCACGTCTCCTGCCTCGTCAATCCGCAGGCGGGCCGCGAAACGACGCTGCTGCTCGGACCGACGCGCCGCGCCAAGCGGGTCGCGGTCATCGGCGCCGGACCGGCCGGATTGTCGGCCGCGGTCGCATCGGCCAAACGCGGCCACAAGGTGGACCTCTACGAGGGCGGCTCCAGCATCGGTGGCCAGTTCTCCATCGCCTCCCGCATCCCCGGCAAGGAGGAGTTCAGCGAGACGATTCGCTACTACACCCGTCAGCTGGAGATCAATGGTGTGAACGTGGTGCTGAACAAGCGCGTCACCGCCGACGAGATCATCGAGGGCGGCTACGACGACGTGATCGTGGCAACCGGTGTCACCCCGCGCATCCCGAGCATCCCCGGGGTGGACCACCCGATGGTGATGTCGTATGCGGACGCCGTCCTCGGGCGCCGCGAGATCGGCAAGCGTGTCGCGGTGATCGGTGCGGGCGGAATCGGCTTCGACGTCAGCGAATTCCTCGTCACCGACGAGTCCCCATCGTTGAATCTCAAGGAATGGGAGCAGGAATGGGGCGTCACCGAGGACGGCGACAAGCCCGGCTTCGTCACCAAACCCCGTCCGCTGCCGGCGATCCGTCAGGTCTACCTGGTGCAGCGCAAGCCCGGTAAGCAGGGCAAGACACTCGGCAAGACCAGCGGCTGGGTGCACCGCGCGACGGTGAAGATGAAGGGCGTGGAACAGATCTCGGGCGCCACCTACGACAAGATCGACGACCAGGGACTGCACCTGAGCTTCCACGACGACGAGGGCAAGGTCACCGACACCCGCATCCTCGAAGTCGACAACGTGGTGGTGTGTGCCGGTCAGGAGTCGGTGCGCGAACTCGTCGACCCGTTGACCGTCGCCGGTGTCACCACGCACGTCATCGGCGGCGCCGACCTGGCCGCCGAACTCGACGCCAAGCGGGCCATCCGACAGGGCACCGAGGTGGCCGCGGGCATCGCCTGACCAAGGCGGAGGGGGTCTCGATTTCGTCGAGCGCAGCGGGCGTATCCCCGCCGATCGAGTAACCGCGCGAGCGCAGCGAGCCGGTGTATCGAGATCCCCCCGACCGCCCGACTAGGATCGTCAGACATGGGTGTCCCGTCGCCGACCGAGTCCTCCCGTGCCGTTGTCACCGGCGCGTCCTCAGGGATCGGGATGGCTCTCGCCTGGGCGTTGGCCGCGCGTGGGCATTCGTTGATCCTCGTCGCCCGGCGCGGCGACGTTCTCGAGAACCTGGCCGTCGAACTGCGCGCCACCCACCAGGTGCAGGTGGAGGTCCGCCCCGTTGACCTGTCCGATCCTTGTGCACTGGAAGTGCTGTCGGCCGAACTCGCCGGCCGAGAGGTGTCGATCCTCTGCAACAACGCGGGCATCGCCACGTTCGGCCCGGTCCGCGACCTCGACCCCGAGTACGAACGCGCGCAGGTACGTCTCAACGTCACCGCCGTGCACGACCTGACCCTTGCCGTGCTGCCCCAGATGGTCGATCGAGGGTCAGGCGGCATCCTGATGGTGGGGTCCGCGGCCGGCAACATGCCGATCCCGAACAACGCGACCTACGCCGCCAGCAAGGCCTTCGTCAACTCGTTCAGCGAATCCCTGCGTGGCGAGGTCGCGGCACAGGGAGTGCACATCACGCTGTTGGCCCCCGGACCCGTACGTACCGAGACCCCCGCCCCCGACGATGCCTCCATCGTCGATCGGATGGTCCCCGACTTCCTCTGGCATTCCAGCGCCAAGGTCGCCGAGATGAGCCTGGACGCACTGGAGCACAACAAGATGCGCGTCGTGCCCGGAACCTTGTCGAAGGCGATGTCGGTCGCCGGCGGATACAGCCCACGCGCGGTGGTCGCGCCGATCGTCGGTACGTTCTACCGCAAGCTGGGCGGCGACTGATCTCCGCAGCCGCTCATCGGCGACGTCGACGCCCGGTGCCGAAGATGGCTCGACTGAACTCTCGGCCCGCCTGACTCGCAGCCTGGCGAAGGAAGCTCTGGACAGGTTTGCTCGACAGAACCTCGGTGATCACACTGGGCTCCTCCGACATCGATTTCGGTTCCGGTGCCGGTTGCGGCTCGTTGATCGGTTCGGGCGCGGGCGGCGGCGCATCAGGCGATTCACCCGGCGCGAGAGTTTTTGCCGCCAGCCGTTCGTAGGCCGAATCCCGATCAATGGACCGGCCATATTTCGGATACAGCGGCCCGGCCTTGGCCGCAGCTGTGATCGCGTCGGCGGCGACCGCATCCATCGACGACCTCGGCGCACGCAGCACGGTCCACGCAACCGGCGTGGGCGCCCCCTTCTCCGACAACACGGTCACGATCGCCTCACCCGTTCCCAACGATGTCAAGGCCTTCTCGAGGTCGTAGACGTCGGACGTCGGGTAGGTCCGCACCGTCCTGCGCAAGGCCTTCTGGTCGTCGGGGGTGAAGGCGCGCAGCGCATGCTGGATCCGCGCACCCAGCTGGGACAACACGCCGTCCGGGATGTCGGTGGGCAATTGCGAGCAGAAGAAGACTCCAACCCCCTTGGAGCGGATCAGTTTGACAGTCTGCTCGACCTGCTCGATGAACGCCTTCGACGCGTCATCGAACAACAGGTGCGCCTCGTCGAAGATGAACACGAGCTTGGGTTTGTCGAGATCGCCCACCTCGGGCAGGAATTCGAAGAGGTCGGCCAGTATCCACATCAGGAACGTCGAGAACAGCACCGGTCGACCCGAGTGCGCACCGAGTTCGAACAGTGTGATCACGCCACGTCCCTCGGAGTCCAGGCGGATCAAGTCCTCCGGCTCGATCTCCGGCTCGCCGAAGAACGTGTCCCCGCCCTGTGCCTCGAGATTCGCGACCGCACGCAGGATGACCCCCGCGCTCTGAGTCGACACACCGCCGATACCTTTCAGTTCGGGCTTGCCCTCGTCGCTCGTCAAGTAAGTGATGACCGAACGTAGGTCCTTGAGATCCAACAACGGCAAGGCCTGCTGGTCGGCCCAATGAAAAATCAGACCCAGTACCGACTCCTGTGTTGCGTTGAGCCCCAACACCTTGCTGAGCAGGATCGGACCGAACGAGGTCACCGTTGCCCGGATCGGCACTCCGATGCCCTCAGAACCGAGCGAGACGAACTCGACCGGTGAACTTGCCGGCACCCAGTCGTCGGCCGTCAGCGTCGCACGTTCGACGATCTTCTCGCCGGAGACACCGGGATTCATCAGCCCCGACAGGTCGCCTTTGATGTCGGCCATCACCACGGGCACGCCGTTGGCAGACAATTGCTCGGCGACGACCTGAATCGACTTGGTCTTGCCCGTTCCGGTCGCACCGGCCACCAGGCCGTGACGGTTCATCATCGCCAACGGGATCCGCACCTTCGCGGCCGGGTCGACCTGTCCGTCGACCGACACCGAACCGAGTTCGATCGATGCGGTTCCGAATGCGTAGCCGGAAGCGATGGTGGCAGCAGCGTCGGCCACGTGCGTGTCCTCTCGTCGAGCCGTCGGTTCGACCCTCACCAGAGCCGACCATAGCGGTCGAGGCATTGCCGCGCGGCTATGACGACTAAGGTTGACCGGGTGCAGGACAAATTGGTGTGGATTGACTGCGAGATGACCGGCCTGCGGCTCGAGTCGGACAAGCTGATCGAGATCGCCGCACTCGTCACCGACAGCGAGCTCAACGTTCTCGGCGAGGGTGTCGACATCGTCATCCACGCCGACGAAGCCGACCTCGCCGCCATGCCCGAGGTGGTCGCGAAGATGCACGCGTCCTCGGGGCTCACCGACGAGGTTCGATCATCGACGGTGACGATCGCCGAGGCCGAAAAGCAGGTCCTCGACTACATCCGCACCCATGTGACGACCTCCGGTGCCGTCCCCCTCGCGGGTAACTCGATCGCCACCGACCGGGGCTTCATCGCGCGCGACATGCCCACCCTCGACGCCTACCTCCACTATCGGATGGTCGACGTGAGCTCCATCAAGGAACTGTGTCGTCGCTGGTACCCGAAGGTCTACTACGGGCAGCCCGAAAAGGGGCTGTCCCATCGGGCTCTCTCCGACATCCGTGAGTCGATCCGGGAGCTGAAGTACTACCGCGCGGCCGCGTTCGTCCCGGCCCCGGGCCCGGACGCCGACCAACTGGCCACGATCGTGAAGGACCTCGGACCTGCGTGAACACGCGGATCGGCAACCGATTGGAGTTCGGACGCCTTCACCCGCTAGAGTTAGTCCCTGGCTCTGGGACCCGGTGAGAAACCCTGGGTGACGGACGCCGATGGTGGATGTAGTTCAGTTGGTAGAGCACCAGGTTGTGATCCTGGCTGTCGCGGGTTCGAGTCCCGTCATCCACCCCGACAACGGCCCTCCGCGTGCATGCGGAGGGCCGTTCTGGTCGATATGCCCTTCGAGGCGATGAACCGATTGTTCACCTTTGCTCAGTACCATTCCGGCATGCTCGAGGACCTCAACAAATCAGCCAAGAAGGCCGGCCTACACGTCGCCGCCGCCAAGAAGTCCGGCCTGTTCTCGGTCCGCAAGGCCAAGAACGGAAAACTGATCGCGAAGAACGTCGACGCCGACGAGGTCGAGAAACTCATCAAGAAGCACAAGTGAGAAGCCTTCTCGGCTTCGAAACCCGCTTCACTCCAACGAATTTCGTGTTGACGTTGGTTAGCGCAGCGGCCACGGGTGCAGCCCGCCACTCAGAATGAGACAACTGCGTCCATGCCGTACCATCCCGGCATGCTCGAAAACCTGAACCACGCTGCCAAGAAGGCCGGGCTGCACGTCGCGGCAACGAAGAACAACGGGCGTTATTCCATCCGGAGGGCCAACAACGCCGCACTGATCGCGATGGACGTCGATGCGAGCGAGGCCGAGTCCATCATCGCCGCCCACACCTGACGCCGGGTGATGTGATCCGGGCGTGTAGCACTCGATCATGGGACACACACCACATGACCTGTTACCATGCCGTTACTTCAGGTCAAACGACCTAAACAATGGGTCGATAGCGTCCCCCGCATCACCCCGGACCCAACGGTCCACGGCAGGACGGAAAGCCTCCATGACACAAGACTTCTCGCGTCGTCTGTTCCTCGGGACCGGGCTCGCCGCGGCGGGCACCGCGGTCGGCGCGGCCACCTTCGGCGGTGGCCGCGCAAGCGCAGCTCCGGGCGACACGGTCGATGCCGTCGTCGTAGGTGGAGGTCTGTCCGGACTGGCCGCCGCGAAGACTCTCGTCGAATCGGGGGCGTCGGTGCTGGTGCTCGAGGCCCGCAACCGGCCCGGCGGACGCGTGCACAACATCAAGTCACCCCGACTCGGCGCCACCCTCGACGCCGGCGCCGAGTTCATCGGGCCGACACAGAATCACATCGCGGCCCTGGCCCGCGAGTACGACGTCCGCACCATTCCCACTTACAACCAGGGCGACAGCGTGTTCTGGAACAGCGGCAACGGCACCCGCATGCCCGCTGCCGTGCCACTACCCCTTCAGGCCGAAACCCTCGAGGCCGGAGTAGGTCTGGGCCGGGCCTCGATCGACGCGCTCGCGGGGTTCCCCGTCGGCGAACCCTGGAAGCACCCGAACGCGCGATACCTGGACTCGCTGACCTGGGGGCAGTACAGCCGTCAGATCACATCCACGCCCACCGGACAGGCACTGATGCAGGTCGCGATGTCCGCACCGCTCTCCGTCCGGCCCGATGAGGTGTCTGCGCTCTACTTCCTCAACTACATCGCGGCGTCCGGCGACGAGAACAATCCCGGCACCCTCATCCGCCTCCTGAGCACCGACGACGGGGCCCAGGAGAGCCTGTTCGAGGGCGGCGCAGCCCTCATTCCCATCCGAATGGCCCGCGCCCTCGGCAACCGGATGGTCTACAACGCGCCGGTACGGTCGATCAGCTGGTCGCGGGGCCGTGCCGAGGTTGTCAGCGGGGCGGGCACTTTCCGGGCCCGCAAGGTCATCGTCGCGATGTCGCCGGCGATCAGTGATCGGATTCGCTACGCACCCGGCCTCCCGGCCGCCCGTGTCGGGCTCACCAACGGGTACCACATGGGCGCGGTCAGCAAGTTCGCCGCGCTCTACCGTCGGCCGTTCTGGCGGGAGAAGGGGCTGTCGGGCCAGGTGTACGGCAACGGCCGTCCGATCGACGTCACCTTCGAGAGCTACGCCGAGGATCGACACATCCTGATGGGATTCATCTCCGCCGATGCGATGCGACGGCTCGACCCGGCACCGGAATCGCAGATCGTGCGCGAGTGCATCGGCAACTTCGTCGACTACTTCGGACCCGAGGCCCGAGATTTCATCGACTACGGCATCTACAAGTGGGACCTCGATCCCTGGGCGCAGGGCGGCCCGGTGGCCGTATCCTCGCCGGGCACCCTGACCAAGTACGGTCCCGCCCTGCGGGCACCGGTCGGCCCGATCCACTGGGCCGGCACCGAGACCGCCGACTACTGGACCGGGTACATGGACGGCGCCGTCCGCTCCGGCAAACGCGCGGCACGCGAAGTGCTCGGCGCCCTGCGCTGAACCTGCTCGAACCGAACAGAGGAACGATGATGGCCCGGATGCCGGTCGAGAAGCGCCGAGACCTGTTGCTCGACGCGGCATTCCGCGTGATCGCCCGCGGTGGTGTGGATGCGGCGACCACGCGGGCGATCAGCGCCGAGGCGGACATGACCCTGTCGACGTTCCACTACGTCTTCGCCTCGCGCGACGAACTGCTCGCAGCGCTGGTCCAGCGGGGCACGGACAACGAGATCTCCGTGATCGCCGAAGCCTTGACCGCCGCAGCCGAGGATCTGGTGGGTGGATTCGACGGTGTCCGGGTCATGTTGCGAGAAAGTCTGTTCGGCTATATCGACGGCGTCGTCGCCAATCCCGAGCGGGAGCAGGCGATGATCTCGCTCAACCAGTACGCGCGCCAGACCACCGGGCTCGCCTGGCTGGGCGCGGACATGTACCACCGCTACTACGCCGCCATCGCGGACGGACTCGCCCTGGCCGCGGCCCAGGCAGAAGTCGAGTGGACTCGCCCGACCGAGGAGCTGGCGCCCCTCGTCGTGGCTGCGACCGACGGGATCACGTTGGCCTACCTCAACACTCGCGACCGCGCGATCTGCGACCGGATCGCCGACGCCACGGTCACCTTGTTGCTCGGCCACGTCGTCCGGAGATAGCGGACACCATTTCATCTGCGACGACGTTGTCGCCTCACGATCAGGGGGACAAACCATGGGGGTATCACGCAGACACCTGCTCACCGGAGCAGCGGCGACGGCCGTCGGGGGCGGCGTCGCACTCGTCGCCGGTCAACCGACGGCGAGTGCGACGCCGGATGGCACCGCGCCACCGGCATCGGGCGACTATCTCGTCGGGTGTGGTCGTGCCGACATGACCGGCGCGATCGCAGGTCAAGGCATGATGGGCTATTCCGATGCCGAGCAGGTGGCGGCCGGTCTGCTGCAACGGTGTTGGGCACGCGCGTACATCGTCGTCGACCGCGCGACCGGTGAGCGGGTCGTGTTCGTCACCAGCGACGTCGCCTGTCTGTTCCAGTCGCACCACATGGGCGTGATGCCGAGGCTTCGTCAACGGTTCGGCGGGCTGTACACCGAGCGCAACGTCAATCTCAACGCTACCCACACGCACGCGTCATGCGGGGGTACCGCCTGGGACTTCGCATACACTCTCGCGGCCTACGGATTCAAGAAGAACTCCTATGATGCCGAGGTCGACGGCATCTACACCGCCATCGTCCGTGCCCACGAGAACCTCGCTCCGGGAACGATCTCGATCGGCCGCGGCGAACTGCACGACGCCAGCCGCAACCGTTCGCAGCCCGCCTTCGATCTCAACCCGGCATCCGACCGTCGACACTTTCCCACCTCGATCGACCCGTCGGTCACCGTGTTGCGGTTCCGCCAGGGCGGTACAGACGTCGGGGCGATCACGTGGTTCCCGACGCACGGCACCTCGCTGACCGACCGCAACAAGCTCATCGCGGGTGACAACAAGGGCTACGCGAGCTATCGCTGGGAGCGCACCGCACCCGGGTTCGTCGCGGCATTCCCACAGACCAACAGCGGCGACATGACGCCCAACCTCAACCTGGTCAAGATGCATCCGGGCGGGCCGACCGCGGACAACACAACCAACTGCGAGATCATCGGCGAGCGCCAATACCGGGCCGGCCGGGCAGCATACGACCGTGCGCGTCCGATGACGCGTGGCGGCGTGGACTCGGTGGTGCGCTACGTCGACATGTCGTCGGTACGCATCGACGGGGACTACACACCGGAAGGCCGCCCGGCCGCGACGACGCCGGCGATGATGGGTGCCGCCGCCGCAGCGACCAGCACCGAGGACAACTGGCGCTCGCAACTCGGATTCCTCCAGGAGGGCACCACCAATCCGGTCGTCACCGCGCTCGGCGGTGATCGTCATCCCCCGGTCTCGCCATGGATGCGAGACATGCAGGCACCCAAGCTGATCGCCTTTCCGTTGGGGCTGTTGCCGCCCTCGCCGTGGATACCCCACGTCGTCCCACTGCAGGTGCTGCGGATCGGCGAGCTCGTTCTGGTCGCCGTCCCCGCGGAGGTCACCATCGTCGCGGGACTGCGGCTGCGGACGGTGGTGGCCGATGCTCTTCGAGTGGACCCGGAGAGCGTTCTGGTACAGGGATATTCGAACGCGTTCACCCAGTACGTGACAACGCCGGAGGAGTACGACTCACAGCAGTACGAGGGCGGCGCGACGATGTTCGGTCGCTGGACCCTCTCCGCATACATGCAGGAGTTCCACGCCCTCGCATCGGCGATGGCGAAGGGGTCGGCGCCGGGGCGAGGCCCGGCGCCACTGGACAAGTCGGGGTTCCAGCCCGACCTGCTGCCGCCCGTCCCCGCGGACCGGCCACTCGCCGGATACACCTACGGCGACGTGCTGTCGGCGCCCCGCGCCCGCTACCGGGCAGGTCAGGTGGCGGCAGTCGAGTTCGTCGGGGCGCATCCCAACAATGACTTCCGGACCGGTGGTACGTATCTCGAAGTGCAACGCCGAACGCCCACCGGATGGGAAACCGTCGCCGACGACAACGACTGGGAGACCGTCCTGCATTGGCGGCGCCCACCGGACCAGGGCGACGCGTCCGTGATCCGCATCGAGTGGACGATTCCGGAACGAACCTCCGGACGCTTCCGTATCCGCTATCTGGGCGACAGCCGCGCGGCAGATGGGGCCGTCCGTGCGATCGTCGGGGTGTCCCCCGCCTTCGCCGTCGGCTGATCGCTGTAATTCTCACGGCCGCAACCACCACAACACCCGGCGACGATAAGGTCAGACGGGATTGTCCCTGCTGAGAACGCAACTCGAAGATCGGAACGAAGAACGATGAAGCTGCTCAGGCTCACTCTCTTGACGCTCGCCGGTGTCGTCACCGCGCTCCTCACCGTGTCGACCGCAACCGCGCACGGAGCGCCGGTGTCGACCGCACCGTCTCACCTGACCTCGACGTCACCCGGCGGTACGAGCATCACGTCCGTGCTGCAGAACGCGTCCTTCGTCGCCCGCGACGCGAACGCCCTGACCGTCATCGACGACAACGGCCGGACCATCGACAGCGTCGGGTTGTCCATCCCCCTCAACGGGGTCCAGGTGCCGCTGCGCGCCGAGGTGAGTGCCGATCGCTCGACCGCGACGCTGACGCCGATGATCAGCCCGGAGATGCGGGCCGCGATCGCCGCAGGCATGCACCCCGCGTCCGCTCAGAAGGACCGCGCCTGGAACCGGATGATCTGGCACATCAACAACGGATGGAACCGTGGCGGCGGGGTCGCCACCGCGGTCGGTGCGATCGTCGGACTGATCGTCGGCTGCCTGGTGATCGTGGGCTGCATCTGGGGCGCCGGTGTCGGCGCTGCGATCGGAGCCGTCGTCGGGATCAACAACGGCGATCCCCGGGCCGGCCAGGCAATCCTGAACTGGATCAACACCCCGTGATACGGGACGGGTCGGAGTCCTCGATCCGCGGACTCCGACCCGTCTGCCGTCGAATCACAGCGAGCGCGCGATGATCTCCTTCATGATCTCGTTCGTACCCGCATAGATCTTCTGCACCCGGTTGTCCGCCCACATCCGCGCGATCGGGTACTCGTTCATGTAGCCATAGCCGCCGAACAGCTGCAGGCATTCGTCGGCGACGACCATCGCACGATCGCTGGTCCACCACTTCGCCATCGCGACGGTGGGGATGTCCAGTGCGCCGTCGAGATGCTTGACGATGCAGTCGTCGACGAAGACGCGCGCGATCCTGGTCTCGGTGGCGGCCTCGGCCAGCTTGAACTTGGTGTTCTGGAAGCCGAAGATCGGTCGCCCGAATGCCGTGCGGTCCTTGGTGTACTCGATGGTCTGGGCCACCGCCGTCTCCATCCCGGCGACCGACGCGACGGCGATGATCAGGCGTTCCTGCGGCAGTTGCTGCATCAGCTGGATGAATCCCTGGCCCTCTTCGGCGCCGAGAAGATTCGAGGTGGGCACCCGGACACCGTCGAAGAACAGTTCGGAGGTGTCCTGGCCGCGCTGCCCCACCTTGTCGAGGACTCGTCCGCGCCGGAAGCCGTCGCGGTCGCCCTCGACCAGGATCAGTGAGATCCCCTTGGCGCCCTCGCCGACGTCCGTCTTGGCGACGACGATGATCAGGTCGGCCTGCCCACCGTTGGTGATGAAGGTCTTGGCGCCGTCGATGACATAATCGTCGCCGTCGCGAATCGCCTTGGTCTTGACGTTCTGCAGATCCGACCCGGTTCCCGGCTCGGTCATCGCGATCGCCCCGACCGCTTCCCCGCTTGCCATCTTGGGTAGCCATCTCTGCTTCTGCTCCTCGGAGCCGTACTCGAGGAGGTAGTGGGCGACGATGCCGTTGTGCAGGCTCGCTCCCCACGACGAGTCGGCGATACGCGCCTGCTCCTCGATCAAGACGGCTTCGTGCGCGAAGCTACCGCCACCCCCGCCGTACTCCTCCGGGATCGACATACACAGCAGACCGAGGTCACCGGCCTTGTTCCACAGGTCGCGGTCGACATGATGCTGCTCGATGAACTTCTCGATGTTCGGCTTGATCTCCTTCTCGCAGAAGCTGCGGGCGAGATCGCGCAGTGCGGTCAGGTCGTCGGTTTCCCACGAGGAGCGGTCGGTCATCTGGCACCCTTACGGTCGGCGTTCATTTCACCGACGATCGTAACAGTGGCTGATGTCAACGTCTGGATGCGAGCGCCTGCGGTCGGTACCACCGCAGGTCGCGGGATCAGGCGTCGGCGTTGCCCTTCGACCATTCCTGCCAGGAGATGTTCCAGTCGCCGAGCCCGTCGACGCCGGACAACGTCTCACCGGCGGTGTTCTTCACGATGACCGGGTCGCCTCGGAGCGTGTTCTGCATGACCCACAGCGCGTCGTTCGGGCTGAGGTTCAGGCAGCCGTGGCTGGTGTTGGTGTTGCCCTGCGCCCACACCGACCAGGGAGCCGAGTGGAAGAAGATGCCGCTGTAGGACATCCGGGTCGCGTAGTCGACCGGGGTGCGGTAACCCTCGGCGGCGTTGATCGGCACCCCGTAGGTCGACGAGTCCATGATGATGTGCTCGTGCTTGTCCGACACCAGGTACACGCCGTTGGGCGTGTCGTGGCCGGGCTTGCCCATCGACGTCGGCATGGACCGGATCACGTTGCCGTCGCGGTTGAACGTGACCTGCTTGGTGTTGTTGTCGGCGGTGATGACCATCGACCGGCCGATGGTGAAGTTGGTCTTCGAGTTCTCCTGGCCGAAGAGGCCGTCGCCGAGGTCGATGCCGTAGGTGTTGACCGCGACGTCGACCTTGGTGCCCGTCTGCCAGTAATCCTTGGGGCGCCAGCGGACCTCGGAGTCGCTGATCCAGTAGAACGCGCCCTCGACCGGCGGATCGGTGGTGACCCGGATGGCGTCCTGCGCGGCCCGACGGTTCGGGATCGGCTCGTCGAACTTGATGGCGACGGGCTGTGCGACGCCCACGGTCTCGCCCGGGGAGGGCGTCAGGTAGGCGAGCGTCAGATTGTTCGGTGCCTGCGTGGTGAACGACACGCGCTTGGTGGTCCGCCCACCGATGCCCACGGCGTCGGCCTGCAACGTGTAGGTGCGGTTGTATCCGAGCGGCTCGGCGCTGGTCCAGGTCGTACCGTCCTCGGACAGAACACCCTTGACCGGCTTGCCGTCCGACTTGTCGATCCGGACCCCGGTGATCGACCCCTCGGTCGCCGCGACCTTGATCGGGGCGCCCGGCTGCACGCCGATGGTCTGGTCGTTGAGGGGCATGTTGCCGACCTCGGTGACCATGCCGGGCCGCAGCATGTCGTCGAAGAGGTTGGAACTACTGACATTCGACGAGTAGGTGGGCTCCTGCGAACAGGCCGACACCATGGCGACTACTGCGACGAGAATGCCGATGATCGCGAGCGGCGAACGAGCGCCTGCGCGGGTACGACCGATCCGCATGATCCTCCATCCTGGAAACGCCGAACGAACACACCATGCGATGTCGTCGAGGAGCCTCCCCCTGTTACGCACGGCTGGCCACAAGTGTACGAGACATCTCGCGACCGGATTGTCCGAGTCGGTCGGACACCCGACCGAACACGAAAGACGCCCCACTTGCCGTGGGGCGTCTTGTCGGAATCCTGTGCGCCATCAGGGACTCGAACCCCGAACCCGCTGATTAAGAGTCAGCTGCTCTGCCAATTGAGCTAATGGCGCTTGTCGGTGCGAGAAGGAACCTTACATGTCCGGACGACAGAAGTGAAATCGCCCCGACCGGCGATCATCGCACGCGTACGTGGTCGCGATCGTGGCCGTTACTGCAGGACTTTTCGCACCACCAGCGCAACCACCACGGCCCCGACACCGGCCAGCGCGTACTTGACCGCCGGCTTGCTCAGGGTGGCGACGGCCTTGCCCTTCGCGTCTGCCGCCAACCGCTGTGGGCTGGTTCGTTCGGCCAGCGTGTCGAGGGTCTTGGCGAGGTCCTCTCGCGCCTGCGCGATCTCCTGCTCGATCCGTTCGGTATCCCCGGACACGTGGTTCCTCCCAGCGCTTTGACGACATACATGACGACAGAGTGTCTCGACGTGTGCAACGACAGCGTGACGCGACCTTCCGAGCGTACGGCATGTCGGCCCACGCACTCGGGTCCCGTGAGTCAATCGACTAGCCTGACGTGTATGCCAGCACCCACGCGGCTGTCCGTCGGAGACCCCGCCCCCACCTTCACCCTCAGCGACGCCGCAGACAACCCGGTATCGCTGGCCGACTACGCCGGCCGGAAGGTCATCGTCTACTTCTACCCCGCGGCGTCGACGCCCGGCTGCACGAAGCAGGCGTGTGACTTCCGCGACAATCTCGCCGAGCTCAACGACGCCGGAATCGATGTCGTCGGCATCTCCCCGGACAAGCCGGCGAAGCTCGCGAAGTTCGTGGAGAACGAGGGCCTCACCTTCCCGTTGCTGTCCGACCCGGACAAGCAGGTGCTCACCGAGTGGGGGGCGTTCGGGGAGAAGAAGATGTACGGGAAGACGGTCACCGGGGTGATCCGGTCGACATTCCTCGTCGACGAGGACGGAAAGATCGCCGCCGCGCAGTACAACGTCCGTGCCACCGGCCACGTCGCCAAGCTCCGCCGCGACCTGTCGGTGTGAGTGTCACCAGCAGGTCCGACGACGATGTCCACGCCGCTCGCCGAGCCCCTCGTCCCGCGTAAGCGGCCGACCCAGGAACGCAGCAAGAAGAAGTTCTCCGCGATGCTGGCCGCCGCGCGTGACCTACTCACCGAGGTCGGCTTCGAATCCCTGACATGCGAGGAGATCGCGTCGCGGGCGGAGGTGCCGATCGGCACGCTCTATCAGTACTTCGCGAACAAGTACGTCATCGTCTGCGAACTCGACCGTCAGGACACCGTCGGGGTGCGCGAGGAACTCGCCGCGTTCGCCTCGGAGATCCCGTCGCTGGAATGGCCCCATCTACTCGAGAAGTTCCTCGACCACCTCGCCGCGCTGTGGCGCGACGATCCGTCGCGCCGGGCGGTCTGGCTGGCCGTGCAGTCGACTCCCGCGACCCGTGCAACTGCCTCGGAGAACGAACGGGTGCTGGCCGACCAGGTCGCGAAGATCCTGGCGCCGCTGACCCCGACCCAGCGCACCCGCCGCGAGATGATGTCGCAGGTGCTGGTGCACACCGCCTATTCGGTACTCAGCTTCTCGGTGCAGGACGGCCACGACCACGACCAGTCGGTCGACGAGCTGAAACGGATGCTCGCCGGCTATCTGCTGCTCGAGGAGACGACGGCCGAGGACTGAGGGCCGTTCGCGCCTTCACGCGGGTGCGGCTCGCGTTTTCGCGCGCCCACCGTTCACTCGCGCGCGCAGCTGCGCGCGCGAACACAAGATCGACGCGCGAGCACACGCAGGCGGCACCACGTCGGCCTTCCGTGCGTCCAAAGATGCATGACCACCTTCCCCACCGACGAGCACGGCCTCGTCTTCCGCACGACTGCGCTCGACGCCGGCTTCTCCGACACCGACCTGACGAGAGCACGCCGACGCGGTGAGCTGATCCCCGTCGGGCGCGGGGCTGCGGTATACCCGGCCGAACGCACACCTGAGCAGTTCCATCGGCTGACTGCCATCGCCGCGAGCAAGCTGTCGGACTCCACGATCACCCTCAGCCACCAGAGCGCAGCCACGCTCCACGGGCTCGCCATGCTCAGACCGAACCTTCGGCGGGTACACACCACCACCGGGAAGTCGTATGGCGCCCACCGCAGCTCGGCGAGACACGAGCACACAGGACCCCTCGAGGAGACCGACGTCGTCATCGTCGATGGCGTGGTGGTGACATCTCTCGAACGCACCGCGGTAGATGTAGCCTGCACCTCCCGAATGGGATTCGCCGGTGCGTTTGGCCGTGTTCGACTCCGCGTTGCGGCTCGGCGCGGATCGCGATGTGATGCGCGCCATGCTGCACGGCCGACGGCACGGTGTCGGTCACGCACGACGGGCACTTCACCACGCAGACAGCGGCGCCGAGAACCCGGGCGAATCCTGGGTGAGGGCTCAGCTCATCGAAGCGGGACTTCCGATCCCACGGCTTCAGCACGAGTTCTACGACGAGGACGGCCGGTTCGTCGCTCGCACCGACTTCGACTGGGCGGGGCTGTTGGTCGCCGAGTTCGACGGTGATGTCAAGTACGGGAAGCATCTACGTCCCGGGGAGACGCCTTTCCAGGCCATGAAGCGGGAGAAGACACGTGAGGACGCCCTCAGGCGGATGGACGTCATGGTGATCCGGTGGACCTGGAAAGACCTCGAGAACCGGGTCGTCGCAGGCCAGGCTCGAGAATGGCTGATCCGGTTCCACCTGTTGGCTGCATGACGAAGCGCGTCCATCGGTCGTTCGCGCACGTAGCTGCGCGCGCGAACGACCGATGGAGGTGCGAGAAGTTGTCAGACGCCTTCGAGGATCGCGACGGCGGCAGCGGTGTCGCCGTCGTGGGTCAACGAGATGTGGACGCGGGTGTCGGCGAGGAGTTCCCCGATCTCGCCGCCCAGCCGGATGGCCGGACGACCCCAGTTGTCGGTGACCACCTCGATGTCGCTGTGCCGGATCAGCGGCAGCAGCGGCTGACGAGAGAACCGGCTCACCGACCATGCCTTGACGACGGCTTCCTTGGCGGCCCAGCGAGCGGCGAGGTGACGGGCCTCGTCACCGGTCCCGGCGGCGGCGTCGCGACGTTCGCGGACCGTGAACCGATCCGCGAACGTCGTGCCGGGCTGGCGCAACTGCTCGCCGAACTCGGGGATCGACACGATGTCGATGCCCACACCCAGAACGCTCATCGCCGCGTCTGCCCCGGCGGTCACACCGCCTCGCCTGCGCGGCCGTAGCTGCCGTCGGCGGCCAACCGGACCGCCGGATCGAGCAGCAGGCCGGCCTCGGCATCGTGCTCGTCGACGGCCTCGTCGAAGCGACGGTTGGCCGGGCGCCGGTAAGCCGGCTCCACACCGCACATCGCCTCCAGCAGACGGTGATTGCCCTTGCGAGCGCGCTCGGCGGACACCCGCCGGTACTGCGCGGCCTGCTCGGCGTCCAGCGTGGCCACGAATGCCTCCGGGTGGACCACGGCGATCAGACCGGACACGTGGCCGAAGCCGAGACTGGTCAGCAGACCCGCCTTGAGCGGGAACCGCTCACCGAGGTGCAGGGTTTCCCGCGGCCACACCAGGTGCGGGTACTCACGCATCTGCTCGTCCACGCAGTCCAGGCTGCGGTTCGGCGGGATCACGCCGTCACGGAGCAGCTGGCACAGCCCGATCAGCTGGAAGGCGGCGGCGCCGCCCTTGGCGTGACCGGTCAGCGTCTTCTGCGACACCACGAACAGCGGTGCACCGTCGCCCCGGCCGATGGCCGACGCGATCCGCTCGTGCAGCTCGGATTCGTTGGGATCGTTGGCCCGCGTGGACGTGTCGTGCTTGGAGATCACCGCGACGTCGTCGGCGGTGACTCCCAGCGCACTCAGCGAGAGAGCCAGCGGCGAGGCATCGTTGCCCCGCGCCGCGCCCAATGCGCCGAGCCCGGGGGCCGGGATCGAGGTGTGGACGCCGTCACCGAAGCTCTGCGCCCACGCGACCACGCCGAGGACCGGCAGGCCCATCTGTGCGGCCACATCACCACGGGCGAGCAGAATCGTTCCGCCACCGGCGGATTCGACGAATCCGCCCCGGCGACGATCGTTCGCCCGGGAGAACCGGCGTTCGTCGATGCCGCGTTCGGCCATCTTGGCCGAGTCCGCGGTGGCGGACATGTCGCCGAATCCGACGATGCCTTCGATACCGAGGTCGTCGAAACCGCCGGCGACGGCGAACATCGCCTTGCCGAGCCGGATCTTGTCGACCCCCTCCTCGACCGACACCGCGGCTGTGGCGCACGCGGCGACCGGGTGGATCATCGCACCGTAGCTGCCGACGTAGGACTGCACGACGTGCGCGGCGACGATGTTCGGCAACGCCTCCTGCAGGATGTCGTTGGCCTTCGACTCGCCGAGCAGTGTGTTGATGTACAGCTCGCGCATCGAGGTCATGCCGCCCATGCCGGTGCCCTGCGTGTTGGCCACCAGACCGGGGTGCACCCACCGCATCAGTTCCGACGGGGTGAAGCCCGACGAGAGGAACGCATCGACGGTCGCGACCAGGTTCCACAGGGCCACCCGGTCGATCGACTCGGCCATGTCCGGGGTCACACCCCAGCGGGTCGGGTCGAATCCGGTCGGGATCTGCCCGCCGACGGTCCGCGTGAGCGAGAACTGCCGTGGCACACGGATCTCCGTGCCGGCCAGTCGGGTGACCTGCCAGTCACCGGTCTCCGCGTTCTCGGCGACGCGGGTCTTCTCCGGGTTCGCCGAGGCGAATGCGCGGGCCTCGGTCTCGGAGCTCACCGTGAAGGTGAGGTCCTCGTCGAGGAAGACCGACGTCAGCAGCGGCGAGGTGTTGTCCACCATGGCGCCGTCGTCGGCGTAGCGGCGGATACCGCAGCGGGAGACGACCTCGTCGTGGTAGCGCTCGGCGATCTCGCTCTCCGGCACCGGGTCTCCGGTCTCGGTGTCGTACCAACCGGGCTTCGGTGCCGTGTCCCAGTGGATCAGGCCGGTGTTCCAGGCCAGCTCGACGACGCCTGCGGCGGAGAGCTTCTCGTCGACCTCCATCTCGAAGCGGGTGCGCGCCGAGCCGTACGGCCCGAGTTCACCGGCGCCGACGATGACGACGAGGTCCTCCGGACGCGCGTCGATCGACGGCCACTGCGGGGTCATCCCCTGCGGCGCGCGGGCCGGCGCGGGCAGCGCCGACACCGTTGCCACGTCTGGTGTCTCGGACTCCTCGTCCTCGGCGACCGCGGAATCCGCAGCCGCAGAGGCGAGCGCCTTGAGGTCGACGGACGGGTCGAGCCCGCCGGTGAAGTCGGCGACGATGGCCGCACTGCGTGCGCTGCTCCGGTGTTCCGGGCTGCACAGGCCGAGCAGGTTGCCGGCCATCTCCTCGGTGCTCCAGGTCCGGACCCCGGCCGCCTCGACGGCGTCGACCATGCCGTCGTTGTGGCCCATCAGTCCGGTGCCCCGCACCCAGCCGATCAGGGCGTGGGCGAGGGTGATCTTGGTGCTCCAGGATTCCTCTGCGGCCCAGCGGGTCACGAGCGCATCGAGTGCGGCCTTGCTCTCGCCGTAGGCCCCGTCGCCGCCGAACATGCCGCGGTTGGGCGACCCGGGCAGAACCACGTGGACGCGGGCGGCGATGTCGTGATCGGCGTGGATCTCGCCGAGTCCGGCGATCATCCGCTCGACCGACCACAGCAGGACCTTCATCTCCAGCTCGGCCCGGCCACCGGAATCGGTGAGGTCACCGGCGACGCGCGGCGCCGCGAACGGGAACAGCAGGGTGGGCTTCATCGCCGGCTTGATCACCGACGTCGTGCCACCCAGGTTCTCGGTCTGCTCGGCGCCGATCCATTCGACGAGATCGTCGACGTCTGTGTACGACGCCATGTTGGCCGGTGCCACCCAGAGAGCGGCGTCGAACCGCGCGTTCTCCCGGTAGAGCTTCTTGTAGAACGCGAGCTTCGCATCGTCGAGCCGTGAGGTGGTGGCGATGACGGTCGCGCCACCGGCCAGCAGGCCGCCGATCACCGAAGCGGCGATCGATCCCTTGCCGGCACCCGTCACGACCGCGATGTCGTCGGCGTACTCGCCCGCAGCCGGCTTCTCGGCCGCCTCGGCGATCGCCGCGAAGGTCCTCGCGTGCACAGCGTTTCCGTTTGCCAGCGCCTTGCCCTGCCACCACGTGGCGTGCTGCGCGACGGTGCGACCGGCGCCGTCGAAACGGCCGACGACACTGTCGAAGTCGGTGTCGAGGTCGTGCTCGTCGGCCAGCCACAGCCGGACCAGGTCCTCGCGGCTGGTGGCCCACCGATCGTCCACCAGGACGACCTTCGCGACGTCGAATGCGGGTGCGACCGTGCGCGCCCAATCCGAGCCGAGCTCGGCGCTGACCCGCTCGGCCACCACCGCATTCGGGTCCTCGACGATCTCCGCGGTCGACACCTCATCGGCCAGGCCGAGTTTGGCGAGCACGGTGTAGGCCGCCGAGGCCAGTGCCCCGGACCGTCCGGTGATCTGTTCGGTGAACTCACCGAGCGCCGCCGCGTCGACGGTCGCACCGCCTCCGCCCTCGGCGGCCGGCTTGGCGACCGAGATGCCGCGCGCGGCACCCACGGTCGTCACCGCGCGGTCGATCAAGGCGTCGAGCGAGTCGGCGTTGGTGAGCGGACCGTCGAGCAGGTTGCCGAGATCCTCACCGCGCACGCTGGCACCGTCGCGGGTACCGAGTGCGACGGCGACCGTGGTGTGCAGGCCCCAGCCCGGGCCCAGCTGCCAGACGTTCGAGACGCGATCGGTGATGTAGGACTGACGCTTGCCGACCGGGCCGAGCACCTTGCGGATCTGGTCGCCCACGGCGTCGGTCAGGACCGGGCCGAGGGGCTTGTATCCGCGGGCGAGGGTGTCGACGGTGGACGACAGGGCGGTCATATCCGCCTCCGCGGCACCGTCGATCGCACCGAGGCCCAGTTCGCCACCGATGTCGAGCAGCAACTGGTTGCGACGCGACGACACACCGTCACACAGCGCTTCGATGGTGTCGGCCGAGCCGATCTGGTCGGTGCGCATCTTGGTCCACAGGGCGATGACGGACTTCACCGCGTCGGCCGGACCGAAGGCGATGTCGTCCGGACGCGGGCCGGCCGCGGCGGCGGGTGCCGGGGCCGGTGCGGCCGGTGCGGCGGCGGCAGGCGCCTCGGCGTCGGCCGGAGCCTCGGCCGCGACCTCGTCGACGTCGTCCTCGGGCTCGGGGCCCGAGTCCTTGGCCAGGATCAGGTCGGAGTCGCGCTCCACGTTGGCCACCTCGGTGGTCGCCGCGGAGTAGTCGTCGAGCTTGAGCGTGTTGGATGCCAGACCGGCGAGCGTCGGGGCGCCCTTGAGGCCGATCTCGACGAACCGCTGCACTCCCAGTCCGCCACGCTCCGGGCCGGCGAAGAGCAGTTCCTGGGTCTCGATCCAGCGCACCGGGCTGGCGAACTGCCAGGCCAGGAGCTCGATGAGGATGACACGGGCCAGGTCGCTCGGCTTGGCCGCCCACGAATCCCAGTCGGCGAGAACCGCATCCAGCGGATCGGACGGGACCAGCGCGGCGATCTCCTCGACGAACGGGCGTCCGAGGTTGAACAACCGCGGCACCAGGTTCGGGATGTAGTGGCCGACGAGGATCGCCGGATCGAAGTGCTCGGGCAGCAGGTCCTCGAGCTTCGACCGGAACTCCGGCACACCGGCGCGCAGCACGCTGGAGTGGAACGGGACGTCGATACCGGGGACCAGGATGAACGACCGCTTCCCGCCGAACTCCAGTCGGCGACGCTCGATCTCGTCTTCGAGGTGCTCGAGGCCGCGGACCGTTCCGGCGATGGCGTACTGGGAGCCGAGCAGGTTGAGGTTGACGACCTCGAGGAACTCTCCCACCGAGGCAGCCACGTCGGCGACGAAGTCGGTGACGTCGGCGTCGGCGAGACCGAACTGGCTCGGGCGGATGGCGGCCATCCGGTAGTCGCTGCGGCCCAACTCGTCTCGCGGCACCAGGTGATGCATGGCCTCGCCACGCTGGAACACGACCTCGAGGACTGCTTCCAGCGGGAGCACGCCTGCGCAGGCGGCGAGCGCGTTGTACTCACCGACCGAGTGCCCGCAGGTGATGGCGTTTTCGACGAATCCGCCGGACTCCTTGAGCTCGGCGATCTGGGCGACGCCCAACGTGGCCATCGCAACCTGGGTGAACTGCGTCAGGTAGAGGACGCCGTCCGGGTGGTTGTAGGTGGTCCCGTTCGCCACCAGCGTGGTCGGGTTGTCGCGAACCACCGCGAGGATGGAGAAGCCGAGGGCTGCACGGGTGTGCTTGTCGGCGCGGTCCCACACCTTGCGGGCGGCCTTCGATCGCGAACGGGCGTCGAGACCCATGCCCTTGCTCTGGATGCCCTGCCCGGGGAACGCGTACACGGTACGCGGCGCGGCCAGCAGACCGGTCGCGCTCATCACGAGGTCGTCGCCGACCTTGGCGCTGACCTCGACGATCTCGCGGCCCGCGTCCAGCCCGACACGATCCACCCGCACGGTGATCTCGTCGCCGGTCCGCACCATGCCCAGGTACCGCGCGGTCCAGCCGACCAGCGGACGGGGCGACGGAATCGGCTGCTTGCCGTCGGTGGCCGTGACCACCTGCTGTGCGGCTGCCGACAGCCACATCCCGTGCACGATCGGCTCACCGAGACCGGCGAGTTTCGCTGCGGCGGCATCGGTGTGGATGGGGTTGCGGTCGCCCGACACCGCGGCAAAGCCGGTCATTCGGCTCGGCGCGGTGATCGTGGCCTGGCGCAGCAGCTTTCGGGTCGCCGACGTCTCGTCGTCGGCGGCGCCGCCGGCCCGGGCGGGATCGGAGAGCTCCGCCGCACCGAGTCGTCCGCGGATGGCGAACCGCTCGGCCAGGGTCGCGACCGGTCCGGTCGGTCCCGCGATGTCCACGCTCACCTCGACGACCCGGCCGACCTCGGTGTCGGTCACCGCGCCGCAACGGGCGGTCACCGTCAGTTCGGTGGCGTCGGCGGGAATCTCGCCGACGATGTGGATCGCGTGATCGAGATGGACCAGATCCAGCAGCCCCTCGACGACGGGCCGGCCGTGCTCGGTGCGGGCAGCGCCGATGACGCTGAACACACTCGGCCAGGATGCACCGACGAGCGTATCGGGAACCGCGAAGCCAAACGGTGCGGTCGGGGTCGTCGGACGCAGGTGGGCCGGCATGGTGTAGCCGGTGACCGCCGCGTGGTCGGCGACGCTGTCGGGATCCCACGCCACCGTCGTGGTGGAGACCTTGTCGGTCACCTCGGCGAGGGCGCCGCCGGCGGCCACCGTGAGGATCTCGGTCATCGCGGTCGACGCCTCATCGATGCCGACCCGAGGGCTGCCGCCGTCGAGGATCGTGGCATCGATGTGCAGCGGAATACGCACCGAGGAACCGGAGATCGGGGTGATGAGGTCGAAACGTGAGCCGTCGAGTTGTTCGGGCGCACCCGCGATGCGTTCGAGGACCGAGCCGGTCGGCTCGTGCTCTGCACGGCCGAGATCGACGACCTCCCAGCAGTCGACGTCGCCGAGCAGAGCGATCGGGCTCGACACCATCCGTCCTGCCCATTCCACGTCCTCGGCCTCGAGGACCGCGACGATCGCGCCCTCGTCGCCGACGAGACCCACACGCTTGCGGGAATCCACCGCCAGGGCCTCGACGCCGGTGTTGTGCAGGTCGGTCACCACCTGGGCCTCGAAGCGGTCGAGCAGGTCGCCGACCGGCTCGTCGACCCGGGTGATGCCGGAAACCGCGACGGGACCCGGGATCACGCACACGGCGTCGGCCGGGTAGCGGGCGTCGTGGGCCTGCCACAGGGAGTCGCTGCGCCACCAGCGGCGCACGTCCTTGTCGATGACCGGCACGAAGTTGACGGGCTTGCCGGGGATCCGGCACAGCTCGAGGAAGAACGCCACGTCGGCCGGGTGCAGCACATCGGTCTCGATCTGCGGGTAGACGCTGCCGATGGCGTCGATGGCCGAGTGCGGGTCGTGGGTCGACCCCAGTTCGGCGAACATGGTCGGGATCTCACCCGAGTCGGCCGGGTTCATGCGGGCCTCGGTGCGTTGCAGCATGTCGACGAACCGCTGCTGCCAGGTGATGTCGGCCCACGGGATCTGATCGGAGCGTCCGTCGCCGACGGCGAGGGTGGCATAACGGTCGAGCCATTCCCGGTAGGTCATCCCGGCGATGTCGCCGAAGTACGGCTTGGCGGTGCCCTCCATCGCGGCGATGATCTCGTCGCGGCGCTCGGCGACGGCGTCCGCGTCGCCGGCGACCTCGTCGAGCAGTCGGCCGCAGCGCGATGCGGTGTTGTCGATCTCGTGGATGTCGGCGCCGAGTTGGCTACGCCCGGATGCCATTCCGGCGGTGGCGTGACCTGCACCGATCCAGTCGTCGCACCCGACGGTGTCGACGAGCAGCTGCTTGACCTCGGGTGCGGTGGTGGCCTCCTTGGTGGCCATCGCGGCGGTGCCGACCAGGATGCCGTCCAGCGGCATGGCCGGGTAGCCATAGGCCGCCGACCAGGTGCCGGTCAGGTACTCACTGGCACGTTCCGGGGTGCCGATCCCGCCGCCGACACAGATGACGACGTTGTCGCGGGCCCGCAGCTCACCGTAGGTGGCCAGCAGCAGGTCGTCGAGGTCCTCCCACGAGTGGTGGCCGCCGGCGCGCCCGCCCTCGATCTGGACGATCACGGGGTGATGCGGGACCTCGGCCGCGATGCGCACGACCGCGCGGATCTGCTCGACGGTACCAGGCTTGAACGCGACGTAATGCAGTCCGGCCTCGACGAACTCGTCGACGAGGGCGACGGCGTCCTCGAGTTCGGGGATGCCCGCCGACACCACCACGCCGTCGATCGGGGCGCCCTGGGCGCGCGCCTTCTGCACGAGACGTTTACCGCCGAGTTGCAGCTTCCACAGATACGGGTCCAGGAACAGCGCGTTGAACTGCGCCTGTCGGCCGTCGTCGAGCATGTCGGTGAGGCGCGCGACGTTGTCGGCGAAGATCTGTTCGGTGACCTGCCCGCCGCCGGCGAGCTCGGCCCAGTGGCCGGCGTTGGCGGCGGCCGCGACGATCGCCGGGTCGACGGTCGTCGGGGTCATACCCGCGAGCAGCATCGGCGAACGGCCGGTGAGTCGGGTGAAGGCAGTGTCCACCGCGGTCTGCCCGTTCGGCAGTGCGATCAGCTGCGGCGCGAACTGATGCCACGGCCGGGCGATCTCGGGGATACCGCCGGGACTGAAGAGGTTTCGCTGTCCGACGCGCAGCGCGGCCGGCACCAGGCCGACGCCCTGGCCGCGGACCAGCGCCGAGCTCAGGCGGGTCGCCAGGTCGCCCGGGCCGAAGTCGAGGATCCAGGTCGCGCCGGACGCGACGACGTCGTCGACGGTCGCGACCCAGTCGACCGGATCCACCAGGACCGCACGCGCGTGCGTCACAGCGGTGTCACTGTCGATCCCGCACTCCTCCGCCCAACGGGCGACGAGGTCGACGGCCTCGACCATCGTCGGATGATGGAACGCGACACTGACATTGAGATCGTCGAACTTCGGGGCGAACGGTGCTCCACCGGTGACCTTACGCTTGCGCGCGTCGGCCTCGTCGGCGGCGATCCGCTCGCAGAAGGCCGCGAACGCGGCGAGGTGGCGCGGCGCACCCGACAACGCGACCGACCGGCGCCCGTTGTTGATCGCCAGCACCGGCGCCGACGCGAGTTCGGTGTCGCTGAGGCCTGCCCGGTACTCCACGAGGATGTCCGAGATGCGTTCCGGTGCGACCCCCGAGACCGCGAGCATCGGAGTGCCGTCGGTGGTGGTCGCCAGCCCGCGCCGGCGGGCGATCAGGGTGCCGGCGGCACCGATGAGCTGCGCGATGGCCAGGAGCAGGCCCTGCCCTGATTCGGCGACCTGGCCGTCGGCGCCGATCGCGTGGGTGGCGATCGCTCCCTGCGAGTGGCCGATCACGGCCGTGGGCGAGATGACCGCGGTGTCGAGGCCCTGCTTCTTGAGCGCCTCGATGGCGGCGAGCTGGGTCAACAGGACGCCCGGACCCGACAAGGTGAAGTCGGCGAGCTCGGCGTCGCTGGGGACGGCCTCTTCGGCGTCATGAGCCCGCACCCAGGTCAACGGGTGGAACCCGTCGGCGAGCGCGATCGTGACCTGGTCGGCGACCGGGTCGATGATGCGTTCCGCGGCGGCGACGATCTTCGCGATGCGGTGTTCGAGATCCGCGTCGACCACCAGTTCGGCCAGGGTCGGCAGCCACGGCGAGCCCTGTCCGCCGAAGCTGATGGCATACGGCTCGCCGTCGGCGAGACGATCGATCAATGGCGCGGTGGGGCGGTTCGAGTGCGCGGCACCCTGTGCTCCGGAGCGGTATTGGTCGACGGTCACGTGCACTCCTCTTGTCTCGACACGTTCGCGGGCGTGTCGGGTCGTGGATCTCGGGGGCTGGTAGTCGGCGGCGGAGCGCGGAATGTATCCGCGCGTCGGGCGTCGGTCGGCCTGGTCAGGTCCAGGGCAGCAGTCAATGGCACACTGGTGAACACACCTGCCGCGCATTGCTTTTCGCGGCTCGCGGGACTCATCCGTGAGTCACCGTCGGCGTGAACGTGACCCAATGATGACACACGAAAATGAGGGTTTCCTCATGTTCAAATCGAACCCGTCGGTATACCCACCGGTAACCCCGGCGGTAGGACAGGTGTTCACCGAAACGCTTTCGGGACCCTCGGACATCGGCGCAGTTGAGGCGCGGCGCCCGAGCGCTCGATCGGCGGTTAGGACGCCTGGATCGGGCCGTTATGCAATCGTTATGTGATGTGTTCCACTCCTGGTGGCGGCGTCGCGACGGGCCGTCTGATCGGCCCTCGCCAGGCGCGGAAAGTACCCTCGGTGGTCATGCCGTCCTGCGTGTTCTGTGCCATCGTCGAGGGGTCCTCGCCCGCCCGCACCGTGTACCGCGACGACGCGGTCATCGGGATTCTCGACATCCGTCCGGTGACCAGGGGCCACACCCTGGTCCTCCCGCGCGATCACTCGTCCGGGCTCGCCGACCTGGCCCCGGAGGTGGGCGGGCGATTGTTCGCCGCCGGCCAGCGAATCGCGGCCGCGATGAAGAGCGGCGACATCGCGGCCGATGGCGTCAATCTGGTGCTCAACGACGGACGCGCGGCCTTTCAGTCGGTGTTCCACACTCACCTCCATGTGGTGCCGCGGCACGACGGTGACAAGTTGAGTTTCGCCAAAGGACTCGTCGTCCGGCGGGACCCGGACCCCGACCACACGGCGGAGATCCTGCGAGCAGCACTGGCACAGGACTCGCGATGACCGACGACACCGTCCCCCGGCACGAGGGCGACATCGCCATTCCCGCGGCCGCGGTCGAGGCGGTCCGTCGGGCCGAGGTCATCACCGTCTTCACCGGCGCGGGGATGTCGGCGGACAGCGGGATCGCGACGTTCCGGGACACCGAGACCGGGCTCTGGGCGCGGTTCGACCCGACCGAGATCGCAACTCCCGCCGCCTGGGACAACGATCCGGGTCTCGTCTGGGCCTGGTATCAGTGGCGTGCACGACTCGTCTGTGACGCGGAACCGAACGCCGGCCACCGGGCGTTGGCAAGTCTGGAACGCGACCGCGGCGTGTTCGTCGTCACCCAGAACGTGGACGATCTCCACGAGCGAGCCGGCAGCACGGCGGTCAGTCACCTCCACGGGAGTCTGTTCGCCCCTCGATGCAGCAACTGCGGTCGGCTCTATCAGGGCACCGACGCGGACCCCGAGCGGGCGGTGCAGGAGCTCCGCGTGGAACCCCCGTCGTGTCCGATCTGCCTGTCGCCGGTGCGGCCGGGTGTCGTCTGGTTCGGCGAGGGATTGCCGGCGGGCGAGTGGCAGGCCGCGGAGAACGCGTTCGCGTTCGCCGACGTCGTCCTCGTGGTGGGTACGAGCGGCGTGGTGTATCCCGCCGCCGCGCTACCCGAGCAGGCTCTCGACCGTGGCGTGCCGGTCATCGAGTTCAATCCGGAGCCGTCGGCGCTGAGCCGGTTCGTCACCCACAGCGTCCGCGCGTCGGCAGGGGTCGGGCTTCCCGCACTCCTCGAGCACGTGGGCTGAGTACCGACCCTCCCCGGTAGCACTCTCAGACCCGAAAACCACTGGCGGCCGGCCTGTTACCCGGGGATGAACATCGTCACTCGCCGGCGGTGAGGTCGATGGGCGCCCATTCCCCACCGTCCGCGGTCTCGCCGACGACGACCTTCGGACCGGTCACCGACCCTGGCTTGACTCCGCGTCGATCCAGCGCCTCCCACAGTCCGGCGAGCGCGCGTCCCGGGTCCAGTTCGTACTCCGACTCGCGAACACGCCAGAACTCCCATCCGCACCTGCGGAGTTCGCGTTCACGCTCCATGTCCGATCGCGCCTGTTCGCCGGTGGTCCGGAACGTGTCGCCGTCGCATTCCACGGCCATACGGGCATCCGCCCCGATGACGACGAGGTCGATGGTGCGGTTGTTGACGGTCATCGCGGGCACCACGTGGTACCCGCGCTCCGCCAGGCGGTTGAACACACGCTGCTCGAAAAGACTCGAGAATGGCTGCTGCCGTTCGGTTTCCGAGACATCTCCGGGCATCGGCGGAAGTGTGGCTCCCTGATTGGACTCCACGTAGGCGGCGAGTGACCGACGCAGGTCATTGGTCTTGAGATCATCGAGCTCAATGGAGTGGAACAGCCACATCTGATCCATCGCGCGCGACGCGGCAACATTGATCCGCCGCTGGGACTCAGCACGGGTCAGCGGCGCGATGGCCGCGGAATCCGACACCACCATCGACAGGAACATCACCCGACGCTCATCGCCCTGGAAGTCCGGCGGCGTGCCGACCCGCAGTCGTCGCTCGCGCCACTGCCGGTCCGTCAGCGTCTCCCGGAGTCGTCGTGTGATCTCGTCGACCTGCTTGGTGCCCTGCAGGGCGATCACCCCGAAATCCGCACCGTCGTAGGCCGGGTCGCGCAGACATGCCGACAGCGCATCCGCGATCGCAATCGCCTCGGCCTCGTTCACCAGACCCTGACCCTGTCCCCTCGCATCACCGTCCGACACGTGCACGGCACGCAGCGGCGGGAGGCGGTCGGCACCGAACTGCCGCACCGGCACCAGCGGCGCTCCCGAATAGAACTGGCGCGACGAGAACTCGATGATCTCGGGCATCGACCGGAAGTGTTCGCGCAGGCGGATGAGATGCCCGAATCGACTACGCAGCAACGAGAACAGACTCGACCGAGGCGTGAGTCCGTCGCGGAGGTAGTTCGGGAGGTCGGGCAGGTGCGCGTCGAGTTTGGCGAACGCGTCGTCGAGGGTGGCCCCCGTGAGGCCGGTCGGTGCGCACTGTCGGTCGTCGCCGACGACGATGACACGCGGTGCCAACCACAGCAGGAACGAACTCGTGATGTCGGCTTGGCTCGCCTCGTCGACGATGACGACGTCGAACGCGTCGCGGCGCGGTGTCACGGTCTCCGCGACCTGGCTGATCGACATGATCCAGGCGGGTACCGCTCCCTGCGCCTGCTCCATCGCGGCGCGGGCGGCAGCACGAAAGCGGTTGGCGTACTTGCCCGATCCTTTGCCGAGGTTGATCATGTGATCGCGGTAGGACTGCAACGCCTGGACCTCGGCGACCGTCATGCGTTCGAGGCAGGCCCGCCATGCCCGGGCGGCCGTGAGGCGGACCGTGAGGACGCCGATGTCGGCCTCGAGTTCGTCGAGTTCGGACTGCAGGCGGCCCTCGAGTGCGGGATCGCTGCGCTCCTCGACCCAGGTTTGGGCGCGCCGCCACGACCAGGCAGCATCGACATCCCGTAACCGCTTGTGCCACAAACGATCATCCGCGGTCTCGGTGAACAGCGTGTAGAGCTCGGGCGCCTTGCTGCGCAATCGCAGGGTCAACAGATCGAGCGCTGTCTGGTCGGCGAGTTCGTCCCGGGCGGCATTCCAGGCGCGGCGCGCGTCGCGAATGGTGTCGGGGTCGGCACCGGCCAATGCCGACAGCAGCGCGTCACCCTCGGGGGACGGACCCTGCTCCACCTCGGCCGCGAGCCGGTAGGCGCAGTCGGCCAGTTCGTATTCGGCCAGCACGGCGTCGTTGGTCGCGGCGATCGCACCCGCCTGCAGCGCCACCGCCGACACGTCGGCGACGCTACGCGGGCGTGGACCGCCGGGACTGATCGCCTCGAGTTCCCGGACGAGTTGATCGCGCCCGGTCATGAGTTCGGAGATCCATGCCAACTGACCGTCGAGCCGGACCAGCGAGTTCAGCTGCGCCGATCGGGATCCCGTGTTGTCCACCGGGACATGCAGGTCCGCCAGCACCCGTTGCACCTTGCCCACGGCATCGAGGACCGCGAGATGGTCGGCGACCAGACGCAGCCCCTGCTCATCGGTCGGTGCCCGGCCGTCCACGGTGGCGTTGACCCGGGATTCCTCGACGGCCCGCTGCTGCGGTGACCGCAGCAGCCTGCTCCGCCAGCGCCCTCCGCCGGCCAGATGGTCTGCCGCCTCGGCAAACACCGCGTCGTCGCCTGGCCCGGCTCCGTCGACGTCGACTACGTGGCCACCGATCACACGATCACGTTCGGCCGCGTCGGCGATCACCGGCGAGAGACCCACGACCCGCGACCACAGATGGGCGGCCTGACCATCGAGCAGGCGATCCGCCATGTCGACGATCGCGGGTGGAAAGCCCGAGACCTCGCCGGCCGCCACCGCGAGCCGCTCGCACACCTCCTTGATCCGGACGAGCCGTGCGCTCTCGACATCGGCGAGGATCGACAGCAGAGAGCCGGTCCCGACCTCGGGGTCGGTGGGCCGCTGGGCGATCCGTGCGCAGATGTCATCGAGCACCGCCGGGGCGGGCAGGAGCGTGGCCAGGTCCGGAAGTCGTTGACCCAGACGTGGTTCGGAGTCGACGGCGCTCGCCAGCAGGGCCTTCAGCCGTTCGAACTCGCCGGCGTCCAGCGGAGGCGTCGCACCCTCCACGGGACCCGGGAGCCACCCGTACCGTTCTTCGTCGGCCTTGCACTGGCGTACCACTTCGGCCGCGGTGCCGCGGTAGTCACCGGCCACCCACTCGTGCACCTCGGTCTCGGACTCGCGCGCCGACCAGAGTTCGCGGAGGACTCGTTCACGCCGGCGCAGCGCCTGGTCGCGTTTTCCGATCACGTCCGCGATCTCCGCCTCGACCACCCGGGGCTGATATCGAGACCTCCGGTCGGCGATCGCCTCGACGCTCGAGACCGTCGCCTCGAAATCGTCGGTACCCACATCGGCGATCGACACGGTGAGATCGCGCAGCTCCGGGGGCAGCATGTCGCGCAGGACATGCAGCGCATGCGCCTTCTCGCTGGTGACCAGCACTCGCTGCCCCTGCGCCAGCAGTGCAGCAGTCAGGTTGGCGATCGTGTGCGTCTTGCCGGTACCCGGTGGGCCTTCCACGACGACCCCGCTGTCGAGGCCGAGTTGGGCGAGCACATCGCGTTGTTCGACGTTGGCGGGCAACGGGTACAACGCGTCTCGGACGAGCTCGTCGGGGGCCTTCGCGCCCGTCTTCGCCAACGCCGCGACGCGGTCGGGCGCCTCGATCGGCGCGACGAGCTGAGCGAGACCGACCGGCACATCCTCGGATTCGGCGCGCAGCTCCGCGAGTACCGCGTCATAGAAGTCGAGCACGGCCGCGACCCCGCGTCGACGGAGTACGACCGCCGGACGCAGGTCGGTCGACACCGAAACGCGATCGCGGTCCACCTCGAGCCTGGCCAGCCATTCGTCGATCAGTTCACCGATCTTCGGTCCGACCGGACTGGACAGTTCCGCGAGTTTCGCCCGCGCCTTGAGGGTGCCGGACAGGTCGACGCCGTCGATCGTGGCGAGCAGCGGTGCGTCGTGCACGACGGGTACGGCCCCGGCCCCGAGGACGACCCGGATCGAGCCGGTCTCGTCGTCGCGGTCCGCAATGACCTGCTGGGTGACGAGATGTTCATGGCGGAGCGCCGGTTCGCCGGAGGACGCGGTCGCGTCGTGCACCGAGACGATCGCGTTGGCGAGGACGAGCTCGAGGCCGTCGGGATCCTCGTGCAGTTCGCTGACCAATCGTGCGAGCTCCGCGTGCGCGTCGTCGCCCGGGCCGAGCTCCATGACCGTCTGCCCGGCAACCGCCGCCGCCCGTACCGGAACGCCGGTGGACTTCCCCACCCAGAGCACCCCGGGATGATCATCGACGTCGGTGACGACGTCGAAGCGGGAGCGGACGAGTTCGCGAAGGTAACCGATCAGCCGGACGACCTGGTCCGGCTGCGACGTGTCGGTCTCCTCGGCCATCGGTTCTCGATCCCTCCTGCGTACGCCTGCGCCGGCGTCCTCGGCTGGATCACGGGCGTGGATACCTCCCGCACGCTACCAATCCGACCCCGCCGCGAGAGACCGGACTACTCCTGGAACTGCGACCGCATGGCGCGGTAGCCACCGTCGACGTAGCGCACATTGGTGTAGCCCAGACCGGCGATCTCCTCGGCGATGACGGGGGCCTGGGACGAGACGGACACGACAGCGATCTCGGTGTCGGGGTTGCGCACGACCGGGAATGTCCCCGACGGCGTGGGTGTGAAGTGCTCCCGCACGTCGGTCGGCTCCACGACGACCGCCCCGGGAAGGCTTCCCTGGTGGCGCATCACCTGCGGGCGTGCGTCGACGAGGACTGCCCGCGACCTCTGGCAGTGCTCTCGTGCGTCGGCTGCTGTTATCGAATTCACCACTGACACTGGTGACTCACCGTTCCTGTGTGTATCTCGTTGTCCAATGATCGAGGGTGTACGTCGGCTTCGGTCGGCGCCCCACGCCATGGCGTGGTCATCGATCACGTATCCTTCGAACCCCCACACAAAGGTTACGGAATTATCTCGATCCGGCAAGTTCTGCCCCACCAGGCGTGAAATTCTCAGGGACTCCTATGGATTCGCTCAGCCGCGGCCGCGGCCGGCGATCCGCTTCGGACCGCGCTTTCCCCAGGTGTCCGACCGTTTTCCGTAGCCGTCGCGGGTCCCACCGCCGCGCTGGCCCTGCCCACGTTTGGCACCGCCGCGAGTGCGTGGCGGCCCGTAGTCACGCCGGATGTCGATGGGGTTCTTCCCGATCTTGGTGTGCCGCAGCGAGGCCAAGGTCTCGTTGTCGAGGTTCTCGGGGAGTTCGACCAACGAGAAGTCGTCACGGATGCTGATGTTGCCGAAGTCGCCCCTGGTCAGCCCGCCTTCGTTCGCGATGGCGCCGACGATGGACCCCGGCGACACCTTGTGACGGCGTCCGACTGCGATCCGGTACGTGGCGAACTGGCCACCCGACCCACGTGGGGCCCGCTCCCGACGTTCGGCTCGTACACCCTCGGGCGGATCGGGTGCCATCAGGAAGCCGCCGTCACGGGTCTCGAGCGCCAATGCCGCGGCGACGTCGGCCAGGGCGACATCGTGCTCCTGCGCGTAGTCCTCCACGAGCTTGCGGAACAGATCGAGGTTGTCGGACGCAAGGTTCTCGGTGATCGAGTCGGCGAACTTCGCCACGCGCTGGGCATTGACGTCCTCGACGCTGGGTAGACCGATCTCGGCGAGGGTCGAGCGCGTGGCCCGTTCGATGGCCCGGAGCAGGTGACGCTCTCGCGGGGAGACGAACAACAAGGCGTTTCCGGAACGACCGGCCCGACCGGTGCGACCGATGCGGTGGACGTAGGACTCGGTGTCGTGCGGGATGTCGTAGTTGACGACGTGCGAGATGCGGTCCACATCGAGCCCGCGGGCGGCCACGTCGGTGGCCACGAGGATGTCGATGGAGCCGCTCTTGAGCTGGTTGATGGTCCGCTCGCGTTGTGCCTGCGCCATGTCACCGTTGATCGCGACCGCGGAGAATCCGCGCGAACGCAACTTCTCCGCGAGCTCCTCGGTCGCGGACTTGGTGCGGACGAACACGATCATGGCGTCGAAGGTCTCGACCTCCAGGAATCTGGTCAGTGCGTCGAGTTTGCGCTGATGTGACACCTGCAGATAGCGCTGGGTGATGTTCTGCGCCGTCGCCGTCCGCGACTTGACGGTGATCTCCTGCGGATCGTTCAGGTAGCGCTGCGCCAAACGTCGGATGGCGCTCGGCATGGTGGCCGAGAAGAGCGCGACCTGCTTGTCGTCCGGCGTCTCGGCGAGAATGCGCTCGACATCCTCGGCGAATCCCATGGTCAACATCTCGTCGGCCTCGTCGAGCACCAGGAAGTCGAGTTCGGAGATGTCCAGCGTCCCCTTGTCCAGGTGATCGATGACGCGGCCGGGCGTCCCCACGATCACCTGGGCGCCGCGGCGTAGACCGGACAGCTGGACCCCGTAGCTCTGGCCGCCGTAGATCGGCAGGACCCGGACCTCGGGTAGGTGCGCGGAGTAACGCCCGAAGGCCTCGGCGACCTGGAGCGCCAGCTCCCGCGTGGGGGCCAGGACCAACGCCTGCGGTCGGCGCGACGACGGGTCGAGCCGCGACAGGATGGGGATCGCGAAGGCAGCGGTCTTCCCGGTGCCGGTCTGGGCGAGCCCCACGACGTCGCGACCGTCCATCAGCGGCGGGATCGTCGCGGCCTGGATCGGCGACGGCGTCTCGTATCCCACATCCGCGATGGCCTGCCGGACTTTCGGCGCGATGTCGAGGTCGTCGAAGGTGATGTCACCGGCTCCCGTGGAGCCGTCCGGATCCTCGGTGGCACTCATGCGCGCGCAGTCCTCTTCACACTGGCCAACTCTAGTGGCCGAACGCCCCGCAGGCGGAATCCTCGAGATCTGACACGGAGTGCTGTGACCGCGGCTACGCTCCGCGGACACCGTTCTGTGATGCCGACCACGGATACTGGTACCGTCAGTTCCACTCAACAGAGCTGACGTGTTGAAGCGGACAACACAGTGTCCGTTATGACCCATTTCGTGCGCGTAGGGGAGCCGCCATGCAGGAATACACCACACCGTCCGACCTCGCCATCGAGGACAAGGCGACGACCATCGACAGCATTCTCCGCTATCGGGCCGAACGTCCGACGATGCCGCTGCTGAAGCGGCGCTCTGGGGATCAGTGGATCAACGTCACCGCCAAGCAGTTCGTCGACGAGGTCGACGCGGTGGCGAAGGGTCTCATCGCATCGGGGATCAAGCCCGGCGAGCGCGTTGCGATCCTGTCGTCGACGCGATACGAGTGGACGGTTCTCGACTACGCCATCTGGCGGGCCGGCGGCACCACGGTGGCGATCTACGAGACCTCGGCGCCCGACCAGGTGCAGTGGATCCTCGAGGATTCCGGCACCGCTCTGCTGTTCGTCGAGGGACATTCGCACTACACCAAGCACATCCGCGTCATCGATGAGGCCCCCGCGCTGCGCGAGACCCTCGTGATCGACGATCATGCGCTGGCCACGATCACCAAGCGGGGCGCCAAACTGGGCGACGAGGAGCTCGACGCCCGCCGCGCCCAGGCACTGTCGTCCGATGCCGCGACCCTCATCTACACCTCGGGCACCACCGGCAAGCCGAAGGGTGTGGTCCTCACCCACGCGAACTTCCTCGCCGAATGCGCCGCGACCCGTGACGCCGTCGGGGCCGGGATGGTCGAAGGCAAGTCGACTCTCCTGTTCCTCCCGCTCGCCCATGTGTTCGCCCGCGTCGTCGCCGTCGGATGCATCGAGAACGGTGTCATCCTCGGACACACCAACGACATCCCGAACCTGATCGAGGATCTCGGCAAGTTCAAGCCGAACTACGTGCTGTCGGTTCCGCGCGTCTTCGAGAAGGTCTACAACTCCGCCAAGCAGAAGGCCTACGACGGCGGCAAGGGTTCGATCTTCGACCGCGCCGCCGACACGGCCATCGCCTACAGCAAGGCACTCGAGGACGGCAGCCCCGGACTCGGCCTGAAGATCAAGCACGCATTGTTCGACCGGCTCGTGTACGGCAAGCTGCGCGCCGCGCTCGGCGGCAACTGCGAGGGCGCGATCTCCGGTGGCGCGCCGCTCGGCGCCCGCCTCGGGCACTTCTTCCGCGGCGTCGGCATCCCCGTCTACGAGGGCTACGGACTGTCGGAGACCACTGCCGCGGTGACCGCGAACAACGAGGACCACCAGAAGGTCGGCTCGGTCGGACGACCGGTCCCGGGCGTGACGGTCGGCATCGCCGACGACGGCGAGGTCCTGCTCAAGGGACCCGTCGTGTTCGGCGGGTACTGGAAGAACGAGAAGGCCACCGCCGAGTCCATCAAGGACGGCTGGTTCCACACCGGCGACATCGGCCACCTCGACGACGGCTATCTGTTCATCACCGGGCGTAAGAAGGAGCTCATCGTCACCGCGGGCGGCAAGAACGTCTCGCCTGCACAGCTCGAGGACACCATCCGAGCACATCCGATGGTCTCCCAGTGCCTGGTGGTCGGCGACAACAAGCCGTTCATCGCCGCTCTGATCACCATCGATCCCGAGGCCGCGCCCGGCTGGCTCGAGCGTCACAGCCTGCCCGCGGACACCTCCATGGCGGATCTCGCGCAGAACGAGACGCTACGAGGCGAGATCGACGCGGCCGTGAAGGATGCCAACACCAAGGTGTCCAACGCCGAGGCGATCAAGAAGTTCGCCATCCTGGAGGGCGACTTCACGATCGAGTCGGGCGAGCTGACCCCGACGATGAAGTTGAAGCGCAACGTGATCCACGACGCACACAAGAAGGCGATTGCGGACCTCTACACCTGATCGCACTGGCCAGACGCCCGGTCTCCGAAGTTGGGGCCGGGCGTTTGGTGTGTCGCGGCATGTCATCTCCGCGACACCGGCTTCGCCGAGACCGGGATCCTGCTCCGCCCCAGGTATTCTGACAGCCGATGAACAGAGATCTCGCCATCGACGCGACGCGGGGGCTCGCGATCTGGAGCATGATCTCGCTACATTTCGCCGCCGGCACGCGCATCGCGGCGCCCACCCATGCGTACCCGTACGTCGACGGAATGTCGGCGTTCGTGCTGCTCTCCGGCCTGGTCCTCGGCTTGGTCTATCGCCGATGGATCGAACGTGAGTCGTTGCGGTTCGCGTATCGGCGCCTGACGCGACGGCTGGCGGTGCTGTATGTGTGCCAGCTGACCATCTCGATTGTCGCTGTCGCCGCCGCACTCGCCGGCCACCGCTGGCTCACCCTGCTGCTCCCCGTCGACGGCTGGTGGGACGGTCTGCAACTGGCGATCACGATGCGCTATCTCCCCAGCGGCGGGAACATCCTGTTGCTGTACATGGTGCTGATAGCATCGGCGTTCCTGCTGTTTCCCTTGTTGATGCGGAACCGGTGGCAGATCGTCATCGCCGGGTCCCTGGTGCTGTACGGGATCTCACTGCTGTGGTCGCCGGATTGGTTCTACGTCACCTCGTTCACCGAGGGACACCGCATCCAGAACTGGGCGGGCTGGCAGATCATGTTCGTGCCCGCGGTGGTGATCGGCTGGAAATGGCGGGACTGGGATGTGGCGGGAGTCATCGAAAGGCACCTCGCACTCGTCGTGGCGACCGCGGTCGGTTTCGCCCTGCTGATGCACTTCGGGGTCGACGCGGGGCCCTGGGTGCGTTTCGAACCCGCGCTCGCCGACAAGTTGGACTTCCGTCCCGCACGCGCCCTCGGCGCGTGGCTGCTGGTGCCGGCGATCTACGGCGTGTTCGTGATGCTGCTGCGCCGATGGCATCACGACTGGCTCCGCCCGCTGGTGATGACCGGCACCCGCAGCCTCGACTCCTACGTGCTGCAAGCGCTCGCGCTCGTCATCCTGCCCATTCATATCGCCCATCGCCCGTGGAGCACAACGACGAGTCTGTGCGTCGTGATCGTGGTGTTCGGGTTGTGCTGGGCGTGGGCGGAGTTCCGTCGCGAGTTCGCGATCGACAAACTGCACCGGTTGCCGATGGTGCTGCACAACCGGTTTCGGGGAGATCCCGGTGGTCCCGGAGCCCCGGCCCCGTCGGACCGGAAGGAACTTGCGAGCGTCACCCCGGCCCCCTGAGCAGCGAGCTTGCGAGCGCCCCCGCCCCCTGAGGAGCGAGCTTCACCCCGGTCCCTGAGGAGCGAGCTTGCGAGCGCGCCGCCCTGAGTAGCGAGCTTGCGAGCGTATCGAAGGGTCACGAAGGGCGGCCCTTCGTGACGATCCTCCGCTAGCGCTCCGGATCTCCTCAGGGACCAGGTGGTGACGATCATCTACCTCGCCTCGTAGAGAATCCCCCGCCCGATCGCCTCTCGCACGACCGGCAGCGCCGCCTGTGCAAGCGCTTCGGCCTCCACCCCGTGGAATCCGGCGAGCAAGTCGATCAGCGCGGCCAACGGCACCTCACCGCGGCACCCGGCCAGGAGCGCACGCGAGACCTCGTCCACACCGAGGACCGCGCCGGGACCGCCCGGACGTCGTACCGCGGCCGAGACCTGTTGCCAACCTTCACTGCCGGGAAGGTACTGCTCGTCCAGGAAGATCGGCGCCGACGACAGCCTCGTGGCGAGCAGTTGCTCGTCGGTCGTCGTCCGCAGGTAGTGACGTCGAGCCAGGAACGCTTCGGCTTCCGATCCGGTGATCTCCTCCCCTGCGCCGACGATCTCTTCGATGACCTGGTCCGGCTCGCCGTGTGACCCGTCGGGCGGACGCCGCAGCGTGATCGACCCCATCCCGATGCCGGCGATGTCGTTCTCGCGGAACCAGTCCAGCCATCGCGCTCCCCGCTCCGCCGCGACGTCGGTCGACTCCCCGGCATCCGAGAGCCACAGCGAGATATAGGTGATGGGATCGGCGAACTCACGTTGCACCACCCATGCGTCGAGTCCGGTGCCGGCGAGCCATCCCCGCACCCGGTCCTGCCAATCCGTGTCGTTCGGCACCATCCAGTTCGCCAGCAGCTGTGCTGTACCACCAGGATTGAGGTGAGCGGGAACCTGTCGGATCAGATCGGCGCACAGTGCGTCGCCGGCGACTCCGGAATCGCGGTAGATGTAGTCCTGCGTTCCCGCCCCGATGACGAACGGGGGGTTAGACACGATCAGGTCGAACCGCTCCCCCGCAACGGGTTCGAACAGGCTGCCCGAACGCAGGTCCCAGCTCATGTCGTTGAGACGGGCGGTCGCCGCGGCCAGCGCCAGCGCCCGCGGGTTGGTGTCGGTTGCGACGATCTCGTCGCAGTGCGTGTCGAGGTGCAGCGCCTGGATGCCACAGCCGGTCCCGATGTCGAGCGCACGGTGTACAGGTCGCCGGATCACCGCCCGCGCCAACGACACCGACGCGCCGCCGATGCCGAGGACGTGGTCGGGCGCCACCGGAGCGGCGCGCATCACGGCGTCCTGATCGGACACGACGAGATAATCGCGGACGTCGTCGGCGTGCGGACGGATGTCGAGCGCGGCCCGCAGCATGCCGCCACCGGCTCGGGTGAGCACGCCGTTGCCGAGCAGCGCATCGATCCCGGACTCCGGAAATGCCGCCGCCACATCTGCTTCCGACTCGTCGGCGCCGAGCAGGAAAAGGCGCGTGATGGTCGCGAGCGCCACGGTCTCCTCCGGTACCCCACGGGTGGCGGCAAGCGCGGGCCACCAGACACCACGACCGAGCGCCTCGTTCGCGGCCTCGCCGAGGAGGTCGCCGACCCCGTCGCCGGTGTACCCGGCGCAGCGTAGATCCCTGCCGAGCGCATCGACGACGTTCGCGTCGGTGAGCGGCATGCCGGCGGTCATCCGACCTTCCGGTACTTCTTGTGCATCGCCTGTTTCGACACGCCGAGCAGCAGTCCGATCTCGGCCCACGAGAGCCCGGCGTGCCGGGCCCGCCGGACCGCCACCTCCTCCTCGCGAGCGAGGTCGCGTCGCCGGGCGGCAACCCGCGCGAGTTCCTCGACCGGCGTCCGCCCGTCATCGGCGTCGAATCCCGTCTTCATGACACCAGCGTGCCGTCTGCGCGACGTCTCGTCAACCACGGTTGACGGCGAAGGGGGTCCCAGGACTTATGTTGTGCACAACCAAAATCGTGTAGCGTCGGGGACGTGACCGATGTTCGACTCGATGAGCAGCTCTGTTTCGCGCTGTACTCGGCGTCGCGGGCAGTGATCGCGGCGCAGCGGCCCGGGCTGGCCGAGCTGGGGCTGACCTACCCGCAGTACCTCGCGATGCTGGTCCTCTGGGAAGAGGACGAGATCACCGTGACCCGACTGTGCCGGCGATTGCAACTGGATTCCGGCACGGTATCCCCGCTGCTCCGCAGGCTCGAGACGCTCGGATATCTGACCCGCCGCCGATCGACGGAAGACGAACGGTCGGTCACCGTGGCCCTCACGCCCGAGGGCGCCGCCCTCGGGGCCCGCGCGGACTGCGTGTACGACTCGCTGACATCGGCGATCGCGGAAGCCGCCGAGCAGTACGTCGACAACGAGATCCCCTTCGACATCGATGATCTGGTCCGGCTCCGCACCACTCTGCATCAACTGACCGGCGAACTGCGTCGGCATCTCGATGAACCAACCACCCGAAAGGACGCACCATGAACCCGATCTACACCGCCGAGGCCCTCGCCACGGGTGACGGCCGCAACGGACACGCTCGTTCGTCGGACGGGAAGCTCGACCTCGATCTGGACATGCCCAAGGAACTCGGCGGTTCGGGTGTCGGCACCAACCCCGAGCAGCTGTTCGCGACCGGCTACGCGGCCTGCTTCCACAGCGCGCTGCGGCTCGTTGCCGGTCAGGCCGGCGCGGACGTCACCGACTCCACCGTCGGTGCCCGGGTGTCGTTGGGCTCCAACGATTCCGGCGGCTTCGAACTGGCCGTCGAGCTAGAGGTCACGCTGCCCGCGGTGGAGGCGGGTGCAGCCAAGGAACTCGTCGACAAGGCGCACGAGGTCTGCCCGTACTCGAATGCCACCCGCGGGAACATCGACGTCACGCTGACCATCGCCGACGACTGAGACACTTCCACTCCCGTCCGCACCTCCCTGAAAGGACCTATGGCTTCCCTCGATCTGATTCGCACCAAGAAAGACGCCCGCGGACCCCGCATCGCACGACTCGCGCTGGGCACCATCCTCACCACCGCGGGTGTCGGTCATCTCACGTTCCAGCGCAAGGAGTTCCAGGCCCAGGTCCCCGACGTGATCCCGCTGGACAAAGATCTCACGGTCATCGCCTCCGGGGTGGCCGAGGTCGGTCTGGGCCTGAGCCTGATCGCCCTCCCACGTCACCGCCGGACGGTCGGCGCGATCGCCGCCGCCTTCTTCGTCGCCGTCTTCCCCGGCAACATCCATCAGTACCGGGAGAAGATCGACGCCTTCGGCCTCGATACCGACGGCAAGCGACTCGGGCGGCTGTTCGGCCAGCCGGCCCTCGTCGCGGCCGCCTGGTACGCCCGCGGCTGATACGCCGCCTATAGGCCGGCAACCACACCGGCCACAACCACCACTCGACGGCTCGGCGATACTGCCGAGCCGTCGATGGCTCTCATCGTCGCCGAGATCGTGCTACATCTGGTGCAGGAACGTCATCCGTCGCCGCAATGCCGGGGCATACGGACCACTCACCCGACGCGATCTCTCTGCGCTCGCGTTCTCCGGACGCCAGAAAGGCGACACTGCGATGACCACCCTCGACGACGCACCCAACCCGACCGACCTCACCAACCCGCTGCGTAGCCTGAGTGCAACCGAGATCATCTCCGCGCGAACCATTCTCGCCGAAGCAGGCCATGTCTCGACCACCACACGGTTCGTCTACGTCGGACTCGACGAACCCGAGAAGACGGCGATCCTCGCATTCGAGGCCGGTTCCGGTCCGGCGCCGGACCGCCGCGCCCGGGTCATGCTGCTCGATACCGCCACCGGAGACGCGCTCGACGCCGTGGTGTCGGTGTCCCTGGGGCACGTGATCTCCACGGACGAGATCGACCACGCCGTCGGCCAACTGCCCATCCTGGATGCGGAGTTCGAACTCGTCGCCGAGTTCCTGGCCGGTGAACCACGTTGGCGCGACGCCCTCCGCAAACGCGGCGTCGATCCGTCGAAGACCGTTGCCGTACCGCTGTCGGCGGGAACCTACGAGAACCCCGGCGAGGCCGGAAAGCGCATAGTCCGCTCGTTCGCCTTCGTGCAGCAACACGACAAGGACCTGCCGTGGGCTCATCCCGTCGACGGCCTCTGCGCCTACGTCGACATCATCAACCGCGAGCTCGTCGACCTCGTCGATCACCGGGTCTTCGACGTACCCGCGGAGTCGGGCAACTTCGACACCCCGGAGGTCGCGGGCCCGCCGCTCGAAGGTCTCAAGCCCATCGAGATCACCCAACCGGAGGGTCCCAGTTTCACCGTCTCGGGAGAGCACATCGAGTGGGCCAACTGGTCTCTGGACATCTCCTACGATCAACGCGAGGGCCTGATCCTCCGCAAACTCCGGTACCAGGGCCGCGACGTCCTCTACCGCGCATCGATCAACGAGATGGTCGTCCCCTACGCGGACCCGTCCCCGAGCCGCTACTGGCAGAACTACTTCGACACCGGCGAATACGTGTTCGGCCGCTATGCGAACGAGTTGGCGCTGGGCTGCGACTGTCTCGGCGAGATCTACTACTTCGACCTCACCCTCGCCGACGAGCAAGGTTGCCCGCGGACCGTCAAGAACGGTATCTGCATGCACGAAGAGGACTACGGGACGCTCTGGAAGCACTCCGACATCTTCACCGGCATGAGCGAGGTCCGGCGGCAACGGCGGCTGGTGATCAGCTTCTTCACCACGGTCGGCAACTATGACTACGGGTTCTACTGGTATCTCTACCTCGACGGCACCATCGCGCTCGAGGCGAAGCTGACGGGCATCGCCTTCACCGCTGCGTATCCCGAGGAGGGATCGGATCACCAGACCCTGGTCGCACCCGGCCTCGGACTCCCCTATCACCAGCACCTGTTCAGTGCCCGCCTCGACATGATGGTCGACGGCCTCGCCAACGCCGTCGACGAGGTCGACGCGGTGCGGGTTCCGATGGGTGACGGCAATCCCTGGGGCAACGCGTTCACCGTCGCCAGGACACGGATCGCGTCGGAGGCCGATGGCGCCCGGATGGCCGACGCCGGATCGGGACGCACATGGCACATCGTGAACACCGAGAAGACCGGCCGGATGGGCCACCATCCCTCCTACGCGCTCCACGCCGAGCAGACCCCGATGCTGCTCGCAGACCCGGAATCCTCGATCGCGGGACGCGCCGGATTCACCACGCGGGCGCTCTGGGTCACCCGATACGACGCCTCCGAGCGGTATGCGGCAGGTGATTTCGTGAACCAGAGTGCGCTGGGACAGGGGCTGCCGGCCTACCAGGCGGCGGACCGGCCGGTGGACGGCGAGGACATCGTCCTCTGGCACACATTCGGCCTGACCCACTTTCCCCGCACCGAGGACTGGCCCATCATGCCCACCGACTACGCAGGGTTCACCTTGAAGCCGTACAACTTCTGCGACGCCAACCCCGTCATGAACGTGCCGCCGAACGCGTCGAAGCACTGTTGCAGCGACGATCGGTGAGCTCAGCGCGGTGCCGACGTGGTCCGTCGCACCGCCAGTCGCGGTGGGTGACGATAGATCTGCTGCGGAGCCGTCAGTCGGTCCATACGGCGGAGCAGGAACTTGGCCCCCTGCGCCCCGACGGCGAAGTTCCCGTTGTCAACCGACGTCAGGGAGATGTGCCTCAGGCTCGCCAGCCGGGTGTCGTCGTACCCGATCAGTGACAGATCGCCCGGCACCGAGACGCCGCGGTCGTCCGCGGCGGACATCGCCCCCAGGCACGCCATGTCGTTGAACGCCAAGATGGCTGTCGGCGGTGCCGCCGTGTCGAGCAACCGTCCGGTCGCGGCGTAGCCACCCTCCTCGGTGGTCCCACCGAACTCGACGACGTGCTCCACGCCCGCGTCGGCCGCTGCGATCGCGTCCTCGAATCCCTTGCGCCGCAGTCGCCCGACCATTCCGGGACCCTGAATGTGTGCCAGACGTCGGTGCCCGAGAGCGAGGAGGTGCTCGGTGGCCAGCCGGGCACCGAGATGGTCATCGTCCACCGCGATGTCCACGGTCGGCAGATCGGGTTCGAGTGTCCCGGCGAGAACCACCGGAATCGACTCGGCGGCACGTTCGACGTCCACCCTCGCATCGGTCGTGCCGACCACCACGAGTCCGTCGACCTGTCGCGACAGCAATGTCTCGACGGTGTTGCGGCCGACCTGGTGGTCGAGGCGACTGTCGACCAGAAGGGGCGCGACGTCCACCGCGTCGAACGTGGTGGCCAGGCCTTCGAGCAGGCTGACATACCAGGGGTTTCGCAGATCGTTGATGACGACACCGACTGTGCCGCTACGTGATTCGGAGAGTCCACGGGCGATCGAGTTGGGGCGATAGTTCAACTCGGTCATCGCCGAGCGGACCCGCTCACGTCGCTCCGCGCTGACATTGGGTTCGTCGCGCAGCACTCGGGACACCACCGACTTGGAGACGCCGGCATGAGCGGCGACATCGCGGATCGTCGCGCGGCGAGGAGCCGCCGCGACGTCGGACGCGACTTCGTCATGACTCACGATCAACCATCCTATTGTTCCGACGCGAACCCTTGCCCTCGTGACCCACGCCACGTATGGTGACGACTGGGACCGGTCCCAGTATTGTCCCACACATTCTCGCGGAGGAGCTCGAGTTGGTACGAATCGCCCTGATCGGCGCCGGATTCATCGGCTCCGTGCATGCGACGAACCTCGCCGAACACCCCGAGGTGGAGTTCGTGGGTGTCCATGACCTCGATGCGCCGCGCGCGGCGGCTCTCGCCGCAAGGTCGCAGACCCGCGCGCTCGATCTCGACCAGGTCTTCGACGCTCAGTCGACCGATGCCGTTCTGATCGCGTCGTCCACCGACAGCCACGCCGACCACCTGCGCCACGCCGCCGACGCGGGACTTGCCACGTTGTGCGAGAAGCCCATCGACCTCGACCTCACCCGGGCGAACGAAGTGGTCGCGGAGATCGGCGTGCCGGGAGCACCGATGATGGTGGATTTCAACAGACGGTTCGACCGCGACCACGCGGAGTTGCAGCGATCGGTGCGATCCGGCGACATCGGGACCGTTGAACTGGTGCAGATGACGTCTCGCGGTCCGGCCCTGCCCCCGTTCGGCTATATCGAAGCGTCCGGCGGACAGATGCGCGACCAGGCAGTGCACTTCTTCGATCTCGCGCGCTGGATCACCGGGGAGGACCCGGAGTCCGTATTCGCCACCGGATCGGTCTTCACCGATCCCCGGATGGCTCACCTCGGTGATGTCGACACCTCGGCGGCGACGTTGCGGATGCCCAGCGGCGCGCTGGTGCAGATCGACTGCACGCGACGCACCGGGTACGGGTACGACGAGCGCATCGAGGTGCTCGGCTCGGACGGCCTGATCGAGTCCGGTCGGCATCGCGTGGGTTCGGTGGTCCGGTACGGCTCGGGCCGTGTCGTCGGCGATGGGCTGCACGCGGGCTGGTTCGAGCGAGTCGCACCGACCTATCGCGCCGCCCTTGATCACTTTCTCGCCGCCATCACGTCGGGGGCCGCCGTCGGCCCCACCCTGGGCGAGGCGCTCAAGGCCCAAGCGGTCGCCGAGGCGGCCACCCGGTCGTTGGAATCCGGCCGCCTCGCACGCATCTCCTACCCCGTACTCGTGAGCACCCCAGCTCGGTGACACTTCCGCTCGGTGAACCCCCGAGCAGACCCGCCAACAGTCCGACCCAACGAAGGGACACAGCATGAGCAACATCATCGTCGGATCCGCGCCCGACTCCTGGGGCGTCTGGTTCCCGGACGATCCACAGCAGACCCCCTACACCCGATTCCTCGACGAGGTCGCGGCCTCCGGCTACGAGTGGATCGAGCTGGGCCCGTTCGGTTACCTGCCCACCGACCCGAAGCACCTGCTCGATGAACTCGGCGAGCGTGGACTGAAGCTCTCGGCCGGCACCGTCTTCGAGCACCTGCACCAGGATGATTCGTGGGACGCGGTATGGACACAGATCGAGGACGTCGCCAAACTCACGGCGGCGGTCGGCGGCAAACACGTCGTTGTGATTCCGGAGATGTGGCGCGACCCCGCGACCGGCGAAGTCCTCGAGGACCGTGACCTGACAGATGCGCAGTGGCGCAAGAAGACCGAGGGCATGAACGAGCTCGGCAAGGCCATGTTCGAGAAGTACGGTGTGCGTGCGCAGTACCATCCGCACGCGGACAGTCACGTGGACACCGAGGAGAACATCTACCGGTTCCTCGACAACACCGACGGCGAGTTCGTGAACCTCTGTCTCGACACCGGTCACGTGAGCTATTGCGGCGGAGACAATCTCGCGATCATCCACAACCATTCCGAGCGCATCGGATACCTGCACCTCAAGCAGGTCGACGAGACGGTCCGCGCCAAGGTGGCCGCCGACGACCTGCCGTTCGGTGAGGCCGTGCGCCTGGGTGCGATGACCGAACCGCCTCGTGGCATCCCGGAGATGCCGCCGCTGCTCGAGGCGGTCGCCGACCTCGACATCGACATCTTCGCCATCGTCGAACAGGACATGTACCCCTGCTCCCCCGATGCCCCGTTGCCCATCGCCCAGCGCACCCAGAAGTACCTGGGTTCCTGCGGTGTGCCGGCCGTCCGCTTTCGCTGACCACATATCCCCCGGTCCCTGAGGAGCGAGCCTGCGAGCGTCACCCCGATCCCTGAGGAGCGAGCTTGCGAGCGTCACAAAGGGTCACGAAGGGCCCTTCGTGACGGTCCTCCGCTAGCGCTCCGAACCTCCTCAGGGAACAGGTGATTGGGACGCGAGCATCGTTCCCCCTGGTCCCTGAGTAGCGAGCTTGCGAGCGCGCCGCCCTGAGTAGCGAGCTTGCGAGCGTATCGAAGGGTATCGAAGGGTCACGAAGGGCCACCACACGAGAAAGAGACAACATGAAGGTTGCACTCGACCCCACCCCGTTCCACCACAGCCACTCATTGCTCGAATTGCCCGGCGTCGTCGCCGATCTCGGCTACGAGTATCTGCAGTTGACCCCGCATGTGGACATGATTCCGTTCTTCAACCACCCCAAGGCCGACGACGCCCTGGTGGCGAAGTTCCGCAAGGCCTGCGCCGACGCGGGCGTCGGCATCGCCTCGGTGCTGCCGGTGCTGCGCTGGTCCGGACCGGACGAGGACGCCCGCGAGGCCGCGGTCCGCTACTGGAAGCGGGCGATTCAGATCACCGTCGACCTCGGCGTCAACGTGATGAACACCGAATTCTCCGGCCGCCCCGAAAAGCCCGAGGAGTCCGAACGGGCCTTCTACCGGTCGATGGAAGAACTGGTGCCGATCATCGAGCGCGAAGGTATCGACGTGCGGATCGATCCACATCCCGACGATTTCGTCGAGGACGGTCTCGCCGCCATCCGGATGATCCGCGGCATCAACTCGAAGAACTTCGGTCTGGTGTATGTCGCCTGCCACAGCTTCCACATGGGCGGGAACATGGCCGAGATCATGACCACCGCCGGCGACATGCTGCGCCTGGTCCATGTCGCCGACACCATGGATCATCATGCCTCCCATGGTCTTCGCTACATCACCAATCCGCCTGGCAACGCCGTGCGCGTACATCAGCACCTCAAGATCGGCGACGGCGACGTCAACTGGGACGAGTTCTTCGGCACCCTGGGTGAGATCGGCTTCTACGACCGCGACGACACCGTCATGGTCTCCAGTGTGTTCGCCGAGAACGAGAACGCGCACGAGGTCTCGCGGTATCAGCTGGCCACGATGCGCGAGCTCATCGCCAAGAACAGGACCTGAAACGTGGGCGTACGCCTCCCCTCGGCACGGACTCCCGACCCTTCGACCGCACCGAGACTGCGCTGGGGCATCCTGGGGCCCGGTTGGATCGCGGAGCGTTTCGTCGCAAGTCTCCTCGAGCACACGCCGCAGGAGGTGAGCGCGGTCGGTTCACGGTCCGCCGACCGCGCCGAGGAGTTCGCGCGTCGGATGGGCCTCCCTGTTGCGCACGGCAGTTACCAAGCGCTGGTCGGCGATCCCGACGTCGACATCGTGTACGTGAGCACACCGCACCCCCAGCATCATCGATGTGCGCTCGACGCGATCGCGGCCGGCAAACACGTACTGGTCGAGAAACCGATGGGGATCAACGCCGCTCAGGCACGCGAGATCTTCGCGGCCGCACGAGCGGCGGGGGTCTTTGCCGGCGAGGCGATGTGGACCCGATTCTTGCCCAAGTTCGACGTCGTCCGCCAGATCCTCGATGACGGCCTGCTCGGCACGATCCACACAGTCGTGGCCGACCACGGGGAATTCTTCACCCCCGATCACCGAATCTACGATCCGGCACTCGCCGGCGGACCGATGCTGGATCTGGGGACCTATCCGATCGCGTTCGCGCGGTGGATCCTCGGTGACGTGGAGACGGTGGCCGCGTTGGGGCAGTCGGCCAACGAGGAACTGAACGGACAGATCTCGGCCACGCTCGGGCACGTCGGTGGAGGTCAATCGCTGGTGAACACGACGATCCTGTCGAACACGCCGACCACGGCTTTCGTCGCGGGCGAGGACGCCTACCTGGAACTGCCCGGCCCGTTCTACCAGCCGGGCCCGTTCCGGCTCGTCCCCCGCGGGGCCGAGCCACTCACGCACGAGGAGAACCACGCGCCGCACGCGGATGGTCTGCACTTCTCGGCCTCGGACGCGGCACGTCGGATCGCCGACGGCGCGGTCGACTCGGCCATCCACCCACCGACCGATGTGATCGGCACGCTCGAGGTGATGGACCGGGTCCGTGCAGAGCTCGGGATCGTCTTCCCCGGAGAACGCTGACCCCCGGCCCATCGGCACGCATGTGCCGGCAGCGTCCGGCAAGATCATGGCGATGACACCTTCTCCGGGCGCGGGCCTGCGATGAGCGGCGCGGAGCTGATCTTCTACCACGGGCCGATGGGTGCCGGGAAGTCGACGTTCGCGCTGCAGACCCACTTCAACCAAGGACAACAGGGGCGAACGGGACTTCTCCTGACCACTCTCGATCGCTCAGGCGAGGCCGAGGTGACCAGCCGGATCGGTCTGAGTGCGGATGCGGTCGCTCTCGGCCCCGGCGAGGATCTCCGGGCGACGGTGCTGGGCCACCACGAGCGTCAAGAACTCGACTACCTCGTCTGCGACGAGGCCCAGTTCCTCACCCCGACCCAGGTCGATCAGCTGGCGCGCATCGTCGACGACGCCGGGATCGACGCGTTCACCTTTGGTCTGCTCACCGACTTCCGGTCGGTGCTGTTCCCGGGCTCGGCCAGACTCGTGGAGATCGCCGACGAGGTCCACCGGATGCAGGCGATCGTGCTGTGCTGGTGCGGCCGGCCGGGATTCCTCAACGCGCGCATCGTCGACGGACGGGTGGCCCGGACGGGTGCGGTTATCGCGGTGGGCGACACCCACGACGGACCTGTCGTCTATCGGGCCCTGTGCCGACGCCACTACGTGAAAGGCCGCGCGGCACGCTGATCAACCGCACGTGGTGCGCGAGGGGGGACTTGAACCCCCACGTCCGTAGACACTGGAACCTAAATCCAGCGCGTCTGCCAATTCCGCCACTCGCGCGTGTCGCCGGCCACACCGGCGCCGGGGTCAGCGTACCGCCCGCGAGCCGATCATCGCTGGCCAGGTACCGTCGAGGGTATGCAGTCAGGTTCGTCGACCCCGCGGCGCAGGCACCGGCCGGCGCTCATCGCGCTGGTGGTCATCGCTGCGGTGGCCTGTCTGACGCTGGCCTGGTGGCAGTGGGATCGATACGAGTCGTCGTCGGGGACGGCGCAGAACCTCGGGTACGCCCTGCAGTGGCCCGCGTTCGCCGTCGCGGTGCTCTGGGCCTACCGCCGGTTCGTGGTGCTGGAGAACAACTCGGCGGAGCAGAGCAAGGTCGCACACGGCACCAAAGGCCCGACCGAGATCCCGGCAGGCATCCTGCCCGACCGGCCGACGACGCCGAGCGCTTCCTCGTTGGCCTCGCGCCCCTCGGCGGGTGAGGACTCCGCGCTGGCCGAGTACAACACATTCCTGGCCGATCTCGATCGGTCCGACCATCCCGACGTGAGCAGTGAGGAACGCCCGAGGTGACCGACACGACCGACACAGGCACGACGACCCCCGTGGAGAAGGTCCGCGGCGCCTTGCTGCGCTACCGCGTCCTGGCGTGGATCACCGGCCTGTGGTTGCTGCTGCTCGTCGCCGAGCTGGTGTTGAAGTACGGCTTCGACGTCGACGCACTCGATTTCGTCCCGATCGTGCACGGCTGGGTCTACTTCGTGTATCTGATCCTGACCATCGACCTCGCCATCAAGGTCCGCTGGCCCCTCGGCAAGATCATCTCGACATGCATCGCGGGCACCATCCCGTTCCTGTCGTTCTGGTTCGAGCACAAGCGCACCCAGGAAGTGAAGGCGGAGTTCGGTCTCTGACCGCCCTTCGTGACGCTCGGCTAGCGCCTCGCTCCTCAGGGAACGGTCAGAGACACCACCCGAACCTGAGCGTGCGGCGGGTCGTCACCACCCGATCCCTGAGGAGACCCGGAGCTTGCGGAGGGTCGTCACGAAGGGCCATGCCGACACAACGAGAGGTTCACGAGGTGATCGCCGCCTCGTGACGCCGTGGTCGGCATCCGTTCACCCACCACGGACAACACTGAGCGGGTGCGCATCGTGCAACTCGCCAATTTCTACGGGGCACGCTCGGGCGGCCTCCGGACCGCGGTGGATCGGTGGGGAGCCGGGTATGTCGCCGAGGGCCACGAGGTGGTGCTCGTCGTTCCGGGAGCGCACGACGGTGCCGAGACGCTGCCCTCCGGTGTCCATCGTCTGTCCGTCCGCGCACCCCGGCTGCCGTTCTCGGGCGGCTATCGGGTGGCGTCACCCGGTCGGGTCGCGGACATCCTTCGCCACCTGCGGCCGGACGCTCTCGAGGTCTCGGATCGGCTGACGCTCCGTGGCTTCGGACGCTGGGCCCGCGACCGGGACGTGCACTCGACGATGGTCTCGCACGAGCGGCTCGACCGCCTGCTGAGCATGGCGATGCCACATCCGGTGGCCCGCTCGATGGCCGACGAGGCCAACCGCCGCACCGCGCGATCGTTCGACACCGTGGTGTGCACCACCGATTTCGCCGCCGCCGAGTTCGGCCGGATCGGGGCGACCAACGTGCGGCACGCACCGTTGGGGGTGGACCTCGACGTCTTCGATCCGCGCCATGCCGACCCCGAGGTCGGGGCGCGCTTCGCCGACGACACAACCACTCTCATCACCCATTGCGGTCGGCTGTCGCCGGAGAAGCGGCCGGACCGCAGCATCGCGGCCATCGCCGAACTGCACTCGTCACGGCGACGGGTCCATCTCGTCGTCGCCGGGGACGGCCCCCGCAGACCGGCGCTGCAGCGCGCCGCTCGCGGCCTGCCGGTCACCTTTCTGGGCCACCTTGCCGACCGCCGGCAGGTGGCCGCATTGTTGGCGACAACCGAGATCTCCCTGGCACCCGGGCCGCACGAGACGTTCTGTCTGTCCGCGCTGGAGTCGTTGGCGTCGGGTACCCCGGTGGTGGCGTCGCGGTCCTCGGCCGTCGCCGGCCTCGTCGATCCCACCTGCGGTGCGCTGGCGCACAATACTGCGGCCGGGTTCGCCGAGGCCATCGAGCAGGTGCTCGAACTCCCCCGCCCGGAGCGGGAATCCGCGGCGCGACGTCGTGCAGCACTGTTCCGTTGGCCCGATTCGGTGGCACGGATGCTGGCCATCCACCGCGGGGCGGAGGGCGAGCCGGTGTCAGTCGGCCAGCGACCGTAAAGTCGGCACCAGTCGCGCCAGCGCCGTGCCCCGGTGACTGAGCGCGTCCTTCTCCTGAGCCGACAGCTCGGCCGACGAACGCCCCTGCGCCACAGCATCATCGGGCGCGAACAACGGATCGTATCCGAAGCCGTTGGCACCTCGTGGCTCGCGCAGGATCGTGCCCCGCCACTCCCCGCGCACCACGGTTCGCTCCCCCGACGGGACCACCAGCGCGCAGGCGGACACAAATGCCGCGCCCCGCCGCTCGTCGGGCACATCGGAGATCTGGGCCAGCAACAGATCATTGTTGGCCTGATCGTCGCCGTGGCGGCCGCTCCACCGTGCCGACAGCACCCCCGGCATTCCGTTCAGTGCGTCCACCGACAGTCCGGAATCATCTGCCAGACATGCCAATCCGGTTGCTTCTACACCGGCGACCGCCTTGATCAGAGCGTTGTCCTCGAACGTCGCGCCCGTCTCCGGCACCTCTCGGTACTCGTCCACGGTATCGAGTCCGATGACCTCGATACCGTCGATACCGGCCGCGTCGAGCACTCGCTGCAGTTCGACCAGCTTCTTGGCGTTGCGGCTGGCCACCAGCAGTTTCGGCATCAGGACCCCGTTGTCAGGACTTGGTCGGGAGTGTGCCGGGATACGGCGCGGCGAGCACCTCACGCTGCGCCTCGAAGAGCTTCTCCGTACCGGCCATCGCGACATCGAGCAGCTTGTCGAGGGTGGCGCGCGGGAAGGTGGCGCCTTCTCCGGTGCCCTGGACCTCGACCAATGTGCCGGCATCGGTGGCGACCACGTTCATGTCGACCTCGGCACGCGCGTCCTCCTCGTAGGGAAGATCGATTCGCACCCGGCCGTCCACGACGCCCACACTCACCGCGGCGATCATGCACGACAACGGTTGTGGATCGTTCAGCCGATCGGCGGCTTTCAGATAGGTGATGGCGTCGGCCAATGCGACGTAGGCACCTGTGATCGCGGCGGTTCGGGTGCCGCCGTCGGCCTGCAGCACGTCGCAGTCGATCGCGATGGTGTTCTCGCCGAGTGCGCCGAGGTCGATACAGGCCCGCAGCGACCGGCCGACGAGTCGGCTGATCTCGTGAGTCCGGCCACCGACGCGACCCTTCACCGACTCCCGGCTCGACCGCTCGTGGGTCGACGACGGCAGCATCGCATACTCGGCGGTCAGCCAGCCGAGGCCCGAGCCGCGCCGCCAGGGGGGCACGCCCTCGGTCACGCTCGCCGTGCACATCACGCGCGTGGCACCGAATTCGACCAGTACAGAACCCGCCGGATGGGTCGTGAAACCGCGGGTGAAGGTGATCGGTCGGAGTTCGTCGTCGGCCCTGCCGTCAGCTCGTGTCGTCACGGCACCAACTCTAACGATGGGGCACCGGAGGCGGCCGAGGCGGGAGGTCTCGATACGCGTCGGGCTCGCTGCGCTCGCACGTCGCTACTCGACCATCGGTTGGAAAGCGTCGCTCGACCACCGGGTGGGGCCACGGTTGGACGTCGCTACTCGGGCACCGGGTGATTCACTGCTCAGGGCACCAGGTCGAAGATCTGACCGGGCCGGACGAGGTTCACCGGACCGGAGAAGGTCGAGCGCGCCTCCGCGAGGATCTCCTCGGCGTCGTACCAGGGGGCCAGGTGGGTCAGGGCCAGGGAACGCACGCCCGCCTTGGTGGCGATCTGGCCCGCCTCGTACCCGGACAGGTGCAGATTGGGTGGCCGGTCGTCCGGTGCGTGCGTCCAGGTCGCCTCGCACAGGAAGATATCGGCCGCTTCGGCGACCTCGACGACCTCGTCGCACATGCCGGTGTCACCGCTGAACGCGACGACCTGGCCGTCGGGCCCGGTCACCCGCAGCCCGAAGGTCTCCGGCGGGTGGTTGACGCGGACCGGTGTGATGGTCATCCCGCGCAGGTCGACGTCGACGCGATCCTCCCACTCGATGGTCTGGAAGGTGTCGGAGATGTCGTCGACCTCGCCGCTGATCTCCGACGATGCCGAGCCGATCCGCACCGCGGTGCCGGGCGGCCCGTACAGACGGGCCCGCTCCTCGGCGGGGCGCGGCGCATAGCGGCGCCACACCAGCATCGCGGGCAGATCCAGGCAGTGATCGGCATGCAGGTGGCTGAGCACCACGTCGACCTCGACGGGGTCCGCCCGACCCTGGAGTTCACCGAGTACCCCCGGTCCGCAGTCCATCAGGACCGGCCGTTCGCCGTCGACCGAGAGGAGGTAGCCCGAGCAGGCACTACCGGGCCCGCCCACACTTCCGGAACACCCGAGGACGGTCAAACGCATACGCCCTACTGTGCCACGCGGGGTCGAACCGGGACTCGCCTACAGGGTCACAACTGTCCAACGATGACCCGGTCGGGTTCAGAGGTGCTGCACCTGACCGATCGACGGCCCGAGGAACCGGGTCGACAAACGAGCGAAGAACTCCGGATCGCCGGTTGCCCGGAACTCCCGGACCGCATCGCGGTCGGTGTGGGGATGCAACAGATCGAGTTCGGTGAGCACCCGGAACAGATCCTTGGCGGTCTCCTCGGCGCTCGAGACCAACGTGACCTGATCGCCCATCGCCAGCTGGATGACACCGGACAGCAACGGATAATGGGTGCAGCCGAGCACGACGGTGTCGACGTCGGCCTCCTGCAACGGTTCCAGGTATCCCTGCGCGAGACCGAGGATCTGGCGGCCGCTGGTGATCCCCCGTTCCACGAAATCGACGAACCGCGGGCAGGCGACGGCGGTGATCTCGGCGTCGCGGGCCGCCGCGAAGGAATCCTGGTATGCGCGTGAGGCGATCGTGGCCTTGGTGCCGATCACTCCGATACGGCCGGACCTGGTCGCCACCACCGCGCGTCGAACCGCCGGCAGGACGACCTCGACGACCGGGATGGGAGCGTAGCGCTCACGTGCGTCGCGTAGACACGCGGCCGACGCGGTGTTGCACGCGATGACGATCGCCTTCACGCCCCGCTCGGCCAGATCGTCGCCGATCGCCAGTGCGTGGCGGCGGATGTCGGGGATGGCGAGCGGCCCGTATGGCCCGTTGGCGGTGTCCCCGATGTAGATGACGTCCTCGTCGGGAAGGAGGTCGATGATGGCCCTTGCCACTGTCAGACCGCCCACACCGGAGTCGAAGATCCCGATGGGGGCGTGCTCGGGCCCTATGACCGCACCCCCGGGAATTGCTGCGTGGCAGCCTTCTTGGACTTGCGGCGGTCACGGTCCGCCAGGAACCAGGCGGCGATCACGCCGCCGAAGGCACCGAAGAGATGGCCCTGCCACGACACCGTCGGATCGGTGGGAAGCACCCCCCAGAGGATCGACCCGTAGATCGCGAACAGCACCAGTCCGCCCAGGATCTGCCAGATGTTGCGATTGAACAGGCCACGGAGCAATAGGTACGTGAGCCACCCGAAGATGACCCCAGAGGCGCCGACCGTCGCAGTGTCGGACGGTCCGAATAGCCAGACGCCGACTCCGGAGACGATCCAGACGACCGCGGTGACGATGAGGAAACGGCGAGCCAGAAGCAGGAGGAATCCGAGGACGACGCCGACGGTCAGATTTCCGATGAGATGCGCCCAGTCTGCATGCAGAAGCGGCGACCACGCGATCCCGTCGAGTCCGTACACCTCTCGCGAGATGATGCCGAATCGGTAGTCCATCCGGAAATCGCCTGCCGCGTCGACTGCCTCGATGACGAACAGGAGCGCGGTGATCGCGGCCATGATGATCACCGACCGCTGCCACAGGGGGCGGGCGCCCGTGGTGCCCGATCCGGGAGGCGCGGGGTTGACGGTCATTGGTCTTCCTGTCGGTACCTGGTCTTGATACGCGTCGGGGGTCTCGATACGCGTCGGGCTCGCTGCGCTCGCTCGTCGCTACTCGACCATCGAGATATGTCGGGTCCGTGAAGCGCTACTCACGCCCAGAGCTGGCCTTCCAACGCCTGCTCTGCCTCCTCCAGGCTACCTTCGTACGCGCCGGTGCTCAGATACTTCCACCCGGCATCGGGGATGACCAGGCCGATGTCGGCGCGCTGACCGTTCTTCATCGCCTTGCGGCCGATCCCACGCGCGGCCTGCAGGATGGCTCCGGTCGAGATGCCGGCGAAGATGCCCTCGGTGTCGATGAGTTCCCGGACCCGGGCCACGGCGTCGACTCCCTGCACCGAGAAGCGACGAGTGAGCACCGTGTCGTCGTAGAGCTCAGGCACGAAGCCCTCGTCGATGTTCCGCAGACCGTACACCTCGTCGCCGTAGCGGGGTTCGGCCGCGACGATCTCGATGTCGGGATTCTGTTCACGCAGGTAACGACCGACACCCATCAGGGTTCCGGTGGTCCCGAGGCCCGCCACGAAGTGGGTGATCTCGGGCAGATCCGTGTACAGCTCGGGGCCGGTGCCCTCGTAGTGCGCGAGCATGTTGGCCTCGTTGCCGTACTGATAGAGCATCACCCACTCGGGGTGCTCGGCAGCCAGCTCCTTGGCCATCGCGACCGCGGTGTTGGACCCACCCGCGGCGGGCGACGAGATGATCTGGGCGCCGAACATCCGCAACAACGAGCGCCGCTCCTCGGATGTGTTCTCGGGCATGACGCAGATGAGTTGATAGCCCTTGAGTTTGGCGGCCATGGCCAGCGAGATGCCGGTGTTGCCGCTCGTCGGCTCGAGGATGATCGAGCCCGGCGCGAGCAGTCCGTCCCGCTCGGCCTGTTCGATCATCCGCAGAGCGGGACGGTCCTTGATCGAGCCGGTGGGGTTGCGGTCCTCGAGCTTGGCCCACAGCCGCACGTGTGGCCCCTCGGCCGTCTCGTCCCACCGGGGCGACAACCGACGCAGTCCGATCAGTGGGGTGTGACCGACCGACTCGATCAGGGACGTGTACCGCGCCACGGACTACTGGCCGCCGGCGACGGCAGGCAGGATCGTGACGTCGTCGCCGTCGTCGACGGATGTGTCGAGACCGCCGGAGAACCGGACGTCTTCGTCGTTGACGTACACGTTGACGAAGCGATGGAGTTTGCCGTCGGCCACCAGGCGCTCCTTGATGCCGGGGTTGCCGGACTCGAGGTTGTCGATGATCTCCGACAGCGTCGAACCGGTGGCCTCGACACGCTTCTCACCCCCCGTGTGGGTGCGCAGGATGGTCGGGATGGACACGGTTACGGCCATGGGTCAGCTCCTGATCTCGATCGGCTCTTCGGTCACCACGCCATCGACGATGCGATAGCTCCGGATCTCGGCGGTGTCGGGCTCACGCGTCGACACCAGGACATAGTGGGCATTGGGTTCGCTGGCGTACGAAATGTCGGTCCGGCTCGGGTACGCCTCGGTCGCGGTGTGCGAGTGGTAGATCACGACCGGCTCCTCGTCGCGTCGGTCCATCTCCCGCCACACCTTGAGCTGTTCGGCGGAATCGAAGCGATAGAAGGTCGGCGACCGCTCAGCGTTGATCATCGCGATGAAGCGTTCCGGACGATCCGAGCCTTCGGGGCCGGTGATCACCCCGCACGCCTCGTCGGGATGGTCGGCACGTGCATGCTCAACCATGGCGTCAACCAGTTCCTGGCTGATCGTCAGCACTCCCTCGTCCTCCTGAACTTCGGCCTGATGGACAATCGGTCACCCCGGGTGACGGACTACAACGGCGATCAACGCCGATGCCGATCACGCTATTCCTCGAGACGCGGACCGTGGCAGTCACCCCGGCGCTAGTCCGCCACGAACGGCCACATCGTCAGCCGCTCCGCCGCTCGCTTCTCGTACGGCAGGGCACCGACGGCCCGGGCGCGGTTCATCGCGGCGACCACCTGGTCTCGGGCGTCGGGCCGCCCCAGGACCGCGCGAACGGTCCCGCGGTACAGCCCGGACGGACCGAGGCACACCAGGCCCGGCCACTGCACCAGCAACGTGTCCCCCCATCCTTCGGTGTGGGGCTCGAGTCGCTCCGCGAACGCCTGGGCCTCGCTGCGGTACCGGGGATCGCGGGCAACCATCAGCAATGCCTCGATGAGCAGCGGGACACGGGTCACCAGGCGGGGGCCGTGCATGCGACCGGGTTGGGCGAGGATCGTCTCGATCAGCCGCAATGCACGGCCGTGCTCGCCGAGTTCGGCAGCCCCCATGGCGGCGACCAAAGCGAAGTCGTCATCGAAGTCCTCGATCATGCGGTCGACCTCGGGCATCGCCTCCGCGAGACGGCCCTTGTGCCACAACTCGATCGAACGGCTGGTCAGCATCGAAGCCTCGGCGAGCAGGCGCGCAGGTCCGTCGACGGCGCCCATGTTCTCGACGGCCTCCATCAGTTGTCGAGATCGTTCGTAGTCGCCGCGGAGTACGGCGATCATCACGCGCCACCACAACTGCATCGCGGCCGTGTCGTTGCCACCATCGACCGAGGTCCGGGCGAACTCGGCGGACAGCCGACGCACCAGACGCAGATCACCCGACTCCAGCGCGCACACCCGGCGCAGATGCAGCGCCGTCGCACGCGCCGCCAGGTCGGCGCCGGCGAGATCGGAGAGCTCGTCGGCGATCGTGCTGCGTTCGGCGACGGTGGCCGGATCCCAGATACAGATGAACTCGGCGAGCTTCACCTGCTGCCACGCATCGCTGCCCGGCTCGCACCGGGCGCGCGCATCGGCGAGATGGTCGAGATCGCCGGGGATGCCGTGGACCGCTCGTTCGACGGCTTCGACGGCCTCCAGCTCCGCCACCAGGCGGTCCGGCAGTTCGTCGCGGTGCGCGAGAGCCTGTGTGCGCAGCGCAGCCGAACCCGATTGCACGACGCCGTAGCCCGAGAAGTATCCGCCCACCCCGCTCTGCGACCCCAGCAGGGCCACCCGGCCCAGTCCGAGCCAATCGCCGACGTCGGCGCAGGTGCGGCCGGCGCGATCGAACGAGGCGGCTGCGGCGTCGTAGTCTCCGAGCCGTGTCTGCGCCTGACCGGCAAGGGAGTCGAGTTCGATGCGCAGGTGCCGCTCGGACGGTCCCGCGTGCCGCAGCCCCCGTGTGCAGAACTCGACGCAATCGTGGAACGCACTGTGCCGCAGAGCGGTTCGAGCTGCCGAGGCGCAGGCCTCGGCGGCAGACGGGTCCAGCCGGTTCATTGCTGCCGCGCTGCGATGGGACGCGATGGCGGTGGCCGCGCCGGGCGTGGTGCTCTCGAGCGCGTCGGCGACCCGACGATGCAGGTCTGCCCGGCGTCCGGCGCCGACGCGGTCGAGGACCGCGCCACGCACCAGATCGTGCGCAAACTCGATGAAACCGTCGGCTGTCCGGACGATCTGCGCGGTGACCAGCTCACGTAACCGGTCGTCGAACTGCGGCTCCGCGTCGGCGGTCATGGCGAGCCCGAGGGTGGCGCGCGAACCGATGACCGCGAGGAGTTCGGCGAGCCGGCGAGCCGGGTCGGAGACGAAGTCGAGTTTCATCCGGATGACCTCGGCGGTCGCGATTCCCGGGGTCAGGTCACGGCCTGCCCGGACGAGATCGCACAGTTGCGCGGCCACGAACGGACTCCCGGCACTCTGCTCGATGATCATCGCGCGGACCCCGGATGCGGCGGAACCCAACTCGGCGTCCACGATCGCGGACACGTCGGTGTCGGTCAGGCCGACAAGGTCGATCAGGTGATGTGTGCCGGCGGAACGCAGTGTTCGCAACGCCTCGTCGACGTCTGCGGCCATGGGGTCGTCACGAACGGTCATCAGCATCACCACGGGCTGTCCGCGTATCACCCGCGCGGCGGCGGCGATCATCCGCAATGAGTCGATGTCGACCCGATGCGCATCCTCGATGACGGCGACGACGTGCCCCGTCTCGCGGGCCAGCGCGGCCAGCAACGCCGCGAGGCTGCGGGGCGTGGGATTCTCCGGGACGGTCCGTCCATCGACGGCGAGCTGGTCCAACCATGTCGAGACCGCCTCCAGCGCACTGTTCTTCGCCCCGGCGGGACCACCTGCGAACAGGGCAGGCGCCCGATGCCGTTGCAGCGCGTCGGCCAACAGCGCCGACTTTCCGATGCCGGCCGCACCGCGCACGGTGACGACGGTGAGTTCGGTTGTGCTGTTGCGCCATGCCCGGTCGATCGCGACCGTGGCATCCCCGCGCCCGACGAGGCGGGTGACCGGCGCAGCCGTCGTCTCAGCGGCCACCGGGCTACGCAGTTCGGCCTCGACGCGGACCGTGTCGACTGCAGGGTCCAGGCCGAGTTCGTCACGCAGACGCCGACGCACGTCGACCAGGACGTCGAGTCCCTCCGATGTCCGGCCGCTGTCCCGGAGGGCCAAGGCGAGCAGACGGGCTGTGCCCTCCCGCAACGGATGTCGACCACGCGCCTCGGTGAGGATGGAGACCGCCTGCCGCGCACGGCCCAGTGTGATCAGACCTTCGGCACACATCTCGGTGAGTTCGGAGCGCAGTTCGTCGAGTCGGGCGCGCTCCGGCGCGATCTCGGTGATGTCGTCGATGTCGGCGAGCGCATCGCCACGCCACAGTCGTAACGCGCCGGCGAGGAGTGTCACCGCGCGTTCGACGTCCCCGTCCGCGGATGCCTCACGGGCGTCGCGCGACAGCACGTCCAAAAGATCGAGGTCCGTACTGGGACCGGTGCACCTCAGGACGTATCCGCCGCCCTCGGTGTCGATCCGGATGTCCGGCACCGCCTTCAGCGCACGACGCAGGCGCAGCACGTAGCCTTGCAAGGTCACCAGGGCGCTGTCCGGCGGATCACCTCGCCAGAGCAGTTCACACAGATACCCCGCCGAACGAACGCTGCGCTCGGCGGCGAGGATCGCCAGAAGATCGACGTGTCGGCGAGCCGAGATGGGAACGAGGTCGCCATCGGGTGCACGCACTTCGAGGGATCCGAGGACCGCGATCGCCGGGCGGTGTTCGGAGGCGTCGTCCGACAAGTCGCGCACCAGCATCACACCAGCGCTCTCGCCGAGGCTTTGCTCATGACCAACACACAAGCACTCCTGCTCACCCCTACCGGCGCCGACGATCTCGTCGCTCCCGGTGGTCCGTCTCGCGAAACTGTACTGCGGATGTGCGGCACCGCGCTGAGTATCAGCGGTGTCCTCACTCTGACCGGCGGGGTCCTGCACCCCATCGTCGACGGCGAGGCCCACTCCGTCGCGGCCCTCACCGCTCCCGGAACACCTCTCGCCCAGTCGCTCATCGGCATCGGTACGGTGCTCGTGATTCTCGGGCTGCCGGGAATGTACGCCTGGATGCGGCCCCGGATCGGGATGGCCGGCTTCATCGGCATCCTCACCTACCTGATCGCCAACATCGTCACCGGTGCCGCCCACCTGACGATCGAGATGTTCGTCGCCCATCCACTCGCGGAGAATCCCGAGACCGCGCATCTGATCGCCGACAACGGGCACATGATCGAGTCGCGCGGTGTCGAGATGCTCAACGTCGTCGGCGGTGCCGCCATGCTCCTCGGGATGGCGCTCCTCGGCGCCAGCCTGCTGCGCAACCGCACGGTGCCGCGATGGATCGCAATCCTCACCCTCCTGGGCATGGCCGGGTTCTTCCTGCCGATCCCGGCCGTCCAGGGCATCTCCGGGTTCATCTACGAGGCACCCCGCAGCATCGCGTTCGCCGCGATCGGCGTCCTGATGGTGCGCCACCCGCGGGGCCTGCGGAAATAGTTCCGATCGACCGGAACCCGGACTGCCGATACCGCCCGCTGATCTCGCAACCGTTGCCGCACCGGACCGCGCCACGCGGCCCGGTGCGCGTCGTCGCGCCCATGTCGGCGAGCCGGTGGGTGGCGATCGGATGTCAGGGAGAAACGGACAGCGCGGACGGCAGCACATCGCCGAACGACGGGATGCCTGCCACCGATTCCGCCGACAGCACACCTGCCACGATGGCCTGCTGCACCACCGCTGCCGCCGCACGACAGACCTCGGCAAGCACGGTGACGTCCGGGTTCATTCCCGCCGGAACCTCGACGACGGACTCCGGCCGGACACCACCCGTCGACACCGCGAAGATCGTGTCACCGTCAAGCGGTGAGTGAGCAGGCAGGATGGCGCGCGCCAGGCCGTCGTGGCCCGCCATCGCCACCCTGCGGGTGGCGGCCGGCTCCAGGGCCGCATCGGTGGCGACGACACCGATCGTGGTGTTGAGCACCGTCTGTTTCGCCACCAGCTCTGCGTATGCCGAGACCTCCTCCGCCGCAGGTGCACGCAGACCATGCCGACGAAGGTCGTCGGCGGTCGCCCCCCACGGGAGACCCGTCGCCGGATCGATGACCGTGCCGACCGGATTGACCACCATCAACGCGCCGACGGTGACCCCGGCGGCGGGGCCCTCATCGAGGGTGAGAGAGGCCGTACCGATACCACCCTTGAGGGCGCCGGCACGCGCGCCGGCTCCCGCACCGACACTGCCCACGCGGAAGTCGGCCGATGCCGCTTCCAGCGCGAGCCGGCCGAACTCGGCGTCGGGTCGCCGACGCCAGTCTCCCACCGGCAGGTCGAAGATCACCGCGCCGGGAACGATCGGCACCACGTGACCGAACTCGTCCATGGGCAGTCCCGTGCCCGCCTCCTCCAGCCCCGCCATGACGCCGTCCGCGGCGGCGAGACCGAACGCACTTCCGCCGGTCAACACCAGTGCGTGAACGGTCTGGACGGTGTTCACCGGATCCAGCAGATCCGTCTCTCGAGTGCCCGGGCCACCACCCCGGACATCGACCGCACACACCGGCGCCGGCCGGTCACCGGATCGGTCCACGCGGACGACGGTGGTTCCGGTTGCCCAGCCTCGACCCTCGACCCGACCATCGGTATCCGCCACGGTCGCATCCGCATCGAGCCGGTGATGATGGCCGACGACGATCCCCGCGACATCGGAGATGCGATTGCCGGGCTCCGCGACGGCCGACCGTGGCTCAGGCATCCGAGACCCTCACATCAACGCCTCGACCAGCAGTTCCTGCATCACGGTCAGCCAGTGGTAGACGTCGAGATGGGCGGCATGGGGATGTTCCGGCGGGAGCTGATCGGGAGTGTCCTCGGAGATGCCGAGCATCGCTCCCAGCGCCAGCCGCACGTCGTTCAACGCGGTCAACCACTCCATCGCCTGCGCCTCGGTGAGCGCGAGTTCGCCGCCACCACGCGGAAGCGTGTCCAGCACAACCTGGGCGGCGGCCATCTTCGCGGAGATGATGTGCGGCTCGTGCACGCTCCGCAACGCGCGGTTGACCTCGCCGTTCACCATCTCGGCAGTCGGCGCCCGGTCCTGGTCGGGACGGTGGAAGTCGGGCAACAAACGGCCCAGCGTCAGGTCCGAGGGAGCCTCCGAGTGGCCCGTTCGGATGCCGGTGACCTCGGAGAGTTCATCGGTGGGTGCGGTCGATTCCCGTTCGAGGAGCAACTCCTGCATCGAGGTGACCATCGATGACAGCAGTTCCACCTCGTGAGGATCGAGCTGCGAACAGATACGCAGCGACGAGCCCCGGCCTTTGCGTTTCCAGGTACGCACGTGGTTGTCGTTCCCCGCTCAGCTGTCTCGTTGCATCGTTGCCCACAGACCGGCGGCGTGCAGTTTGCGGACGTCGCCCTCCACCTTGTCACGCTCGCCCGCCGAGACGACGGCCTTGCCCTCGGTGTGCACCTGCATCATGAGCTGGTTGGCATGGGACTCGGAATAGCCGAAGACCTTCTGGAAGACGAACGTGACGTACCGCATGAGGTTGACCGGATCGTCCCAGACAATCGTCACCCAGGGTTTGTCGAGTGCCTCGGCGTTCTCGGCGACGCCCGGTTCCACGACCGTGGTACCGCCGGAATCGCCGTCGTCGGGCCGCGCGCTGTGGATTCTCCCGTCGCTTCGCTCGCCTGTGGAGAATTCCCCGTCGCTTCGCTCGCCCCTGTGGAATCTCCCGTCGCTTCGCTCGCCCCTGTGGAATCTCCCGTCGCTTCGCTCGCCCGGGACGGTAGCCTCGTGCGCACTAGTCTCGTCAGGCGCCATAGGACATAGGGTAAGCGATTGTGACCATCGAGAACACCGCCCTGCTGACCGATCAGTACGAGCTGACCATGGTCTCCGCCGCACTGCGGCACCCGATGGCGCACCGGCCGTGCGTGTTCGAGGTGTTCGCGCGCCGGCTGCCGGATGGTCGGCGGTACGGCGTCGTCGCCGGCACCGGCCGGATCCTCGACGAGTTGTCCCGATTCCGTTTCGGTGAGGACGAATTGGCCGTGGTGGGCCGATTTCTGGACAGCGACACCGTCGCGTGGCTTCGCGACTACCGGTTCTCGGGCGACATCGACGGATACCGCGAAGGAGAACTGTATTTCCCGGGCTCTCCGATTCTCACCGTCCGGGCGAGTTTCGCCGAAGGCGTTCTGCTCGAAACCCTGGTCCTGTCGATCCTCAATCACGACAGTGCGATCGCCTCGGCCGCCGCGCGGATGGTCAGCGCCGCAGCGGGCCGGCCGATCATCGAGATGGGGTCGCGGCGCACCCATGAGCGTGCCGCGGTGGCCAGCGCCCGCTCCGCCTACATCGCGGGAGTGGCGGCGACCTCCAACCTCGAGGCTGCACGCACATACGGCGTGCCGAGCGCCGGTACCGCGGCCCACGCCTTCACTCTCGGCTTCTCCGGCCCGCAGGGTCCCGACGAGAAAGCCGCGTTCGCGGCCCAGATCGACGCCCTGGGGATCGGCACCACCCTGCTCGTGGACACCTACGACATCTCCCAGGGTGTCCGCAACGCGATCGACGTGGCCGGGCCCGGACTCGGCGGGGTGCGCATCGATTCCGGGGATCTCGGCGTGCTGGCACGGCAGGTGCGCGAACAGCTCGATTCACTCGGCGCCCGAGACACCAAGATCGTCGTCTCGGGTGACCTCGACGAGTACGCGATCGCGTCACTGCGCGCCGAACCCGTGGACACCTACGGCGTCGGGACGTCGCTGGTCACCGGGAGCGGAGCCCCGACCGCCGGGATGATCTACAAGCTCGTCGAGGTCGACGGCCTGCCGGTTGCGAAGCGAGCAAGCCACAAGGAGTCCAAAGGGGGCGCGAAGACCGCGGCGCGCCTGGCTCGACCGTCGGGCACCATCGTCGAGGAAGTGCTCTACCGGCCCACCGACGGACCACCGTCGGCCAACGGATTCTCGTTGCGGCCGTTGCAGATTCCCCTGTATCGCGACGGCGATCCGGTCCAGGATCTGCCGACACTGTCCGATGCCCGCGACTACCTCGCGGATGCGCTGGTCAGCCTTCCGTGGGAGGGTTTGGGCCTGTCTCACGGAGATCCGGCCGTGCCCACCCGATACGTACTCGGCTAGCACTAGTCGTTCGAAATTTTGGAAGGACCACAGCCAGTCATGTCAGACCAGGCCCCGAAGGATCACGCCCTGATCGTCGTCGACATCCAGAACGATTTCTGCGAAGGCGGCGCACTCGGCGTGAACGGCGGTGCGGCGGTCGCCCGCGCGGTCAATCAGCTCTTCGGCGACTACCGCACGATCGTCGCCACACGCGACTACCACATCGACCCGGGCGACCACTTCTCCGACAAGCCGGACTACGTCGACTCGTGGCCGCCCCACTGTCGCGTCGGAACCGAAGGGGTTGCGTTCCACCCGGACCTCGACTCCGCCGCCGCACACGAACAGTTCCTGAAGGGCCATTACAGCGCGGCGTACTCCGGCTTCGAGGGAGCCGCGGAGGACGGGACCGGCCTCGCGGACTGGCTCCGCGATCGCGGTATCCGTCATGTCGACATCGTCGGGATCGCCACCGATCACTGCGTGCGCGCCACAGCGCTCGACGCGGTACGCGAGGGATTCGGCACCCGGGTGTTGCTGAATTTCACCGCGGCGGTGTCGTCGGCAACGTCCGCGAAAGCGCTCGGGGCCATGCGCGAAGCCGGGGTCGAGCTCGACGGCGACCTGATCTACGACGGTTCGTCGCACACCAGGTGACGATCAGCCGATGACCCCCAGCCCATCGGTGGTCTCGCTGCTCGACGCCGCGGTCACCTCTCTCGGCGGCGCCCGACGCGACGGCCAGGTTCGCATGGCCTCAGCCGTGGCCCACGCCATCGACACCGGCGAGCACCTCGCTGTCCAGGCCGGCACCGGCACGGGCAAATCGTTGGCCTACCTGGTGCCGGCCATCCGTCACGCCGTCGACTCCGGGCGGACGGTCGTCGTGTCGACGGCCACCATCGCCCTGCAGCGACAACTCATCGAACGCGACCTGCCCCGGGTCGCGGCCGCACTCGCCGGCCCACTCGGCCGGGAACCTGAGTTCGCGATCCTCAAAGGGCGCGGGAACTACCTGTGCCTGAACAAGATCCACAGCGGGACCGCCGAGGAACCGGCGACCGAACTGTTCGATGCGTTCGAGTTGTCCCGGACCGGACGTGAGGTGACACGGCTGCGCGAGTGGTCGTCGGACACCGAGACCGGTGACCGCGACGACCTGTCGCCCGGTGTCAGCGACCGCTCCTGGCGTCAGGTCAGCGTGTCGGCCCGCGAGTGCCTCGGCGCAGCGAACTGCAGCTACGCCGACGACTGCTTCGCCGAACGTGCGCGGCGGGCGGCCGGACAGGTCGACGTCGTCGTCACCAACCACGCACTGCTCGCCATCGACGCCATGAGCCCCGCGACCATCCTGCCCGAACACGACGTGGTGGTGGTCGACGAGGCCCACGAACTCGTCGACCGGATCACCTCGGTGTCCACCGCCGAACTGTCCGGCGCCTCGATCACCCTGGTGGCCCGCCGCTGCGGCAAACTGATCGACGACGAGACGACCGATTCGTTGCTGGGCGCCGCAGAAGTCCTCGACGGACTGCTCAGCGAGATGCCGGCGCGGGAATGGACCCGTCTGCCGTCTGGCGCCCCCGAGTCCTTGGCCAGTCTTCGTGATCGGTTGTGGTTGGCGCGCAACGAGATCGGCCCGGCCCGCAGCGGCACCGACGACTCTGCGGCGGCACGATCGGCAGCCCTGACGGCGCTGGAGGACACCCACGACACCGTCGTCCGGCTGCTCGGCGCCTTCGATCACCCCGACGAGTCGAAGCGTCGCGACGTCGTGTGGGTCGCGCACGACAAGGTCGGCAACGACACGCGGGCGGTGCTGCGCATCGCACCATTGTCGGTGGGCGGTTTGCTGCGGGCGTCGCTGTTCGCGGACGCGACGGTCATCCTCACGTCCGCCACGCTCACGATCGGCGGCAACTTCGACGCATTGGCCGCGACGTGGGGGCTGCCCGCAGCCGGCCGCCGCGACACCGACGGCGCCGATCCCGCCACCCGGGATCGGACCTCGGACTCCGCTCCTGAACCGGCCATCGACAAGCTGGCGTCCGGCCGCACACCTCCCTCGGACACGGCGCCACCCCGGTGGTCCGGGCTCGACGCCGGCTCCCCGTTCGACTACCCGAGATCGGCGATCCTCTACGTCGCCCGGCACCTGCCGCGTCCGGGCCGCGACGCGATCGCCGAGCAGACCCTGGACGAACTCGCCGGCCTCGTCGAGGCTGCCGACGGCCGCACCCTCGGCCTGTTCTCGTCGATGCGCGCCGCGCGTGAGGCCGCCGACGCGATCGGTGCCCGGTGCGCCCAGCCCGTGCTGTGCCAGGGCGACGACACGACGGCGTCCCTGGTCCGGCGTTTCGCGGAGGACCCGCGGACCTGTCTGTTCGGCACGTTGTCGCTGTGGCAGGGGGTCGATGTTCCCGGGCCGTCGTGCAGTCTCGTCGTGATCGACCGCATCCCGTTCCCCCGCCCGGACGATCCGCTGCTCACCGCACGTCAGCGTGCCGTCGAGGCCCGCGGCGGCAACGGTTTCCTCACCGTCGCCGCCAATCATGCGGCGCTGCTGCTCGCTCAAGGCGCAGGTAGGCTGCTCCGATCCACCGACGACCGGGGTGTCGTCGCAGTTCTGGACTCCCGGCTCGCCACCGCCGGATACGGTGGGTATCTGCTCGCATCGTTACCACCGTTCTGGCGAACGACCGATGGTGATCTGGTCCGTTCTGCGTTGGGCAGACTGGCCGCGATCCCCTACGGTTGAGGAAGGCAGGGATGCCGGCGCCACCGTGCACCGGAAACATGCGTCATGTCAGGGTCGCAGGTTGTACGAGAGGAGGCCGCCGGTGATCGGGCGGATGGGGATCGACGATATCGCGCCTCTGGTGGCCGCCGGGCAGTTGCCGGCGAAAGCCGTTGTCGGTGAACTGATCCCGATATCGACAACGGCCTGGCGGGAGGGTCACGACGCGATCGGTGTGACCCTGCATGTCGACGGTCCGGGACAGCGCAGCATGGATGTCCGGATGGACCCGGCGAGCGAACCCGACATCTTCAACGCCGCCTTCGTCCCCGACGCGGTCGGATACTGGGTGTTTCGCATCGAAGCGTGGAGCGACCCGTACGCCACCTGGCGATCGGCCGTGTTGAAGAAGGTCGATGCCGGTCAGGGCGCCGGAGACCTCGCCAACGATCTCGAGGTGGGCGCGCAGGTACTCACCGCTGCGCGCGACGTCGTGCCGATCGACGCCCAGGAGATCATCGACGACGCGATCGAACAACTACGCGCCCGGCGCCGGCGGGTGGAGAACCGCATCAATCTCGCGGTATCCGAGGAGGTGGCCGAGCTGCTGACAGTCCACCCGGTGCGCGAGCTGGTGACGAAGTCGCGCTCCTACCGGGTGTGGGTCGATCGTCGTCGCGCGCTGTTCGGCTCCTGGTACGAGCTCTTCCCCCGCTCCACCGGCGGCTGGGACCACGAGGGCAATCCGGTGCACGGTACGTTCCTCACCGCGGTCGACGACCTCCCGCGGATCGCCGGGATGGGCTTCGACATCGTCTATCTCCCGCCGATCCATCCCATCGGCAAGGTGAACCGTAAGGGCCGCAACAACACGCTGGTCGCAGGTCCCGACGACGTGGGTTCCCCGTGGGCGATCGGCTCCGACGAGGGCGGCCACGACGCGATTCATCCCGCGCTCGGCAGCCGCGAGGACTTCGGGTATTTCATCGCCCGCGCAGCCGAACTCGGGCTCGAGGTCGCACTCGATCTCGCACTGCAGTGCGCGCCGGATCACCCGTGGGCGCGTGAGCATCCGGAATGGTTCACCACCCAGCCCGACGGCACGATCGCGTACGCGGAGAATCCGCCGAAGAAATACCAGGACATCTACCCGCTGAACTTCGACAACGACCGCAACGGCCTGTATCGGGCGGTTCTGAAGATGGTGCTCGGCTGGGTCGGGCTGGGTGTCAAGATCTTCCGCGTCGACAACCCGCACACCAAGCCCCCGAACTTCTGGGAATGGCTGATCACCGAGGTGAAGAAGCGCGACCCGGACGTGCTCTTCCTCGCCGAGGCGTTCACCCGGCCGGCCCGACTGTACGGACTGGCGCGCATCGGATTCACGCAGTCCTACACCTACTTCACGTGGAAGACCGAGAAGTGGGACCTCGAACAGTTCGGGCGTGAGATCGCCGACCACGCCGACGAGGCGCGGCCGAACCTGTTCGTCAACACCCCCGACATCCTGCATGCCAGCCTGCAGCACGGCGGTCCCGGGATGTTCGCGTTACGAGCGGCATTGGCGGCGACGCTGGCACCGACATGGGGTGTGTACAGCGGCTACGAACTCTACGAGCACGTCGCGGTGGCCGAGGGCAGCGAGGAGTACCTGCACTCGGAGAAGTACGAACTGCGTCCGCGAGATCACAAGGCCGCCACCAGCCGCGGCGAGTCACTGGAACCGTGGATCACCAGCCTGAACGACATCCGGCGACGTCATCCGGCCTTGCAGCAATTGCGCCACATCACTTTCCACCACATCGACAATCCGTCGCTGATCGCCTACTCCAAGTTCGACCCGGTGTCCGGGGACCGGGTGATCGTGGTGATCAATCTGAACCCGTTCGGCACCGAGGTGTCCACGGTCTGGTTGGACATGCCGGCGCTCGGTTTCGAGTGGCAGGACCGGTTCACCGTCCGCGACGAGGTGTCCGGGCAGGAGTTCTATTGGGGCCAGGCCAATTACATCCAGCTGGAACCGTGGCATGCGGTCGCGCACATCTTGGCGCTGCCGCCGCTCGATCCCGCCGCCGCCCGACGACTCGCCTACCGGATGCAGTGAGGTAGATCGTGACCACGAGGAGCAGTACCCCCCGACCGGAGCCGTCCGCCTCAGATCACGATCTGCGCCGACTGTTCAGCCTGACCCATCCCGACCCGCACGCCTTTCTCGGCGCCCACGACGCGCCCGGCGACTGGACCATTCTGCGCACCCTGCGCCCCGACGCGGTGTCGGTGGTCGCGGTCATCGGTGGTGTCGACCACCCGATGACGCGGCAGAGTGACGACCTGTGGATCGTCGCGGTGCCCTACGCCGACCTGATCGACTACCGGCTCCGGGTCGCGTATCCCGCCACCGGCGGCGGCACCGAGGAGTACGTCGTCGCCGACGGGTATCGGTTCCTGCCCAGCCTGGGCGAACTCGACGTCCACCTGTTCTCCGAGGGCCGACACGAATCGTTGTGGGACATCCTCGGTGCGCGGATCGTCTCGTACACCACTCCGGACGGCGAGGTCCGCGGCACGGCGTTCTCGGTGTGGGCGCCGAACGCCCACGGCGTGGTCGTCGTCGGCGATTTCGACAACTGGTCCGGGCGCCAGGCTCCGATGCGCATGATCGGCAGCAGCGGCGTCTGGGAAGTGTTCATTCCCGACATCGCGGCCGGAATGCGCTACAAGTTCCGTGTTCACGGCGCCGACGGCGTCGTGCGGGACAAGGCGGACCCGATGGCCCGGCGGACACTGCCCCCGCCGTCGACGGTCTCCGTGGTGACCGAGTCGTCGTACACCTGGTCCGATGACGAGTGGATCGCCCGCCGCGAGGCCACCGACGTCGTCGGCGAACCCATGAGCATCTACGAGGTGCACATCGCATCGTGGCGTGCTGGTCTGTCCTACCGCGAACTCGCCGTCGAACTCGGTGATTACCTGGTGGAGAAGGGCTTCACGCACGTGGAGTTCCTGCCGGTCGCCGAGCATCCGTTCGGCGGATCCTGGGGCTATCAGGTCACGTCCTACTACGCACCGACCGCGCGCTTCGGCTCCCCCGACGAGCTGCGATATCTCATCGACCACCTGCACTCGCTGGGCATCGGCGTCATCGTCGACTGGGTCCCCGCGCACTTCCCGAAGGACGACTGGGCGTTGGCCCGGTTCGACGGAACTCCGCTGTATGAAGACGGTGACCCGATGCGGGGTGAACAACTCGATTGGGGCACATACGTTTTCAACTTCGGTCGTCGTGAGGTGCGCAACTTCCTCGTCGCGAACGCGTTGTACTGGTTCGACCAGTTCCACATCGACGGGCTGCGCGTGGACGCGGTCGCCTCGATGCTCTACCTGGATTACTCACGGCCGGAAGGACAGTGGCGCCCGAACATCTACGGCGGCCGGGAGAACCTGGAGGCCGTGCAGTTCCTGCAGGAAACCAATGCCACTGTACACAAACACTTCCCAGGTGTGATCACCGTCGCGGAGGAGTCCACCGCATGGCCCGGGGTCACCCAGATGACCAACCTCGGCGGTCTCGGGTTCACTTTCAAATGGAACATGGGGTGGATGCACGACACGCTCGGATACCTGGGGCGTGATCAGGTGCACCGCAGCTTCCATCACCACGAGATCACGTTCTCGCTCATGTACGCGTGGAGCGAGAACTTCGTCCTACCGATCTCCCACGACGAGGTGGTACACGGCAAGGGAACGCTGTGGAGTCGTATGCCGGGCGACTCGTTCGCCAAGGCCGGCGGAGTCCGGGTGCTGTTGGCATACATGTGGGCGCATCCCGGTAAGCAGCTGCTGTTCATGGGCCAGGAATTCGGACAGACCGGCGAATGGGCCGACAACCGCAGCCTCGACTGGTTCCAGACCGAGGGGTGGGAAGGTGAACTGCACTCGGGCATCTCGGCACTCATCACTGATCTCAACCGCGTCTACCGCGCGAGCCCGGCGCTCTACAGTCAGGACGCCACCCCCGACGGCTACGAGTGGATCGACGCCAACGACACCGCGAACAACGTCATCAGTTTCCTGCGATTCGGACGCGACGGATCGATGATGGCCTGCCTGTTCAACTTCTCGGGTAGCGAGCGCGCCGACTACCGCGTGGGCCTCCCGAAGGGCGGCACCTGGACAGAGGTCCTCAACACGGACTCGACGGCCTACAGCGGCAGCGGCATAGGCAATCTCGGCAGCGTCGTCGCCGACGGGCCGGGATGGCACGGTCGGGAGACCTCGGCGCGGGTCACGCTGCCACCCAACTCCGCGATCTTCCTCGCGCCGGAGACCACCCCCGGCCCCTGAGGACGGCCGCCCCACCCCCGGTCCCTGAGGAGGGCCGGAGCCTGCGGAGGCCCGTCACGAAGGGCCGCGCAACCAAACCCCCTCAGCTCGGGATACCCAGTCAACGCGAAACAGTGCCCAGTCAACGCGAAATAGCGCCCAGTCGACGGGAAACGGCACCCAGTCGACGGAAAGTGGCGCCCAGTCGACGTTCGACGACGACGAGGGGGTCAGTACAAAGCGGTGGCCAACTTGCGGCGCGCCGCGACGACAAACGGCTCGGCCGGGTCGAAGAGTTCGAACAACTCGAGCAGCCTGGTGCGGGCGCGCGTCCGGTCGTCGCCGGCGGTGACCTTCACGACTCCGATGATGCGGTCGAAGGCCGCCTCGGGTTGCTGCGACAGCAGCAAGACGTCGGCGGCGGCCAGTTGTGCGTCGACGTCGGCAGGGGCGGCGGTGTCGACGATGGCCGGATCGTGAGCCTGGGCGCGCAGCACGAACTCGAGGTTGCGCGCCGCCGACGCGGCCTCCACGTTGTTCGGCTCGGCCTCGGCGATCGCGCGATAATCGGCGAGCGCACCTTCGAAGTCGCCGCCGTTGAGTTTGTCCTCGGCCGCGACCATCCGCGGGTCGTCCTGTTCCGGTTCGGCATCGGCAGGCTCAGCTCCCGGGAGCACGTCGCCGAGCTGGGACAGGATCTCCCCCACCCACTGCGAGATCTCCGCCTCCGACCGCACACCGTTGAAGGCGGCCACCGGCTGGCCCTGCGCGATGGCCACCACCATCGGAATGGACTGCGCCCGAAACGCCTGGGCGATCCGAGGGTTGGCGTCCACGTCGATCTTCGCGAGCACCCACGAGCCCTGCGCCTGACCGGCCAGCCGCTCGAGCACGGGCGACAACTGCTTGCACGGCTCACACCACTCGGCCCACAGGTCGACCAACACGAGTTGCTGCTGCGATCGCGCGAGCACCTCGGTCTCGAAGGTCGCCTCGGTGACGTCGATGACGGCACCGCCGTCTCCCGACGGGGGCGCCGCGCCGTCCGCGGGCGGCGCCGTACGGGTCGCCTGCGCAGGCCGTTGCGCCTGCTGCCGCTGGGCGTCCGCGCGTTCCTTGAGCGCGGTCAGATCGACCGCTCCCGACATGGCTACCGCTGCGGCAGCCTGTTGCCGAGCGGCACCCGCCGCCTGCTGCCGATTCGTTGGTCTGCTCACCCCTCCAGTGTGTCATGCCGTGCGGTCGCGGAGCCCTGCCGCTCGACGGGTGCGCGCACCACCCCGGCAGCGAGCGCGGCGAACACCAGCGCGACGACCGCGGCGAGCAGGCCGATGCTCAGACTGGTGCGGCTGCTGATGAAGCCGACGACGGCCGGACCGGCCAACATGCCGAGATATCCGCACCCCACCACCAGCGAGATCGCACGACCGCTCGAGTTCTCGGTCAGATTGCCGGCGGCGGTGAAGATCTGCGGGATGAGTCCGGCGAGCCCGACACCGAACACGGTCCAGCCGACGATCGCCCATCCCGCCGACGGCGCGACCACGGCGAGCGACATCCCGGCCAGACCGATCAGCGCCCCAACCCGCACGACCACCATCGGCCCGACCGCCGCAGCGATCGGATCGATTACGAAACGAGCCACCGTCATCGCCGCACTGAAGGCACCGAACGCGACTGCGCCGATCGACTCCGCCGTGCCGAACGTCTCGACGACGTGCAGGGCACTCCAGTCGTATGCGGTGCCCTCGGCGAGCATCAGCGCGAATGCCACGGCGGCGAGCACGATGAGGCGGCGACGATCGATGCCGTGCCACCAGCGGCCGGTCTCCACGCCCGGCAGCGACGTCGCCGCCGGATCCTCGACAACCGTGACGAGCAGATATCGCGACACCGCACCGGCCACGACGAGACCCACCACCGCGGCGACGGCAACCGTCGGGACCACCCCCGCGTCGAGCCACAGGGTCACCGCCACCACCCCGGACCCGATCAGGCTGCCCACCGAGAAGAACCCGTGGAACGACGACATGATCGGCCGGCGGTACCGCCGTTCGACGGCCACAGCCTGCGCATTCATCGAGACATCGAGGGCGCCGTTGGCGAACCCGAACGCGGCCAGCGCGGCAGCCAGGGTGATCAGGTCGTCGGCGAGAACCGGCCCGAGGATGACCGACGAGAGCAGCACCGCCGCGACCACCGTGGTCGGCTTCGACCCCCAGCGGTCGATGATCGGTCCGCAGAGTTGCATGCCGACGAAGGCGCAGCCGCCGAGCAACAGCAGCAATGCGCCGAGCTGATCCTCGGAGACGCCGGTCCGATCGACGATGACGGGGATGTGCGCGACCCACATCGCGGCCAGGAACCCGTTCAGCGCGAAGACCGAGACCACCGCGCCGCGGGCCCGTCGGTCTGCGGTCGCGATGGTGGCGGCAGAGGGCGTCATGCCGCCATGGTGTCAGCCGAGGAGTCGATCGACGCGGTCGACCTTGCCGGTGAGCTCGTCGGTGTGCCCCGGCCGGATGTCGGCCTTGAGAACCAGCCCGACACGCGGAGCGTTGGCCGCGACGGCGTCGGTCGCGCGTTTGACCACAGCCATCACGTCGTCCCAGTCGCCCTCGAGGTAGGTGAACATCGCAGTGGTCTGATGCGGGAGGCCCGAGTCGCGTACCACCTGCACCGCCGCGGCCACCGCGGCGCTCATGCCGCCGTCGGCGTCGACTGCGTCGCCACCGGACGGCGTGAGGCTGAACGCGACGATCACGGCGCGCTCGCCGTCAGGCCGCGAGACGCGGTGCCGCGTCGTCGGAGAGTTCGGCGAGGTGACCGTTGCGGCGGGCCCACCATTCGAAGACCAGGGTGCCGAACGGCGGGATGCTCGACGCCAGAGCAAGCGCCGTCACCCCGATGCTCCACTTCAGTGCGCGAGCTGTGATCAGCGCGACCACGACGAACAACATGAAACCTGCCACGCCGTGCACCATGCCCGGGATCGCGATCGCCTCGTCGTTGTCGAACACCCGCTTGATGATCATCGCGACGATCAGCGCCGCCCACGTGACCGCCTCCCAGATGGCGACGAGACGGAAACGCTTTGCAGGTGTGGACAGGTCGAGAATCTGCTTCATGACCCACATTGTGCCCGATGGCGTTGGCCATCTACGACGAGGTGTAGTAAAGATCTCCCCGCCGGATGGACGGGAGATCAGCTCTTGGGCACTCGGATGATCAGTGCGTCGCCCTGGCCACCGGCGCCGCAGAGCGCGGCCGCGCCGACGCCGCCGCCCCTGCGCTGCAACTCCAGCGCCAGGTGCAGGGTGATCCGCGCGCCCGATGTCCCGATCGGATGCCCGACGGCGATCGCGCCGCCGTTGACGTTCACGATCTCCGGGTCGATGCCGAGCTGCTTGGCGGAGGCCAGCCCGACGGCGGCGAACGCCTCGTTGATCTCGATCAGGTCGAGATCCGACGGTGCGATACCCGCCCGGGCGCAGGCCTTCTCGATGGCGTTCGCGGGCTGGGCCTGCAGCGTCGAGTCCGGGCCTGCGACGACGCCGTGCGGGCCGATCTCGGCCAGCCACGTCACGCCGAGCTCCTCTGCCTTGGACTTGCTCATCACGATCACCGCGGCCGCGCCATCGGAGATCTGCGACGCGTTGCCCGCGGTGATCGAACCGTCCTTGCGGAACGCGGGGCGCAGGCCGGCGAGCGAGTCGGCGGTGGTGTCCGCGCGCACACCCTCGTCCTCGGTGAACGAGACGGGGTCGCCCTTGCGCTGCGGGATGCTCACCGGCACCACCTCGTCGGCGAACACCCCGTTCTTCCATGCGATGGCCGCGCGCTGGTGGCTGCGGGCCGCGAACTCGTCCTGCTCGGCGCGGGTGAAGCCGCGGGTCGCCTCGGCTTCTTGGCCCTCGACGACGTCATTGCCTTGTTCGGTGAGCGCACCCATCGGCTGATCGGTGAAGACGTCCCACAGTCCGTCGTAGGCCATGTGGTCGACGAGCTCGGTGTTGCCGTACTTGAACCCGCTGCGGCTGCCCGGCAGCAGATGCGGTGCCTGCGTCATCGACTCCTGGCCGCCGGCGACGACACAGTCGAATTCACCGGCCCGGATCAGCTGATCTGCCAACGCGATCGAGTCGATGCCGGACAGGCACATCTTGTTGATCGTCAGGGCGGGGACATCCCAGCCGATACCCGCCTTGACCGCGGTCTGCCGCGCCGGCATCTGACCGGCCCCCGCGGTCAGCACCTGCCCCATGATCACGTACTCGACGGCCGATGCCGGCACCCCCGAACGCTCCAGCGCCCCCTCGATGGCGATCGCACCCAGGTCGACGGCACTGAAATCCTTGAGCGAACCCTGCAGGCGGCCGAACGGGGTCCGCGCGCCTGCGACGATGACCGTCGACGACTGTTCGGTGGACGTGGACATGGGGGACCTCCAACATCGGCTGAGCCGGCAGACCGAGCGCCCGCTCTGTGAGCATCTGACCTCAACGCTACCGTTAGAGCATGAGTACCTCAGCAGCAGACCCTGCCACCTCGACGACCGCGGTGATCTCGGATCTCGTCGTCGCCATCGACCACGTCGGCATCGCCGTACCCGACCTCGACGCCGCGAAGAAGTGGTACCTCGATCACCTCGGGTTCGAGACCCTCCATCAGGAGACCAACGAGGAACAGGGTGTCGTCGAGGCGATGGTCGGACCGCAGACCGCCGGCGGCGCGGTCATCCAGCTGCTCGCCCCGCTCAACGACGAATCGACGATCGCGAAGTTCCTCGATCGCAACGGCCCGGGACTGCAGCAGCTTGCGGTGCGGGTGACCGATGTGGACGCGGTGACCGAACGCCTCACCGCAGCCGGGGTCCGCGTGCTCTATCCGCAGCCACGTCGCGGCACTGCCGATTCGCGGATCAACTTCGTCCACCCCAAGGATGCCGGCGGTGTGCTGCTGGAACTGGTCGAGCCGGCGGCCGATTCCACAGGTCACTGAGGTGCACCCCTGAGATAGACTGTGCCGCATGTCAGCTCCGGCACCGCGTAATCTCCCGTTCGCCATCGTCATGCGCGGGTTCGATCGCGAACAGGTGGCCGAACACCTGCAGCGGGTGGATGCCGAATTGCGGGTCCTCGCCGCCGACCGCGACGCCGCGACAGCCAATGCGCACGAACTGGCCGCGCACCTCGAGGAGGCGCGCGACGAGATCGAGGAGTTGCGCCGCGAGGTCGACAAACTCTCGGTACCGCCGACCACTGCGCAGGGGATGAGCGAGCGCCTCGGCCGCATGCTGCAACTGGCGTCCGACGAGGCCTCCGAGATCCGCGCCGACGCGGCCGCCGAGGCCGCCGAGGTGACGTCGATCGCCCGGCAGGAGGCGACCACACTTCGGGACGACGCGGAGGCAGATGCCACCCGCATCCGCGAGAACGCCGACACCGACGCCAAGAAGGCGATCGCCGAGGCCCAGGAGCGGGCGCGCCAGATCCGCGAGAACGCCGACGAGCTGGCCGCGAGGTCGGCGGAGGAGGCTGAAGAAGCGGCGGCGCTCATCGCCGAACGCAAGGCGGCCATGGAGGCCGAGCACAAGGAGACGATGACGGCCGCCCACGACGAGGCACGCCGAATCGTCACGAAGGCCAAGGGCGAGGCCGCCGAGCTGGAACTGCAGAGCACGCGGGCTCGGCAGGCCGAACGGGAGCGTCACGACGCAGAGCTGGCCGCACAGCGTGAGCGAGCGCGCAGCGAGGCGCAGCGCATGAAGGACACGGCGCAGGAGATCGCCACCGAGCGTCTGGCCCGTTCGCGCGAGTTGGCGAGCAAGGCGGATCAGGCACGTAAGCAGGTCGTGGAACAGCTCGACCGGGTTCGGGACGAGGTCGCCAAGCTCCCGGCGCAGTTGTCTGAACGTCACGCGGATCTCGCCGAACTGACCGAGAACGACGACGCCGAACTGCTCAATCGAGCATTGTCGACACAGTCGCAGGTCAAGCGATCCGGCCCGAACGGAACAGCGTCGGCGTCGGCGGGTTCGACCGGCGGACGAGGCGCCGGGAACTGACCCGCTGCCCGAACCGGCCCCGCGCGGACCGAGCCCCTGTGCCGGACCGACGGTCAGAACAAGCGGAACTCCGTGCTCTCCGCGCCGCGTAGCGCGTCGTAGTCCAGGACCAGGCACCGGATTCCGCGGTCTTCGGCCAGCGTCCGGGCCTGCGGCTTGATCTGCTGCGCGGCGAAGACACCGCTCACCGGAGCCAGGATCGGATCGCGATTGAGCAGGTCCAGGTAACGCGTCAGCTGTTCGACCCCGTCGATCTCGCCCCGACGTTTGATCTCGACCGCCACGGTCGCGCCGTCGGCGTCCCGACACAGCAGATCCACCGGCCCGATCGCCGTCATGTACTCACGGCGGACCAGCGTGTGGCCCGTCCCGAGTGTCTCCACGTGCTCGGCGAGCAGCTCCTGCAGGTGGGCCTCGACGCCGTCCTTCACCAGTCCGGGGTCGATGCCGAGGTCGTGGGCCGAGTCGTGCTCGATCGCGGCGATGGTGATCCGCAACTCCTCACCCGCCTTGTTGGTGACCACCCAGTACGCCTCGGCGTCCACGCCGTCGGGTACCGCCGACTCGGTCAGTGAGCACGGGGGGCTCATCCAATTCAACGGCTTGTAGGCACGGTCGTCGGCGTGGACACTCACCGAACCGTCCGACTTGATCAGCAACAACCGCTTCGCCATCGGCAGGTGGGCGGTGAGCCGACCGACGTAATCCACTTGGCACTCAGCGATAACCAGACGCACGTGGGTCAGCGTAACGGGCCGGACTTCTGGCTCTACCCGGCACGCCGCTCGAGTTGAAACGCTTCGGCGTCGATGACCGCATCGGCCATCGAGGAGTGGACGTGCGGCAGTGTCGGGTCGAAGCCACGCAGTGTCTCCGGTGCGACCAGATCCGGCACGACCTGATCCTCGCGGTGCCGCTCGACGCTCGCACGCAGCACTCCGTCGGGGTCGACCACCATCGCCAACTGCCCGCGCTCGTCCAGCGTGTGCTTGACGCTGAGCATCATCGTCCGGGCCACCGGGTCGATGACGTCGATCCGCGAGAGGTCGACGATCGCCACCACATAGTCGTCCATGTCGGCCTCGATCCGGCGCAGTGCGGACTCCGCTCCCGAGAACGTGAGATCGCCCTGAAGTTCGTAGACCTTGACCTGATCGCGACAGGTCGACAGGTAACCGCGTTCCCGACCGGACCATTCCTCGCCGACCTCGAACGCGCCGATGTCGTAGATCGACCTGATCGTGACCCGGCTCTCCCGGTTCAGATTGAACATGTGCAGCCCGAGGTCGGTCGAGAGGTGACGACACGTGTCGATCCCCCGCACGCTGTTGCCATGCCGATCCAGCCGCGGTGAGTAGATCCCGATGCCCAGCTGACCCGGAAGGGTCGCGAGGATGCCGCCTCCCACACCGCTTTTCGCCGGCAGGCCGACCGACGTCACCCAGTCGCCGGCGCCGTCGTACATCCCGCATGTCGTCATCACCGACAGCACCCGCTGCGCGACCTCCTGGGCGATGACCTGGCGTCCGGTGCGCGGGTTGGCCCCGCCGTTGGCCAGCGTCGCGCCGATCACGGCGAGGTCGTCGGTGGTGACCCGCAGGGAGCACTGGCGGTAATAGAGGTCGAGCGCCGCCTCCGGGTCGGTGTCCATGACGCCAAAGCTGTCGAGCATGTAGGCGATCGCGCGGTTGCGTGATCCGGTGCTCGCCTCCGACCCGTAGACCGCGGAATCGAGCGCCAGCCTCCGCCCCGCACATGCCGAGTAGAACGTCACCAGTTCGTCGAAGACGTGGCCGACGGTCTGCGCCGACACGTCACGAACGGGTGGCAGCAGCAACGACACGGTCTGGATGGCGCCGGCGTTGATCATCGGGTTCTTCGGCCGCATGCGGTCGTCGACGCTGATCTCGTTGAACGCCTCTCCTGACGGCTCGACTCCGATCTTCTCGTCGACCCGCACGTAGCCGAGCCGGTTGAGCGCCATCGCGTAGCTGAGCGGCTTGGAGATCGATTGGATGGTGAACTCGACGGTGCTGTCGCCTCGGGAGTAGATCTGCCCGTCGTGCATGCACAACGACAACCCGTAGCCCTCGGGATCCACCTGGGCGAGTTCGGGGATGTAGTCGGCGACCGCACCGGAACGATCCGCGGTACAGGCCGTGGTGATGTGACTGAGATACCTGTCGACGAGGGATGCCACACAGCGAATGTAGCGGCCCGATCCTCCGGATCGGTGATGGACGCGTGGGTCGCGCCTACGGTGAGCAGCATGACCGCGCACGAGCCCGTCGGCGACCTGGTGCGTCACTGGAGAGAGCGACGCCGCCGTTCCCAGTTGGAGATCTCGATCGCCACCGGAGTCTCGACGAGGCACCTGAGCTTCATCGAGACCGGCCGCTCCCGGCCGAGCCGCGGCATGATCGAGCGCTTGTGCGATGAGCTGGACGTTCCGCTACGCGAGCGGAACCGATTGTTCCTGGCCGCCGGGCTCGCGCCCGTCCACACCGAGCACACCGTCGACGACCTCGGTGATATTCGCATGGCGATCGACGCATTCCTCGCCGGACACGAGCCGTACCCGGCGGTGGCGGTGAACTCACGATGGGAACTGCTGGCCGCCAACGGCGCGATGGCGACGTTCCTGTCCGGTGTGCCCGCGCACCTGCGTGAGCCTCAGCCGAACATGCTGCGCGTGACCCTGCATCCCGACGGGCTGGCACCGCAGCTGCGAAACCATGCTCAGTGGCGGGCGATCACGCTGCGACGGGTTCGACGTCAGTACGAGCGCACCGCCGACCCGTATCTGGCCGATCTGCTCGCGGAGCTCGACGGCTACTCGGGCCCCGCCGGGGATGACGATCCCGACTGCAACGACGACCCCGGAATGGCCCCGGGCACCGAACTGGCGACCCCGATGGTGCTGGACACCGATTTCGGCCGCCTCTCCCTGCTGTACGCGGTGACGGTATTCGGCTCTCCCCGCGACGTCGCCGTCGACGAGATCGCGATCGAGACCTTCGTCCCCGCGGACACCGCGACTCGCACGGTTCTCCGACAACTGTCCGACCTCAGGTCTTGACCTCGGAGGTAATTGCACGGCCTCGGGACTCTGACGGACGCTGGTGGTGACGACGACCGTCCGCGACCGAGCCAGGAGTCCTCATGTTGCTGATCGAGATCGCCCACCCGGCAGGGAGGTTCGACAACGAGGATCGCGCGATTCTGGGCGATGCGATCCTCGATCTGTTCCTCGCACCCGACGCTCACACCACCGACACGATCGACCGGGCGCGACAGGCCACGCACATCGCATTCCGCGAACTACACGGCTGGCGCACGGGATTCGGCACGCCTTCGGCCGACGGTGCTCCGCCGGTCATCATCACCCTCACCGTGCCGGCCGCGTGGCGTGATGAAGGCGGCGACACCTTCATGGGGCTGCTGCGCACCGCGGTGCGACGACTCGACGAGGCTCGCGGATGGGATCGACCGCGGGGAGGTCTGTGGATACGTGTGGACGGGGTGCCCGACGGTCAGATCGGGTTGGACGGCCGGCCATCGACAGCGGATGACGTCCTGTCGTTTCTCACCGAGGATTTCCGGTCGGCGCAGGAGAAGGGCACCGCGGCACCCGCTCCGGCCGGCCGGTTGGTGGATCCGATCTGCGGGATGATCGTTCCCGATGGACGGGGAACGATCACACTCGACCACGACGGCGTGCGACTGGGATTCTGTGCAGACGGCTGCCGCGCCGCCTACGCCCGCCGCGAGGGCCTGCCGCTGTGACGACCAGGCGTCAGCGGGCGACGGAACCCTGGTCCCGGTCCACCCGGGCGGTGACCCCGTCGGCGAAGCGGTACGGGTTGGCCGCCAGCAGCCCGCCGAGATGCTTTCGGAGACGCGACATCTCGGCCCGCACCGTGATCGTTCGGTCGTCGACCCCGAAGAGCTGCCGCGACATCTGCGCCGCACTCCGCCCGGCCGGGTGCTCGACGAGCAGCGCAAGGATCTCGGCGTGACGCGGGGACGGCCTCATGGTCCAGCTACCGGTGGCTCCGCTGACGGTGAGCGAGGGTGCCCGCGGATCGCGCCAGTCGAGGTCGAGCATCGTTCCCGACGGTGAGGTGTCATCCTCGGCCACCCGCACCAGCCAGCCACCGGGCAACGGATCGAGATCGCACTCCCCCAGGCCGTGCAGCCACACCCGGCCCGGACCGGGATGGCGGGGCATTACCAGGCGCGGACGCGGGGCCACGGCATCGACCGCGACGACCCAGCCGTCGGTGTCGACGGCCAGTGCCGGCCCGTCGAGGCGCGCCAGCATCGGCGCGGCCACCGATCGGAGCTGATCCAGACAACGGCGATGGTGATCGCGCAGCCGTGCCTCGGCCAGTTTCGCGACCACGTCGACCAGGGCCACTGTCGTCGGATGGATCGTCGCCGCCGGGCCGCTGACGTCGACGACACCGAGGACTGTCCCGGTCCGCGGGTCGCGGACCGGGGCACCGGCGCAGGTCCACGCGTGATGGGTGCGCACGAAGTGTTCGGCGGAGAACACCTGGACGGCGTGCCCGGATATCAGGGCCGTGCCGATGGCATTGGTGCCGACGGAGTTCTCGCCCCAGTTCGCACCCTCGACGAACCCGAGCCGATCGGCATGATGCATCACCCGCGGTGCGCCGCTGCGCCAGAGCACATGACCGGCGGAATCGGCGACGACGAGGATGTTGTCGCCGTCGGCGATCACGGAATCGAGACCCCGGGTGAGGTCCTCGAGCACTACCGACAGACCGGAGTCGAGACGACGGGACTCGAGATCAGCGGCGTCGAGGCCGCCGTCGGCACCTCCGGTGTCCGGGTCGACCCCGGCGTCCAGAACCCGGTCCCAGGATTCGCCGATGACCGTCCGGGGCCGAGCGGGCATCTTCTCCCCCGCCATCGCGGCGTCGTACACCGTGCTCAGCAGATGCGCGTAGTGACGCGGGTCGTCGCCCGCGGGGATTGCGGGTTCGGGTCCGGGCTGGACTTCAGAGACCGTCACAGCCTCGATTGTGCTCCCGGTCACAGTCGGTGGCAAAGACGGACCCGGGGTTGCAGGGGGTTGCGGTCGGCCTTCGCAACCCGATGCAACCCTTGCCACCGCCATCGGTCGCCGAGTGTGCTGTGGATCACACGAACGTCACGTCGACCCGAGGAGCACCACCATGACGCAGACATTGGAGCCACCCGCCGGCATCGCGACCGATCCGCAAGAGCGGATCGACGCATTGGTAGTCAGGGGCGCGGTGCTCGCAACGCGAGTCCGTTTCCCCATCCCCCTTTCAATCCGTGCATGCGGTTTTCCCGCACACGGCTTACCGATGATCTTCTGTGCATGGTTACGCTGCCTTC